>DAIPXZ010000001.1:0-349306 GCA_036782995.1 Bacillota bacterium
TCGAGATCAACATAGATATGCTCGTTGACATTGAGTTTGGACAATAAGCATACTGTTTCGACATGTGTCTCTAAAGGTAGGGAATTTTTATCAACGCTATCTTTAGGGTTAATATCAACTGTATCATAGCGTTTACCCTCAATATTAAGTGGTATCTTGAACTGGATTCTACGAACCCAGCGACCATCTTTTTGCTTCTCTGGGAACAAATCAACTCTTTCTATTATGCTATTCATAATCTCTTTTTCGACTTCATCCGACATATCATCAGCACCAATACTATCAAGGATACAATCCAAAATATCACTATAACTAGCAATAGATGCTTGCTTATTTTTCGCATTGTCAATCAGTATGGAGTTTTGTACAAGATTCTCATTTACAGCTTTAATATCAGCATACTGTGTTTTCAAAACACTCTGCAAATCATCGTACAAATCGTCATATGCTTCATCATCAGCGTCCAATGCATTAATTTTTGATAATAATTTTTTCTTCTTTGTTTCTAATTTTCGTAAATCATTTGTTAATCTGTCTTCTGTTTCCAGCAAGCCCGATAAATCAACACCTGAACCAACGCTCTTTAATACGTTTGCTCTAAAGTCCGAATCCTTTAGAACCCACTTCACAATGGCTTCTACTTCTCTATCGACAATATCCTGTCTAATATGCTTTGAAAAGTTACACTCTGTACCTGTCTGATTCTTACTATTCTTGCATAAATAATACCACATATCTGTGTAAAACTCACCACTACCATCTTTCTTCTCTTTGCGATTGACTACACCATACATACTACCGCCACACCGCGGGCATTTCGTCAATCCAGATAAGATAGGGGGCACTAAATGCTCCTTGTGCTTTTTTCTTACATAAATTGTATTGGCATTAGGCTTCATACATACGTTTGGAATCGCGGCAGTAGCAAATCTTTTCTTATTCGCCTACCAGCCAAGCTTTCACAATCTCGCCATCGCCGTCACCCATGAATGGGTGCTCGCTTGCCTCCGAAATCGTAAGCTGGCAACCGAATCGATTCGCAAATTCTGTAATCACCTCGCGAGACTGGAACGTATCTTTTCCACCATAAAGGATGGTAGTCGGGTGCGGCCATTTCGTGATGGGATGGGCAAGAACATACTGAAAATAGTCCCAGCGAAGCGCATCAATCGGCGTGTCAATTTCTTTTTCTTGACGGAGACGCTCCTCGGTAACATCATTCCACATAAACATTTGCCGAATCATATACTCCATATCCACAATCGGCGACTGGAAAAAGCATTGCTCAAAAGCTCTGTCCGCATATGTATTCAGGCTGAAATAGGCACCAAGGCTACAAGCGTATAAGGACACATGCGTCCAACGCGCGAAGGCGAAATTGGCAATCACATCGAGATCTGTAATGCCATTCCACACGTCACAACGCCGCTCGTGGTCATCAGCGCGTTCGCCATGCTCCGGCAGGTCAAAGCTCAGCGTTTGATAACCCTTCTCTTCCATTATCTCTGCGAAAAAAGCAGCATATTCTTTGCGTGACATTTTGCCATGCACATGGATAAATACCTTGTCGGACGGTGCGCCCCAGATTATGGCTGGAATTCCGGCAATCGCAATTTTTTCTTGTTTCATAAAAACACCATCTCTATTTTGATTGTTCAGCTGACACTCTGTCCCGGGGCTGTGATTCTTGATTTCAGCGTAGGGCAATGCTTTTTTCATTATAGCACCATGCCGCCTCGACGCGATTATTCACACGAATCACAGTATAACAGCCGCACTTCTTCCCTGTTCTTTATTGCTTTTTCTTTGCAAAGCACCGCTTCGACTGATGCTATCTCTCAATTTCTGGGGTAAAATAGTAGCGTATTGATTTTGGGAGGTACTTAACTATGAAAATGGAAGCATTAAAAAGTGAAATGATTACCGCAATGAAGGCTCATGATAAAGAACGAAAAGAATCGATTTCTTGCTTGATTGCTGCGATTAAGAAGGTCGCCATCGACGAAGGTCTTCGCGACGATATTCCGGAAGAAATGGTAGATACTGTCCTTCTTAAGGAAGTAAAACGCATGAAGGAGCAAGTAGATAGCTGCCCGGATGCGAGAACAGATTTGAAAGCGGAATATGAGGCGCGATACAAGATTTTCCTCGAGTTCGTTCCAAAGATGATGTCGCAAGATGAAATCGAGGCCTATTTAAAGGAAAACTTTGCCGAGGTAGTTGCTTCTAAAAACAAGGGTAACATCATGAAAAGTGTCATGGGCGCTTTGAAGGGCAAGGCGGACGGTAAGGACATTAATGCTGTCGTTGCGAAGCTTTGCCAATAAAAACAGTCTTTTTAAGGCGGTAAAATAGTCGAGCTCTCGCATATTTTGCCAATAAGGTCGGATACTTCGATTTCGATGGAGAGAAAGTAAATGATATGAAAAACATCATTGCCATGAATTGCATTTGCGCCGATATCTTTGTCGCGAGCGGAGAAATCCGTCCAGGCGGCGAAGCCTTGAATTTCGCGGCAAATGCCTGCCATTACCCGCATCTACATGTCGGTGTCATCAGCGCCATCGGCGACGATGACTGTGGCAAGACCATTCTCGAATCGATGGAACACCTGCCCATTGACCGCGCAGGATTACATGTTTTCGAAGGCAAAACCACTGCGAGCAACCGCACCTATCTTACAAAAACCGGCGACCGCTATTATCTTCCCGACTCTTGGAATGGCGGTGTTTATCAGTCCTACGCACTCTCTGACGAGGATTACGCACTTATGGCAAATGCCCATATTGTCCACGTCAACCACCGTTCTCCGGTGCTTGAGGATATTCTTCGCGAAAAATCCCGTAGTCACTTTGGCTTATCTATCGATTGCAATACGGATCGTAATGTAACCAAGCTCTCTCGACTCGCCTCGATGGCAGATTATTTCTTCATCAGTGCCGATGACGAGTTTTTGCAAACCTTACGTAGCTGGTCTCTTCAGTATTCGGGTATTTTTGTCGGAACGCTTGCCGAGCGCGGCAGTATTGCATATAAAAATGGGCTCGTATACCGAGCCGCGGCGATTCCGGCAGAAACGATAGTGGATACAACCGGTTGCGGTGACTCCTATCAAGCAGGCTTCATCGGCGCCTACACTCGCCCGTCGTCAGAAGGCGGCGGAGATATCCTTGAGGCGATGAAAGAAGGTTCGCGAGTTGCATCGCAAACCCTGACACACTTTGGTGGTTTCAGCTGGTAATGTTTGGCAGATCAAGAACTGCAATCTGCAATCCATATGTATATTAGATTTCCTGTGCCTCAAACCCTATATCTGCGAGTTCTTCAATGGCGGCCGACGCTTGTGCGGCACTTCCATTAATCGTGACCGTCGATTGCTCCAATGAGACAACATAATCCAGCCCCATGTCTGACAGACAATTCGACACTCTTTCCACGCATTTTTCACAAGTCATATTGGCTATCTTTAAATGTTTCATATTGCCACCCCTTTAACAAAATACCGCGAATTCGCAAATTATTCAATGCGATTGCGTTACTTATCAAACAGCAAACGGCGAGTAAGGTCTTCTCACCCGCCGTTTCTGCTGTTCTTCGTTAATTGTTTGTATACTTACTTTTTCTGCTCACTACAAGCAAAACAGCAGCACAGGTCAGCACCGAAATTGCAAGCCATGGGATGATGTTACTACTATCGCCCGTGGCAGGAATGTCCGCAGCAGCTGCTGTAACTTCAGCTGCCGTTATTGTAAATGGTGTATCAACGAAACCATCCGTGTAAAGAATGCGCAAAGTATGCGTCCCTACTGCGAGTGTATTAAGATAATCTGCATGAAGTGTAATGCTCGTGCTTCCCTCTACCTCTGTTTTGTCGAATTTATCTGCAGCAACAGCGACACCATCAAGCATTATGCCCGTGAACTTGCTAAGCTCACCATTTACTTTAATAACCCAAGTGGTGTCTGTGTTCATCTGATGTTTGCCGTATGCACCTGCGAGAAGTAAGTAGCAATAATCCGAAAGTGTAACATCAGCATCTGTAATGTTGCTAGATGCCAAAGTGACTAAGCCGATTCCCGTATTATAGGACTCAGAGGAAACATAGATGGTGTATTCGCCGGATTCTGTATCAAATGATGCAGGGAAGGAATAAACACCATTTGCATTCGTTTTTGTAGTCATCGCATCAATATCGATTACATCCAGGGCTTCCTTTACGCACGACCCATGCCGATTGAAGCTTTTGTGCTTTTCTTGAAGGAGAAGATGTAGTCCCTGGCATGAACGGCATCGCGTAAAGTGCAGTAACAGATACTCATATTGTTAATGCTATTATGACCATGAAAAACCCTATTCGACGCCAAATCGAATAGGGCTTTTGTTACTATGTGATGTAATAAAATTGCACTTCGCGATAGTTTTGCTGTCCACTGATGGTTATCAAGATTTCTCCGGTTTCTGTTCCGCACTCTTGGCTTTCGTTTCAGATTCATCCGACTTTTTTTGAATGGCTTTGATTTTAGGTAAGATTTTCGGCGCGATAATCATCGCAGCAGCCACAGCAAAGATTCCAGCGACCAATTTTGCCACGATTACCGGAAAGACCATTTCCTAACTGGTTCTGGCGACAAAGCCAAGGTGGTCTCCGAAAACAAAAGCTGCGGATACACCAAATGCGATACTGAGCAATTTACCTTTGTCAGACATTGATTTCACCATACTGAACATCGGAACGGAATTGGCTAAATTGGCTATCATTCCCGAGCAAGCGACATCGTCTACGCCAAGCTTTTTACCGGCTTTATTCAGAGGCTTCTTGAATGCCTTTGTTATCCATTTTGCCATTGGATAAGCACCCATCAAGATAATACCGATTTGACCACAAACCAATAAAGCCTCATCCAAATTCGTCATTCCTGTACTCTCGTTGACGGTAGACATAACA
The DNA here is from genome assembly GCA_036782995.1 of Bacillota bacterium. Taxonomy (GTDB): domain Bacteria; phylum Bacillota; class Clostridia; order Saccharofermentanales; family Saccharofermentanaceae; genus DAIPXZ01. The sequence goes on from DAIPXZ010000001.1 coordinate 4,946, forward strand.
CCAAAAACAGGCAAGAATATTCCGGTTATCTGCTGAACCACCGCAATTGCGGTCAACATTGTGCCGACAATGCAGACGCCGGTACCAAAAATGTTGAAGCCTTTTATCATTGCTGTTGGTATGAACCATAACCCAAGACAGAGCAAGGCAGCAAAGATTATTACCGGGATAAGATTAATCAATATTGTGACAAAACTAATCGTATACAAAGTGATATTCATGAGTAAGCCGCCTGCGATACAGCCGAAAGGAACACCTACCAGGCCTGCCAAAACACCGGCTGCCAGATATGGCCTGTCCTTTTTCTCGAGAATGCCCAATGCGACAGGAATTGTAAAAGTGATTGTTTGCCCCATAACCGTTCCGAGAATCAAGCCCGAAAACATGGTCATCGTTTCATTTTTCGCCATACTTTGCGCCAAAGCATATCCACCCATATCACTGGATAAAAGAGTCGTCGCAAACATGGAGGGATCGGCACCAACAAGTGTGAAAATCGGAGTAATTATTGGCCCTAACAGCATGGAAAAAATAGGTGCGGCGGCGTATATACCAATAAGTGCAAGACCAATCGGCCCAATGGCATTAAATCCATTATCAAATTCTTGACCGTAGCCTCTCTTGTTTCCTCGTATTTTATCGATTGCACCGATAAGCAAGAAAACCATCATTATCAGCATAATAATGGAGTTGATTGAGATGTTTTCACCAAACAGCTTCAGAGAATCAATAAAATTGTTGTTTTTTATCGTGCCAACCAGTTCACTAAAATCCATCTTGTCACTCCTATAATGCATATATTGTGCTGTAAATCTGTTATACAGATATTTATTCATTGAATAGTGAGTTTATGTAATGAATGATTCTGATTGTTGCAGGAGTTGCACCGAGTTTGCACACAGACAGCTTTCGTCTGTTGATGCATGTAGAAAAATACGACCTTCAATGGTTAATGAATACGGAAAATATCGCGAGCTACTTTTCGTGCTCGGCATTGAATTTGTTAAGTACTTTTAATATATCATAATATAAATTATTCTACAAGGAATTTACTTTTGCGTTCTTCGCATTACTTCTCATTTGCTAAAAGAATTCTTCAACGCAAATTAACTGTGCGACACATAGCCACCATACACATCATCCATGCTCACGGGCTCTCCCGTTTTGAGCAAATCCAGTAGCCATTGGCCGTCATCGCCTTCACTTAGAAGGAATCCGTAATAGGCAATATAGGGTGCGCGATAAATCAGATATTGTCCACAAGTGCCGACAAGCTCAAATGGCTCGGCAATGTAGGTCGGAATCGTTGCGTATGCGTCTTCGGTCGTAATCATTACGACTTCGCCTTGATAATCTGATGCATTGTAGTATCGTAAGGTGTCGCCCCATAGGGGAGCACCGGCAAAGCCATCATTTACCGTCCGATATGTACGAGTTTCGTCAATCACGCGCAAGTTGCGAGCAAGCACGAGGTTTTCATCACCGACCACATAGACCATCGGGGTATCATATTGGTCAACGATGTCAGCAAGAATCTCCAGCTCCTCTACGTTGGTGTGATTGCGGCAGAGAGAATAATAGGAAATGCCGTTCGAACAAATGATACCGAGTATGACGCACAATATGATGGTTTTAGAGAAGAGGCGGTCTTTCGGCAAGTCTTCGATGTATTGTCCGACAAGCAGGAGCATGCCCATGAAGATAAAAATCACGTAACGCGTCTCGAACACTTCCGACCCATATGTTGTATACGAAAAAAGTAAGATCGCTATATTGGAGAGAATGAGAATAATCATGGAAAAGAGTGGCGTATCGACATCTTCTGCTTTAAGGTGTTTCTTTGTCGCGATGATGCTTGCAACGAGAATGAATAGACCGACGGCAAAGAAAACACAATATGCGATTCCTTTCAGTGAAATAATCGATATGTCCGTAGTACTTGGGAACATGGATGTGATGTCAAAGTATCCGAATAGCAGACCTTTAGCATTGCTTACGACTTCGGTTTTGGCTATCCATGCGATACTGGTATCGCGACTTTCGACGTGAAAAAAGCGAGCGGCTATGACTTTGCCTACTACTATCATGATACCCGTAATGGCAATGAACCATGTTTCGCGACAGAATACGGATTTGATATCATTTTTAACGAATGCACGTATTACGATATAGAGTGCAAATGGCGCGACAGTCATGATGAGCATAAATAATCCCGTGGAAAGGCCTGTCAGAAACGAAAGAACAAGACAAATAGCTGCCCATGGGAGTATTTCACGCATTTTTGCTTTGCGCGCCAGACGGGTCACGACTAAGGCGAATGCCAAAAGGAGTATGACACGATAGCTGTACGAGGCCATGAATCCATATACCATGGCAAAATAATTCAATGCATTGTTGGTGTCGAAGGTCGTAAAATAAGGCGTTATGATGAGCGCGATTGTAAGAAGACGTGAAGATAGCTGCCACTTCATTTCGCGTGTGAGTCCGGCAACGGCGGCAACAATAATTCCGGTCGTTAAAATGTTGCATAGACCATATGCCGTGAATACGTCACCAATCGCTCCATAGACGAGCCATGCCATAACGACAGAAGAATCCATTCCGAGGCCGGTCTGATAGGACCAATCATTCGGGAAAAGAGTCTTTTGGTTCCATAATTCCTTAACAAAGAGATAGCATGACGATGCATCGAAGCCCAAATGGTTTCGAAGCATGGTGAGATTTACGAATACAATGAGAGCGAGTTCGATTCCGACGACGCATAGGAGTACGATGTCGATTGGTTTTAGCTTTTGACGCAGGGTTTGTTCTGCGGCTGTCGTCGCGTTTTCTTTGCGCTTAAATGCCCAGAATTTATTGAGCAAGAAGTTCATCGGGATGGTAATCACGAGGTTAATCAACGGCGCAATAAGGTCGGAGATATGGAGACATTCGACCCACACGAACAAAAGCACTGTGCTGAGAATGAATGTGAAGCCATAGGACGTAAATGATTTGGCATACGCCGTGATGTGTTCTTTGAAGGTTTTCTTTTGGCCGTCTGAAAAGATGAATCGGCTGTTCCAAATATAGGCATTGGTGACGCTAATCACAAAGCCTAAGATATTGCCGATTTGGTAATGCCAGCCGAATGCGAGGACGCATAAATAGTAGATGCCTTGTGAAATCAACGTATTCGAAACACCAACCAAACCGAACTTGATGAATTGCATCAAGGGCTTGATCTTTGGGTGGTTCATAATTTGCGATAACCAGTTTGTCATTTTACTCATGAAATGGCCTCAATAATGGTTTGCGCCATGTAATCAATCATGGCGTCCGTCATGCCCGGATAGACTCCGACCCAGAAGGTGTCATTCATGATTTGGTCAGTGACAGAAAGGTCGCCGACGACGCGATAGCCTTCGCCGCTCTTTCTCATCTCGTCAAAGCAAGGGTGACGGGTGAGGTTGCCGGCAAACAGCATTCTTGTCTGTACGCCCTTCTTTTCTACGTATTGGACGACTTCATTTCTCGAAACGCCCGGTTTGCAAGTAATCAGGAATCCGAACCAGCTCGGGTCGGCGTTTTCAGCAGCAACCGGCAGAATGAGCTTATCTTCGTAAGGAAGGAGCGCCGCCTTTAGGCGTTTGAAGTTCTCTTTTCTCTTCTCGACAAAGGTCGGGAATTTCTGAAGCTGTGCGCATCCGATTGCCGCCTGCATATCAGTGGCTTTGAGGTTATATCCAAAATGAGAATAGACATACTTGTGGTCGTAACCAAGCGGCAGCTCACCGTATTGCTTGTCAAAGCGATGGCCGCAAAGATTATCCATACCAGACGGGCATACGCAATCACGGCCCCAGTCACGCATGGAGCGGGCAATCTTATTGAGAAGCGGATCATTAGTGTATACGGCACCGCCCTCACCCATAGTCATGTGATGCGGCGGGTAGAAGCTCGATGTGCCGATATCACCGATGGTTCCTGTGAAATATTCTTTTCCGTCGAGCGTGTACTTAGAGCCTAAGGCGTCGCAGTTGTCTTCGACGAGGAAGAGGTTATGCTTTACACAGAAAGCCTTGACGGAAGCAAGGTCAAACGGATTGCCGAGTGTGTGAGCAATCATGACGGCCTTTGTTTTCGGAGAAAGGGCCTTCTCGAGCATTTCAACATCGATATTATATTGCGGAATGGTAAGGTCAACGAATACCGGAATTGCACCATATTGAATCATTGGTGTAACGGTTGTCGGGAAGCCGGCAGCCACTGTGATTACTTCGTCACCGCGCTTTACAGCACGTTCGCCGAGAAGCGGCGAGGTCAAGGTCATGAATGCAATAAGGTTCGCAGAGGAACCGGAATTTACCAGCGAGCAGTACTTGATGCCAAGATAGTTGGCGAGTTTCTTTTCAAATTCATCGGTATAGCGACCGGATGTGAGCCAGAATTCGAGCGAAGAATCGACAAGATTGAGCATTTCGTCGCTGTTATATACTCGGGAAGCATACGGAATGCGGTTCCCCGGAGTAAAGGGCGGTTTTTGATTGTGATAAGTATCACAGTACTCCTTCACCATCTCGAGAATGGATTCTTTTGCTTGTTGTTCTGACATGTTTTCAAACATGGTTATTCTCCTCCCAATCGGCGGTAAATGCCGAAATTTGTTGATTCATTATTTCATTGACGGATTGACCGTCACGATAGACCTTTGCCCATTCGACAGAAGCCGATACAGCCTCGTTAATATGCCATGTTGGCTTCCAGCCGAAAGTCTTCTTAATCTTTGAGCAATCGAGCTTCAGGAAGTTCGCCTCATGCGGGCCGCCCACAAATTGGTTCTCCCATGTCATGCCCTCGCCCCACGCGTCGCAGAACAGATTGACCAAATCGCCGGTTGTGACACAATCGCAATCGTCTGGTCCTACATTATAGTAGTCGGCAAAAGACTTATCTTCATACTGTTTCTTTGCAATGAGCAAATAGGTAAAAAGCGGCTCGAGGACATGCTGATATGGCCTTGTCGAATGTGGATTACGCACGACGATGGCATGCTTTGCCAAGGCAGCGCGGATAGAGTCCGGGATGATGCGGTCGACGGCAAAATCACCGCCGCCAATGACATTACCTGCACGTGCCGTCGAAATCGCAACGTCACGATCGGCAAAAAAAGACAATTTGTAGCTATGTGTGACGAGCTCCGAACAGGATTTACTGTTCGAATACGGATCAAATCCGTCGAGCGGGTCAATTTCACGATAGCCCCATTCCCATTCGTTGTTATGGTAGACCTTATCCGTCGTAACATTCAAAAAGGACTGCACCGTATCGCTCATACGAACACATTCCAAAATATTGACCGTGCCCATGACGTTCACTTCGTATGTATATGCGGGGCGAACGTAAGAGTCACGAACAATCGGCTGTGCCGCCATGTGAATGACGATTTCCGGTTTTGCCGCCTGAAAAGCCTTTGAAAGAGCATCTGTATCGCGGATATCTCCGATGACAGAAGTCATTTTTTCATCAAGCTCGAGCATGCTAAATAAAGACGGCTCCGTCGGCGGATTCAGTGAATATCCGGTCAATTCGGCGCCTGCGTCGACCAATATCTTCGAGAGCCACGCGCCCTTAAATCCGGTGTGTCCAGTCAGGAACACTCTTTTCCCTCTGTAAAAATCCAGCATTACCATGTTTTCCATGGGGCATTTCCGGATGCCCACATTTCCTCCAGTTCCATTTTATCGCGCTGTGTATCCATGCACTTCCAGAAGCCTTTATGCTTAAAGGCGTCCAATTGACCTTCCTTGGCCAGCTTTTCGAGCGGAGCTTTCTCGAAAACCGTCTTGTCGCCTTCGATATAATCGAAAACCTTCGGCTCGAGAATCATGTAGCCGCCGTTGATTAAGCTGCCATCCGCTTCGGATTTCTCACGGAATGATTGAATACATGCATTGCTCGCGATATCCAAAACACCAAAACGCTGGCCGACGCTAACCGCCGTCAACGTAGCAATATGATTGTTTTTCTTATGAAATGCGATTAATTTTTCGATATTTACATCGGAAACACCGTCACCATATGTCAAAAGAAACGGCTCTTCGCCGATATAGCGAGAGATTCTCTTGATTCGACCGCCGGTCATAGTATTGAGGCCGGTGTCCACGACGGTTACGCGCCACGGTTCGGCAAAGTTCGAATGGATTTCCATTTTATTCTCTGCGGTAAAATCGAAAGTGATATCCGAACGGTGGAGATAATAGTCAGCGAAAAACTCCTTAATCACGTGCTGTTTGTATCCACAGCAAATGATAAATTCATTAATGCCGTAATTCGATATGGTCTTCATGACATGCCATAACATCGGCATGCCTCCGATTTCGATCATAGGCTTCGGCTTCAAGTGGCTTTCTTCGGAGATACGTGTTCCGAACCCGCCTGCTAATATGACTGCCTTCATGTCCTTCACCTCGTTCTTTTCGCACTTCACAGCTATGAAAATGCAAGTGCTTCTATTCGTAAAATCCCGAAAATCGGGCATTTACCACCAGTGTGAACCATCTCACGTATTATACGAGCATATGGTTTCGATTGTCAATTTTCCCCGACAGAATCTTTACTTTCCTTGCTGTCCTTGTCTTTCTTGTCGGCAGATTTTTTCGTTGTTTTCTTTGTGCTCTTTGGCTTCTCGGGTTTGGATTGCTCCTCTTCTTTATCCGTCTTCACGGCCTTGGTTTTTCTGACCTTGGTCGGTTCTTTTGCCAAAAGGTTGGTTTTCAATGGTGCCACGATTGCTTCTGCTTTCGCTTCAATCTCCGCAGACACGGTTTGCTTATCAAAGTTGATTCGTTCTTCTTCGATGACAAGCGGACGTTTCATCATACGGTTATTAATGGCAAGAATGTACTCGCCGAGGAAGCCGATGAAAAAGATTTGAACAGAGCCTAAGATAATAACGGCCAATAGAATCGGCAGGTTACCCGCCGGGAATGAATTCCACATACAAAGCTTCAAAATGAAGTATACAAGACCGGCTACGAGGCTCAAGGCGGCACATAGTGCACCGGCGATGGTCGCGATGCGAAGACCGACCTTGGTATACGATGTTATCGAGAGCATAGCCGCATCATAGAGTCGATAGAAGTTATTAGAGCTCTTTCCGCGTTCGCGTTTCGGCTGATCATAAGGAATGTCCTTGCGTTTCCAGCCCATCTCGGCAACAATACCGCGCAAGAACGGGGTTGGGTCATCGAGGCGACGCAGCACATCAATAAACTCCTTATCGTAAAGGCCGGAGCCTGTGAAATGTTCAATTTGTTCGACGTCAGAAAGCTTCTTGATTAGCTTATAGTAGCAGGTGCGAAGGAAACGGAGAATTTTGTTTTCGTGACTCGTCGTCTTAATTCCGATGACGATTTTATAGCCATTTTCCCACTCGCGCACGTATTTAACGATATTTTCAATCGGGTCTTGGAAATCGCAAACCATAGTAACCGTGCAATCACCTGTCGTTTGCAAAAGGCCGTAGTATGGCGAATTGAATTGTCCGAAGTTGCGGACGTTAAAGATTGTCTTGATATGTGGATTTTTATGGCAGATTTCACGAAGTAAAGTGCGTGAGCTATCTTTCGAATCGTTATCAATAAAGATGAGCTCCCAATCGTAGTTTGCCAGCTCGTTGGAAAAAAGATTCGTTATCGCTTCACTCATCGGAATGATATTTAATTCCTCGTTATAACACGGAATTAAAATGCTGATTTTCTTCATAACTGTATCCTCACTTCTCTGTCTTAATCCACTCTAGCGTTTGTTTGATACCTTCTTCAAAGGATGTTTGCGGTGTGAAACCAGTATCGGCAGTCAGCGTATCAATATCGGCACACAGGTACATGACTTGTTTGTCATAATAGGGCACTTCGCCAAAACCAATGTCCGCTTGTGGTGCGGTCAAATCCCGTATTGTCGTGATATAGTCTCGAAGCGGCTGCACTCGCCCTCCACCCAATGCATAAACGGCGCCGTCCGGAGCCTTTTCGCAAGCAAGCATAAAGGCACGTGCCGCGTCATCGCAGTATAAATAGTCCCACATCTGCTCGCCCTTGGTGTATGTCGGGCGTTCCCCTGCGAGAAGCTGACGGATACCAGACATCACCATCGTATGCTCACCGTCATGTGGCCCGTATACGCTCAATATACGCATCCAGATATGACGAATATGCAAAGCATTACATTCCACTCGTGTCATCTGTCCTGCGCACAGTTTCGCAATACCATATCCCGTCTCCGGAAAAGTCGGCGTGTCAGGGGCAAGCTTCGTGCCATCCGGTACTCGACCGTACTCCGCCTGACTTCCCGCGCCAATAAAAACTTCACATCCGATACGTGAAGCCAATCGAACCGCTTCGACTGCCGCACGCGCATTATCGAGCTGCAGGGGCATATCATTGCGTGCGTCACCATGTGTGCCGCCCCATGCCAAATGGAAGAAAGCATCGTATTTTTTGTCCGTATGAAAAGACGAAAATGCGCTCATTTCCACCGCCTCGGTGGTCACCAAGGGATGTTTCGGAATGCCGGCATTGCGGGTAGAAGATGGGTTCGTTAAAACCAATACCTCAACCTCATTTCGAATCAGTTCGCGAATAATCGCGAGCCCAATCATGCCTGTCGCTCCGGTAATAACCGCTCTTTTCATGAATCAGTTTGTCTCCAATCGTTTTGCTGCTTCATATTCTTCTCGCTCGAGGAACGGGAACATGTCATCGAGTGATGGTGATACGATTTTGCCGTCCGGAAGCACCTTCGAAGAGAGCTTCGGCGAGAAATTCTGCTTCGGGTCAACAACGACTTCACAGAAGATTGGGCCTTCTGTTGACAAGAGCTTCTCGGTAATCTCCTTTACGTCGTCCAAATTGTCGAGACGGACAAACGGAATATCATAGGCCGCGGCGAGCTTTTCGGGTGACGGGAACGTAAGCCCCGAGCCCACACCAATGCCCAAAAGCGGCGGTTGGAAGAAGTTCGTCTGTGTTTGACGGATGGAATGATATCCCTCGTTATTTAAGTAGACGATTTTTATGTTCATTTTGTTGCATCCAACGGTCGCCAATTCCTGCAAATTCATTTGGAAGCTGCCGTCTCCATCGATGCAAATGACGCGCTTGCCTTTATTCGCCACAGCGGCGCCAATGGCGGCCGGAAAACCGTAACCCATGGCGGCGCAGCCAGAGTTCGTGTAAAGGCGTTGATGTTCTTTTACTACGGCGGATTGGAAGGTCATGACGCAGGCGCTGCCATTACCGCAAATCACGGTCTCATCGTCGGACCAGAGCTTACTGAATTCCGTGACAAAAGCGTATGGATTCATCGGTTGTTTAACCGCATAGTATTCCGGCATGGTGGCAGGATATTGAAGGAAAACTTTTCTTGCGTGGTCGAGCCAAGCCTTATGATCAGCGTTCTTCGCCGCGCCGATTGCATAGGTATTCGTCGATTTTTCAAGCGCACGAAGCAGTGAAGGAATCACATCGCCGCAATTTGCATGAATCGGCATATCTGGTGTGACGGTCGGTTTCTTGAGCTCGTTCTCGTCGATATCAACGACAATTTTGAAGGCATCCTTCGCAAAATCACGATAGTTATAGCTGATGATTCGGATGTTCATACGGCATCCAAGAACAAGTAACAAATCGCAGCCCTGAACGACAAAGTTTCCACCACGAACACCAATGGTACCCGGACGGCCGCAAAAGCAAGGATTTGCATCTGCTATCAAATCGTTGGAGTTCCATGCAGTGACAACCGGAATGCTAAGCTGCGAAACCAGTTTGCTTAATTCCTCGCGCATCCCGGAGAGGTGAACTCCCGTGCCAACGAGGATACACGGCTTCTTGGCCATAGCAATTTTGGAAAGAATCTCAGGTGTGAGGTTCTCATCATATGTTGGATTGAGTGGTGTATCCAGTTCGTCAGGAGAGAACCCTGCGAGCTCATCGGTTTCAACAATCGCCGCTTGGATATCGAGTGGGATATCCAGCCATACCGGACCCGGGCGGCCGTTTGTAGCAAGATAGAATGCTTTTTCCAAATGATAACGAATGGACGTCGGTTCGGTAATCATAACCGCGTATTTCGTCATATTCTTTACGGAGTCGACAATATTGAATTCTTGGTCGCCGAGCTGACGAAGCGGAACCGGAGTCGACCATATTGTCGTTTCCCTTTTCACTTGGCCGGAAAGGACAAACATCGGGATAGAATCAAGCCATCCGCCCATGACGCCCGTGATGGCGTTCGTCCCGCCGGGGCCGCTCGTTACGCAAAGCGAAGCCATTTTTCCAGTCATACGTGCATAGCTTTCCGCCGCAATGGCCGATGCCTGCTCATGGTGGTTATAGATGGTATGAAGTCCGGGATGATGGCCAAGCGCATCGTTCAGGTGCATGGCACCGCCGCCTGTGACGGTGAAGTTGTCTTCGATTCCTTGCGCAACAAGAAAATCCGCAATGAGATGGGCAATTTTTTGTTTCATAAGTCTTCTCTCCAGTGTATGAAATGCGTATTGACGCTTATTCGACGAGGTCTTTCTCGTAATATGATTCGGTCACAAAAGTAATGTCCAGACCGTTTCTTACTCGAGCGAGACTCTTCTTCGTATCTTCATTAATCTCGATGGCCTTCGTCTTACTGAAGCTGTGTGCCATGTTGGGATTGACATAATCTGGTGTTTCCGCCGTCGTATATCCATCAAAGCCCGCAAGTGCGATGCTGTTTACACCGATTTTTGACGAAAGCTTCAAAAGCATAATCAGCGGATTATCTACAATCATGGCATCTTCGTCAAGAAGACTGCTGTAATTTAAGGTGTAATCGAAATCACCAAGTGCACGTGTGACATTACTCGTCGCAATCGTGCGAATCGAATCCGGAATCATGGAGAGCTGTGATGACAATTGAACATAGCGTTTCGCATTGCTCATGACGATATAGTCGACACAATAGCTCTTCGGGAGAAAGTTCACGGCAATTACTACCGGGTGATTGGCCTCGATATAGGCATTAACCCGATCTTTATCATCAATGACACGATTGCCCGGCCCCAAGAGCAGGATATTCTTTCCGGAAAGCTTGCGTGTCAGGCGTTCGATGGCCTTGCCGTCGTCGCATTCATTTTTTTGGTAATTAACATAAAGCTCCTCGGCGTATTTCTGATCGTAAAGAAGCTTCTTGTCAGGCGTAATGGAGTCCAGGATTGCATTGATGTCCTTCACGGATAGCTTCTTTTTGTTTGTTAAATAGGAAACGTAATTCGGGTGGCAGTCATTCGATGCCGAGAGGAAAAACTTAAAGCTGTATCCCCACGGTGTCTTCTTATAGAAATCAAGCATCGTTACGTCGATGGCCTCGAGTAACTGACTCTTCACGTATTTCTTGCCGCAATAATCATTCATGTAGGTAGCAAGGAGCTCAATTGGCGCATTGCCGGCGCTCTTGCCCATGCCATAGAGAGTGCCGTCAATTAACAGAGTACGGTCGACTTCATTTTGAAGAAGCTCAATGCAATTTGCAAAAGCGAGCTGAAAATTGTTGTGGGAGTGATATCCGATGGCTACCGACGGCTTCAATTTCGCATCTGCCATCTGGAAATAATGTTGGAGCTTCTCTTTATGGAGAAGGCCGTATGTGTCTACCAATGAAAAAGCAAATGGTTCGAGGTCATTTACGAGCCCCATCAGTTCATCAAAATCTTCATCACTATATGCCGTGATGGACACCGCTTGCGAAAAAACTTGGTATCCCAACGCCTTAAGCTGCTTACAGTATGCAATCGCATCGTGCATGATTTCTTTCTTAAAAATCACGCGAATACCATCAAGGAAGCAGTCTTTGCAAGGCATAATATTCGAAATATCACATGTGCCGTAGTCAATCATACCGACAACCATCGTGTTGCCCTTATTCAAATGACCATAGATTTTATTCACCGACAAGGTGTCCGGCATAATGCTACGGTTAATATCGAATTCACGACGGTCATCAAGGAAACCGACTTCGATGACCTCAAGATTGGCTCCAATGATACGCTCGAAAATATTGACCATATTGTTGTTGCCAAATGCCCAATCGTTGACGTAACCGCCATCACGCAACGTGCAATCAAGAAGTATTTTATTGCCCATATCTACACCCCGTTATTCGGTAATTCATTCGTTACATACTGCTAAAATTGTACAACAGATTTGTATATTATCCAACACAAAAAACGAGGTGATACGTCGCATTTTGCCGTTGTATCTTTCAATAAATTTGGCACATTTCACATAGAGACACGGACAGGAAATGCTTTTCTCGCGCGGAGAATAATATCACTTCTTCGTTTTCTCCTGCTTGGCTTCAGGGTTTCGTTCTCCTTGTAGGAGTTTTGTCGTTGAAAATACTCGAACCGCGTCCCAAAGCTCTCTTCGCCTTGTCGATTGTAAATGTGGGAATGCACGCAGGAAACGCTTCTGTTCTTTTCCGAGTGCGGCGTATAGTGTGCGCAACCGGCCCTCAAGGGATGCTCTCTGTTCTTCGTCGTCTGATTTATTCCGGATTTCATCAAGATACTCCTTGGCTTCTTCAATTCGAAGCTTCGCCCCATCGATTCGTTGCCTTGTTCCTTCGGAAAGAGCGTCTTTCTGATCCTTCATCGCCGCCACAAGAACATCTTGCTTCTCCTTCACGGTTTCCTTCGTCTTTTCCGCCTTGGCAAGTACGGTCAATGTGCGATCAGCAACACCCGCTCCGATTTTGTCGGAAACGTTGTGTAGTGCCGTCGCCACTTCCTGAATTTGCGCAATACGACGATTCATCTTGACGACTGCCAATACTGTCGCGATGAGGTCTGCGAGGAAAACGGCACCAAAACCGCTGTTAATAATCCATAGCACGTATTCCGGAAGCGGGTTCACAGCTGCATTGATAATCGGATGTACGACGTCGACAACGAGGACACATGCGAGACCCCAAAGAATGGAAAACGAAAGGCAAATATATCCGCCAAGATTGAACTTTTTATCGGAGTAATCCCACCATGTTTGGTGAAACAGCTTCTTCATTAGGAACCCCCCAACGAGCTCGACCGACGTGGTTAATAAACAAGATACGAGGAAAAGTAATGCCAGATTATCCTTGAAAGGATTAATTACAAGAAGAACAAGATTGACACCAAATCCGTAAATCGGGCAAACCGGTCCGAACAAGAATCCACGGTTCACGAATTTGCCTTCTTCCAAAGCCGCATAAGCAACCTCGGTGCACCAGCCGATAAAAGCGTAAACAAAAAAGAATAGTACAAACTTCGCCATCGTTTCTCTCCCTAATCATTATTTATTCATTATATCGCATGATTCATGGTAAAATACACGCATGAATCAAGGAGGGGAAATTCATGTATCGTATTTTTGTTGTAGAGGATGATGAAATCATCGCAAAATCATTGGCATCTCATTTGGAGAAATGGAATTACGAAGTCATTTTAGTAAATGATTTTTCTAAAGTAGCTGAGGAATTCGTTGCCGCAGAGCCACATTTGGTGCTCCTTGATATCGTCCTTCCCTTTTTTAATGGTTTTCATTGGTGCACTCAGATACGCCAAATCTCAGATTTACCCATTCTTTTTCTCTCGTCGGCATCGGACAACATGAACATGGTTATGTCGATGAATATGGGCGCTGACGATTTTGTTGCGAAGCCCTTTGATTTGAACGTCCTAACGGCAAAGATTCAGGCACTTTTACGCCGCTCCTATTCGGTTACACAAACGATGAATGTCATCTCTCATGGTGGCCTTCTCCTGAATCTCTTAGACAATACGCTTGAGTCTAACGGGCAGAAAACTGACCTTACCAAGAACGAATTTAAGATTTTGCAAACGCTTCTCGAACAAGCCGGTCGGATTGTATCTCGCGAAGTATTGATGGAGCGCCTCTGGGAAAGTGACAGCTTCGTCGACGACAATACGTTGACCGTCAATATGACACGCCTTCGCAAAAAACTACGTGAAATCGGGCTTCCCGATTTCGTCAGCACAAAGAAAGGACTCGGATATATCATTGACTGAACACGACACGAAAAAAGCAAAGAAAAGGACGATTCTCTCGTACCTTCTACGTCTGATATGGGCCGACAAGTATTCGTTGACCTGTGCTTTAATTTGTAGTGTCATCTGCATTTTCGTAATGCTCCTTTATGGTGTCTATTGGGAAGTCATCGCTTATACAATGCTCCTTTGCTTCACTTCTGTCCTTGCATTCCTCATTCTTCGCTTTATTCGTCTATGGAATAAACATAATGATTTGCAAAGACTTCTTCTAAACATCGACGCCTTGCTCGGCGAATTACCGCGTTCTTTTTCTCCACTGGAAGATGATTATCAAGAACTACTTGTTGCGCTCAATCAAGCAAGAAGCCGTTCCGCGACTGATTTTCACACTGCACAACAAGAGATGAGCGATTACTACTCCATGTGGGCGCATCAAATAAAGACCCCCATTGCCGCAATGTCATTGATGCTACAAGACATGGAAGACGGCACCGCCAACAAAAATGAGTTGGTAGCACAGCTCTTTTCCATCGAGCAATATGTAGATATGGTCATGCATTATGTGCGAATGGATTCGATTCATTCCGATTTAGCCTTTGCTTATTTCCCCATCGATAAAGTAATTAAAGCAGTGGTAAAGAAACATGCGAGGTCCTTTATCTATCGGAAAATCGCTCTTGATTACGAAAAGCCTGACGACCGCGTGTTATCCGACGAGAAATGGCTGGGATTCGTGATTGACCAGGTGCTTTCAAACGCGCTGAAATACACAAAAACGGGTAAAATCCGCATCTATATGAATGATTCAATGACTTTGGTGATTGAAGACACCGGCATCGGTATTCGCCCCGAAGATTTACCCCGCGTATTCGAACGTGGATATACTGGGTTTAACGGTCGAGCGAATAGTAAATCCAGTGGCATCGGACTCTTCCTCTGCAAAGAAATCATGAAACGCTTGGGACACTCCATCACTATTGAATCAACGTTGAACCAAGGAACAAAGGTTTTCTTGCACCTTTCCCGTAAAGAGCTAAATGTCAGTGACTAAATAAAAAACACATTTGAAAAATAAGGATTGTTTTTATGAAGAACAAAGAACTATACAAAATTGCTTTGGCCCTCGCCGTGCCGATGATGATTCAAAATGCTATCACTAATATGGTTGGTATGGTCGACAGCATCATGGTCGGAAGCCTTGGCACCGAAGCCATCACCGCTGTCTCCATTATCGGACAGCTTATTTTCGTCTTTAATCTCGGCATCTTCGGTTGCCTCTCCGGCCCCGGTATTTTCGGCGCACAATACTTTGGCAAGGGCGACCTCGAAAATGTCCGCAACACTTTCCGATTGAAGCTTTGGCTCTCCACACTCGTGGTTTTACTCGGCACGCTCGTTTTTATTTTCGGTGGAGACTTTCTCATTGCCCGGTATTTGCGAGGAGAGGCCGCCGACGTCGATTTGTCACTAACCGTTTCCATGGCCAAGGATTACCTCGCGATTATGCTCTTCTCATTTCTGCCCTTTGCGTACACACAAGTATACGCAGGTACTCTACGCGAAACAGGAAGCTCCATTCCCGCCATGGCAGCAGGAATCGTCTCTGTCGTGACAGATATTGTTCTCAATTATTTGTTCATCTTCGGAAAATTCGGATGCCCACAGCTTGGTGTCCGTGGTGCCGCACTCGCGACGGTCATTGCTCGTGTCGTCGAGTTTGTCGTGCTCGTCTCTTGGGTGCATTGGAACAAACATCGCTATGAGGTCATTCGCGGTATCTATCGTACCGTCCTTTTGCCCATTAAGCTCGCTCTCACTATCGTAAAAAATGGCTTGCCAATATTTCTAAACGAATTTATGTGGGCGGCAGGAATCGCAGTCATGACGCAATGCTATTCCATCCGTGGCATGGATATCGTTCCGGGGCTCAATATTGCCAATGTTTTAATGAATTTGTTTAATGTCGTTTTTATCGCCATGGGAAATGCCGTCGGTATTCTTTCGGGGCAACGTCTCGGTGCCTCAGAATTCGATCGTGCGAAAAAAGATGCCTTTGCACTCGCCCGATTCACCGGCCTGCTTTGCCTCGGATTAACAGTCATCTTATTGGGTTTATCCCAGTTCTTCCCGAACCTATACCACACATCAGATCAGGTGCGTCATCACGCGACACTTTTTATCATGATTCAAGCTGCTTTTTTACCCGTTCAGGGCATACTCAACGCCCTCTATTTCACCATTCGTTCTGGCGGTAAAACCATGATTACATTCTTGTTCGACAGTGTTTATTCCTGGGTAATTACTGTGCCGATTGCATTTCTTCTTTCCAATTTTACCGGGATATCCATCTTCATCATCTTCACCATCATCCAATGCTGTGATGTGATAAAGCTCTTGGTCGGCTGGTACCTCGTAAAAAAAGGCGTTTGGATTGTAAACATCGCTAATGCAAAAGGAAGCTCGGAGTCTGCTTCTACTTAACCTTCGGAGGCAATTTCAAAGAGGGAATCTTTGGCAATGCCAGACCCTTTTTTCTGTGTTCCTTTAAATTCAGATAGACCAAAATACGAATCGTGTCGATGATGTTTTCCTTCGTTTTGGCGTCAATTGATTTTGTCGCTTCGAGGATAGAATTCGCCTTATCACGCCACGTATCAGAGATTTCAAACACATTCTCCGTTCTGCTCGCTTGGACAATATGGTAAATCGTATCGGCCACCGCGCGGCGTTTTTCGTCAGAAAGCGTCGCCACCCATGCATTCACCGTATTTACACGAATCTCCGCCTGCGGCGATACCTCAGACGCATAGATGAAATCCGTCGCACCAACATACCAGGTAAACGGATCGTGTTGCGAAAGCCACATCGAAGTGCTCTCTACGATTTTGTGATTCGTCGGTATCTCCAAAAGCTGGCCAACCAATGAGGCCTTCGGAATATAATGCTCCACCTTATCACGAATTGGCTCGTATTCGGGAAGCTCGTGTATCGGAATCTTGTACCCCGGACCATCAAAAGAATAGACCTTTTCAATTCGTTTCTGCACATCAAGTGGTGCATATGTTGCTGCGTACATCGCGCAATTTCCGCCCTTTGAATGTCCACCAACGAGAAGCTTTATTTTTTTCGGAAGATGTTTTGCCGCGTCCAAAAGATATGACAGTGCGTCTGCCTGGCAACCGACAGGAAACATCGCCGCCATGTTAAAGTCTTCCTTCCATCCAACGAAGGTTCCGTTCGTTCCGCGATACGAAATATATGCCATCTCGTCGTCGATATTGCATGTCACGGCCGCAAATTGCTCTTCTTTCCCCAGGTCTTCAATCTCATGAAACCGCGTTAATTCAATCAATGAAAACCGTTGGCTTACTCGAATCGCTTCATAAAGCAGAAAACACTCGTCCGGAGAGGCAATTCTTTCAATTAGCGGAATCGCCGCCTCTTTCGCGGGCAACTCCCTGATGAGAATCTTTGAAGGACAAGGAGACCCTTTCCTGAGATAGTCCCCAATCACGAGCTCCCAATGGAAATAGCTGATATGAGATAGAATTACAGCATCCACCGAATTAAACGGTAACTCTTCAAAGGTACGTTGTTCTTCTTCGGCATATTGGATAATACTTCGCATCGTGAATCCCTCCACACATCATAAACACTAGAAGTGGTATTAATTTGCAAAATAATTTTACCATATTCTCGCCATCATTTTTACGCATTCAATCATTTATCTTATGAATGGTATCTCAAACAACAAATAAACAGACCCTGCCATTTCTGGCAAGGTCTGTTCAGTAAAGAGAGAATCATTACGTAAATTGGTTTAGTTATTTTTCAACGATGCGATAGTATGTTCTCGATGTAATGGCATAAACCAAAGCATAGAGCATAGCAAAAACCACAATCGTTCCCAAAAGACAGCGAATAAATAGCGCAGTATCAGTCAGGTTTAATAAAGCCAAAAGCTTCACAATGACAGGGTAAGCAAAGGTGATATGAACACATGCAGTTGCCAGCGGCAAGAAGAAAACAATCAAAACCTGATTAAGAATCGTCTTTTTGACTTCTCCCTTATCCATACCGACACTTTGTAAGATGTGAAATCTTTCTTTATCTTCATAACCTTCTGACAATTGTTTATAGTAAATGATCATAACGGTTGCCATGAGGAATAAGAGTCCGAGGAAGATGCCGATAAAGAAGAGGCTACCATATATGGCGAAAAATTCTGAACGGCTTCCCTCTCTTGAGTTAACCCAAGCTCCGGATTCTGTGACCAATAAAGCATCATCTAGCTCTTCACTGAATGCAAGCTGCTCTTCCTCTGTCAAATCCACATAATCAAAGCTAATCTCATACTGAAAAGGAGCTGTTTCTGTGGTATATGGTCCTCCCTCAAGGTCATCTAATTCGAGCATTTTGAGCAATTGCTCATCGTCTTTCACGACGCAAACATACGTATCCACCACTGTACGGTCGTCACGGAAAATGGTCATATAATCAACATCCCCAACAATATCGTACAGATAATCGGCGATATGTACATCGTCTTCCTTAAACGAGCCGGCAACCTGGGAAAAAAGCACTTCATCATCTGCCAATGACACATCATTGCCCGTGCAATGGTTATAGTCATCCTGCGTAAAAATGCATATGCTGCAGTAATTTGTGCTACTGTCGCCTACGGAATCCGTTGTGAATTGATTGCCGCCCATATAGCCGGTCAAAGAAACGGAAGCCAATTCGATTCTATTTTCAACAGCAACTTCCTTTTCCTCAATGAAGGAATCTACACACTCTAGTATTCTATCTCTGGCCTCATGATCTGCCTGAAAAGTATATATCTCCATTTCATATGGATAGATTTGTTTGAGCATGCCATCCATACCGATAAACATAGAGACCGTCGTGGAAAGCGTAACAAGAACGGCAGTAGACAGAATGCAAATGTTGGCAAGTCCGACAGCATTTTGCTTCATACGATAAAGCATGCCGGAAACATTAGTAAAATGATTTGACTTATAGTAGAACGATTTCCAATTGCGAAGCATTTTGATAAAAGCGATTGACCCAGCGGTAAATGTCGCATAGGTACCGACCATAACAAAGAGTACAGCAACGAAGAACATCGGTAACGAATTGAGCGGCGTCTTTACGTTTAGTGAAATAAAGTAACCAATACCTAGCGAGACGACACCGATAATGGCGAGAAGCCATTTGGTTTTCGGTTCTTTTTCACCCACATTTCCACCACGCAAAAGCTCGACCGGTGATGAGATGGAGACCGTGCGAACGGTAGTGAGGAAGCTTGCAAAGAAGATTGCTGCAAACATTGCCACGGTAATCAAAATTGATTTGAAATCGAGGGAGAAGCCAAAGTTGATTTTATACCTTATCACTCGAAAAAGAATCAAATAAAGAAGCTTCGATAAAAGCACGCCCGCCAGAATACCGGCGCCAATATTAATTCCCGACACAATCAAAGACTCTTGGAATACAAGACGCAACAAATGGCGTTTCCCCATGCCCAAAATATTCAAAAGTCCGAATTCTTTCTTTCTGCGTTTCACAAGAAAACTATTTGTGTAAAACAGAAATATGCTGCAAAATAATCCGATTACGATGGTTCCAAACATCAACATAAGCTTAACACTGCTGCCTGCTGGTGCATCCATTACATCCGGGTTCTGTGCGAGCGAAATCATGTTAAAGAACATGGCAATTGACCCAATAGATGTCAACATATAAGGAAGGTAGGTCTGACGATTGTTCTTGATATTCGTCAGTGCTAAACGCGTGTACAAGCTCATGCTGTTTCACCCCCAGACATCATTGCCGTAAGTGTTTCAGAAATCTTAGCATAAAGCTCCGAATTGCTCATGTTACCGCGATACAACTGATGGAAAACAGACCCGTCTTTGATGAAAAGCACGCGCTTTGCATGGCTGGCCGCCTTCGTTGAGTGTGTAACCATAAGAATGGTTTGTCCCTTGTCATTGATTTCAGAAAATTGAGAAAGCAAGCTATCCGTCGACTTCGAGTCCAATGCACCCGTCGGCTCATCCGCCAAAATAATCCTCGGATTCGTAATCAAGGCTCTTGCCACAGCTGTTCTTTGCTTTTGACCGCCAGAAATTTCATATGGATATTTCTTTAACAGATTTTGTATTCCAAGAAGCTCCGCAATCGGCTCCATCTTTTTCTTCATTTCAGTATGTTTTTCGCCCGAAAGTACTAAAGGCAAATAAATGTTATCGGCAATATTGAGCGTATCTAAAAGATTGAAATCCTGGAACACGAAGCCCAAGTTATTTCGACGGAAAGCGGCAAGTTCTTTTTCCTTAATGGAAGCAAAGCTCTTTCCCATCAACTTCACCTCACCGGTGGTCGGCTTATCAAGAGAAGCCAGGATATTCAATAGAGTCGTTTTACCCGATCCGGATTCACCCATTATCGCTACGTATTCGCCTTCTTCTACAGAAAAAGTTACATCGCGAAGTGCCTGCACCTGGTTTGCACCAAAGCGCGTCGTATAAATTTTTGATAGTTGATTAACCTCTAAAAGTGCCATGTAATGATTCCTCCTTTGGAATGTCGTATTTCTTTTCTTTACGCTACAAGAATACGATATGAGGGAGGTGGTAACCATCGCTTTACCTTACAAATCGCGCGACTAATCTTACAATATTGTAAGGTTTCTCCTCTTACGTTTATCTACAATACGTTCGCGCGAGTTGTCTTCCTACGCATACATGGCATTCATCTAAACACGCAAAAAAGCCGCACATTTCCCCTAATGCGGCCTCTGCTCCATAAACACAAACTCTCCGGAGGAAGAGCGGATGGACTATATTGTTCCAATGATATCTTGCATTCCCCCAACATCAATGGAAAAAGCAATAATCAAGATGTTTGTTTCGTAATCACACTCGAGAACCATGGGAAAAAGGGAATCATTCACAATTAGCTCCATGCCATTCTCATCACTATTATCCTCGATATCGCTTGCATCATAGCAGTCGAAGATAAATGACTGTGCGTGATATTCAGCGCCCACCTTGCGGTCCTCATCTGTCGGGAATCGGACAACGTAGTAGTACTGAGAAGAATCCGAGACACTGGTTGCAACAAAGCCTTCACTCATATCAAAACCTAATGTGTCAGCGGTAGTAGAATTTCCTAAATCTTCAACGATAAAGTCCTCACTTTCGAGTAAATCTTTTATCGATTCCATCTCCAATGAGTAAACCTTCTCATTCGGATCATTGGTCGGCTCTGTCTCGCTAGGATCAATCGTTTCTATCGTGAAACTCGGCTCCTCTGTTTCAGTAGCCCGTTGGCGTTTCGTCGTCTCCTCGACAGTAGTCTCTATCGTGGTTTCTCTTCTTTCTCTTCTACTACTTGAACCTTCGTCTTCATCGTCGCGCCTTACATTACAGCCTGACAAAATCACTGACGTAATCAGTATTCCGGAAAGTAGTAGCATTTCTTTTTTCATTTCGTTTGTCCCCCCTGTTTCTGGATTCATGATACAAGATAGTAAATGTCAATTCTGTAAATACGAAAATAATTTCACCCGTGTCCGTTGCATTTTGTTCACAAATTCATTTCGAACATGCAAGGCCCGCTTTGACAGCTTCAATGAATCGTATCTACACACTGCAAAAAGAGGCCGCCACGATACTCGTGACAGCCCCTTAATGTTATTTATAGAAGAGTAAGGTAATGATGGTATTTGTAAGTTACATAGATGCGACGATTTATGCTTTCGTAACGGTAGCTGCAGATGATGTTTCCGCAATCGCTTCGCCAGCTCCCGCCAAATCAGCGGCATCGGCAACATTTTTCGCATTTACAGCAGAAGTATCCATCTTCTTTCCTAAGTAATCAGGAAGCTGCATACCTGCCATCTCAAAGATTTCATTCATCGGAGGCACGCTCTTCATAAGTCCGGATACAAAGTTCGCTGTGGAGCTTTTGCCGTCGCCATTGCTTCCTGCGCCGCTGTCCCAAACAGTAACCTTGTCGATCTTCAAGTCGCGGATTGCTTCGACCTGAATCTTCATCAAGGCCTCCATCTTATCGGCGAGCATGAGCATCATAGCATCTTTCGCATTGCCACCAGCAGCATCGACAATTTTCTCGAAACCAGCAGCTTGCTTGGTCAAAATCTCTTGCATACCACGAGCTTCTGCTTCCATCTTTGCATAGATAGCACTTGCTTCACCAACGGCTTGACGGCGAATTCTTTCACCTTCTGCTTCAGCAGCAAGCTCGATTTCACGTTTCTGAATCTCTGCCTTTACGATAACATCAGCTTCGAGTGTTGCTTTCTCACGAGCAGAACGAGAAAGCTCAGCTTCTTTTTCTGCAAGATATGCTTCTTCGAGGGCTTTAGCGGCTTGTACCTTTTCTGCAGCGATTGCGATACGCATCGACTCAGCAGCCTTCTCACGACGAAGCGCTTCGGATTGTGCAACTTCAATCTTCGCAGTGTTTTCACCTTGGATTGCGAGAGAGTTCGCAGATGCAACCTCGATACGCTGATCCTTCTGAGCAATCGCTTCACCAATAGAACCGTCGCGCTCTTTTTCAGCAACGTTCTTCTTCGCATCGTTGATTGCTTTTGCGGCAGCTTCTTTACCAAGAGCGGAGATATATCCGGATTCATCACTGATATCAGTAACGTTAACGTTAATCAAGCGAAGACCGATTTTCTTCAATTCTGTTTCCACGTTGCGGGAAACTGCTTCGAGGAACTTATCACGGTCGGTGTTGATTTCTTCGATGTCCATCGTTGCAATAACCAAACGAAGCTGACCGAAAATAATATCCTTCGCAAGGTCCTGAATGTCAACTAAATGAAGTCCGAGAAGACGCTCAGCTGCGTTTTGCATAACGCCTTGTTCTGTCGAAATACCGACGGTAAAAATCGAAGGTACGTCAATACGAATGTTCTGACGAGAAAGAGCGCTCTTTAAGTCAACCGAGATAGAAATTGGTGTCAAATCGAGATAAGCATAAGATTGTATAATCGGCCATACAAAAGATGCACCACCATGAATACAACGAGAAGATCTTGTCGATCCATCCGTATTTTTACCGACTTTACCATAGATGACCATGATGCGGTCAGAAGGGCACTTTCTAAAACGAGAAAGGAAAATCAGTAAGCAGGTAAATGCCAACACAGCAACAATGATAAGAACAACGAGTACTTCAAAATCAAATGGCATAGTATAATCCTCCTATTTATTGTTTGGTTACGATCAGAGTATTACCACGTGTAATTCCAATTACAGTGACAGATGCTCCGGTCGGAATCAACTGTTTATCATCAGTAACCGCATCAAATTCAGTTATTTGTTCTTGAACGGTTACCATGATTTTTCCAGAACGCTCACGTGAAGCGGGAATCGGCAGATATGTTTCTCCGCTCTTTCTGAGCGCATACCGTATGTCCATCGTTCCGTCGTCCTGAAGCTTCAGCATCCCCCACATTGCCAAAGCCATTAAAAACATTGCAGCAAATCCACATATGAAAGCGAGGAAGGATGCCACAATAATGGGCAGACCCGCATGAATAAATATTAACCCTGTCCATCCGAAGATGCAAGCAAAGGCGATAATCCCCTGCATGGTAAAAAGGCGAAGCCCTGTACCATGTGTCTTGTCTGCAAGGTCGTGATAGACATTGTCTTGCGGCAGATGCGAGTCATCGATTCCAGCATCCTGTGGAAGTGAATGTGTCATATGAATCGTATCTATATAGATATCGCCAGGTAATGCGCCGGGGTGTAAAACCTCGACTGGGATATGCCCCCCGAGATCCCCATGCAGGTCCCCTTGAATATCTCCGAAATGTCCGTCAATATTCCCTGCATGAGAATCACCGAAGTATGCGTCACCCAATTGGGTATTCCCCAAATGAGCGTCTCCCATGGGAGTGTCTCCCATGTGACTTCCGAAGTCCCCCAAATGGCCATCACTAAGGTTCGTATCCCCTAAGTGAGTCCCCCCCATATGACTCCCGAAATCACCGGAATGACCCCCACCAAAATGAGCATCACCGGCGTGACCGCCTAGGTCAACATCGTGTCCGCCAAAATCCGGACCCGAATGTGCCGCACCTAAAATGAGTAGAATAGTTTCAAAAAACAGTAGCACTGCACCGACTATACCGATGCACGCATAGATTTGTTCTACCAGCTCCATGCTTTCGAACCAATTAATGAACCATGCAAACATAACTTTATCCTCCCCTTGCGAGATCAGCTTAATAATAGCTTCTCAGCTTCATGCTTTAAAACAATAGATAAGTGAGCGACATAAAGAATGGTGAGAAGCTTTTCTGCCTGCACTTTGCTGGTTCTTGTGTAATCCAACGGTACAAAATCGATGGACTCTTCTACGAACTCCGCAAGCTTTGTCTCACTTCGAATTGGATCCGATGGTGTAAGAGAAAGCAAATGGCAAAAGGCTTTGTATACGAGATCATCTTGTCCCACATACCTCAAAAGCTCGAGGATTTGTTCCAATGCAAACACATCCTTGAAGTAATTGAGGAGGGCGAGTCGCACAAACCGACTTCGGTCATATAGCTTCTTGACCGGAGAAGGAATGAATCCGCGTTTTACCCAATTCTGTACGGTGTGTGGTTCAACACCGATGAGCTGTGTAATCTGTCTTAACTGCATCCCCTCTGATAAAAACATCGGCCCATAGATTAAATCAACATCAGCTAAGTGCGACTGATTGACTTCTATCGTGGTACCGGGTAATCGAAAGGTCATATTGTGCGCCTCCTTTCCGTTCGATGGTTGAATTATATCAGACGGTCACTTGACTGTCAACAACGTTCGCGCGATTTTTTGGCATTGTTTTCTGTTCGGAATTGTGAATGCCTTTTCATCTATTTCCTGCCGCAAAAGAAAACAAATATGTATTAATGCATGGTAAAATGAATTCAACCTATGAATCGGAGGACACGATAATGACATGTACTTCATATTCATTTACTAGCGCTGATGGCGCTACTTCTATTCAATACTTTGTTTGGCCGCCAAAGTCTGCTGCGCGCGGTGTAATGCAAATCTCGCACGGTATGTGTGAATACATGGGACGATATGACGAGATGGCGGAATTTTTAAAACGAAAAGGTTTTGTTGTTTGCGGACTCGATCATTTGGGACATGGCGAATCGGTTGGTGAAAAGGATACATTCGGCTATTTTGGAAAGAAATATGGGCCGGATTTTCTCGTAGAGGATCAGGAAAAGCTACATCGTATTATGACTGACCTATACCCTGATGCGCCCTATATTATGTACGGACATTCGATGGGTTCATTTATCGCGCGACTTTGGTATGAAAAGTACGGTAACGATATTTCAGCCGTGATTTTCTCAGGCACAGCGACAGCTAATCCACTGGCAACGCCGCTTAAAGGCTTGGCACATCTTTCGATTCTTTTGCGTGGTGACAGAAAGCCAGCCGACTTCATCGGGCGCACGATGTCGAAGGTATATACATCAAAGATTGAAAAGGTGCAAACCAACTCAGACTGGATTTCGCATGATTCGGACATAGTAAAGAAGTATGTGAATGATCCGTTTTGTAACTATACGTTTACGGATCGCGGGTATATTGACCTTTTCACAATGTTAGCGCGATGTAATCGCAAGAAGTGGTTTGCGAAGATTCCGAAGGATAAGCCGATGCTATTATTGTCGGGCACAGAAGATCCGGTCGGTGACTATGGCAAGGGCGTGATGATAGTAACGAAGAAGCTGCAAGAATCAGGACAGAACCGCCTCATCATCGATCTTCGCTCGGGTATGCGTCACGAGCCACATAACGAGATAAATCGCAAGGTGATTTATCAACGACTTGAGGCTTTTCTGGTTGAAGTCGTGGAAAAGAACGGAAAAAAATCTGAAGTCTAAGTATAACGAAAAGCACCGCAGCGTCGGTGCTTTTACAGTATCGGAGCAAACAGGCGGAGAATTTGGCGTGCGACACTCCACGTTGGGTTATAACGTAATTCTTCAGGAAGAAGCTCATCAGAGACATCAAGGATTTGCATGAAATCTTCTTTGACGGACGCAATAGAGGGCGTATCGAGAAGCCAGACACCACATTCAAAATGAAGATAGAGGCTGCGATAATCGAGGTTGACTGTACCTACTGTTGCGCAACGATCATCAACGATGAAGGCTTTGCTGTGGATGAAGCCAGGTGTGTAGGTGTATATTTTGACCCCTGCGGTAACGAGATCACGGAAAGAGGAGCGCGAGGCCTGGTATATTATCCATTTGTCCCATTTTCCCGGTGTAACAATACGCACGTCTATCCCGCTTTTGGCGGCGAGACAAAGGGCTGAAATCATGGAGTCGTCGATAATGAGATATGGCGTACTAATGTAGATGTATTTTTGAGCGGTTGTAATCATATGCATGTAGACGTGTTCAGATACATGCTCTGAATCAATCGGGGAATCACAATAGGGTTGCACGTAGCCTTGAGTAGCTGAAAGTGTCGGCGGAGCTTCGTTCTTCCACGGATAAAAATCATAATAGTTATCTGGCGCTTTCTGCGCGATTTGCCATATTTCAAGGAAAAAGAGTGTGAGCGACCAAGCCGCCTCACCACGAACCATAATGGCAGAATCCTTCCAGTAGCCATGCTTTTGTATGACGTTGATATATTCGTCAGAGAGATTGATACCGCCCGTGAACGCGCATTTCCCGTCGATTGCCGTGATTTTTCGGTGGTCACGGTTGTTTTGAATGGTCGTCACAAAGGGCGAAAACGGGTTGAAGATGATACACTTTATTCCTTTGTCCTGCATATTCTGACGAAAGTGTTTTGGCAAGGTTAAAAAACAGCCAACATCGTCATATATGATACGAACTTCGATGCCCTGCGCGGCTTTGCGTTCGAGAATATCAATAATCGCATCCCACATAACGCCATTTTCGATGATAAAGTATTCCATGAAAATGTATTTCTCCGCTTTTTCGAGTTCCTCCAAGAGGCGCGGAAAGAAGACTTCTCCCGGAGTAAGAAATTCGGTCTCTGTATTGGAATATACGGGAAAGCCCTCCTGCATGTCGAGATAGCGCATGTTGACCGTATAGGAAGGAGCATCATGTCGTGCACGAAGATGAGCGGTTTTTACCGATGGTGGCAATCGAAAGAGAGGGCGTACCTCTGCTTCGACACGTGCCGATGCGCGCACATATGATTTTGTCGTTCGTTGGTTGTTAAAGAAGATGTACATGACACCGCCGATTGTCGGCATAAGCAAAACAAGAAAAACCCAAATGAGCTTATACCCGCCCTTGTCTTTTTTACTGACAACATAGAGCGCGACGAGCAAGCTTAAGAGACGAAACAGCAATGAGATGATACCGGAATAGCTGCCACCAATTAAAATGAGAACCACAAGAACCCCGATTTCCAATAGAATCAGAAAGCAGAAAAATATGCGACGTAAGATAAATGAAGGAAACAAGTGATTTCTCATTTTAAATGCTATTCATTATCCTCCGAATCGTCGCCTTCATCCTCAAAGGTATCACAAAGGAGCGACGGCGTGCTGAAGTAGTATCCTTGGAGATAGTCCGCACCTAAGCTGGTGCAAATCTCGGCAAGCTTGCGATTCTCGATGCCTTCCGCAACGACTTCAATCGCGGAGCTCTTCGCAAAATCGATGATGCTCTTCACGAGAGCGAGACCGCTTTCTGTTGTGACTTTACTAATCAGCGAGCGATCAATCTTGATTATATCAATTGGGAGATCCGTTACTAATCCATAGTTTGCCATGCCAGCTCCGAAACCGTCGATAACAATGGAAACACCGTGGTTACGAAGAAATTGTAGGTTTTCACGGGTTTGGTGTAAATCCGAAGCGAAGTTGCCGCGCAATTCGACCAAGACCTTCGCCGGGTCAACATTAGCTTCTTTGAGCGTCCGAATAAACTCCATGATGTTTTTTTCGTTAATGTCTTCTGCCGTCAGATTGATTGAAATCGGAAGGTCTTTGTATTGTGGTAGCTTCGAATACTCGATAAGACGCTTGGTCATGAAAATAGTAAGGTCGTGAATAACGGCAGTTTGTTCGATGACAGGAACGAATTCATCTGCCATCATACGAGTACCGTCTTTTCGTACCCATTTCGCTAACAATTCGATGCCGCCAACTTCATATGTGCCGCCGCGATGAACGGTCTGGTAAGCAGCTTGAATCGAGTTATTGCTCAATGCGTTCGGAAATTCGGATGCGATGCTGACGATACCGCGATAGTAATCTTCCATACCAGGAGAGAAGCGGCAAATTCTTAATTCCTTCATAAAGGAATATCGCATAGCGACGTTGGAACGACTCATCAGTCTTTCCATGGTCTCCCCTTTTTCATGTGTTGCGAAGCCGCCGCGGAATGCGATGAACACCGGTACATTTTCGACATTAAGTGTCGTTTCATTTAGCTTTGAAAGTGTCACAATCAGGTCTTCGAGATTGTCTTTCTCGTTCGGATGACGTACAAGAACAGAAAATTCGAGTCCCGAATCATGGAAAATTTGCGCATGTGGATATGCTGTTAATGCCTTTTGTATTTCATTTGAAAAAGAAGCGATGATCTTATTATAGAATGTATATCCGAAAAATCCCTGTAGATCATTACCATCAACAACGGACAATGTCACAAGAGAGACGGAACGGTCATCAAAGAGGATTTCTTGTTGTAATGCCTCATAATTTTTCAATCCAGTGAAACGATCAGTAGTTGCAAGATTCATCATTTCGGCACTTCTTTTCCGGTTGTCGGTCGAGAAGGCAGATACGAGTAATGCAATAGCAATATAGATAAATACTCGAACACCCCACGCAAGAGAAAAGCTCCAAGAGGTCTGTTCGAGAACAATGGCCTCAATCGGTCCGACACCAACGCCGCAAATCAATGCAAATATGATACTGTTCGGTACAGAATACAGGCAGGACACAATCGCGATTAGAAGATACATAATATTGGCATATGCATTCGGTGTTCCGCCCGTCCGATATACGAGATAAACGACGGCCGCAGCCCCGATATATGAAATCAGTATTGGAATGACCTTCATTAAACCATTTGTTGACTCATTCTTGCTCATGTCCGCCTCTTTTCTGAATCAATTATCGATTCGTGAAATAAAGAACTGGTTTAATATGTGTAACCTTTTTGAAAAAAGAAAACTTACTTTAATGACCTCTCCATCTTATCAAAAATAATTTGTAAAGTCATCACGGTTTTGTGAACTGTCCATACTATTTTTGTTTCCTTGCCATGCGAATCAAGAGAATCATTACAACAAGTAGTCCGATTGCCGCCAAACAAACACCGACGATCATGGGTAGATTTGAACCACGATCGCCGGTTATTGGTAGAAAATGTAGATTTATCATAATATCACCTGCTTTGCATTCTGTGAATAATACTATCCTCATTTCTATTATGCACTGAATTGCAGGTTTGTCACAGACACAATAGCTTATGCGTTAATGCGTTTCTGCTTTGTGATAACCAGAGATAATGTGAAGAGGACTACAGCGAATCCAAGCTGAATGCCGATGCATAGGATAATTTTTGATAGAGCATCACCGGAGAGGCTCGTAGCTTCTTTTACTAGGTTAATGGCACGTACATACCAATACACAGGCATGAAACTCGCTATGGTTTTGACCGAAGTTGCTAAGTATGTCTGATCAACGAAAACACCACTTATAAAGCAGAGGCCGAGGGAAGCAGCGTTTGACACAAAGGTCATAAGGTTCTCATTACGAATTAATGCACTGATAAGCAAACCGAGTGAGAGGCAAACAATATAGAATACCAATGCATTGATGATCAACATCCAAATACGAGGATTACTCATGTCGTCAAACATTGAGCTGGCACATATCGCGATTAATCCGAGGAAGATAAGGCCCAAGAAGGTCAGGCTGCCGACGAAAATAAGGAAAGTCATCTTCGCGTTCTTGATGGGAGCGCAACGGATACGAGCTGCAGTCATTTGCGAGCGGAAAGCTTTGAAGATGGTATAGGTTCCGAGGATGCAAATGCCGAGTGCAGCATAGGCAAAGAACGTAAAATGTCGAGATGCGTTTTCAAACGAAACACTTACATCAGATCCCTTCCAACTCGTTTCTACCGATGATGAGATATCATTCTTTACATTTTCGGCGATGGCGCGGATTTGTTCATCACTTTGTACGCCATCTTCGCCCGTCGTTCCAATATAGATTCGGCTGATTTCGAAATACTTGTTGAGCTGCATTTCGATTTGCTGTTCGATGGAAGCCTGTTTGCTGCAGACACGTTTGATGGTTAATTCATGAGTATTACTTACAAAGTCGTCACCGAAGCCTTCCGGAATCACCAAAAGTAGATACTGTTCCCCCGAGCTTACAGCGTCCTCGGCAATTTCTTCGTCAGCATAATCCGTATTCACATTATGAATCGTTTTCAAGTAGTCCAGAAAAGAGTCAGAGAATGCGTTACCCTCATCTTGATTGATGACTATAATGTCTTGTCTAATACTCATGAACTCTTTCGTCATGGTTTGTGATTCCTTTTGCGCCATAGAAAAGAAGAAAAACATAAACACTCCGATATATATGGCAAGAACCGGCCAATTACGAGCAATGACTTTGCAGACGTTTTTTATGATATGCATAATTATCCTCCTTAAATCGCAAGCGAGCGGTAGCTTTGCTTACGAAGAATCAATGTGACAACGAGAAGCATGGCAATAATACCGGCACTGAGAATCCCTATGTTCATCCAGTAACGAGTCATATCCCTCACGTAGTAGAGTGAATAGAAAGCATCTGCAATCAAATTGCCTGGGTTAATGTATTGCATAATCGGGGCCTTTTGAATGACTTTGGTTTTCACTGCAGAATCCATAAGACCCGCCAAATAACTG
The DNA here is from genome assembly GCA_036782995.1 of Bacillota bacterium. Taxonomy (GTDB): domain Bacteria; phylum Bacillota; class Clostridia; order Saccharofermentanales; family Saccharofermentanaceae; genus DAIPXZ01. The sequence continues at coordinate 35,975 of DAIPXZ010000001.1, forward strand.
CAAATCATAGAGAAGGCGAGAACCACTGCAATTTTTCCGCTTAGATTTGTTTTCAAAATCACTCCGATAAAGGCGCCGAGCAGGACACCGAAAACAACCGACAAAAACGAGGCCAGAATTAATAGTGCGATGTTGCTTCCAAAGCTCACACCAAGCCCAAATTTTAAATATGCAATCAAGAGAAGAATCGTGATGAATTGTACAAGAACCGTAGAGGAAAGTGTCACAACGACGAGCTTCCATTTGTTTACAGGAGCCATGGATTGGCGCGCTGCCAAAGTCGATTGATTTGCCTGCAATATGGCTATATCGCGCAAGCCGGCAAAGGAAGCATAGAGGCAGGACATCGCAAGAAGTGCATAATAGAAAACCACCACAATATCGGCAATAGGGCCATCAGGAGCCTTCGAATAAGTATACTCCTGCGAAGTTAATTCGCTGATTTTGGCCAAGCTTGCAGGATTTGTTGTTGCGATGTTTGTAATCGTCTTGTTCATTTGGTTATACCAATCAAAGAATTCACGAATCATCGTTTGCGATACTCCGGCTTTGGTAAACTGCAATGTGATTTCACCCTTTTCATTGAGCATCATCAAACCTTCAATTTCTTCGTTGGCGAGTGCTTTTTCTGCATCTTCTTGCGCGTCAAAATATGTGGTTTCAAACATCGCGTCTTCGTTGTCCTCTTTCGATTGTTCTTCGATTTGCGATTTGAGGGTCGTGTTCTGTTCGTACTGCGCATTGTTCACCACACCGAGCTTCGCGCGCTCAAATCCATTCGAAACATTCGAAAGCGCAAGCGAAAAGAATGTCGCGAGCAAAAACGGGAAAGCTATAGTCCAGAAAATGACACCCTTGTCGCGTAATTGCCCTTTGAGTCGGTAACCAAAAATACGGATTGCGGTATTCATATTATTGTCCTCCTCTTATGCGTCACGAAGTTCTTTTCCGGTTATCTCTAGGAACACGTCATTTAACGAAGGGCGCTCACCGAAAATGCGGCCCGTCTTTATATCCCGTTTGCCCAGCTCATCCAAAAGTTTCGACATCGCATTGGTTTCTTGCTTCGCTTTTACTACGAGCATGCCCTCTTTGATTTTTGCCGAAGAAACAAATTCCATCTCCTTGACCCACGGAAGAACATCCTCCGGATTCGAGAGAAGAAGCTCTATCGATATTTTTTCTCCGATTCTTACCATATCGATTAGCTCTTGCTTGGTGCCCTGCGCGATGATCTGACCGTTATCCATGATGGCAATTCGATTACAAAGGTGTTCTACTTCTTCCATGTAATGCGAAGTATAGATAATCGTCGCTCCACTCTTATTTAAATTCTTAATTCCTTCTAGAATGTTATTTCGACTCTGCGGGTCAACGGCCACAGTTGGCTCATCAAAGAAGATAAGCTTCGGCTTATGGGCAATGCCGCATGCGATATTCAATCTGCGAAGAAGTCCACCGGAGAGCTTCTTCGGATAGAATTTGCGAAAATCATTGAGACCAACCATCTCAATTGCCTCGTCAACCAGTGCTTTGCGTTCCTTATTGTCTTTGATATACAGTCCGCAGAAGAAATCGACATTTTCAAGCACGGTCAATTCATCAATAACGGCAACATTTTGCATCACGACACCGATATCTCGTTTCGATGCATAGCTCGATGGAGTCATCGGTTTCCCAAAAATCTCAATTTCACCTTTATCGTACGCAAGAAGAGAAAGCATACAATTAATCGCTGTCGTTTTTCCGGAGCCGTTCGGTCCTAATAGTCCGAATACTTCGCCTTCCTGAATGTCGAGGCTTAAGTGGTCCAATGCGATTAAGTCGCCATATCTTTTTACTAAATCTTTTACATGAATAATCATAATGTTGCCCTGCCCTTCCTTTTTCTATGGTGTCATTCTACCGAATGACCGAATACGACAATAGTGATATTCTTCCTCTTCGATTGTGAGAAATGTCATGGTTTTCATTTTTTCCGTTGCATGACACTTTCCACATAACGTGGCTCTAAACGCATAAAACAAGTTAGGTGCGAAGGATGGGCTTTGCTTTTTGGGAGAAAGGCCAGTAAACTATGGCGTGGAAAGAAAATGCTCGTTGGTAAGGAGTTTCGGAAATGAAACATGGGAAATCCAGTCTTATACGATTAGTAAGCATCGTGGTCGCCACGTTGGTGCTGGTTACCACTATTCTTGCTATTGGGAGACATTGCATTGAATCATATGCAAATCGTGTACCCGCCCTCACCGATGAAGCATTAGCAACAATTGATTTTTTAAAAGCCAAGAACCTCATGATTGTCGCACATCCGGATGACGAAACGCTCTGGGGTGGCGCACATCTCTATTCTCATGATTATTTGGTCGTTTGCCTGACTGGCGGACGAAACTCCGAGCGCGCAAAAGAATTTGCTTCAGTGATGGAGGCCGCAGATTGCCAATTCTTGCAATTGTCTTACCCCGATAAAGTATGCGGCTTACGAAGTAATTGGAAAGCCGTTAGGGAGCAAATGGAAGCGGATATCCAGAAAATCGTTGAAGCCAATGATTGGGCACTCATCGTGACGCATAATGCGAAGGGTGAATATGGCCACCAGCACCACATCATGACCCACGATTCTGTATGCAAAGTGTATTACGCGTCCGATTCGATGGCAGATCTTTATGTTTTCGGTGATTATTATTCGGCAAAAAAACTGGAAACGGCCGATAATCTGCCACAAGAAATCGATGATAGTCGTCTGTGTTTTAAGGAAGACCTTCTTTCCCATTACAGCTCGCAGGACAATACCGTGAAAAAGCTTTCGCATATGAATGTGTATGAGGATTGGACACTCATCGAGGACAGATAGTTTATGATAAATAACCGTGTTTTACACAAGAAAGACTACTTCTATATACTCATCATCGAATTGATTTTATGTATGTTCCTTTTGACGTTGGCATGTCTGGGATACAAATTTGGCTCAACCATAGATTGGAATAACCAGCATTGGGCTATCCCCGATTATTTCCGAATGCTTTTTTACGATACACACGACCTTTTTCCGGATTTCGCCGCAAATCTCGGCGCCGGGCAAAATATATACTATCTATCCTATTATGGACTTTTTAGTCCGATCATTCTGGTATCGTTTCTGTTCCCCAATGTGCCGATGGTCTTGTATATAATCGTTGTTAGCATTCTCTCTCTTTACGTCGATGTTGCTTTATTCTACTATTGGGTCAAGCCAAAATTTGGAGCGGATAATGCGTTTCTAGTAACATTTCTCTTCATCTTTTCGACGTCCCTGATTTTTCACAGCCACCGACATATCATGTTCGTCAATTACATGCCGTTTTTGCTTCTCGCCCTCATCGGTGTAGAACGCTTTCGAGCAACAAAGAGTCGGGTGCTCCTGATTATTTCTTCCCTATGTATCATTCTCTCGAGCTACTTTTTCTCTGTCGGCGCGCTTATCGCTATAGTGCTCTATTTTTGGTATCTCGAAATCCGGGAATCGGATCGTTTCATGACGAAAGAAATGATAAAGAAGCTTCTTTCATTCCTGATTGCGCCGATTATTGCGATATTTATGGCTGGCATCCTATTGTTACCGACAGCGTTCGTCTTACTGAACGGTCGCGATCCGAGTGCCGGCGGCAGCACGACCGCATGGCTCCCCCTTCTTTTCAAACCAATTCTGGGAAATATCGTATATAACCCTTATTCAATCGGAACAATGGGATTTGGCGTCATCGCTGTCATCATCGGTCTCCTTTCAAGGAAAAAGCACGTCTTTATGTTATCCGTATGCTTTTCACTCTTCTTCTGCTGTCCGATATTCATTTACCTGTTGAACGGTACACTCTATCTCGATGCAAAAGTGTTGATTCCGTTTCTACCGATATTTATGTTGATTGTTGGTAACGCAATCGATAGCATATTCCAAAAGAAAGTGTCACGTCTTTCTTTATTAATTGCCAGTCTCGCTTGCACTTGCTTATTCGGAACGTCCTGTCTTTTCGGCCAAGACATGAATTATTACACCATCATCATGGTTTCTTTTCCAATCGATGTAATCATGATTCTCGCAGGTATTGCATTATATAACCGTATTGGAAAACGTCGGACACTCGTCATTCCATTGATTTCCTTTTGCTTGATTGCTTGTATATCCATCAATGCAAAAGAAAAATACGTACCAATGGTCTCGGAATATACTGATTATGATTCAACCATCAATGATTATATCAATCAAACACTGAAAGACGATTCTTCTTTCTATCGCTTCGGCTCTATTATTAAGACACACGACACCGTAAATTTCGCCTATAACACCGAGATGTATCGTACGACCATCTATTCGTCGCTTCACAACCGTTATTTAAGCGACTTCTATTTCGATGAGCTCTATAACGAAAACCAATATCGGAATGCCGCCCTGATGACTGAATCACGTAATTATCTTTATAACATGTATATGGGGCAAAAATACTTGGTCGGGGTCGCAGGAAAGAAGATACCCGGGTACTCCGCCGTGACAACTATTGGTTCGACAAGCCTTTTCATGACCAACTACGCCTTTCCTGTCGGATATGCCAGCGATAAAATCATGAGTGAAGCCGAGTTCAACACTCTAGAATACCCTTATGACATCGAGGCATTGATGGAATACACCATTGTCGACACGCCCTATTTTGACAGCGGATTCTCATCGGAAATCACTGCAATGACACTGTCTTCGGTCCCGGAATTAGTCGAACAATTACCTGTTAAGAAGCTGTCAGAAGATGATTATGTTGTCTCATCTGAAACAAGTATCCGCTTTAATTATGACTTGCCGGAGCCGTTGACTCAAAGCGTCGTGCTCCTTCGTTTCAACGTAAACAACGTCATCAACGAAGGAAAATCACCGACCGTCAAGATTTCCATCAATGGCACCACCAACAAATTAACAAACGCCGACGGAAAATATTTCAACGGAAACAACAGCTTCGAGTACGTCTTTATTGCCGGTAAAACACCTATGAAGAACTTCCGAATTCGCGTATCCGAAGGTGCCTACCAAATTTCCGATATTCAAGTTTATGTCATGCCACTTGCAAATATTCGGGAAATATCAAACGACCTGGATGCCTATAACATCGACCGCGAGACCACACAAGGCAACATTTATTCCGGCACGATTGATGTTACGAAGGATGGATATTTCGTCATGTCTGTCCCCTATGACGAGGGATTCGATATCATCATTGACGGTCAATCCGTCCCTGTCGAAAGAGTCGATAAAGATTTCATCGGCGCAAAAATCGAGGCAGGACACCACACCATACGTATCGAATTCCATGCGCCTCTCAAACGGGAAGGCACCATCCTTTCCGCCATCGGGACGTCCATGTTTCTCGTAGTGATTGGATGTGAAATTGCTCGCTCCCTACGTCGGGAACGAGCAATCAAAAAGAAATAAAACCAAATTTTTGTTTTTTCAGAATCAGGCAACCTGATGTACATATTCCTCACTGGTTGCGATGACCTCACAATTGTTCACGTAATCCAATATCTCAATGCTAAAAGATATGGTTTCCAGATCTTCCTGTTCAATCCCGAGAGCTTCCAGACTGTCCGCCATGACAAACAAGTACGTGTAGCCATTTGTACCACCCAAAATCGTTTGCGCGTAGACGCTAAAATCATCATTTCCGTTTATTTTGACACTGTCACAATATGTCATGAAAATATCATCACTATCGTTCATGCAGTAAATTTCGATACAATATAGATCCTGACTCCATTCGCCTTCACCAACAATTACTGAGAATCCATTTTCATCGTAGATTGTAGTTCCAATGGCCGAAAAACTATAATCCTTATCATCATAACCATCTGTAATAACGGAAGCTGTCTCATTCCCAATCAAGCCGTATGAATACGCATCTAAGACTTCGATATACAACAATACTTCTCCGACTGTATTAATACTTGTGATGTCATTATCCTCTATTGATAAGTAAACATAATCCTGTACGGTTTCACCCGCAGGAACCGTAACGTTGGATTCGTTCGTCGTCATTATGCCGTTTGCTGCGACGCCTGCTATATCGAAGACGATATCAGTATCACTTTGATTCGTTACTTCATAATCAAGAACATCCATCCCATATGCCGATTCTGCTGTTGTATAGGAAAGAGCCGTGGCTGTCACTCCATCTGCGTCATAAATCACTTGTTCTTCGATATTCACAGGTGTGCGTGGTTCACGCATTACAAATTCATCATCTTCACGCGGAATCGATGTCGTCGGGTCATCCGTCTCTTCCGGTACTATTGATTTTTCCGGTGTTTCTGGTTCTGTTGGTTCTTGATTTCTGTTCTCTTCGGACTCTTCGTCCTCGTCGTCTTCGTCATCTTCCTCAGCGTTGTCACGATCACTGGTTTTCTCGTCAGAATCCTCATCCTTGGAATAACTATTCGATTTACAGGCAACACTCATTGCTGCAATCATGGATATGCAAATTACTACACATAATCCCTTTAAAAGATACTTTTTCATTTTTGTTTCCTCCGTTCAGGTATACATTTATTTCGTAACCCCATACGCATCATAGCAAAAGATTTATGAATGCTCTGTAAACGCCACATATGCGAGGTATTTCATTTGTGAACAAATAATAAAGGCATCGGTACACTTCGTACCGATGCCCTTCACAACCAAGGAAAAAATATCATTAATTTTTCACGGTCATATATTCTGCGCAAAAATTAGCGATTTCAATAACCACAGATTCCATGTAGGTGCGGTTGAGAGGATAATCCTCAGGCAAATTACTCGCATAAGACAAAATCACCAATGTCACTGTATAGATTCCGACTGAAGAAAAATGCGTTCCACCACGCCTAAAGTACGGGCTGGCCGAGAGAAGAGCTTCCGTCTCTGCGCACTTATCGATAATCGCTTCCGGCGTATCTGGCAGTAATGTCATGAACGCAAGTAAGTAATTCATATAGCTAAAGGATTTCACGCAATTCTTCTTTTGCATTTCTGAAATGAGTGCGAGGTAGAAATCACAAGCCTCCTGCGGTGTGCGATTTGGTAAAAGCGACAGCATGCAGCATGTCTCCTTCAATGAAATAGAAGGCATGAATCGCGTTTTCAAAATCTCATAGCACATATCCATACGGTCCGCACATTGATTTGTTATAGACATATCAGAAAAGTAAAGCATTGCTGCTAAAAACGGATCTTCAAGATAGGCTAGGAAGCGGTGGTTCTTATTTATGGTGGAAATCATCTTAATAATCTCTTTCGCCGTCGCTTCATATTGGTTCTGCTCAGTAAAAATTGTCATCAAACGTGCTGCTCTTGCATTACGCATTTTCTTTCCCAGTGCATCAGAAAGATATGTTTCCGCTAAAAACATCAACGCCAGCTGCTCAACTGGTTCCGACGATTGTGCCGCCAAAGCTATCGTCGACAGACCTGAATACTGTCTGAAAGGTGAGCCCCACGTAGAGCGACGCTTTAATTCCTTCTTTAACATCTTCAGACGTTCTGTATCGATATGACCACGTCCACCTAAAAACTGCAGAGCACACACTGGAATAGCGTAATCTTTCTTTTTAGCAATACCGTATAATTCCGGAATGCGAGTGATGAATTCTTCGACCTTATTCTCAATTTCTGTTCTCATTTGAATGCCCTTTTTCACCTATATTCTGTATTACTATTCTTAATTCCGTGGTTTCTTTCGCCTTGGGTTTTGCGCAGGCTGTAAAAGCACAGTCAGCAATTATCACACCAAAAGCAAAGTTACTATTCTTTTCAAGATTGCACCTTCATAATTCGAAATGACTATACATGTTGTAAAAGATTTTTGCAAGATGATAGCCATATCCTATTTTGTGAATTTAGTTTACAATCTAACTTAAGCTATACCAAAGGAGGATTACGTCGTCATGTCTGTTTTGATTGATAAGGGCATGCTCGTCATATGTTGCGTCGCGGTTCTTTTCTCCAGCGACATAAATCCTTACTGCGTGATTTATTTATTGATCGCATTTGCGCTTTCTTTAGCAGTTACATATATATCCTCGCGGACATTCACAGTTGCCGTATCTATTGCTTACGGCATTCTCTCTCTCTTCTTTCCGCCGCTTTGCTGTTTTTTCCCTCTATTCCTATATGATTTGATTGTCGTGAAATCGCCGTGGCCGAGTTTGCTTTTTCTTTTTTCGCTGGTCAATGCAACTTGGTTAATAGACGACTTGTCTTTACTTCATTTATTCCTCGTGTGCGGATTATGTGGTGTGGCTGGTCTTTTGTCCGTTCGCACTACGGAGGCTCGCCGAAAAACCACAGAATTGAATTCTTTGCGTGATGGCCTCACATCCGAGCAACGAACGCTAAAAAAAGCGAATCACGAACTTATGGATAAGCAAGATTACGAAGTGCATGTCGCCATATTAGGCGAGCGCAATCGTATTTCCCGTGAGTTACATGACAGTATCGGTCACGTGCTTACTCGTTCAATTCTCCAAGCCGGAGCACTCTCTGCTGTGGCAAACCGTCTTTCTCACGAAGAGAGTTCAGAAAAAGAGACCGCAAACAATACCGAAGAGCTTTCCGAGAAAGCCCAGAATGTGCAAGCCTTGCAGGATGGCATCACCGCCTTACAAGCATCTCTTTCAGACGGTATGACACAGATTCGAGAGAGCATACACAATTTACATGAGGACTCCATGGATATGAAAACCGAGCTTGAAGCCGTCCTTCGTGGATTTACGCAATGTCCGGTCGAGCTCACTGTCGCCACAACGACTTTGCCGCCGAAAAATATTCGTTTCGCCATGATATCCATTGTTAAAGAATGCATGTCCAATGTAACCAAACATGCCCCCGACGCGACACAGGTCACAGTCACTTTACGTGAGCATCCGGTTATGTGGCAATTGATTATTGAAGATAATGGAGAAGCCGTACGCGGTAAAGATCTCCAATCGTTACTAATTTCGCAATCTGCCGGTATCGGAATCACGAGTATTCGTGCGCGTGTGGAAGAATTACATGGTCGTTCTGCCATCTCGACAGAAGACGGCTTCTGTCTTCACATCACTTTCCCCAAGGAGGACAACAAATGAAAACACGCTTAATCATTATCGATGATGATCGTTTTATCGTATCCGCACTTACGACCATACTCTCCGCCGACACGGCCATCGAGGTCGTTGCAACCGGCAATGATGGAAGCGAGGCGTTAACGCTCTGGCGGGCTCATCAACCAGACGTATTACTCATGGATATCCGTATGCCGGGAACAGATGGATTACAAGGCGCAGCCGAGGTGATTACAGCATTTCCGGAAGCGAAAATTCTTTTCCTCACGACCTTCTCAGACGATGAATATATCGTTAAAGCATTACGCATCGGTGCACGTGGCTATTTACTCAAAGAGAAGTTCGAATCCATTGCCCCCGCGATTTCCGCGGTGCGTGCGGGACAAAGCGTTTTCGGCGAAGAGATTATCTCCCGTATCACCTTCCCTGTCACCTCACTTTACGATGATCAGCCGGAAAAAGGCGGTGACGTCGCCACAGTTGGATCAAAATCCATTCCGACTGATGACCCTCTTTATGCATGTCTCACGCCGAGAGAAGTGAACATTTTGGAAGCAATCAGCGCCGGATTAAGCAATAAAGAGATTGCCGAGCAACTGTTCTTAAGTGAAGGAACCGTACGTAACAGTATCACATCCATGCTCGACAAACTCGAGCTCAAAAGCCGAACGCAGCTTGCCATTTACTATCTGAAACGACAATAAGGCTTTCCAGATTAGTTGTGTTACGGCACACTGAACAAGCGAAAATATTCGTTAATCCATTACGGAATCAATGGCTTTTTTTATCTTCTTTATCTGTCTGCGGCCGAAAAACTTCATGTAATTGTACGCTTTTCGTGTCCTGCCCTTCACATCGTTACGGAGCTCCGCCCCTTTAGAACGTAAATTAAGAACGTCGATGGCATCGAAAATATCTTCCGTCTCCGGTGAAATAAAGGCGTTATCCGATTCCGGACGACGCATGACCAATTTCGTGTAGCGTAATTTTCGTGGCTTAGGAATCTGACGCAAAGTGACTTTTCTCGATTCTTTTTCCAGAATATACCGGTCAATTGCACTCTTGTATGCATCTTCAACGCGCGATGCAAAGGTTTCCGACGAGAATGTTGCAACCGATTCCTTAGCATGTTCGCGATATCGCTTCAATGCATCTTCGTCGCTGAATAATTCTTCCATAATGGATGGAATGTCAGCTTCGTCGTCGAATAATCGCGAATTCTCTCCGTCATGGAAAAGGACGTTTCCTGCGTCGTCGCGGCGAGCAACTACAGGTAGTCCCGCTGCCATTGCTTCATAATATGTGAGCCCCTGAGTCTCTGATGTGGAGCAAGAGATAAAAACATCTCCGAGCTGATAGTACTTACCTATCTCGGAATAAGGCGCCGAGCCCGCGAAAATGACATACGGAGTCGCATGCACGCTTGCAGCCAATTCTTTCAGTTCTTGAAGAGCCGGGCCATCACCAATGATGAGGAGGCGAGCTTCCGGAATCTTCTCCACAACAAACGGCATCTCTTCGACGATCATGTCTATGCTTTTCTCTTTCGCTATACGACCTAGGCTCAAGATGACCTTGTGCGAAGGTAACAGTCCATACTTACTTCGAAGAGTCGTAATCTCCGCATCTGCATACTTTTCACGTCGGAATGGCGAAAGATCTATTCCTGAAGGAATGACAAAAATCGGCTTCTGAACGCCATACGATTCGAGTGAATTCTTGACCTTTTCAGTCGGTACAATCAGCGCCGTAGGCAAATTACAGAATCGGCGGCTATACCACTCCGCCATTTCCGGTGTAATAATCTTCGTTACCTTGCCATTAAGAATGTAATGCGTATAATCAGCAAGCATCGTGTGATAGGTGTGAATAATCGGGAGATGCAATGTCGTCGCCGAAGAAAGTCCGACGAAGCCCATGGAAAACTCCGTCTGCGTGTGAATAATATCAATTCTCAATCGCTTTAATATCTGCATTAAACGTACCGAATATGGCATTGTCGTTCGATAAGGGCGAACCAATACCATCGGAATTGACGGAATGCGATAGACTGCCGGATTCTTGTTAACTTTCCGAATCGCGGTAGAAGATTTTTCCGATGTTGCAAAAATATAGACGCGGTGACCGCGTTTTTGCAAGGCCATCGCCAAAGTGTAAATCGATGATGTGACACCATTAATATCGGGGAAATAAGTATCTGTGATGATTGCGATATTCATTCGCTAAACCTCCTTCAATTCATCCCCTTTCCAAGCTTCCTGTATTATACCATGATGCTCCAATAAAAAGTGATTATCCTGTCACTTTGTTATTCTTGCCTATGATTGTATGGCAAATAAAAGAACGACTTAAATCTGATAGAAAAGACAGTTTTCTGCTATTCGCTATTTTTATCATTTGTTATACTGCTTGTATAAGATACAATCTATTTCTCATTGTTAGGAGGATAAGCGAATGCCTTTTTCAAAGAATTTTATGTGGGGCGTTGCCTCTGCCGCATTTCAGCTCGAGGGAGCCTGGAATGAAGATGGTAAGGGGGCTTCGATCTGGGACACCTATCCACATGGCTATGACAACGTCGTAAAGTATAACGAGACAGCCGATGTCGCATGTGACCACTATCATCACATGAAAGAAGATGTCGCCTTGTTGAAAGAAATGGGCGTGAAGAATTATCGATTCTCCATTTCCTGGCCGAGAATTTTGCCAAACGGCACAGGCGAGGTGAATCCGAAGGGAATCGCATTCTACTCCGACTTAATTGACGAATTACTGAAAAACGACATTCAGCCGCTTGTTACGATTTTTCATTGGGATTTTCCACAAGCACTTTACGATCGCGGTGGCTGGCTGAATCCCGATGTCGCAGAATGGTTTTCCGAATACACACGTGTTCTGGTTGATGCATTTTCCGATCGAGTCACTTATTGGATGACGATTAACGAACCGCAAATATTTGTCGGATCGGGTTACAAGATGGGGATGCATGCCCCATTCCTAAAGCTTCACGATCGAGATGTCGGAATCATTTCCAAAAACGTTTTGTTGGCACACGGTCGAGCTGTCCAAACGATTCGCGCATTTGCAAAGAAGAAACCGATGGTTTCTTTCGCGATAACCGGTCCGACATTCGAACCGCTTTCCAATTCTCCCGAAGATATCGAGAGTGCACGCGAAATGTCTTTTGCGCTTCGTAAAGAGAATTACACTTTATCGAATTCATGGTGGGCCGATCCGATGATCCTCGGACATTTCCCACAGCAAGCATATGATGAGCTCGGCGATGCTATGCCGGTCATCTCCGCCGACGAATGGAAGATAATTACGGCTCCATTGGATTTTTACGGCACAAATATCTATAACCGCATCCCCCGTTTCGATAATGCCGGTTTTCATAACAAAGGCTTCGAGGGATTTGCGCGCACGGCAAACCGTTGGGAAGTCACCCCGGATGTTCTCTATTGGTCGCCGAAGTTCCTTTATGAGCGCTATCACCTACCGATAATGATTACTGAGAACGGAATGGCAAATTGCGATTGGGTACACTTGGACGGTACGGTCCCGGATGATGCAAGAATCGATTATACCACTCGTTATCTTCGTTCCTTTCATCGTGCTGAAGAAGAGGGAATTCCACTTGTCGGATATATGCACTGGTCCTTTATGGATAATTTTGAATGGGCAGAGGGATACGATATGCGTTTCGGTCTTGTCCATGTTGATTATCAAACACAAAAGCGCACGCTGAAAAAATCTGCCTATTGGTATAAGGATGTCATGGCGACGAACGGCGATCGTGCATTACTACATGATAACTAAGTTCTTCCATTCATACTGGCTATCGTTTACGTGACATTCTAGGACGATTATGTTGCCTATAATGCAGTAAATAAAGAGCAAAAGCATGAGAACCTTAGGTTAGCTTCTCCTCCAAGAGAATCGCCTGCTTCCTGGGTTCACGTGCTTTTGCTTTATTCTTTGCTTTTTTATGTAAATGTTACAACACCGGCTTTTCGAGTGCATTCTCCAATGCATCGATGATGATCTCGATGGTTTTTACGCGGGCATAAAGCTTATCATTGCCTTCAATAATATGCCAGGGCGCATATTCCGTCGATGTTTTCTGTAGCATATCATTGACGGCCTCTTCGTATGCATCCCATTTCTCGCGGTTACGCCAATCTTCGTCTGTGATCTTCCATTGCTTTTCAGGTGTTTCTTGGCGTTCGTTGAAACGAGCAAGCTGGACGTCTTTATCAATTTGAAGCCAAAATTTTATCACGATTGTGCCTTCCGATGCCAACTGATATTCAAATTCATTCATTTCACGGTAGGCGCGTTTCCATTCCTTTTGATCGCAAAAGCCTTCTATGCGTTCTACCATAACACGCCCGTACCACGTACGGTCAAAAAGTGCTATATGCCCGGTTTTCGGCATTTTCTCCCAGAAACGCCATAAATAATGGCGATTCTTTTCTGGTGGGGTCGGCGATGCAACAGGATTTACTTCATATCCGCGTGCATCGAGTGCTTGCGTCACGCGTTTTATGGCACCACCCTTCCCTGCTGCGTCCCATCCTTCAAAAAGCAAGACGACGGGGATGTGGCGGGCGTAGATGTGATTATGAAGCTCACGCAGACGTTTCTGATCCTTTTTCAGACGCTCCTCGTAGTCTTCGCGGGGTAGCGCAAGAGATAGGTCAACCTCGTGTAGAAGCGGCATAGATATCGGCTTCGGGAGTTTCGGTACATATTTTGCAACCGCTTTCTTGTCGATTCCGTTGTGCAAACGATCGGAGATGGCGTCGATTAAATAGCGAAGTGCGTAGAATTCACTGATAAGTGGTTTTTTCGCTTCGATAACATGCCATGGAGCAAAAGGCGAATCCGTCTTTTCCATTATTTCTTGGTAAGCCGCCTTAACTTCGCAATAGTTCTTCGCTTCCCATGCATCATGCTCTGAAACCCGCCATGCGGTTGCTTGGTCAGCGAGCAGGCGATTGAGTCTGCATTTCTGTTCATCTTCATCGATATTCAGGAAGATTTTCACTAAAAGATATCCGTTTTCAGTCAATGACCGCTCAAATTGCTTAACAAATTCGATACGACGCTTATATGTATCTGACGTGATGCTTCGTTCCAAATTTGAAGTAGCTAGAATTGACGGCCATCCGCTATCTAGGAACGTGAACTTTCCTTGTTCAGGAATGGTTCGAAAATAGCGATAAAGAAAGTGTCTTCTCGTTTCTTCCGGACTCGGACGATCCATAGAACAGACGCGATAAAAGCGCGGATCGATACAAGTAATTAAGCGATTAATCAATGAACCCTTGCCCGATGCGGCAAAGCCTTCCACGAGAACAAATACTGAAATCCCCGCCTTTTTGATTTCCTGTTGTAGAGTAAGGAGTTCTCCTTGCATTTCTGAAATTTCTGCCTTCATCTGCTTTTTTTCTTCACGCATACGATTGTACCTCCTTGTACTTCTCATCGACTCGATTCATTAATTCGAGTTCATCAAGGATTTCCCCTTGATATGGGTACGTATTCCTCATGCTCTCGAATTGTTCACGTATGTTTTGGGCGTCATTCGTATTATTGTCCTCGAGTAACGCCTTCGCATATTGATAGCGCAAAACGGTAGGATTTTCCTTCATCTTCTGAATGAAGTCCATTGTTGTTTTTGATAAAAAAGAGTTCCGTTCATCTTTGGGCTGTTCGGTAAGCAATGAAAGGTAGGTTAACTCCATATCGATAAAGGCACCTATTATTCCGCTTCTTGGTATCTCCGTATGATTATGAAGCCACTTTAGTTTTTCATAAGCTTCATCTAATCGACCATTGATGATGTAATAGCAACAACTGTTTACGTATTGCGTGGTAATTATTGCTGTCGTCATCTCTTTTTCCGTAGGAAAAAAGTAATTGGCTTCGTCTATATCTTTCATGCGAGCATCTTCAGCGTATTCCGCAAGTGTAATCATCTGTGTGTAGAATACACGAATCATCAATGGGTTACGTTTACAGGCCAAGATATTCGCTCCGTCGTTATTCAACATTTTGCCGGAAAACGGAATGCCATTTATTACGGCAGGAATCAACGCCATTGCCGCAGCAGTGATAAAAAACGCACGGCTAATCGGTGCAATCGGCAAGAGACAGAGTCCGCCAAATATACCGGCACACAACATGTTCATGAGCACTCCGCCGAGTTGATAAAGATTAATCGGATTTTTTCCGTTCTCTTGATATAGCGGTGGTTTCATTAAGCATTGACCCGCCGTTCCGGTAAGCTTATATTTCTTGATCGCGAGCTTTCCATTCTTCTTTATCCAAACAGTATTGTATACTCGGAAGCTTATAAAAGAATATCCGGAAATCAAGCCCGCAAACAAGTGTCCTAGTTCATGGAGAACAAGTTGAATATTATACAAAACAATGCTGACCATACAAAAGACAAGCGTAACCAAGAAACCATGTGTTCCAATAGAATTCGGATATGCCCCCTTTATGATCGCATTGATTATCATCATCGAGCCAAAGTAGATGATTACCAATATTGTGCATATAAGAAAACAATTCACTGCATTGATTTTCTTTGATTCCATAAATACTCCTTATTGCACAAGTCTCGAACTTGTAGCTTATTCGGAAGACGCATCGGAGGTCGTTTTTTTGAACGGGGAGGGTCCTTCACTGTCAAATTCGGGAATATCCTCCAATCCGATTTCCAACGCAACGTCCATCGCCGATTTTGCCGGAGCTTTAGGGATATTGCTTCCAAGACTACGATCCGTTGCCGGGAAGAAGCCGGAGCCTCTTCCGAGCTGTTGACTACGTGCTTGATCAATGGATAGATAGATTTCCGAATGCTTTTCGGGGAGAGGTACAGGGGCACTCGGAATGTTGACTTGCCTTTCCAAGGCAAATTTATCACTGTCAACACCATGATACGCTTCTTCAACATTTTTTTGATTTACAACAACCTTGGCTGGCGCAACACGTACATTTCTTTCCATGCGAATCAGAACCTTGTCCACAGCATTTTCATTCATCGCTATATCGATTAATGCAGACGAGTTCGGAATGTCGAGGTATGCACGGCATTCCGAAGGACGATAGATGGGGCGTGAAGACGCAATCCTTCCGTTAACCGCATTCATCAGCCAATGGAATGGCTTTCCCTTCACAGTAGTTTTTATCTGCCAATAAGGGAAGTAGGTTAAGATGCCAAGGCTTTCCTCGTATTTCGACTGGTCGACATAGGACACAACCGCCGATTCTTTTTCTTCCTCACTAACCCAGATGCCGCGCACCCACAGCTTGATATGGGCAATTAAATCATCCATGATTTCCTGACCCGACCGGTTAGGCATGACGAAAATAGCGTTATTCTTATCGACCGAATCAAAGTCTTTGCTCATCGAAAAGGAATATGGGCCAATATCATCAAACGAATCGTTACTGATATAGTCCGAAGCAGGGATTGGGATGTCGTTAAAGCGGAATTGTCCTCCGACATTTCGATCGACATAATAACCATCTGTCGAAGACATCGGACGCATAATAGCCGTGTTCTCGACTCTCTTTTGGTTATCATTTTTGTACGTTGTAGGTACTTTTTCAGCCAAATTCTTGGTGACAATCGCACTGGTAAATGCTTCATAATCAAAGATATAAACAGGCAAGTACGTTTTCACCATCATTTCAGCGAGCTTGGTGTATTTTCCGGAAAGAAAGAACTTTTCCTTCATGGATTTTTCAAAAGCTTCCTTCGCTTCGTTCGCATCGACGTAAAATGGTACGATTTGTTGAGCCTTGGGAAAAGGGTGTTGTTTATTGTCGACCTTCGGCACTCTTTCTTTTCCGCAAACAATACAGGTCGAACGGGCGGAAGATAAATCCGTTTCCGAAAACATTATCGTCTTACATTGAGGACACTCATAAGAATAATAATCTCGCAACGCGCTGTATTCCGGGAAATAAAAACCACCGTCTACCTTTTCCACTTGATTCTCTGGCAAAAGCGGCGTATGACAAAACACGCATTCGTATTTATCGTGCGTGTTTGTAATAACATTAGCATGACATTTGGGGCATGCAAACGCAATATCCATAACAATTCACTCCTATCATTCAGACGGTAAGGATGAAAAGTCTTCGTTTGAGAATGCTCGAAAGAATGATTATCTTTCCCGTCTTATCGGTTTCTTGGCAAATGGGCTTGGTCCATTCGGATCAAACTTCGGAATATCGCTTAACGAACGACGAGCCGCCGCTTCCTCTTCAACGATTCCTTTGCGAATTGGATCCATTCCGCCATATGCTAGCGATGGGATCGGTCGTTCGCCGCCGTATCTTGGTAATCCTTCATCCTCAGGCGGTCGTGTACCCGTGGCGACCGGTTGTGCTGTTTCTTGCAAAGTTGTTCCTGTCGGATGTTCTGTCAAATTGCTCTCTTCTACTGTTCTGCTACCAGGACGCAGCATCACCGCAGCCATGTTTGTATTCTCCACATTGATGGTCGATTCTTTTACCGAAAATGCCGGCAGAACTTCTTCGTCCTGTTCGCGATTGCTTTCTTCGACGTCAGCCGTATGAATGGTCATCGGTACCGAGCGTGTATACTCAACCGGTTCTTCAACGGGCTGTTCCGCCTTTGGAGCAAATACGGGCGCATCCTCACTTGATGCTTTGAAAGCCGCTTGGACATTGGCCTGACGTGCCGCTTCTTCTAATGCGCGTCTCTCGCGATATGTGCGTGGACGATCGCTCGAGAATGTAATTGGAGAAGATTCATCCTCGGTGCCACGAACAGAAGTATTTACTGTTTCATCGAGCGTCGTATTCGGACGTAATGCTGAACCCGGACGTGTTGCGGCCGGTTCATTTGCGGAGGACGAAGAAGTCGATGGCTGTTTATCTTCGTCAATCGTTAACTCTTCCTTCTGATGTAATGGCATTTCTCCACCGCGGCTTGTTGCTGAATGATCGGCAGCAGCAAGAACACTATTGTTTCTCGGTTTTTCAACATTAATTACGATATCTTGTGGCTTTGCAAAACGAGGTTTCGTATCTTCTGGTTCAGGCAATCCCGTTGATGGTGATGCCCATGTCGGAATCGGTCGATCACTACGAATTGAACGCTCCCAAATCGGTACGGACTTCGAAGAATTCTCTTCTTGGCTTCTATGTCCACGCATGGCAGGACCACTAGTTGCTTGTGCCGCCGTCGTTGACGCTTGCGTTTCTTCCTGTGATACGCTTCTGCGCGATGCAAAAGGAGAAATCGAATCTTCCGGTCTTCCCCATGTCGGAGGCGGCGTAATTGCAGATGAAAGAGGACTACGGCTTACGGAAGACGTATCCGTTTTTGGAGTCGAAGGTGCATTGGTTGCTACCGTCGGACGGCTCGTCGTGGAATCACTACGCGTTGACGTTCCAGGACGAGAAGCTGCCCCCGGTCGCGTCGCAGCAACGGATTCACGTGATGTCGTCGGTTCTGATGCCGAAGTCGCTTGCACTGGAGCTTTATGTTGTAATGTCGAATCTTGTGATGCCGGCACAGACATATTCGGGCGTGGCGGACGCTTTATCTGTCCGTTTTGACCAACAGTTGTAGCGGACGCACTTGTTTTTTTTGCCCAGTCGGGTGTCTCTCCCGCTGGCATTTCACCCCAAATTGGTTTGCGTGGCATATGAATTGAATCATCTTCTGATGGTGTTGAAACAGAACGAGCCATTTGCGCAAGCGGAGATGGTTCACGCGGAGCAAGAGGCTTCGAAACAGGCTTCGGTGTTGGCAAGACATCTTCGTCTTTCTCAACCATAGGAAGTGGCATGTGCTTTTCTTCTTCGATAATCGGAGCCTTCTTCTCCATGAAAGAAAGAGAAAGGTGTTGCTCTTCCTTTTCAAACGTATCAGCGCCGACAGGTGTCACTTCTTCCTTCATCGGGAGTGGTTGTGATGTTGTTTTCGGTGTCGTGGCTTTCTTGGCCTGCAAAACGATATCATCCGCTTTCTCAACCGCCGATTTAGTCTTACGTGACTTATCGGGTACGATATCATCCGCAGATTCAACGATGCCCTTCTTGGTAGTCGACTTTAATGAATCATCGGTATCATTGTCTGCACGTGATACAGTAGTCGTCGCGTTTTTCTCTTCCGTACTCGGTTGTTCCATCGCGGCTTCACGACGCTTCAGCTCTCTAAGTGCGCTGAGTGGCAAGGAATTGATTGTCTCGGCATCCAAATCAGCAAGAGTCAAGCCATCCAGATTCATCAATGGAGATGCTATTTGCGTAGACTGTACATCCGACATATTCGAAATATATGCGGACTCCCACGCTGGATGGTTTTGTTCCATAGTCTTCGACGAGGAAAGAGTCGATGCCGGAGCTTGAACGGCTTCGATTGGTTGCTCTTCTTCACCATTCACCTTCGCCTTCATGCTGGATACTTTCTTTTCCGGAACATGTGCACCAAATGCGTTCACGCTTGCGTCTTGCGGGCGATCCCATACCGGTACCTGTGTTTCTTTTTTCTCGATGGCAGGCTTCTTTGTTCGAACGGTACGATTGCTGTTTGGAACAGCGACCTCCGTCGGCTTCGAGTTCTTCGCCCACGCCGGTGCTTCCACTGCAGCTTTCATCTCGCCCGGATTTTCCTTGGCTGCTGCTTTAATGGCAGCTGGTCGAGTAATCGGTTCCAGTTTCTTTTTCTGAGGCATCTTCGTTAAATCGCTAATATTGGTCACAATCGGAATATCAAGAAGTGGCGCACCCTCTGGGCGATTTGCCGCTTCAGCACGACGTTTTTCCATTGCCTCAGCGCGTTTCTTCGCCTCTTCATCTGCCTTAATGTCTGCCTCCGTTGCGGTGTGAACCATCAACTGCGCATCAAAATCATCCGGCTTCTTTGGTTTTCTTGTTTTCGGCTTCTCAAAGAAGGAGTAATCAAGAATTTCGTGCGCTGGATTATATAGATCGAACTCAAAGTGTGTGTCCTTCAATGCCGTACAGCGGTCCATATTGGCATATTCGTGATATCCGGTCTTGTCATTTTGTGATGCGACCTTCGCCATCGGAATATTTGCCTCGACGACACCGTTTTGAGCATTCATGGCATAGTGGAACTCTCTTCCTAAGTATTCGCCTCGCATAGCCCAAATCGGTAAGAGGACAAGTTCTCCGATACCAAGTGGATAATCGGTCTTATCAGAATAGAAGGAAATATCGTATTGCACAGAATGTGCGTCATATATCATTTGACGGGTCCATTTCTTGATGCGCCCCATGAACTCTTGCATCATTGAAATCGCATCTTTATATGTCGCTACGACCGGAACATCACCCAATGCCGTTGTCGTAACCGGGACCATCTTAGAAAAATCATATGGTTGAATGTTGCGAACCGTATTGTCAGGTAAACATCCAGTCGCGTCAAAAGGTACGCCCATCCATGATAAAACACCACCTGTGATTCTTTCGGTCGGTAGTTCCTGCGTCTCTTTGACACCGCGAAGGCTATTATTAATCTTTTTAAAAGAAGAACGAAGCGGCATCATCAGCTCTTTTAATTGTTCCGGAGCCGCCGTGTCCAAGATTGATTGCGTAGGAATATGCTTCAACATTGCGGTGAGTCGCACGTTCGCTAATACTTCGTAGTTAAATATCCAACACGGAACATAGACCTTCTTTAGAAGGGCCTTGTTCTCATCAGTTACCAGTGCACGTCCGACAGCCGAGTTATTTCGACAGTATTCTTCAAAAACGCTTTCCGCTTTTTGTCGATTGTAGGAAAACAGAATCATTCGACGTGGCATCGCCCCTAGCGCCGGGCCCTTATCCGTAAGCTTCGAAACACCACAAAGTGGGCAATCCATCTTTTGACCATCTGCTACTCTTGCGAATACCTGACCACCGCATTCTTCACAGGTAAATGAATGATAAGCCTTTTCGTCCCATGCTTCACTAACGTAATATCCGCCTTCCAATTCAAGAACTTCATCTGCCGGTGTTAAATCGGTATGGCAAAAACAGCAACGATATTTCTTCGACTCATCAAAAATCAAATCCGCCGAGCAATTCGGACAATGAAATGCTATATCCATGTTGGGTTTATCCCTCCTGTCGCGAAAGCGTGATCGCCTTACTGAGGCCTTCGCTAACGATATCTCTACTAGAGCAATTATAGTCAAACTATAATATAAAGGGTGAACGGATTATTGTCAATTATTTTTTGTTATTTACGAGTGCTGTAAAGTGTCATTAAACAAAAATAATCGAACAAAAGAATATCATTATTGGCAACGTTATCACCATCAAAAGCATGCTTTGCACGACCGAGCGCGCCGCGAATTTCGGTGCGCAATTGTATTTTTCGGAAAAGATAACGTTCATCGAGCCACATGGCAAAGCACACATCAACACAATGACAGCGGCTGTAGTTGGCATAATCGGAACAAGGCGATACAGAATAAACATGGCAAGAAGAGCTAGTCCCGGAATGATAACCAATCGCATTAACGAAGTCACGTATGCTTTCACGTCACTTATCACCTTGAGAAATGGCAAGGTCGCGATAGACGAGCCGATGATAATCATGGAAAGCGGAATTGTCATTGCCCCAATATCGGCAACTGGGTCGACAATGATTTCCGGCAAACGGAAAGGCGAGATGAATAGTGCAATCGCCGCGACCGATGCAATCGTCACCGGGTTTAGAATCAATTGACGAAGCTCGCCCTTCTTCCCACTGACAAGATGAATACCATAGGTGTACATAAATAAGTTATATACCATATTAAATATTACGGCGAGTAATAAGCCTCTTTCTCCGTAAAGTGCATACATCAAAGGAAATCCGACAAATCCTGTGTTCGCAAAAACCGTCATCGTCACAAAGATGCGCTTCTCGTCGTCTTCAAGCGGGAGCTTCTTGCTTAATTTCCGCATGAGTACCAATGTCACGGCGTAATAACACATTGCAGCCGCACCCGTCGCCAGCATAGCCTTGACGAGCTCAATAGAATAATCATAATTTGCAGAAGAAATAATGCTGAATGGCAAGATTGCCTTTAAAAGCAATTCGGAAAGACCTTTTTGAATTCTCTCGTCAATCACGCGAAATTTGCGAAGACAAATACCAAGTGACACCATGATAGCAAGTTTAACAATCACATATAGCAAAGCGGTCATGAAAAAACTCCTTTTTCGGCTTCATTCGTCTCGGCACATACAGTCGATTATTTCGGTCGTTCCTGCCAATCGTTCTTATTGATCGGCCCACTTACCAGAACGTGCCACCGCGCGATTCCAAAGGTCGATGAGACGATTTTTCTCGGTCGCCTTCATATTCGGCACGAAAAGCTTATCACATGTCCTCAAGTGCCGCAATTCATCTGTCCCTTGCCAATATCCACAAGAAATTCCGGCCATATAGGCAGCTCCTTGAGCAGTTGTTTCACGCTCACGAGGACGATCTACGGGCACATCTAGAATATCCGCCTGAAATTGCATCAAAAACGCACTGACACTCGCGCCACCATCCACACGAAGTGAAGTAACGGCGAAGCCGGAATCTTTTTTCATAAGCTCGATGAGATCATACACTTGGTACGCAATCGCTTCAAGGCATGCACGTGCAATATGCGCTTTTCCTGTACCGCGTGTTAATCCGACAATCGTTCCGCGTGCATACATATCCCAATAAGGTGCACCAAGGCCGGAAAAGGCCGGTACCAGATACACACCAGCATTATCTTCGACCGATTCGGCAAGCGTATCACATTCCGAAGCACGCGAAATCATCTGCATTTCGTCTCTTAGCCATTGAATTGTGGAGCCACCATTAAAAACACTGCCTTCAAGAGCGTAGGTGGTTTTCCCGTTTAGTGTCCAAGCGGCTGACGTAAGAAGGCCGTTTTCGGAGGAAACGATATTCTCACCTGTATTCATGAGGCAAAAGCAACCCGTTCCATACGTGTTTTTCAGATCGCCGGGGTCAAGTGCCATTTGCCCGAAAAGCGCGGCAGGCTGATCGCCAATAACCGCACAAATACCAACACCGGCAAGACTTTCAATGCCAATAATGCCTTCCGTTACTGTGCCAAAATCAGAAGCCGACGGCTGCGCCTCCGGAAGCAGGTTCATCGGGATACCAAAAAGCGCACATAGCTCCGCATCCCACGATAATGTATGTATATTAAAGAGCATTGTACGAGAAGCATTGGAATAATCGGTTGCATGTGATTTGCCACCGGTTAATCGATATATGAGCCAGGCGTCCACGTTACCGAACATTAACTCCCCTGCATCGGCCATGAGCCGTGCCCCTGGCACTTCATCGAGAATCCATTTTATCTTTGAAGCAGAAAAATAAGCGTCCATAACCAGGCCGGTCTTGGCCTTAACCTCTGCCTCTCGCCCTTCTTTTTTGAGCGTTTCGCATAGCGATGCCGTACGACGGCACTGCCAAACAATCGCGGGATAAATTGGTTTCCCGGTTTTCGCAGACCACACAATAGTCGTTTCTCTTTGGTTTGTTATGCCAATGCCAGCCACGTCGTGTCCCGTAATTCCGGCGGCGCCAAGTGCGCGATCGATAGCGGTGATGGTCGTGACCCACAAATCGTCGGGATCATGCTCGACCCAGCCCGGCTTCGGATAATGCTGGGCAAATGACTCCTGCCCGACACCGACAGCCTCGCCTTGGTGATTGAAAATGATGCATCGTGAGCTTGTTGTTCCCTGATCAATGGCCAAAATAAACTTTTCCATGGTCACCTCGTCTCTGCTTCCGCGTCCGGATTCTTCGAGATTGTTTACTGCTGACAGCGCTTATAAATCGTATTCAATTCTTTTAACCATGCAATATTGATTTGTTTGAGTCCTTCCGTTCCAAAACGCACTCGCCAGTTACCTGTTGGTGTACCCGGTGTATTCATGCGCGTATCCGCACCGTACCCAAGTAAATCCTGCACCGGTACTACGGCAAGTGACGCGGCACTACTCCACACCGATGTAATCAACGCATGCAGGCTCAATCCTGAAGGTCCACCCTCGCCCCAATTTTTTCCGTCGAATCGGCAATATTTCAAAGCAAAGTTTCGGTCTGTTTCGGACGCTTCCCAAAGCCATCCCAGAATGGTGTTGTTATCGTGTGTCCCCGTGTAGGCCACGCAATTTTTCGGATAGTTATGTGGTAGATGTTTACTATCATCATATGGATTGAATCCAAATTGCAAGACTCGCATGGTCGCAAATCCGGTCTCTTCGAGAAAGGCTTCCAGTTCCGGTGTCATTTCACCTAAGTCTTCGGCAAAAATCGGCGCGTCCTTGAAAACTTCACCAATTTTGTTGAAAAGCTTCATACCCGGGCCTTGCTTCCATTCGCCTTCTCGTGCTGTTTTTGCATCGGCAGGAATCGAATAGTAGGATGAAAATGCGCGGAAATGATCAATTCGGAGAAGGTCGTAATGTAGGAAGTTTTGTTTCAAACGTGCAATCCACCATGAATAGCCCGTTCTCTCATGTTCATCCCAGTCATAAATCGGATTGCCCCAGAGCTGACCATCTTTGGCAAAATAATCCGGCGGTACACCGGCAACTTGCGAGAAACGACCCTTTTCGTCCGTCAGGAAAAGGGAACGATTCGCCCATACATCGCTGCTGTCTGCCGACACATATATCGGGATGTCACCGATGATTTTGATACCTATATCGTTGATTTCGCGTTTCAGCTCCGTCCATTGCGTATAAAAGACGTATTGAATGAAGCAATAGAACCAAAATAGGTCACGGTGGCGCTCTTCAAAAATTGCGAGAGCATCTTCATCGTGTGCGGAAAGAAAAGAATCGGACCAATCCCACCATGCCTTGTCACCCTCTGTGGACTTTATGGCTTGATAGAGTGCGACATCCTTTAGCCATGGATTAGCTCCGGCAAATTCGTAAACACAGATGAATTTCTTTTCATCGAGTCGAGAGTATGCCTGACGTAGCATGGTCATTCGATTTTCGCGAACAAATGCGTAATCGACCGCGTACGGCGAACCGGAATAGCGGCACGCATCCTTTTCCTCACAGGAAAGAAGACCCGCTTCGAAAAGCTGTCTCGGATCAATAAGTAAGGGGCTGCCTGCAAATGCCGAATCACTCTGATAAGGTGAATCTCCCGAGCCTGGGTTGGTGAAAGGCAATACCTGCCAGTATGTAAATCCCGCTTCTTTCAGTATTTTTGCAAATCCGACAGCTTCGTCTCCGAATCCGCCAATACCGTATTCACCAGGCAATGATGTAATGTGCATTAGGCATCCTGAACTTCTTTTCATGAAATTATTATTCCTCCCGATTTCGAACATAGACTAGTTTGATTTGTGGATTTTTATCATTTGTACGGTGCTCATATTCGACCCAGTCGAGAGATTGTACCATTTTGGACATTTTTGCGAACCCGTAGTTTCTGGAATCAAATGACGGGCTCTTCTTATTGATGAGGTTACCGACATCTCCCAAGAAGGCCCAGCCCTCTTCATCTGCCAGATCAGCGATTGAAGAAGCAATCAATTCAATCGTCGCTTCGTCAATTTTGAGAATGGAACGTTCCTCATCTTTGACGATAAAGCCTGTCGAGGATTCTCTTTCGGCGATATCGGATGTATTCTCTTTATCGTCTTTGTCCTTTTTCGTCTTGCGTGACGTCTTTAATGAGCGTTTGGTCGCTTTTACGGCATTCTTTCCCACTGTAGCTTCTGATTTAGCAGAAACAGAATCGTTCGTGGATTGCTTCACTTCAGTTTTATCAACGTCTTTGCTCTTCACGGTCTTCATCAACAGACCGAGACGTCCCGGCACAGGGCTTTTGCGCGTGTGCGTTTCCAGAATCTCAAGGAAAATGAAGCGATCACAAGCGGCAACGAAAGCCGTCGGCGTTTTCTTTTCACCAATACCATATACTATTTTTCCTGCTTCACGAAGGCGTGTCGCGAGTCGCGTGAAGTCGCTGTCGCTCGAAACAAGGCAGAAGCCATCGACCTTTTCCGTATACAATATATCCATTGCATCAATGATGAGTGTCGAGTCCGTCGCATTCTTTCCCGTCGTATAACCAAATTGCTGTACAGGCGAAATAGCGTGATCCAAAAGGACCGTTTTCCATGGGCCAAGCTGGGGTTTTGTCCAGTCTCCGTATATTCTTTTGATTGTAGGATTGCCATATCGAGCGATTTCAAGCATCATGGGTTTGATGTAATTCGCGGAGATATTGTCCGCGTCAATCAAAACTGCCAGACGCACGTCTTTTCCGGCCATAATTCCTTCCTCTCTTCTTGCCATAATCAATACTAGGCTGATATAATAGGCAAGTTGCGCGAGTATTGTTTTGCGCCACATTTAATTATAACGTAATTTAGTTTTCTTGCCCACACCGATAACGAAAGAGGCCTGACTCATGAGTGAACAAATCCATTCCGAAATCAACCGTCGCCGCACCTTTGCCATTATTTCACACCCGGATGCCGGTAAAACAACTATGACGGAGAAGCTTCTTCTCTACGGTGGTGCGATTCATATGGCCGGCTCAGTTAAGGCCCGTAAGGCCTCGAAACACGCCACATCAGACTGGATGGAGATTGAAAAGCAACGTGGTATTTCTGTGACCTCGTCGGTTATGCAATTTAACTATGACGGATATTGCATCAACATTTTGGATACACCCGGTCACCAAGATTTCTCTGAGGATACGTATCGTACGCTTTGCGCCGCCGATGCGGCCGTCATGCTTCTCGATGGCGCGAAGGGTGTCGAAGCACAAACCATTAAGCTCTTTACGGTATGCCGCAAGCGTGGCATCCCGATTTTCACCTTTATCAATAAGATGGACCGTGCTGCAAAGAATCCTTTCGATCTCATCGACGAACTCGAGAAGGTGTTAGGTATCCGTTCCACTCCGATTAACTGGCCGATTGGCACAGATGGTGATTTTCAAGGCGTCTACATGCGCGAGACTCAAGAAGTCGAACTTTTCGACAGCGAGACAAAGGATCACGGCGCATCGATGGTTAAGGCAATCAACGCCGGTGTAAATGACGAGGCCGCACTCCGAAAGATTTTGAGTGCTTCTCATTACGAAACACTGAAAAACGATATTGAATTGCTCGACATGGCAGGCGATCCTTTCGATCTGGAAAAGATTTTGCGAGGCGAATTAACCCCTGTGTTTTTTGGGTCCGCCATCACGAACTTCGGCGTGGAGCCTTTTCTCAAGAAATTCCTCGCCATTGCTCCTGCCCCACAGCCGCATAATACGACAATTGGAAATATTGAGCCGACGGAAAACTTTTTCTCCGGTTTTATCTTCAAGGTGCAAGCCAATATGGACCCGAATCATCGTGACCGTATGTCATTCCTTCGCATTTGCTCAGGCAAATTCGAAAAAGGGATGACCGTGAAGCAGGTTCGTACCGGGAAAAAGGTCACTCTTGCTCAGCCACAGCAATTTATGGCACAGGATCGTACAATTGTCGACGATGCATATGCCGGTGACATTATTGGTCTATTCGACCCAGGCATTTTCCGTCTTGGCGACACGCTTTCCGCTGGGCCGAAGGATTTCACCTTTGATCCAATACCAGTCTTCCCTCCGGAAAATTTTGCGCGTGTACAGCCGAAGGATTCCATGAAGCGCAAGCAGTTCCTGAAGGGCATTGAACAGCTCTCCGAAGAAGGTGCGGTACAGCTCTATAAGCAACCAGATATTGGTACAGAAACCTATATCATGGGTGTCGTCGGTGTTCTTCAATTTGAAGTATTGGAACACCGACTGAAATCAGAATATGGTGTCGACATCATTCGCACCAATCTGAATTATCGTCATGCACGCTGGTGTAAGGCAGAAAGTCCCGACATTTCTATTGATTTTTCGAAGCTCACACTCACCTCGACCTCTATGCTCGTTCTAGATCGCGACGAAGACCCCGTGGTTCTTTTCGAATCCGACTGGGCTATTTCCTGGGCGCTTGAACGAAATAAGGGCTTGGTTTTCGAAGAAATCAACATGAAATAAGCGACGAGAGCAAAAGCCCCGCGCCGCTTAATTACCATTGCTATATTGTGTTTAGATAATCGCGTCGATTTTTCCTTCCCGAATGGCCGGAAGAATCTGCGCGATTTTTTCATCGTCAAAATCCCACCAGCGAAGCGTCTCGAGCTTTTCAATCGTGGCATCATCGAATCGTTTGCGAATCGGCTTGGCCGGAACACCACCGACGATTGTATATGGCGGAACATCCTTCGTGACAACCGCGCGTGTAGCGACGACCGCCCCGTCACCGATGGTAACACCGCTCATGATGACTGCATCGTAGCCTATCCATACATCATTTCCGATGACGATATCGCCTTTATTGTCCCATGCTGTGACGACTTCTTTACCCGGAATGCCCCACTCTTCCCAGAAAACCGGGAATGCGTAATTCGAGAGCGATTGCATCGCGTGGTTTGCCGCTGTGAAAATAAACTTCGTGCCGCATGCGATGGAAGAAAACTTTCCGATGATGAGCTTGTCATTGTTTATCGGATAATGGTAAAGTACCGCATTCTTCTCAAAATCTCGCGGATCACGAAAGAAGTCGTTATACATCGTGTAATCACCGACTTCGATATTCTTTCCACGTATAACATTTTTTAAGTAAACAATTGTTTCATCCCCTGTTCGGGGAAATACTTTCGTCTTGTCCATAGGTCACCTCTTTGTGTAAAAGAAACGCACCGTTTCTTCCGGCGCGTCCCATAACAACTAATTCTGCGCCATTTCCGGGCGATTTACGTATTTAACACTTCCAAAACGCGGTCCTTCATCTCTTCTTTTTCAATACAAAGCTGATGCAAAACCGGTTTCTTATCGATATCCTTGAGGCCTTCCGGAATAGGGAGTGAGCTTTCTTCAGAAAGCTCCCTGATGATGACCTCGTCAGAACGGCCGTTACTGTAGCCTGAACCGTTTAACGCATCCATTACGGAGGCGGCAAATTTGAACGGGCTCGCTGTCGAGACGAATACTGTTTTTGTCTCATCTCCCGAGCGGGTGTAATAACGCCCATAAATATTGAAACCAACTGCTGTATGAGTGTCGACGACATGATCACAGCGATCATACACTTCGCGAATGGTTTTCACGATACCGGCTTCGTCCGCAAAACCGCCAACAAATGTCGATTGCATGGTGCGAAGCGTATTGGGGTCAACCGTATATGCCCCGTTTTCTTTCAATTCCTGCATCCATCCGGCAGTCTTCACCGCATCCTTACCCGTGACTTCAAATAAGAGTCTCTCGAGGTTACTGCTGATGAGAATATCCATGGAAGGTGAGTTTGTCTTGTAAAATTCGCGTTTGCGATCGTAGGTGCCGCTGCGGAAAAAGTCCGAAAGCACCTTATTCTTATTCGATGCGCAAATCAGCTTACGAATCGGCACTCCCATTTTCTTCGCATACCATGCCGCGAGAATGTTTCCGAAGTTACCGGTCGGTACGACGACGTTCATCTTTTCCCCAAATTCGAACTCCTCTTTCTTTAAAAGCTCTACATAAGAAGCGACATAATAGGCGATTTGTGGAACGAGACGCCCCCAGTTGATAGAGTTCGCCGAAGAAAGAACAATGCCCTTTTCGTCAAGTAATTTGCCAAATGCTTCATCAGCGAAAATAGCCTTCACGCCGTTTTGTGCATCGTCAAAGCAGCCATTAACTGCGATAACATGGACGTTCTCTCCCTCGGTTGTGACCATCTGAAGCTTTTGAATCGCTGAAACTCCGTCAGACGGATAGAATACGATGACTTCCGTGCCAGGAAGATCTTTAAAGCCTTCGAGTGCTGCTTTGCCGGTATCTCCCGATGTTGCAGTCAAAATACAGATTTTGCGATTTTCACCTGTCTTGCGTGCCGCGGCCGTCATCAAGTGCGGCAAAAGCTGAAGTGCCATATCCTTGAAAGCGGACGTCGGGCCATGCCACAGCTCGAGAATGTATTCACGCTCGTTATACTTGTTCAATTGAACGAGCGGTGCCGGACGTTCACCAAACTTCTCTTCGGTATACGCCTGCTCGCAATAATCCAGGAGCTCTGCATGCGAATAATCTGTAAGGAAAAGGGAAATCACGGAAGCGGCAATCTGCGGGTAGGTCATCGTCGTCATCTGAAGCAAATCATCTTTACTTAGTGACGGGATGGATTCCGGAACGAACAATCCGCCATCGGGTGCGATGCCTTGCTTTATCGCTTCCGCGGCGCTGTACTTCTTTTCGTAACCTCTTGTGCTTACGTAGTTCATATCGTTCTCCTTTGCAAAATGCATGTTGCGATTATTCTCAAGCAGCGGGTTCGGGCTGCTGTGTGGACGAAGTGACCGTAGTATCTGTCGGGGTGACGGTGTCACTCGGGGCAGCACTTACATCGGTTGGTGTCGTATCAGTTGGTGCAACCATCGCAGTCGTATCTGACGGAATGGTTTCATCAATCGACGCGGATACGTCGGGCGATGATGGATCGACTTCGGATGACGGCTCACTCTCTGTCAAATCATCTGCAGCCGGGAAATAGTCATCTTCACCGTATTCTTCATGATACGCGTCTATTATACTTGAACAGGCGGGATCATTGGCATTTTCTTCTAATTGCAAAGCGACGAATTCCAGTCGCTCATCCGCATCTTTTTTGTTATTCATGACCTCAATATACGGCCACACCACATATTTTCCGACGAAAAATCCAGCGACAAGCAATGCAAAGACGCTAATGGCAATAACGGCAATACGCAAGCGCTCAGTTGGTGTTTTCGGCATATCGATTTCAATATCATCGTCAGGAATCTCACCATTAGAGGACGTCGATTGCATCAATACATCACGACGTTCCTTATCAGTCGCGAGCTTTCGCCTTGCCGGATTTCTTGGTGCCTTAATTAATATCGGAGCCTGCATGTGGACACGTTCTCTATGTTCACTATCGGTCACCATGTCCGCCGCTTCGATGCGAGAGCCTGTACTGCGAATCTTATCAAAGGGATTCTCCGGCTTTTCGGTTTCTCCGTGCTTTTGGCTTTCTAGGGCCTTTTGCGCTTCTGTCAGGCACATTTGCGCCAATTCCGTCAATTCCATAGAGTGTAAACCGGATGCCAATGCATGCTCAAAGCAAGAACATGCTCGATGAAATTCTCGTGTTTGCGCGACGCAAATGCCAAACATCAGCGATGGCTCACCCCATGTCGGATATTTCGATATGATGGTTTTTAAGGTAACGAGTGCCATGTCAGCACAATCGTTCGTCATATTCTTTAGTGCGCGGTTATAGTCACGTGCCAGAATGGCCGCATCGTCCATCGAAAGATGAAATGCCGCGAGGTCACGCGACGCGATTTCGGGAATAGCACTTCCTACCGTGTTCCAGTTCATATTACTTCATCCTTTTCTTTCGCCTTCAATGCCTCGATTAATGTGGCACGAACTTCACCTAACAAGTAAAGTGACCCGAAGACAAATACGTGGCTTCCGTTGCTTTTCGCCTCTTCCATTGTAGTTCGGGCGCCAATTCGGGCATCTTCGACGATACGAATCTTGTCGATAGCATTATACATAGGCATTTCGCGGTTGTAAAACGCAGAGCTTGCCGCATATTCCTTTTCAAAAGCCCGTTTTAACTCCTCGGGTGCCATCGCACGCTGTTGTGTCGGACGTACGAGTGTGATGTGATTCACCGGAAGTGGCCATTTTTCCATAAGTAAGTGTATCATGCGAGACACATCCTTATCTTTCATGACGCCTATCACCCACTCGGTCGGTGTTGTCTTATCCGTCCAGATTTCATTTACGGTATCGAGCAAGGATAAAATACCCTGTGGATTATGTGCACCATCAATCATAACTATGGGCTTGTCGGAAAGCTTTTCCATGCGGCCCTTCCATTTCGTATGAGCGAGCCCATAGCGAATTTCTTCATCGGTCGCAAAAAGCCTCATTGACTCGACAGCCAAGGCGGCATTTTCTTCTTGGTATCGGCCGATGAGGCGCGTAACAAAAGCATTGCCGCAATAGGAAAAGGTCTGCCCGTCAAGCGTTGTTTCGACGGTGTGAATGTCACCCTTCGAAATGATGGTCAGTGGCGCCTGTCGTTCTGATGCAATATTCATTATCGTTTCTCTGGCAAGCTGTGCTTCTTCACAAGATAAATCACCGCCTTCATTGTCCATCATGAAGATCGGACAATGCGGCTTAATTATGCCGCCCTTTTCGGCTGCAATTTTATCCATCGTGTCGCCCAAACGATCCATGTGGTCATATCCCAATGCCGTGATGATTGTGCAAAGTGGGGAGACTATGACATTCGTCGAGTCAAGGCGTCCTCCAAGGCCGGTTTCTAGTACACAGACATCGCATTTCTGGCGTTGAAACCAAAGAAAAGCAACCGCTGTCACTAGTTCGAATTCGGTCGGATGTTCGATTCCATCTTTTAATATGATGCGCACTGCCGCTTCGACCTCGTCCGATAAGGATTGCAAAGAATCATTATCAATCTCACCAGCAGAATCCGTAGTTTCCCAATCCGAGAGTCCGTCCCTCCCATTAATTACGCGAATTCTTTCGTTAAATCGTTCGAGAAAGGGGGAAGTAAAAAGACCGACCTTTTGTCCTTTTCCGGCCAGGATGGACGCACAATAGGCAGAGACAGAGCCTTTTCCGTTTGTGCCTGCGATATGAATAACCTGTAAATCCTTTTCCGGCGAATGGAGTGCCTTCAGAAGCGCTTGCATACGAACAAGCCCCAGCGAAATGCCGAAGCGATTTGCACTTTGCAAAAAAATCGGGATATTGGCATGTGTCATAATCGGCCGTCCTTATTTTTCCTCGGAAGAGGTCGATTCGTCGTCCGTTGCAATTGACGCAGATTCCTGCTTCTTACCAAGGCCCTTCTTCTTACCGTTTGAGAAGACGAAAAGTTTGCTTAAAATATAGTTGGCGATAACCACGAAGACAGACGTAAAAGCCTTCACGACGTAAAGGTAGGTCACGTTAAAAAACAATATCTTGATGAATGTCTCATCTTTTCCAATGTCGAATGCGTTTTCGAGAACCATGACGCATGCCGAGAACAGGCCGATTTCAAAGACCAAAAGCGTCGCTATGCGTGAAGCGGCAAAGGCAAGCATTTCTTTGAAATAGGGGCCCTTCGAGCGAAAAACAAATGCGCGGTTTGTTGCAAATGCGAAATACACGGAAACGACCCATGCGACCACGTTGGTCACGACAACCAATAAATCAAAATGAATCCCGAAGAGACTCACATTCCATTCCTGTGACTTAAATACGATATCGAAAATGATGAAAACGGCAAGATTCACGATTGTCGTTAATATGCCGAACACAAAATACAAAAATAATTCGCGCCCTTTACCTGTCGAAAGCGTCTCCTTCAGGCTTTTCTTGTTTTTTACCTGATCAGTATTTTTAGAATCACTCATTATACTCTCCTTGGTTTGGCGGCATGGCGGAAACGGAAACGTGCCCGATATACCAAAATCGCAATCAAAATGCCCTCTACCAGAGCGATTCCTGCGAACACAATAAACAAATACATAAAGAAGTTATTCGTGTTGTCCGATTCACGGAACGGAAAGACTTCGCCGCTCTTTTCGTCAATCTCATAAAATTGTGCTACACCGTCCTCGTTTTGTAAATAGGCGATTTTGACTTTACCGTCTTCAGACACATAACCCGGAATCTTCATAGAACGATATGTGATTTCCGTGGCTTCATAGCCTTGCGGTATTGCAACGATGGACGGCAGCTTCGCCACTGTCAATATCACCGAAGATCGAAAAATTGTACTTCCCGGCTCATATTCGCGAATGACTTGTGTGTTCGGATTATAAAGATATAGCATCGCTTCGCCGTCTTGGTTGCGGGATGCGTATACCAATACACTGGTTATCCCTTCACAGGAAAAGACAGGCACCTCTATATTATTGAGTACGCGTGTGGTTTGGTAGAAGGACGACGGAATCACGAGCGAATCCGGCAAATCTTGGAAATAGAAATGATTTCCATAATTATCGAGCAGATTCGCACCCTCCGGTACGAGATTATCATCGCGTATCACCGTAATCTGATATGTCCGCATGGACGTGCCATCTTGTGCGGTAACCAATACGGAAATTGTATTCTCTCCGATTTGCAAGCCGCTCTGCCCCGATATGGTCGTCGTCGCATTCAGATTAAACGTCTGCGCTGTAACGGCAACATCGGTCGTATTTCGTGACACCACCGCAGTGTATTGAAAAATACCCGGGTCGAATTCCGGAGTCAATGTAACGCCACCAATCGATAAATCCGAAAGCGTCGCATCCGAAGAAACCTGGGATTGCACCGTCACCTGTGCGCCAGTACCGGCCCCGGCGACCACGGTCTGCAAGCCTGTATCACGGAACCCAGAAAGATTACCAAGCCACGCTTTCGCCTCGCCCATTGCGGTATCCGTAATGCGAAAAGTAATCGTACATATGGTAATTTCATTATTTGTAGAGAAAAACGGAGAAATGCTTCGTGCTTGCTGTTCCGTCGACGTGTTTTCTCCTTCCGTCTGTTGGGTCAGCACCTGTTCCTCAGCCACTTCATTTACAGCCGAAATCGTCAATCTTCCCGCTTCCATATCGAGTAATGACTCAAAAAGAAAATCCGATGGGAGATTCGGACCGGATTCCAAAGCTACAAATTCCATAGCACTCGTATCAAACATGACTTCTATCGGGCCGAATCGAGTGATTTCCGGAAAAGAACTGAAAACGACATCAACGGAGACCACTTCACCGACTTGCGCCGAATTGGATTGACTTCTTAAATCCACGGTGACACCGCTGTCGGCGCGTAACGCACCTAAATTCCCCAACAAAGAAAAGACTCCCACGTTCATGGCAATCACCATGATCACAGTAAGAAGCAGTACACATATCGGTTTTCGATGACTCTTATTCACCCGATGTCTCCTCTTAATCAATCCGTTTCTTTGCTTTTGACATTATACAAAAAATAGTGTTCTCGCTTCAATCATTTACGGTAAAGTGCCGTATTCGTTCGGCAAATTGTCATAAATCGGAATACGGAACACAAAAGCTTCGTCAAGCATATCCTGCGATG
The DNA here is from genome assembly GCA_036782995.1 of Bacillota bacterium. Lineage (GTDB taxonomy): Bacteria > Bacillota > Clostridia > Saccharofermentanales > Saccharofermentanaceae > DAIPXZ01. The sequence continues at coordinate 71,256 of DAIPXZ010000001.1, forward strand.
CATATGCGTTGTAATAACGAATACCCTCATTCGCCGCCATCGCTATGTTCTGCGCATATTGATGCTGGTAAAGCCCGTCTTCGTTTGCCACAATATCGAATTTCTGTAAATAGAGTGTATTCTGGCCAATTTCCACGTAACTACTCGCAATCCAAAGTGCGCCGCCCATAATCGCGCGGTCAGGGCTCGTCCAAGGAAGCAAGAGCGCCTCTTCTTCTGGTGTAATCTCCATCTCGTCCGGCAAACGTCCATACATCGCATATTTCGCGCCGTTGATTAGCGCGCCGTTTTCTACCTCCGGATTCGGTGTCGAGCCGATGTTGTAGAAGTTGAAGTAGCCTTCATACCCTGGGAGTGTACCATTAGCCAGCATGGATTCGCCGTTTCTGCCCATTTCCTGAATAATGCGACTCGCAAGAAAGTAAGGTGAGATGTGTGCGTTTTCACCCGCCGCCAGAAGAATGGATGCGTAATCCGGATTTGTCTCTGACAGGAAAGAATTTGCAGTCATGGCGCGAATGCCCTCAATCGTATGCACCGATGCATCAAAGGATAGCTTCTCATATTGGAATATCGCAGTCGGTGTCAGGAAATTTCGCGGATCGAGATAATACGATACAACTTCTCGTTTCGCCGCACGCCACGCCGTCCCATCGTAAACCGGGCTGTCGGGCTTCACCCATTCGGGATTGTAGTTCGAGCTAATGAGACTACGGTCTGCATTGTCTTCGTTATTCAAAACCTCGTCGAAGGTCAGTCCTGTATATACCGCCTCAAACTGATAATTCGGATGCAAAGCATGCAAGAGCCAAATTCCACTTTGGTACGATGTCGGGAACTGGTTTAATACCTCTTCACAATAAAAACCTGCGTCATCGCCGTTCAAAAGATACAATGTATAGTCTCGGGTGGCACCGTCAAATGTCGTCACCATCATCGTTATTTTATTCTCCGCTGCCTTCGCTTGTATCATCCCTGCTGTGCTGAAGCTCGGCACTGGAGAATCCTCATTTTGATAAAGTGTAATGGACGCCGCATACCCTTCCTGAGAAGAAAAATCGACTGTCAGACTCGAGAGCTCCTGCCCCTCTGGAATCACTACCGCATATTCGAAAATATCCGTCGAAAATTCAGGATAGATTTCGACCTCTTCGGCAGTATTCGTGTCTATCATGGAAAAATTCGTTAAATAGCCATTTAATGGCAAAAAACTCAATTCGCTATATGCATATTCGATTTCATTGGAATTCATATCTTTACACGTAATCATCTGTGTTGCCACGCTCTCATCGACCGGCCCCGTTGGTATTGCCGTCGGTACAACACCGACATCATCCAACACAGCCAAATACGTGCCATCACTCGTTTGTGCCACTTCTTTGCTACCTATCATCGTGTATTCAATAGCACGCACCGATGGCACTGCCATTGGACTTCTTTGTACACGGACGTAAAACATGTTTTGTTCTTGCTTTTTGTAAATATCCGAAAGTGCCGTCGTATCGATTTCTTGTTTACGGCCGCGCAATAGCTCATAAGGCGTTCCGTGCAAATCATTTTCACCAATCAGATTGCCATGCATGTCATATAGAGAAACTGCGATATCATCGGTCATCTCCGTAAAATTCACATATGCGTTATCATTTCCCGCATCCAATCGATACCACGACTCGTCCGTTTCCTGCAAAATCGAACCAATCGAGACCCCATCATCTGCAATATCCATCATCTCTGGTATCGTAACCGTTCCACCGCTCACGACGCGACCGCGTCCGTCAGACGTTCGAATTAATATAACCACATCATGTGTGCCAGCGAGCTCTTCTCGCGCATCCCACTCCAGGGAAAAAGGCCGATTTGCTCCACCTGCGGGCATGAGACTGATATTTCCGGGGCGCATCAAGCCGTCCACAAAAAAATCTGTCCGCGCCTCTTCTCCCTCAATCGAAATCGTGCCGAAAACCTGTCGAATCCCGAATGCATACCCTTCTTCATCCGCAATTGCACTTTGCACATTGATTTGCGAAACACTTGTTCCCGTGGCATCTGAATATCCGTTTATCGGCGCGTATTTTTCGGACTCTTCCGTAAGAATCTTTTCGATAACGTAATTTCGCGATTGCCCATCAAGAAGGGCGGCAATCTCATCAGCGCGCGTGTTGTCATTGTAGATTGCTACAGCAAGATCTAGCGCGAATTCCTCGTCGCTTTTGTCTTGTAAAAGATAGGTCGAACCGGTAAAAACCGTGCGCATGTAATCACTCATCGAGACCTTGCCAGCGGCAATTTCACGCGCCCAAACATCGTTAGGTTCGGTTTCTAACGCCACCATGGAGGTACGATAAATCATATCTTGCATTTTTGCATCCACGGGGACCTCCCGTGCAATTGAAAAGAGCACGGAGGCGACGCCGATGATGACCACGAGGCCAACAGCGGCAACAATGGCCGTGAGGAGTAGATATCCTTTTCGTAATTCATGATTATGCATGAAAGAGTATTCTCCGTTATCTTGAATTCGAAGTAATCATTCGTATCGCGTTTTTGGCAAAACTCGATTACTTCGTGATGTCATCGAGCGTCATTCCGTACGGCTCGAGAAAATGAGCAAGGAAGTATTCCACTTCCGGCATGCACAACGCACGAATTGAGGCTTCGATGGAAACTTTGGCCGACGAGAACTCAGTGTTACCAGATCTTTCTTCCGTTACGCATTTCAATAGGGCACAAATTCGATCTGCCGCTTTGACAATCTTATGTACCTCGAGATTTTCGGCGTTAGTCAAATCCGGGAGCATTAATTCCCGATAATCCTTTCGCATTGCCTCCGGAAGCAAATCGATTAAGGTCTCACTTGCCGTGTTTTCCACTTCTTTATAGGCCTTCGTAATCTCCTGATTCCGATACTTAATCGGAGTTGGCAAATCACCGGTGATAATTTCTGTCGCATCGTGATAAAGCGCTTCACCCATAGCCGCAAGCGGATTAACCGGGCTTCTTCCGTCGAGACAAATGGTATTGCGAATGACAGCCAAAGCATGTGCGACCATCGCCACATCCATGCTATGCTCCTTGATATTTTCCGTGCGATTATTGCGCATCAAGCCCCAGCGATTGATATATTGCATCCGATCAAGCATTGCAAAAAACGGATACTGTTCCGTTGTAATTTCATTTTCCATGGATTCGTGTTTCTTTTCCATATTCATCCTCACACCCAATAAATTTTTTCGTAACAAGCCGTTGCAAAAGGATCGGTCATTCCCGCGATATAATCTGTGACGATTCTCGCGTCATTTGCACCCTTGATTGGGTACATGTCGTAATACCTCATTAATCCTTCAAAGACCTGATTTCGTGATTTTCGTGCCTTTTCCTTGTCCGCCATTGATGACATTAATGCATCGAAAAGTCCTTCAACCGTGTTCTTAACGCTCGCTTCATACCGTTTAATCTTATCCGAGCGATAAATGCGGTTCACATTCTCGGTCAAAAGCTCATACATTGCCTGCCCTGCGTCTGAGGATAGTCGAATTTCGTCGTTATTGAGACTGTTATGAATACAATCACCGACCAATGTATTGATGATTTGCGAATTCGAGCTACCGAGTCGCGTTGTAATGGCAGGTGCAATATCCTCAAAGTCGAGAATCCCGGCACGACAAGCATCCTCAATGTCACGTCCGACATAGGCAATCTTATCCGCTAATCGTACAACACAGCCTTCCAGTGTTGCCGGTAACGAATCATTGTTATCCTTCGTCAAAGTCCCGCCATTTTCGGGCGTCAAAATAGCTTCTTCCGTCTTCTTTCGATTCGGCTTCAGCTTATATTCACTGTAGGTTTCCCCACAATGGCAAACGATACCATCACGCACCTCGAAGCTTAAGTTCAGTCCGGACATGCGTCCTGTCACGCGTTCCTCGAGCAAATCTACCACGCGGAGACTCTGGTGCTCATGTTTGAAATAGAGAGCAGGATCGTATTTTTTCACACACATATCGAGTGTTCTTTCTCCGGAATGTCCGAACGGAGCATGCCCGATATCGTGACCGAGAGCAATCGCTTGAACAAGATCCAGATTGAGATTTAACGCGCGAGCTATAGTTGTCGCAATATAGTTTACGTAAATGACGTGCTCAATACGAGAGCAGATGTGATCGTTTTGCGGGTTGAAAAAAACCTGCGTCTTATGACGCAACCGGCGAAAAGCCTGCGAGTAAATGATGCGTCCCGTATCTCGCTCAAAAGGAGAGCGGATGACGCATGGCTCTTCTTCGAAAAGTCGACCCTTACTGTCTTTGCTTCGAAAAGCATAGGGAGAGAGATTCTTTTCCCTCTCGTTTCGAAGCATTGTCAATAGCTCACGATCGCGCGGATTATCAATCGCGTCCGTTTGAAAAGAGATGTCTGAAAAGGTAGCTGGATATTCTTCGAAAAGTGATAATTCTTCGTCGCTCATCTTTGCCTCCATCATTGACACATGGCCTTAACTCTACTATTGTACCACCTCGGCGATACACTCCTCAAATCGCATCGTTTTCGTATACCATATCATGCTTGCGCCACGGCAAATTCACTTTTGCAAACCGGCCTTATTCAGAAGCATGTTCTTTCTTATGCCATCAAAATCGACACAAACCAAGGCGTCACCTGCCACCTTTTCGACAGAGACTACAAGGCCTTCTCCGAATCGAGGATGGGTGACCTTCATGCCCTTGGAAATTGTATCTGGCGAAAGGTTCGTGGCCGGCGATTTTTTCTCCGCCACCGGAGCCGAAAACGTGCTTTTGAAGACGTTCTTTCGGTAATTACTGCTTGCCGCAGAATCGTCGCCATATCCGCTATTGCCTTTACCGTATGACATACCCGAATCACGATATCCGCCACTGCTTCCAAAGCTGTATCCGGACCCTTCGCCACTTCGTCTCGTGCGATAAAGTGGATTTTCGCCCGCATCGTATCCGCCTTCTCGGCTTGTACCAATCGAATTCATATACTGTGCGTCAATCTCATTGATGAATCGAGAGGGCTTCATCGCTTGTGTCTGTCCGAAAAGGATACGGCTGCGTGCTGACACGATTGTCAGGTTTTTCTTTGCGCGCGTAATGGCAACATACATGAGTCTTCTCTCTTCTTCGAGATCACTTTCCGATTCAGACGACCTTGAACTCGGGAAAATGCTTTCCTCCACACCGATTAGAAATACCGTCCCGAATTCCAGACCCTTCGCACTGTGAATTGTCATCAATCGCACAAAATCTCCGTTGTTGTCCTCATTGTCGCCCTCGGAATAGAGTGCCGCGTTTTCGAGATACGCGAGCAATATTCCGCGCAGATCTGTCGAGAAACTCGTTTCAGATGCGAGATACGGGTCGTTCTTGATTTCTTCTTCGGATAACGTCGCCGCGAATTCTATCTGTGCTTTTCTTCTGTTTTCATATTCCACTGCTTCGGAAAGAAGTTCTCTTAGGTTCTCCACTCGGTCAACAGTCTCGCCCTTCTTCTCTCGTTGTTCGATGATTTCATTCATCACACCAGAGGTATCTTGCACATATTCGACAAACTCCGCAAACTTCATTTGATTCTCGTCGACTTTATCTCGATACTCATCAATCTGCTCGGCAAATTGTCCTAATTTACCAGCTACACGCGACAGCTCTGCAAAATCCTCGGCATGGCGACATACCTCCAAGCAAGGCATGTTCCTCTCATCGGAAATATGCAATACCTTCTCAACCGTCGTATCACCGATGCCTCTTTTCGGCACATTGATGATGCGCGAAAATGCATAATTATCCGCACCGTTCATCGTCAAACGAAGATAGGCGAGAATATCCTTAATTTCTTTACGATCATAGAATCGCAGACCGCCAAATACGCGATAAGGAATCCCACGGTCTCGAAGTGCCGACTCCACCGTACGTGATAAAGCATTCATGCGATAAAGCACCGCCATATCACTGTACTTTTGCGTGCCGGACTTCACCAGCTCACGCATTTTTTCTGCGCAAAAATAGGCTTCCGCGCCGTGATTATCGGCCAACAAATAAGTAATTTTTTCGCCCTTTTCTGCCATGGTGCGTAACGTCTTTTTCTTTCTTCGTTTATTATTGGAAATGACGCCGTTTGCCGCATCAAGAATCGTCGAAGTTGAGCGATAGTTTTGCTCAAGCTTAATCACGAGAGCATCCTTGAAGTCCTTTTCGAAATTCAATATGTTCGTGATATTTGCCCCGCGGAAAGAATAAATGGATTGATCATCATCACCAACCACGCATAGATTACGGCTTCGTTTCGCAAGCATTTGAATCAAAAGATATTGTGCGTGGTTTGTATCCTGATACTCGTCAACCATAAAATAGCGAAACTTATCCTGATAGAAGGTCAACACATCCGGATGATCTTTTAGCAGACGCACCGCATAAAAAAGGATATCATCAAAGTCCATCGCGTTATTCGTGCGCAGGTGTTCATTATAACGTTCGTATATCTTGGCAATCTTCTGTCGGCGGAAATCACTGCCGGCATCCCTTGCATATGCGTCAGGTGTCACCATGTCATTCTTCGATTTACTGATTTCGGACAAAACACCACGTGGCTGAAAGATCTTGTCATTGAGCTCCATATCCTTCAAAATCTGTTTGACCACGCGAAGCTGGTCATCCGAGTCAAGAATCGCGTAACTGCTCGTATAGCCGATGAGCTCGGCATGGCGGCGCAAAATGCGTGCAAACATCGCATGGAAGGTGCCAACCCACATGCGTGTTCCTTCATCTCCGATTAGGGAAACAATACGTTCCTTCATCTCGTTTGCCGCCTTATTGGTAAATGTAATGGCCAAAATAGCTGATGGATATACATGACGCACTCTAATCAAGTATGCAATACGATAGGTAATAACACGCGTTTTTCCCGAGCCTGCACCGGCGAGAATCAAAAGTGGTCCTTCGTCATGTAAAACCGCCTTTTCCTGTTCTGGATTGAGCCCGGCAAGCAGGTCGACATCCGAAATCAAGGGTGCCGAAGCAGAAGCCGCCGTAAACGCATCCGTTGTCACGGCAGTTGTCTCTTTTAATGTAATATCCGGCACCAGCGCATTGTCGTCTCCGGGCAGTGGTGATAAAGATACAAAATCGAAAAAATCATCCATTTCGGGTGCCTCCCGTTAGTTTTTTGTCGCGGCGCTTTCGAAGCGCGAAAGAAAGAATCATGCCGATGATAATGGCAGTTATACCCTGAAGGGCATTCGGAATCAGTGAGCCACATGCCGGTGCGAATCCATATAGGAACGATTCGAAGGCCAGATACCCGCCAACCATAATGGCTTCGGCGAGCACAAAAGCGAGAATCTTCCGTAGTACGGAGGGGCTCGGTACCGATAGAATGAGACCTGCAACCAGTGCCATGACCCCTTTAATCAAGAAGCTCGCCAGCATATATTGTGGATAATCTGCCAATAAATCAGCAAGCAACGATCCGACGGCCGCCGGAAAAAAAGCGACTGGCCCAAGCAAGAACGAGAATAGAAGAATGACACCGTCACCGAGATTGACATACCCAATGCCAGTCGGTAAACGAAACTGCGTCGCAATCAAGACAAGCGCCGCCCCCACTCCCGAAATGGAGATGCGATATAGTGTGTCCTTTACTGACCGTTGATTTGCCATAGTGTCTTCTCTCCTGTTTTACTGTGCTGACAGTATACCTTTAAATGCGCTCCCGTGCCACTGTAAATGTTCGTGAAAATGCAAAGGTCAATCGAAAAGAAAATCCCCCGTATTGATTGTCCTTCGGACAAGTGAAACGAGGGATTCCCCTGATGTCATATCAATTAATCACGATATCATCGGGACAAAAGTCCCGTTTCCATATAGGAAATCATAGCGTTTATTTCGCGAGCGATTCGGTCTCCATTGCAATCGCGAGTTCTTCATTGGTCGGAACAACCAAGACCTTCACCTTTGCATCGTCCTTCGAAATGATTGCTTCGCTTCGGTTGCCGTTGTTCTTCACATCGTCAATCGAAATACCCATGAAATCTAAGCCTTCGCATGCGCCCTTACGGATGTAGTCGGTATTTTCGCCGATACCTGCTGTGAAAACAATCGCATCCACACCACCCATGGCTGCCGCATAGGAACCGATGAACTTTCTGCACTGATAAATGAACATATCAAGTGCAAGACGAGCGCGCTTATTGCCCGCTTCCGCAGCTGCCTGTAAATCACGGAAGTCTGAAGAAACACCCGAGATACCAGCCACACCAGACTTCTTGTTCATAAGATTATCAATGCCCTTCATGTCGAGGCCTTCCTTTTCCATAAGGAAAGTAACGATAGCCGGGTCAATGTCACCGCAACGCGTGCCCATGCAAATACCAGCAAGAGGAGTCAATCCCATCGAGGTATCCATGCACTTGCCACAATTCACCGCGGAAATAGAAGAACCGTTGCCCAAGTGGCATGTAATGATACGAAGCGATTCATACGGCTTATTCAAAATCTTCGCCGCACGCTTCGAAACAAAGCTATGGGACGTTCCGTGGAAACCATAACGACGAACGCGGTGGTTCTCATATACTTCGTAAGGAAGAGCATACATAAATGCCTTCGGTTCCATCGTCTGATGGAATGCGGTGTCAAATACTGCAACTTGCGGTACATTTGGCATCGCAGCCTCGCATGCTTCAATACCAATCATATTGGCTGGGTTATGTAATGGTGCCAACGGGAAGCATTCGCGAATCGCGGTCTTTACACTATCGTTGATAAGCGCAGAGGAAGCAAACTTCTCCCCGCCGTGAACTACACGGTGTCCCACTGCATCAATCTCATCCATCGAGGAAATCACGCCGTGCTCCATATCGACCAAAAGTCCGAGAAAAGCTTCTGTCGCTGCCTTGTGGTCTGGAAGATCAATGGAAATCGTGACCTTATCTGCGCCCTTTTTACCATGGACAATCAAAGCGTCATCCAGTCCGATTCTTTCTGCGCCGCCCTTTGCAAGGACATCGCCGTTTTGCGTCTCGATTAACTGGTACTTTAAGGACGAGCTGCCTGCGTTAATTACTAATACTTTCATGTATGAATCTCCAATCTTTTATGCTCAGCCGATAGCCTGAACAGCTGTAATCGCGGCAACACCGACGATATCGTCTGCAGAACATCCACGGGAAAGGTCATTGACCGGCTTGGCAATACCTTGCGTAATCGGGCCATAAGCTTCTGCCTTGGCAAGACGCTGTACGAGCTTATATCCAATATTTCCGGCATTGAGGTCTGGGAAAACAAGAACATTGGCCTTACCGGCGACAGAAGAACCCTTCGCTTTCGAAGCGCCAACAGAAGGAACAATTGCTGCGTCGAGTTGAAGCTCACCATCGAGATTAAGCTCCGGAGCCTTCTCCTTCGCAAGCTTGGTTGCCTCGATAACCTTCTCTGTCAATTCGGAATGAGCTGAACCATATGTGGAATACGAGAGCATAGCCACGTTCGGTGTCTTCTCGACCAACTGCTTGAATGTCTTAGCAGAAGAAAGTGCAATCTCAGAAAGGTCGTCAGCATTCGGGTTTTCAACCAAACCGGAATCAGCGAAAAGGAATGTGCCGTCCGCGCCGTATTCACAATCAGGAACACACATCATGAAAAATGCAGAAACCAACTTCGTGCCCGGAGCCGTCTTCAGAATCTGAAGCGATGGACGAAGTGTATCCGAGGTTGAGTGACATGCACCGGCAACCATACCGTCTGCCATGCCGAGCTTTACCATCATAACGCCGATGTACATCTCATCGCGCATGAGCTTCTTTGCCTTCTCAATTGCCTCTTCCATAGTCGGGAATTTCTTCTTGCGCATTTCAGCGAAAGTATTGACGAATTCGTCATATTGTTCGTAATTGTCCGGGTCAAGAAAAGAAGCCTTTGAGATATCCCACTGTCCTGCGGTGCTCATAAGCTTCTCTTTATTACCGATAATAATCACTTTTACTATATCACGCTCGATCAGCTTAGCCGCTGCTTCGATTGTACGCGGGTCATTTCCTTCCGGTAAAACGATAGTCTTGCCGGCTGCCTTTGCCTTAGCAATAATTGAATCAATAAATCCCATTTCGAATGCCTTCTTTCTTATCTAAAAATTTCGAAAAATGTCCGCAAATATTGTATAGCATTTAGAGGGATATGTGAAGTGTTTCAGTCTCAAAACTGCCGACGTTAACACGTGAAGTTTTTCCGCGAATCGTCGGAAACCGCGAATAATTTCCAGCCGAAGCTTCACAAAGATGCATTATTCATTGATAGACTTCAAACATCGAGAACAAAAGTGGGGAGCGAATTTTTTCGCTCCCCTATCCTTACCGGAGACCTGTTTTATTCCTTGCGATACTAGTTAACCACAATAATATTAAAGGTCGTTTTTCACCGTTCAATTAATTACGACAATATGAGCTTCGCCAGCAGATTTTCCGACGCATATACGGCGACACGGTTATCCGCGACATTGCGAAACAGGCTAAATTGCGTCTCGCTGGATTGCAAGGTCGCGATATTACGGTCCATCAGCGTAAAAGCTCGTTTGAAAAGATCGTCATCGCCGCGCATTCTCGCCAATTGCATGACATAGAGATACGCATCCGGTGCCTCGACGCCACTTGTCTTTTCACCCGTAATCACGTTATAGTGCGTGTAAAGATACCCGTCGTTATAGATTTTCGACTTAATCCATGCATAGGTGCGCTCATCCAATGCCCCAACGGCTTCCAAGTGAACCGCCGTTTTCAACGCAGAAATCAAGTCCGCCGACGCATCTTCTCCTGAATAGAGAATATAGCCGCGCTCCTCCGAATATCCTTGCGCGTAAAGTGGCAAGGCATCCGAAATCATACTATCCCGCCCAATTGCGAGCCATGCATCATATTGCTCTTGGTATTGTGGAAAAAGCACCACAGCACGACGTAACGTGTCATAGTCGAGGTCGGCAATCGGCAAAGCTTCAACAATTTCCGTTTGTTCCTCTGTATCAGTCGTCGTTCCATCCTCAGAAGCGTCTCCGGCTTCCTCGTCCACCAGAGCAATAGTCGGCGGTGTCGGCACCGCTCCTACGAGAACGAGGCTCTGCCCGGCAGCCGTATCCGCATCGAAAACTGCCGTCGCCAGAGATTCCATCAAGGAATAATCACTTTCTGTGCCCCATTTGTCATAGTAATCCATAACGGCACCTAGAAAAGCAATTGTCGCCCCAAGCGAATGCGGTGCATCAAGCCCGGCATCCCGTCTTGCCAATATGGCAGAGTTTTCAAAACGGTCATCTCCCTCGAATACCTTTTGTCCTGCAGTCGGAAGAGACAGCTCAGCAACGTTGCGATATGCAAGCATAAGCCCATCGTCACAAAGAAAATCCCGCTTTAAAGCGTTGATTAGTTTTTTTGCTTCGATTCTATTTCCGTCGCGAATGTAGGTTTCGAGCAAGAGCACCTGATATTCGGTCTCGATGTATTGTGATTGGTATCCCGGTTTTTCCCTCGTCGTGCCCGGTGCGACATACCATGATACAACATACGGGGATACGCATCGATCCTCTGACAGGAGCTTTGTCGTACGGGAATATAGATAGGCAAGCGTCAAATCCTCGTTAGCGGCAATCGTCTCCTCCATAGCAGAAGACAGCGGAAAATTTTGCGGTGCCGTGTCTTTTTTATCGTAAAATACGCCCAAAAACCAAAGGAGAAATAAAACTCCGGCAAGCACAGCCGCCGCGACGCACGGAATCAGAATTTTCAGCCATTTTTTCATTTATCTGTCGTTCTCCTTCGTTTACGTGTAAAATAGCATACAACAGTTATTTTACCACGAACCCATACAAAAGGAGACCCTCTATGCGCGTTGCCGGAATCATTGCCGAATACAACCCTTTTCACTACGGGCATCTCTACCAAATCAAAGAAATTCGTCGGCGTTTAGGTGAAGAAACACCCGTTGTCGTCTTTATGAGCGGCACATTTACGCAACGCGGCGAGCCCGCCCTCGCTTCACCGTGGCTTCGTGCCGAAGCGGCCTTGCGTCTCGGCGTTGATTTAGTCATTGAAATGCCGTTTTCTTTCTCGACTGCTTCAGCAGACCGATTCGCCGCCGGCGGTGTCGCCCTCATGGCTGCATCTTCTGTAGTAACCGATTTGTGTTGCGGCACAGAGACTGAGAATATATCACTCCTTGAAACCATTGCACGCGCCCGTTTTGACGAGCGCACTAGCTTTAACGAAGATGTCATCCGTGCGCAAAAGCAAGGGCTCTCATATGCTGCCGCCTGGACCGAAGCTGCAAAAAAATGCATCTGTGCGGACCCCTCCGTAGCGCCACATGTTGCCGAGCTCTCGGACATGTTACGTACGCCAAATAATGTTCTCGCACTATCTTACCTGAAAGCTCTTGAAAGAATTCCCGATTCCACCATTCAACCCCTTATGATTCCTCGCGCCGGACAGGGGTTCCATGATGCCCAATTATCGGCCGATTCCTTTTCCAGTGCATCGGCCATTCGTCGAACTGTTTATCAGTCACAAAATAAGGACGGCTCTATTTCGCCATCCGCCATAGCGAATGCATTATCGGGCCATGTGCCCACACAGATGCTCGCTCCGTTACTTGCCTCATGGCAAACAGCAAGGCCGCTTTTTGTCGAAGATATATGGGAAAAAGCATACTTTCTTTTGCGCACCCGTTCCGTTGACGAATTATCCGGCATCGCTCACATGGGAGAGCCGCTCGCACGTCACCTAATAAATGCGACAGCCGCCATACGTAACCCGGGAGACGCTCGGCTTGCCGACGTCATGACAGCTGCTTTCGACACGAAATGCTTCCCGAACACGCGTATTTCGCGCGCACTTTTATCGCTCGTCATCGGTCAAACACAAGAGGACATCTCAATGCTGACGTCCCCTTCCTACCTGCGCATTCTTGGATTTTCGGAGAAAGGTCGCGACCTCTTGCGTCGCATGCGAAAAGAAGCAACACTCCCTATCATTTCACGTGCCTCGGATTTCACACCATATCTTACCAAGGATTCCATGCTGGCACGTTCGTATGAAATCGATCGCGTCGCGCATGACCTGTGGTCATTTATGTCACAAGGCACATGGGACACTGATTTCCACCGAGAGGTAATAAAAATTCGACAAAAAAAGGCCCGGTAAAAACCGGGTCTTACGTTCATTCAATTGTTTTGTAATGAGAGAATCATTACTCGGCCTTGTTTGCAGCCTTTGCCAAACGAGACTTCTTTCTCGCAGCAGCATTCTTATGAATATATCCCTTAGAAGCAGCTCTGTCGAGAGCAACTTGAGCATCCTTCATGAGCTCAGCGGAATTATCAGCAGATGCGGCGACAGAAACCGTAGCCTTCTTGATAACCGTGCGAATCTCGCTCTTCTTCATTTTGTTAGCTGCAGTCTTCTTTTCTGTGACCTTCACACGTTTGCATGCGGACTTGATATTCGGCATTTCCTTCACCTCCATCGTATTGTTTCTTTTTCAGACACCAAGGTATTCTATCATGGTTTTTTCATGTATGCAAGTAGTAAAATGGCATTCTTTGACAAAGCGAAAAAGAAAATTTTCATTACGTCGCGTCGTCCTCATTCACGCCTCGAAATCGTGATTTTTCGTCGCTTCATAGAGCCCAATGCTCGCTGCAATCGGCAGATTTAAGCTGTCAATTCCGTGACCATGTTCTATGCGAACCGGCTGCCCCACACAAGCAAATTCCTTCGGCAATCCCGTCGCTTCGTTGCCAAATATCAATGAAAATGGCTCGGCAATAGTCGTCTCATGCAAGCTTTGACTGCCGTCTAACATAAACGGATATGAGTATCGTTCACCCACCATTGCAGTTTTTTTCTTATAATCATTATATGTGTCAAAGTATTCGACACGAACGCGGGACAGCGCGCCCATAGACGCACGGATAACCTTTGGGTCAAAAATATCAACCGCAGGGCGAACAATCGCAATATCGGGTATCCCAAAGCCCGTGGCACTTCGAATAATTGTTCCGATGTTTCCCGCATTCGACGGGTTAACAAGCACCACATGCGACGTATGGATGTCAATTGTATCCACATACTTTGCAATCATTGCAATCACGAAACAGTTTTCCTTTTGCGAAAGAATCGAGAAGGCTTTGTCATTTTCTTCGATTGGAATGCGGTTCTTTGCACATAAATCGTAAACCTTGTCACGCGTCTCCCCCGTAGTAAAAGCACTGTGAACATATACCTTATTCACCACAGCTGGGCGATTAAGCAAATACTCTATGCTCACAGTGATGCCTAAGCAATACGATTCCTGTTCTTCTTTTCGGTATCTTTTGATGGTGCTCATAAATAACCCTTAATTACTCTCTCATATATATGATTGTAATTATAATGCATATCGCCTTTCGCGCAACCCATAATAGCACGTCGAAACGCCATACATTCGCCGCTATTTCGAGCTGACTTTTTTCGCAAAATATCTGTACAGACACAATTTTTATGATAGAATAAACACATTCATTGTTCATTTTAAGGAGGATATTGTTATGGAAAACAACACAACACCGGTCGATAGCGGAAACAAGACCACTAATATTCTTGTTTACATCGGCATTTTATTCATTGTAGGACTTGTAAGCGATCATAAAAATGATCCAGACGTAAAGTTCCACACCAACCAAGGTATCGTACTTACCATTTTCGGAACAATCGTATCATGCATCACATGTGGTATTGGTTCTATTGCATACATTGTTTTCATGATCATCGGTATCATGAATGCAAACAAGGGTGAGATGAAGCCACTTCCGTTGATCGGAAAGATTCAGATCCTCAAGTAATTCCTGTCATTGTAAAAAGAAATGCTCCTTCCCATGCGGGAAGGGGCATTTTTGTTTGCTTTGATTGCTTTCGAGACGAGGAACACCAGTCAGAAGCGGATGACTTTTTCAGCACTCAGCATCGTTTGCACCAGGTCCGCCATGGATACGCACTCGATGAGCACATTACCGGGCACCTTAACATAATAGAATAGGCTCTCATTACAGGCCTTAATCACCACATCTCGTTCGATGAGCTTTTGCCAAATCGATGCGGCCTCATGCTCTTCATCGACCAATAGCACAGCCTTATGAAAAAGAAGGATTTCATCTGGGAGCTTCTTTCCATTTTCAAGACTATGTAGCGCCGTCAGCAATAACTCCTGACCATGTTCATAATCGTCCATATCACCAATCGTATCACCGCCGATAGCAATCACTGTTTTGCCATCATGATTTTTCTCGTCTTCAATGGCATATTGCGAGCGAAGAATCGTGTCCGTCTGTGTCGCGCCCATCGGCACCTTTGCCGTCTTCTCGTTTTCCAAATCAAAATCGAAATAATCATCTCCTGCCATATGTATCACACCTCATCCTTTCCGCTTAGTAGGTCAATGGCTCTTGGAACTGCGTCCTTGCTGTCGCCCCACGGCTTGTCATTGTTCCGATAATCAAATTTTAACGTAAACCACTCCACATCGGCAATCATTTTTCCCATTCCGGCCTGTGATGAAGCACGTAATGCCGGAACAAACTCAGCCGCCGCGTTTTGATTCAAATACTTCGCCGCCGCACGTAAAAGATAAGCCGTGTGCGGTAAGCAATGCTTCTTCTCCGAAAAAACCGCTCGAAAATCGGCATCCTCTGTAAACATCGATAGCAAAACGTCTGCGTATCGATCCATCGTAAAATCTATTTTGTCACAGATAATGCATGAGCCCATACGTTTGTCGATCGCATCTGCCAATAACGTAAGACGCTTCTTGTATTCGGCATCTTTGCCCTTCATCAAGGAGCGTGATGCGGGCGCTGCCTTCTCCCATAAAGGATCTATTTCCGTTTTTACATCCATCAAATGCGTATGCAGCATGAGTCCCATTCCAAGTCGATTGATTTCGCGTGCAAACATTTTCTCCAAATGCTCGCCACAAAAGCCTGTCGTATTGGTCATTTTTCGCGTATCAGGCTCCATCAGTGATGGACCAAGATAGTAATCGAGTGCATTCGCTTCGACCTTTGCGCGAAGTGCACAGAGCGGGCATGCCGCGTCCGAATGGTAGGCATCATTGACGGGAATCATATAGATTTTTTCCTTCATGGTATCCTCCTTGTCGCATCTTCATTGCACATGTAATGCCTCGAGCGTATTGGCCTTCGGCCATAAATCCGTACAATGTGTCGTTCAAACAGCATCCTGATGAATCAGCCGCTTTGCGCGCACATCAATCGCCACTGTATTAATAGATGAATATTCTTCAATATATTGTCCGAGTTTCTGTTGCGCCGTGAAAAGTACTTCTTGCGCATTGTATCCATACAACAACTCCAAATCGACACTCAATACAACGCCATAGACGCGTTTCTCTGATTGAAAATATACAACATCGTGTACACCTGGTACTTTTTTCATGATAATCCGCACCAAATCCAGTAGTGCTTCATCTGAAATCGAATAACTGCCCAAGCTCGAAAAGGTCGGACGCACAACGGTTCTTTCCGTATCCGGCGCGATTGTCTGAACGCCACGTTCTTTATCAAGACGACGGCGTAGGCGATTAAGTGGGTCCGAAAAATAGCCAGAGAATTCATGCTTGATTTCCATGCTTGGTACAGGAATCGTATGCATTCCTTCGCTCATACGCGTGTGCTTGGCTTGCTGAATTTCTTCTTCTGTGCTGACATCCTCGATACGAATCAACATCGAAGGCTGATTGAGCCAAAGGTTCGTGCAAATCTTTTCGAGCATTGCATCAGACGTTCCGAGAATCATCAGGGTGGCAGGGAGACTCTCAGCCAGAGCTCGCCGCATTACGGACGATCGGCTTGGGTCGGCAAAAAGTGCCTGACGGACGGATTCGAGCTTCGTAGGAGCCTTCTTCGCCGAGCTGCCTGCCACAATACGGCTGCCGTTAATCAGCAAGCCGTCATCAATAATGTAATTAATGGAGTTTTGACGTGCCACGCGAATCGCTCGTGTACTCTTTCCCGTTCCGGACGGACCAACAAAGGCCGCGACCGCAATCTGCGAAAGTAGCTCTCGCATTTGCTTTTCGTCATTGGCAGCGATTTCAATCTGCCGTTCATTACGAGTATGCGGCTTACTATCACCGCCTAAACGTTCGAAACGACGCAACGTCGCACGAAGCTCCGGAATAAGCACACCACGCCGAGCGCTGTTGGACGACACCGGGTGTTCATGATTCTCTTTTGCTTTGTCTTTGTCTTTTTCTCTGTTCGGAGAATTCTTCGGAAGGTCCATTTACGAATCCCCTCTTTCGTTCACCGTGTTGCGTGTACTTCGAATCCGTCAAATCGGATTAAGAATCCCAGTTATTGAACACTTCTTGAATGTCGTCATTCTCATCCATCTTGTCGAGCATCTTCTCAAGTTGTTCAGCCGTTTCCGTATCTGCAATCTCCGTCCATGTAATCGGAACCGGACCTAATGTCGAATCAGAGAATGTATAACCCTTCGCCGTTAATGCATCCTTAACTGTGTAATAGCTATCCGGGTCGGTTACGATTTCGTAGTAGTCGCCTTCATTCGAGAAATCTTCAGCACCCGCTTCGAGCGCATCCATCATAACCGTCTCTTCGTCGTCGAATTCTTCGGAGTCAATCAAGATCGTCCCCTTCTCCTGGAAAAGGAATGAGACACTGCCCGCGACACCCATGTTTCCGCCGTGTTTATCAAACAAGTGGCGTACATCACCAGCTGTACGATTTCTGTTATTCGTAAGCGTTCTTACCATAACGGCAACACCGCCTGGGCCGTATCCCTCATAAACAATTTCTTCGTACGCGTCACCTTCACCGGCGCCTGCTGCCTTCTTAATTGCACGATTGATATTATCATTCGGCATGTTTGCTGCCTTTGCCTTTGCGATAACATCCTTCAAACGGGAGTTACCCTCCGGGTCTGGACCGCCTTCTTTTACGGCAACCATGATTTCCTTCGCAGCTTTCGTAAAGGCTGCGCCCTTCACGGCATCGGATGCTTCTTTCTTACGCTTAATATTGTTCCACTTGGAATGACCTGACATCGGAATAACCTCCAAAAAATAGAATACAATCCATTATATCACCGATACACTGGCTTAACCAACAAAAGAAAATACGACAAATCCCACAAAAGCACCTGCCGCAGCAATGCAATGTAGATACTTCCCGTCCTTTTCCGTTTTCGTCATCCACCTCGCAATCCCGTATGCCAATGCGCACGGAAGTGCCGGAAAAAAGCCAATACCGCTACAGAGGATGATGAAAAACACGTCTGAAGTGTGGAGCGGTCGGAACGACGTTATAAAGTAATCGCGGAAACGGCGTAAATTTACGAGGTCCTTCCCCCAGCTTCGCCATGACCCTGTCTTGTACGGAATCACCAAATCGAAAAGAAGAACGAGAACTGCCACTGCCGCCCCCATCGCAGCACGATAAAGTCCGTCAATCAATGCGTTCTTTGTAAAAGCAAGCATTCCGATTTGAATGACAATCGTAATGCCAAGCGCAATCGACAAACGATACATCGAACTACCATGATCTTTTTGAATCATCATGTTCACGATAATCACCGTCGCCATTAAGAAGAGTGCCAGGACAGAAACCATCTTCGGAATCGCTCCAACACCGTCACCCGGCAAAAAAAACATATCTTGGCACACAAAAGCAATCGTCGCAAAAACCAAGCCTGTCAAACCTTCGATTTTCGCATACCGCGATGCAATCGGAGCACCGCAATATCTGCATTTGCCCTTCAAAAACAGCCAGCTGAAAAGTGGCACCAGATCAATCGCATGCAACTCGTGTGAACAGGTCATGCACATGGAGTGACCCTTTACAATCGTGCGCTTCTCTGGAATACGGTAGATACATACATTTAGAAAACTCCCGATAACTAAACCGAAGAGTGTCGCAAAAACCATAATATAAACAAAAAGTATTGTTGGCATGTGTAAAACCTTCTCCCATCTTTGAGTGCATCCGAAAATGCATCTATATATTAACATATAATTCTTGATTCAACTGAAATCATCAAATATCTGTGCAATTCTCTTTGCGTCGGCCATTGTCTTTCTAATGTTTTCTTGAGATGTATACGTGTTTTTTGCTATTATGCGCAACAATTTGTTAACATTTTCTTGCAAATTGTCAAGATTCAATGTATATTTACATGGCAAACCAACGTATAATATCGGATGGGGTGTGAAAAGGTTACACAAATTTAACATCAAAACCGTTTATTACAATCGAATTGTAATGTTAAATATTGGCCGTAGGACTATACAACGGCAGGGGTTTTGGTGTAAATTACATTTATTAGCATGCGTGTTGGTGCGCCAGTGTGGCACTATTACGCGTGTGAGTCATACATCCGGTGGAGGGAACGATGAAACGTTTAGGCGACATCCTTATTGACAGTGGTTTTTTGACCGCTGCAGAGCTTGCCGAGGCACTCAGTGCTCAGCAAGGCACCAAGAAACGGCTTGGTGAAATTATTGTAGAGAAAGGACTTCTATCGGAATTAGATATTCTGCGTGCTATATCCAGTCAATATGACATGCCGATTATCGACTTACAGCAAGTCGATATCGATCCGGAAGCAACTAAGCTCGTCACCGAGCAGTATTGCGAAGAGAACCTCATCATTCCGGTCGCTTTTGAAGACGGCAAATTGGTTGTCGCAATTTATGACCCATTGAACATTCTTGTAACAGACGACTTGCATTTCCGTACCGGTTCAGATGTTATCACCTTGTTAGCTCCAAAGGGCCAAATTCTCGCAGCAATTAAGATGAACTTTGGTAAGGAGGTCGCACAGAAAGCAGCGGCCGACCTCGAAGCAGACCTTGATGTTGAAGCGATGAAGAACCTTGGTGAGCAAATCACCGATGAAGTCAACCAAGCACCTGTTGTTAAATTGGTTAACTCCATGATTGAATTTGCTATTCGTGCGAGTTCTTCCGATATTCATATTGAGCCGATGGCCGATCGCGTTCGTGTTCGTATACGTATCGATGGTGTGCTTTCTGAGATTATGTCGAACCCGGTTGCGGCTCGTGATGCTATCATTACCCGTATAAAGATTCTTTCTGGCATGAATATCGCAGAAAAGCGTATTCCGCAAGATGGTCGTATTCAGACCTTAATTAATGGACAGCCTGTGGATATGCGTGTATCTATTCTCCCGACTGTCAATGGTGAAAAGACAGTTATCCGTATCTTGGCGAAGAATGACGCGAACCTCAATCGTAAGTATCTGGGTATCAGTGCTCATAATAACGAAATGATTGATCGTATTGTTAAGGTTCCGCAGGGTGTTTGCTTGATTTCCGGTCCTACTGGTTCTGGTAAGACAACTACGCTTTATACCCTACTCGCTGAGAAAAATACTCCTGAGACGAATATTGTTACCGTAGAAGACCCTGTCGAAATTCAAATCCCTGGCATTAATCAAGTTCAGGTTAACGTCAAGGCGGGTATGACATTCGCAAGTGGTCTTCGTTCTATCTTGCGTCAGGACCCTGACATCGTACTTGTCGGTGAAATCCGTGACGGTGAGACGGCAGAAATCGCTATGCGTGCTGCTATCACTGGTCACTTGGTTTTCAGTACAATCCATACCAATGACGCCGTATCTTCTATCAACCGTCTGATTGATATGGGTATCGAGCCATTTATGGTTTCCACTGCTGTTATCGGAGTTGTATCACAACGTCTCGTTCGTCGTATTTGCACAAATTGTCGTGAGGAATATGAGCCAGATGTCGATGAGATTGCACTTCTTAAGCTTAAGCCCGGTCAGAAAATTTACCGAGGCGCTGGTTGTTCCGAGTGCAACGAAAAAGGATATAAAGGCCGTATCGCTATTCACGAGATTGTCATCATGACGAAGGGCATGAAGGCTCTACTTCAAAGAAGAGCCAGTGAAGATGAGATGCGTGAACTTGCGATAAAAGAAGGAACATATATGCTTGCTGATTCAGCTGCTCAGTTGGTGCTTGAGGGGATCACTACTGTGGCGGAAATGAATAAGGTTACCTATTCTATTGATGGTTAAGGAGGAAATAAAGTGGAAGAATTTTCTTTAAGTATGGATGCAATCTTGACTGAGGCAGTCCGTCGTCAAGCATCCGATACACACATCACAGTCGGCTTGCCGCCTATGATTCGTGTTCATGGCGAATTAATGCCATTGAACTCTAACATTTTGACACAGAGTGATGCTGAATACCTTTGTAAATCAATGTTAGACAAATCCAGACAACAATACCTTAACGAGCGTGGTGAAATTGACTTTTCATACGTTGTTAAGGATTACAGCCGTTTCCGTTGCAACATCTTCAAACAACGCGGCAGCTTTACCCTCGCTGCTCGTACAATTACAACCGAGATTCCTTCTTGTGAACGTCTCGGTTTGCCAGAGTTGTTCAAGGAATTGGCTTTAAAGCCACGTGGATTGATTCTTGTTACGGGTCCTACGGGTTCCGGTAAATCTACAACATTGGCTGCCATGGTTGGACACATCAACCAAAGCAGAAGATGTCACGTACTAACCTTAGAGGAACCAATCGAATACCTACACCGTCATGGTGAATCCATGATTAACCAACGTGAAGTTCACGAAGATACCCTATCATTCGCGAACGCTCTCCGTGCCGCACTTCGTGAAGATCCAGACGTTATCATGGTTGGTGAAATGCGTGACCTCGATACGATCAGTACAGCGATTACAGCTTCTGAAACCGGTCACTTGGTCATGTCCACCTTGCACACCAGTGGTGCTGCCGATACGATTAACCGTATCATCGACGTTTTCCCGCCTCACCAGCAGGATCAAATCCGTGTTCAACTGGGTACCGTTTTGGTAGCCGTCATCTCTCAGACCTTGCTTCCACGCGCAGACGGCGCAGGACGTATTGCGGCATTCGAGATCTTGATTGCCAATGATGCTGTTCGTAACCTGATTCGTGAAGGTAAGACCTATCAGATTGACAATACCATCGCTACGAACCTCAAGTTGGGCATGTGCTCCCTCGACTATTATCTGGCCGAGCTCACGAAAAAGGGATTGGTTACCCGTGAAGTTGCCCTTTCCCGCTGTAAGAACCCTGAAGAATACAGAAGATACTTGTCATCTGCAGGTAGCGCAAACTCTGTGTCCGGCAGTTTGTTCAGCTCGTTGGAGTATTGATTCAGCAAGCAAATAAAAGAAGGAGGTTCACTTCATGCCAAATTTTAAATATGAAGTAGTAGATGCTGCTGGTCGTTCCAGTAAGGGAATCATCGAAGCGGCTACCATCGCAGATGCATCCAAAATGCTCCGCGCTGATGGTCGATTCATTGCATCTCTGGTTCCGGATACCGGAAGCGGCATTCTATCAATGAATATTGGCAGTCCGAAGCTTAAGACGAAAGACCTGATGATTATTACACGTCAGCTTGCTTCCCTATTAAGTGCAGGTATCACCATTATTCGTTCTTTGGATATGCTCTACCAGCAATTGGAAAGCAAGAAAGCGAAGGCCGTCATTGGATCGATTTACGAGGGTATTCAATCCGGTAAAACACTTTCCGAAGCATTCCGCGAACAGGAAAAGGCGTTGCCTAAGATTATGACTACCATGATTGCAGCCGGTGAAGAGTCCGGTCGTCTGGACGAAATCATGGCTCGTTTGGCAGCGCACTTTGAAAAGGAATCCAAGTTGAAAAACAAGGTTGCCGCCGCTATGGTTTATCCTGTAATCTTGTTGATTGTTACAATGGGTATCACCATTGGCCTTATGACCTTGGTTGTTCCTCGTTTTGCCGTAACACTCGGTGAAATGGGCGCAGAGCTCCCGGGACTTACATTGTTCGTTTTGGGAATCAGTGAAAACCTTGTCAGTTACTGGTATATCCACATCGCCGTAGTTGCAACCGTGGTAATTTTAGTTCGTTTGTTCTTGCGTTCTGAAAAGGGCGGCTTATGGTGGTCGAGAGTTCTCCTGGTTATGCCGATTGTCGGAAAATCACAGAAGGCTACTGCAGCTGCACGTTTCACAAGAACTATGGCAACACTTCTTCGAAGCGGTATCAGTGTTTTGGACTCCATGGAAATCACGAGTCATACATTAGGCAATCGCTATCTCGAAAAAGTCCTTTATGATTCACGAAATGAAATTCGTAAAGGTGCTTCCGTCTCCCGTTCCATTCGTACAATTAAAGAATTCCCACCAATGATTTACGCAATGACTGCCATCGGTGAAGAATCTGGTACATTGGACAGTATTTTGGATAAGGCTGCTGACTTCTTCGAAGATGAAGCCGATGCCGCCACAGCAAAGATGACCGCTGCTATGGAGCCGATCATGATCATCATCATGGCTGCTGTCGTTCTTGTTATCGTTGGTGCCTGCGGTATGCCGGTTCTTACGATGTCCAGTGCCATTATGTAATAATTGATTACTCGAAAGGAGATATATTATGGGAAATCCATTAAACAAATCGGGCAACGCAGTCATTTCAATAGATGCGTCCAGCTCAAACATGCGAATGGTGCTCGGTAGCTACAATCGCAAAAACGGTATGATTTATGTCGATAAGGCAAGTGTCATCGGTCTCGAATCCGATACCATCGCCGATGGTGTCATCAATGACCAATTCGGTGTGGTAATGGCTATGAAAAACGCACTCGCAAAGATGGACGTTCAGTCAAAGCATGCCATCTTCACTGTGGAGGGAAGCTATCTTCATACAAGAGACCTCGAACTCCCTGCAGTACGCGCCGACCAATTGACAGATATGGTTCGTTATGAAATCTTAGGTCAGGGCAACAATAATCGTGACATGATTGTTGAATATATCATCTATGACAAGGTCATGGATGAGGAGACAAAGCAACCGAAATATAAAGTACGTGCTACAGCTATTCCAAAAGAAGTCGCTATTGATTTCCGTGAATTGATGAAGACCAGTGCGCTCTCCCCTGTTGCTTTGGATGTAAATCCGAACGCAGTTCGTAAGCTCTTTTCTACAGGAACCATAAATGGAACGACGAATGTTGAATCAAACACATTGCTTTTGATTGAGCTTTCTTCGAAGACCACCAATATTACAGTTTTGGATAAAGGCTTCCCGGTTCTGACTCGTCGCTTGCAGTTCGGACACTCCAACATTCGTCAAGTTGCTGAGACGGTAAAGAAGGTTCAGGGTAACGGTGCTGATAAATCTTCCATCCTCACACGACGTTTACAAGTTGTTAAGGGTGAAGGTGTAAAGACTGTTGACATCTCTGATATCGATGTTTGGCATGAGTCAGTGAAGGATGAGCCTTCTTTGAATAGTGCGGTTTCAGCATACTTCAAGAGCTTAACCGATGCCATTTCTAGAACCGCTCAATTCTCCATAACGAAGTATCGTTTGGATAGCATCAGCACTTGCTTCCTTTATGGTAGTGGTGCTCAATACCGCAAGATGGATAAAGAATTGTCACGCCAGCTCGGAACTCAGGTCGAAGTGCTCAATACACTGAACACTGTTTCCGGTCCGAAGGACTTCATCTTATCCGATTATGTGAACGCTTGCGGCGCGCTCATCCGTGAGAATTGAAAGGAGGGAAAGAAATGAGTACAACACAAACAAAAAGAAATGATTTTTCTAAGAAAGATATGAACTTCTTGTCTGAATTCTCTTCTTCGAATACTCAAGTCGCATCATTAATCCCTGTTTTCCTCTTGGTTGTCGTAATAGCCATCGCTGTTGTGGTTGGTATCACGGCTGTAATTAAGATTCAGGAAGCTACAAAGACCAAAGCGACAAAGGAGCTTCGTGATGAGATGAATTCCGAAGAATACCAGGAAAAATTATCCAGCTACGATTCCACAACAATGGCGGTTGCCGACTTGCGGTCCTACCACTTCGTGCTTTCTGAATTAGATGCACGTGTCAAGGCTTTGACTGTAGTAAACCCTGCAACATTAAATGCCGTTGTTGAACAACTCCCTGCCGACACCATTTTGACAGGTTATGAAGAAAAAGATGGTAAAGTCATTATTCGGGGAACCAGTTTGGAAAGTTATTCTCCAATGAACTATCTTGAAACATTGCAATCGAAGGGAATCTTCGAATTCATCAGCATCACTGAAATCAAGCCATTTACACCAACGGAGAATAGTTATACTCCGGAAATTATGATGGCAGTAGACGATTACTATACGTTCGAATTTGTCGGAACACTTAAGGGTAGCTATTCTGTTTCTTATTCTCAATATATTGAGGGTGAAACACCGACTTCCATCTCTTCTGTTTCAGCAAGCGTTCTTGCTTCCGGTGATGCTTATACCATCCCAACACCATTGAATATTACTTATGAAGGTGCAAATTACACACTTTTTTCCATCACAATCAATGGTGTAGTTGTAAATGCAGATATTCTTGCCGAAGCCAAACGCGACGAGCAAATTACTGGCATGGTAGATTCTGCAAAGGAAGTAAAGATTTTCTATACCCAATCAACTACGGAAGGAAGTGAAGGCTAATGAAAAACGCAGGCAGAGAAACCATTCTCTTATTCTTATTAGTCATGGTTGTTATTATCGGCGGTTCTGTTCTATTGCTTATTAATCCGGCTCGTGATTCTTTAGCAACAGCCAAGGCAGACTATGATATGGTTAAGGCCGAGAAAGATCAGAAGGATGCTATTATAGAAGCTGAGAAGGAACTAAATAGCGAGAAGAACTCGCTTACTTCCAGTATTATTGAGATGGAGAATGTTCTTCTTCCAACACTAAATACGGAAGCAATCGCTCAAAGACTCTATGGTTTCTTTACAGAAGCTGATATTCCCTATTATGCCGAGATTAGTTCGACTGAGAAAGCTTATGAAACAGTAACTCTTTCAGACGGTACATCAAGTCTTGACAAAGCAGTTCATACTACATTCACAATCAAGGTTTCAGGTACAGATGGATATTTAATGACAAGAGATGAGGATGATGCCCACACATATACTGAACTGAATGATGAATTACACAGCTCAGAATATGTTGGATACGCACAATTTTATGCTGCACTTCAATCGATTGCCTCTGATTATCCGGATGCCGTAAAGATTACTGAAGTTGCGATTGAAGACACAAACCAAGGTTTCTGTTTCTTTACTGCTACAGTAGACGTATGGGCGTATGATCTGCAGAGTCGACTTTCTGATCCTTCCGCAGATACAAATTATGTTGTTTGGGTAGACAATGGTGCAATTGCAACGGGTGGTATCGTAGGTATTCCTTCGCAATATGCGATTTTGACTGGTTTCTCACCGGTTGCTAATACTTCACCTCTTTATGGAACGTGCATCCATGCAAATGATTTCGAATTCGACAGACCGTTCGCAGCTTGGAATCATTGGGGGTACATGCGCCTCTATGATGGCAACTTAACATTGGAACAACAATTGCTTGAAGCGAGAAGTGAAAATATGCCTACAGATACGACAACGCTTCCAGAAGAGTAAGGCATTGTGAACGCGGTTCTTATATTTTTCACAAAATTGTGAAAAAACTTCAAATTTGCTATTGCATATTTACAATGACCTGCTATAATAAAGATACAAACTCACAAACACATTTAAGGAGGAACTTATTATGAAAAAGATTCAAAAGAACAAAAAGGGCTTTACATTGGTAGAAATGGTTCTCGTTATTGCTATCATCGTTATCTTGGCTGCAGTTGTATTCTTCTCTGTTGCAGATTACCTCAACAAGGCTAAGAGCGCTACTTCTAAGATTGAAGAGCACAACAGTGCTATTGCAGAAGTAACAGCTGAGATTGATAAAAACATGTAATCAACAACTAGCAATTTGCTAAGACAAAAGGGGATGGTTTCCATCCCCTTTTTCTTTACATTTCGTTCACATTTTTCTGGTAATAATGCTTTCAATTGTGAACTTTTGGTGATATAATTTGTTTGATGACATACTAGGTAGATTTCGGAGGCGTATGAGATGATAAGAATAAACAAATCCAAAAGAGGATTCACTTTGCTTGAAATCGTTATCGTTATTGCCATTATTGTTATGTTGGCTTCTGTTACCTTCATTGCAGTAGGTGGTTACCTAAATAAGGCTAAGGAAGCTTCTTCGAAGGTTTCCGCTGAGAATTCTTCATTATCAAATAAGAATTCCCAAATAAACGCCAGCTTTATCGATTTAGGTTATTAATGGAGGCTCATCACAATGAAGATATTTTCAAAAAAGAAAAATAAGCGTGGGTTTACCCTTCTTGAGACGATGTTGTCTGTAGCACTACTTTTAATCGTTACAACGATGGTGTATGAAGGATTTATGTCCACATTACAATATGCTTTTAACACGCAAATTCATGAACGTG
The DNA here is from genome assembly GCA_036782995.1 of Bacillota bacterium. Lineage (GTDB taxonomy): Bacteria > Bacillota > Clostridia > Saccharofermentanales > Saccharofermentanaceae > DAIPXZ01. The sequence continues at coordinate 98,688 of DAIPXZ010000001.1, forward strand.
CAGGCGATAATGCTGTAAGTCATGTTAATTCACTATTAGGTAATTCTTCCCTTTCAGGGTACTCGTCTGCTAATGATGCAATCGGTCTTGTTTATCAATCCGGTTCATGCTCTATAACATTCTCTGAGGTTATACCTGTTTCTCGATTGATGGGTAATGCCGCAGTGACAACACTCGTCTCCGGCGATGCTGATTACGAGGAAGCATCTTTGAAGTCTGTTACCCATCGTCGAGGTGTTGCATATTGTTATTATGAATGCCCGAATTGCGGTAAGGAAGTATGGTATTTCGAAAGAGATGATGGTACAATCGGTCGTTTCTGCAACAGTTGTGGTTATGATGAAGACTTAAATCCTACACCGTAATATATGGATACGGATATTTTGTTAAGGGAGAAATAAAATGAGACGTTATAGCAAGAGAAAGACTATGAATAAGATTGCCTTTACACTCCTTGAGCTCGTATTGGTTATGGCGATTATGGTTTTGCTTTGTTCTTATATCTTTAGTACATTCTACATTATCAATTCTTCTCACGCTGACGTTGCTGTATTGAATGACGCAAAAGATTATTTAGCATTAAACAATAGAGCAATACAGAATATCTTATGTAATGCGTCTGCTGCGAGTGTTGATGGTTCATCGATTGCTGATGTTGGCGGGACAGGAAGTATTGAGAGAATATTTGTTGATGCTGTTAGTGGAAGAATTGTATATAGTAGTGGTTCATCCGGAACTCAATTCTTATTAGAGAATTATGAACAATATAAGTTATCTGATGGATCCGATAAATGGTCCATTGAATTGTCGTTCTATCCGAATTCAGGAAGTCAAACAGTTAGCTACACGATTAAGTTGATTGATAATGCCACAGATACAGAATATACGCAATTACAATCTTCTGTATATCTTCCAAGTGCTGATTCATCTTCTGTGATTAGTAATGGAGCTAGTTCAGGCACATTATACTTCAAGAAGGTAGTTATTGCTTAAAACATTATTCTTTTATCGATTCAAAGTTATTATTTTGTCCCTCGACACTTTTGTCGAGGGACATTTTTCATATTATCTTTCTCTTGATCCGCAGCCGTCATTGCTCTGATCATTCTTTGTGGTTGTTTATGATGGATAATACCATTACCTTCTTCTTCGGAATATCATGTGTACTATATTACTCTAGATTGTATTGTATTTATCTTTCATGCGTAATATAATTGTGTCATAAGTGTGAAGTATGTATATGCAAGGAGGAAGAATATGCGTAGAATTGGCAAATGCTTGAATGCTAACGGATTTACACTCATTGAAATTGTCATTGTTATCGCGCTAATTATCGTCATTTCTGTTGTTGTATTTTTCTCTGTTGCTGATTATCTTGGTCGTGCACGAGATGCTACATCGATGATGGAAAGTCACAATTCCGATATTGAAGCTATCACATCAGAAATTGATAACTATTGATGTATATTACTCTCACCCGCCCCTCCCAATAAATTACATGTAAGGCGCTCCACGATGCCGTGAAGCGCCTTTGTTATATTTGAAGTATATATTTTCCTTTGCGAAGTGAGTAACGTCAAATATTGCCACTGTAGACGCCATTGAGCATGTTGTGCTGCACAGCGTTGTGTGTCCCTCGCATTTTGTGCTGGATAGCGTTGTGTGTCCCCCAGCATTTTGTGTGAATAACATGCGTCATTTTCTCAATAATGCACAGCTTGGCGGTATGCTTGGCGGTATATCAAAACGCCCGGTATAAACCGGGCGTTTGATGATGATGACATACTTAAGCTTAAATTTATTAGTAGTAGTACTCGTAACCTATAACTTCATATTCACTGATTAATCGCTGACGAGTTCCAGCTGGGGTTTCATTTGGATCCGGACACGGATATATCATTGTATCGTCCGATCCGCCAGTATCTAAATAGCTACATTCAAGACGTCCATAGAAATTTGCTTTGTCCTTAATGATAATTGTTCCGCCTTCGCCAGGAACATCGCTATCAAGCCCGTACAGTCCAATATAGGCATCTACAGTATTACCACGTTCACAGCTAAATGTATTTCCCGCTATTCCATAAATAATACAAGCAGGCTTGGACTTGGATACGGCAAGACCTAATGCGCCTCCTGTTCCGCTCTGATGTTCTGTAGAAACAATACCAGTTGCTGCTGAGTCACTACACGAATTCGGAACTTTCATTGTCGCATTCGGCAAAAGAATAAAGTAACAGAAATTTACATCATTATCGTTAATGACATTGATTGCAGCACCAATATTGAATGTGATGTTCCCGTTACAATAAACAGTTATATCGCCATCCGTCAAGTCAAATGTGGTATCTGCACTGATATTTGTATTATTCATGTAATATGTCCCTGCCGTATACGTTTTACCAGGAGCAATACTTCCGGAAGATGCTGCTATCGCTTCAGAAAGAGTTGACACACCAAATTGCTTGATTGCGTCCGATTTTGATGGAATCGTTCTTGCCGCGGCAGTTGCCAGACTTGTTTTGGTACCAGAAACAAAATCAGCAGCTCTTGACTTCATCGCGTCAACAACAGGATCGGAACCAGCAACATAGGAATTTCCACTTACAGTTTCATTATATGTCTCAACGTATCCAGTGGACGCTACAGAATAAGCTTTTGGTGCGGTAGTCTGCCATTGCATATAAGAATCCACAGTTCCTTCTGTACTGGCTACAATTCTCGGAATCTCAGTTACATTAATATCCCAACTCCGAATCGTTCCCGTAGCATACTCAACATACATGCCTTCGTTAGAACGGATATTCAAGCTACCCAATGTCGTGGGATTTCCGGAACCATCTACAAACATGTTTTGTATTCCATTTTCGTTGCCAATAAAGAAAACAGCACCCTTTGCACCCGTTCCTGTTTTGTTATCAACACCATTACCAGCGCTAGTAACATCAATCGAAGCATCAGGACCATAGAAGATAACATCGTCATAAAATAGTGTGCCGTTTCCTGTAACAAACTCGCCTGTAAATACGGTTTTATTATGTGAATAACATCCACTCTGCCATGAGGCAAAGTCAACATCTCCATGGAATACTGAGTATCCATCTTCAGCAACGCAATTGTATTTACAGGTGCTGTTTACAGTTCCTTCTGCGCCACAGGTGACATAGTTACTAAAACCTTGTATAGCCGGCGTCGGTGGTTTCTCTTTAAGATAGACACGAACGTTCTCGGTTTGGTTGTCCTCTCCAGTCGCATTAATCAATGTCGATATATCAAGTACGATATAGTCTCCATCACGTGAGAATTTGATTGTGGTATGGGAATCAGCAGTTCCCGCAATACCTGGTACTAAATCAGTACCAGAATCGGATGAAACCGGTGAACCGTAGTCGGCTTTTGTCGCGCCGGTTACACTTACGGTAGCATTGCCGTCCGCCAAGGCATCGAGTTCGGTGTCAGTAATCTGTTGGGTGCGAATCGCGTTGACAACTGTGTCAGCAACAGAGGTTACCGTTAAGCGTTCTTGGCTCGTCTCGGCTTCAACGTAGAAGCGATCTCGAGCTGCCATAGTGATGGACAGCGCGGAAGAGATCAGGATTAGAGCCACACAGAACATAATGAGGACGAGTAATAACATACTGCCTCTTTTGTTTGATTTGCCTTTGCGGGTGAGTGAATTAAGTAAATTAAACTTACTCATACCTTTCATGGCCTCCATGTGTAAAATAGATTTTTGGCATAAAAGCGCAATAAATCAACTTCTATTATATAGAGTAGCTCTAATTTTGCAAGCTTTTTTGCGATATTCTACGAAGCCAAAAAGTGCTTTTTCACAATTTGTTCACATTTTGTCGGCGTTTTCCTGATTGTTTTGAGCAGGGTTCACAGTATCGGTTTCTTTGTTTTGCCACTTCTCGTATATATGGCGTGCAGCATTCGGATTTGTGAGGCGCAGGATACCGCTTCCGTAGAAGAGGCCGCGAGGGGTTCGATTGAGACGAATGCGACCTGCTACCATGTGGTTTTTCTCACAGCCCCAGAGCGAGTAGATGCTGCGTTTGCGTTGAAACCACGGGATAATTTCGGTCAGTTCGGTATGGCATGCGGGGCATTTTTGTGTCTCTGAAAGGGCGAGGACAGCGGCCGCAGCCTCGGTCGACGTCGCGGTGGTTTTCCATCCGGTTTGGGCATTCAGGTTCGGATTGGAAATGTATTGCTCAATACTATAGTTTTGCATGTCTTTACGGCTCATCGGTGTATGCTCGGTGACGTCTGCATAACGAACGAGTGTATGCATGAGGATGTTTGCTTCATAAAATGCGTCTTGCGGAGCACTGTGAAAATCGTCGGTTTGCGGGATATCGAAGTAGTCGACGGCATAGGCGACGCTTCGCTGTTGATGGGAGTCCTCGGCGACGCGAGCGAAGAATGGCTGGATATCGAGGAATCGGTCATTGATTTCATCGGAGTAGTTGTGAATGCGAAGATTTGCTTTCAGAATCCCTACATCGGAATCGCCCCACGCGCATAAGATGTCCGCATCTTTACACCACGTAACGAAGTCTTCGTAGGCATCGATAAACGGGACTCCCATATTCAAGTCGGCGGAGGATTTGTTTATAACGCGCGATACATTGCGATTCATTACACGGTAGTAGACAGGACGAATGACACGTTGAAAAGGTTCGGAGAGTATGTATTTCCCATTCTTGCAGGTGAGCTTAACGGCGCCAATTTCGATGATTTCGCCGGGGAGGTCCTTTGGGTCGACGCTTGTCGGAATCCACGGGACAGGTTGGTTCCATTCCATGTCGAAGATGACGTAGGTGTTGTTCTCGATGGTGTTCATGAAATTGTTGATTCTCCTTCGGTGATTTCTTCAGTCGTTGCGCTTTCTGCATCAAATACGGCGTCTGGGTGTTTTTTGCGATAATATGGCGCGAAAAAGATAAAGATGATGACAAGTACAGATACTGCCTCGAGGGCGACTGCTAACGGGAGGCCTTCAGGAACATATCGGATTACAATCTCATGGGTGCCTGCCGTGACCGGTATTGCAAGGAAGGCTTTATAGGCAGCTACAGGTGTGACCTTTTGACCATCTACGGTAGCATACCAGCTGCTGTCGTAAGCGGTGGTCAGGAAAAGATAGCCATCTGCAGGCGCTTCAATCGTACCTTCAAGTCGAGCACCAGTCTGTTTCGTGATATTGAATTCGTTGGCGCGAAGATTGTCGAGCCCAGTCATTGCATCGGCGGTCGATTTGGCTGCATATACGGAGAAGTTTTCGACTGTCGGCGCTTCGAAAGACAGGCGTACCTGGAGAGTTTGACCAGTTTCTAGGACGCGCGGACCACAATCAATGATTGTACCCTCTGCGTTTTGATGCCATTCTTGGGATTCTACTGCACCCATTTCATTTGCATATTCGACAGCAATCTTCATGGCTTGGTTGCTGGTGCAATAAAAATAGTAGTGTTCGCTCAAATCTGCTTCAGAAGGCGTGCTGTTTTCCGATTCGGTCTCCCCTACGTCGATTGCAGTACCTTCGTTTGCAGGATCCGACTGTGTAAACTGAATAAGTATTTCTGTGCGAATGCCGTTCTCGGATATGGTATAGTAATCATCCTCTTCGTTGTAGTCAACATTATAGGAAAATGCAAGGAACGGACGGAATGTTTCAAAGGCATTTTCTGCACCGAGACGCGAGAGAAGTGTGTTCTGGTTTACGAACGGAGAATCGCTGATGATGACGCTCTCGTCGGCGGTGTAAAGCGGAGTATAAAAGCCGAGTGCCAGCGGTTCTACATCTTCAGATATCACTTCATATGTCGGAAGATTGAGGAGGTTTCCAGTCTCCACCGCATTGGCATCAATGACATCGGAGATTTTTTCTCGGTTTGTGCTTAAAAGCATATTTGACATCCATGCCGTAGAGTCGTTCGAATACTTGTTAACACTGTCGGCTATGCCAAAGAGGGCTTTCATGACAGGGGTCATACCCTCCGTCGTGATTCTTCCCGGTTCAGCGAGACAGAATCCGAGATAGGAAAGTGTCTGGGAGTATTGAATAGGTGTGATATCCGAGTCGGCTTCCAGACAGGAAATACCGGTCAGTAGGCCCTCATTTGTTGCATCATATGAAAAGCTTGTTCGGGTATCCTTCTCCTCTTCTCGGTTCTCGAGCGTATTTACAAGTGTATTTTCGTGGGCATATACGCGGTCGTTGAATAGGTCTTCTGTTTCATATTGCTTGGTCATGACAAAAAGAATCGGAGCGAGACAGGCTTCGCCGATAATGATTGCGGAAAGGAGTACGGTTGGCGCGCAAGTGAATCGACTATCGACATTTTCCGTTTTCGACGCAAAGACAGCATAGAATACCAAGAAGGCGGCTATTCCGAGAAGCGCGTAGACGGGTTTCTCCACCTCGTGATCAACTGCATTGAGGATGGCGGCGATGGCCATAAGTACCCACGCTACCGTAACAAGATGGCTCTTTTTTTCGAAAAGATGCCCTACGTTGATTCTGCGTGCGCACAGATAGGTTACGAGAAAAACGATAACAAAGGCTTGCGGATAGGCCATTTCTTCTGGGAATCGGAAGCCGAGCCATACAAAATTTCCTGCACGCAAGGAGGTCGTTATGAAAAGAATTAACAGCAGGATACAGGAATATATGCGCTCAGAAAAACGGAAATGCACACACGTCGCATATAGCGGAATCATCAAGAGGATGAAAAGGCCACAATAGACGTTCGGGAGCGCGAAGGTATCGGATGCGAACGAGACGTTCGTGCCGAAGAAAAATCGAGAAATGAAGTCGAGGGCTTTGTACTCCATGGCAGCATCTCTGGGGAATGCCAGAGTTTCCAGGATTGTGCCCGTTTTGTTGGAAGTATAGAGAAGCGGAAGCCATACGATTGCTGACAGTCCAAGGGAGACGATGAAGGAGCCCGCCGTGTTTCGAATGGTGAGCCAGAGCTTGTGTGCATTCATTTCTTTTTGCTTCGCTTCAATCCAGAGTATCGGGAAAAAGAGTGCCACAAATAATCCGACGATAAAACCGACATTGGGTGCCGAAATAAGAAGCATTGCGAATGTCAAAATGAATAAGAGCGGCTTTGATTTCGCGATAAGCTGCCACAGTCCGAGAATGATGATTGGTAATAAGGCCAAGGCATCGAGATATGCGGGAATCTCGTACACGGAGAAGGCATAGGCGCACAAAGCGTACGAGACGGAAATAGCGACAGAAAGTGGCGATGCCATGCCTTCTTTCTTATATAGCAATAAGAAAAAATTCAACGATGCAAAGGCAATTTTGAGCGCGAATATCGCGGCCACACATTCCAGAAGATATTTCTCGGGCGAAAAAAGTGCAAGGAGCGTGAGTGGACTGCCTAAGCATTCAGCTATCATGGCCCAGAAGTTCATGCCGCCACCAATATGCCATGAAAAAAAGAGCGAGTCTCCGGAAAGGAGCTTTGCACGGTATTCGGTGAGAACACTGATGTAATTGACCGATAAAAGATCGGATTGAAGGGCGTATGTGCCAAACGGGAAAAGGTCGAGCATTTTTGCGCAAACCAGAAGCACTATAAGCGGCAAAAGAAATGCCACGGCCAAGTGCCCGTATGGAAATGCGTGATTACGCAAGTTGACGTTCGACTTTTCTTCGTTGGTCATAGCGGTTCGCTCGTTTCGTCGTTATGAGAGTCGGTGTTTGTATCGTCAATATTGATTGGGGCGATATCGTCGTACGGTATATCTTCATTAACGGCAACCAGAGTTATCGTATCGGCGCTCTTTTCTCTTGACGCAATGTCCGGTTCTTCTGTTATATCCGTCTTTATCGAGGGCTCTGCTTTCGGGTTCGTTTTCAAGACGATATCCGCGGTCGACTGTGCTTCGGTGTCGTCGGACCCTTGATCAAATATCGCGTCTTCTCTTTTTCTCTTGTTCCAGATTTTTCGGAATAGTATCGGTCCCCCTGCGAATACAGCAAATATGACTATCGCCGCCAGTGTAATCTTCAAGCTCATATCAAAGCCTTCCGGCTTATATGTCAATGAGATGTTATGGGTACCAGCTGTTAGTCGGATGCCCATGAAGGCTTCTTGAAGCGGAATGAGTGTTGCTTCTTCACCGTCAACAGTCGCAGTCCAGCCTTCATCGAGTGGGATGGACAAGAATAGAATGCCATCCTCATTGGCAGTAATCGTACCGCGTACATGGGTCGAATCATACGTTTCGACATTCCATTGTTCGTCGCCTAACGTAGCGAGCATATCCTGATATCCTTCTTCGACGAGCGAGTAACAAAGCACGTAGGTAGATGCGGCATTCGGATTCGCCCAGCGAAGTGTGATGTGCATGGTTTCTGTGTTGTAATATGTGCCCAAGTCAACAATTTGGTAGGTACGCAAAGCCTGCGTGGACGAAGATGTAGTAATTACATCTTCGCTGTCGATAGTTTCAGTAGCGTCTTCGGTGCGAATCGTTATTGTCGGAGCTTGGTTCCCCGTAAGATAGAGGAAAACATGACTACCATCCATCATCACGTTAGCGCGGAAAGAGACCTCGGCAGACGCGCCTGCCGAAACGGAATACTCGTATCCGCTCTGTGCGCCGCCGCCGCGATATACGGCGTTGGTTTGGTCTTCCGGAATTAGTATTTCGGAGCGATAGACCAATGATGAAACGCCCATCGCCGCAAGATATTCATTTGTTGAAGTAAATGGATTATTGTTGTTTTCCACCGGATAATCAACGATGTCTTCATTCACCATATAGCCAAGCGCAAGTGCGTCCGGATTTTCATAGATATGAACATCACCTTGCTCATCGATTAATGTCGCACGATTTGGCACTGGCGAGTTACTATACAGATCATAGAAATAACGGACACCGAACATCGATGCGGTTACCTCCGTGAGTCCGTAATTTCGAATCGAGTTGATACCATTATTATGGAAGCCGAGTGTGCGAACAAATTGGACATAGCTCTCGCGTGCGGTCGACGAGAAAATGGAGATTCCCTTGATTCCGTATAGTGCCGGTTGATCGCAAATATATGCCGGGTAGATCTCGGAACGAACAAAATTACTCACACCCTCACTGCCCTCGAGTTCTTCCGCAGAGGCTACGACGATATCTCGGTCCTTCGCGTAGAAATCCCAGCCAGTAAATCCCTCGTTCATCGAAACCAAGCCCACGGTGAGCTGCGTGGCGGCGATAACTTCAACCACAATGACCGAAAAGAGGGCGATTTGTTGGAACAACGGGCTTCGCTTTCCGATCATAACCATACGCAGGATGATGCCATAGGCGATTAAAAACAGAAGGGACAGTCCGAGTGCCATATAGCCTTCTTGGCCGTCGCCTATTTTTTCGTAGAGGACCATATAGCCGAAAAGTGCCAAGAGAATGCCGGTCACCTCTCCCATGGTAAAAGTCTTCAAATTGCGAAGGACTCGATAGGCCATGATAACGAGCAAAAAGGAGAGCAAAAAGGCCTGACGATACGGAATCTGATTCGGAAAATGAAAGCCATGCCAAACGAAGTTCAACATGCGACTCGCAAACCCGAGGTAAATATATACGATGCCAATACCATAGGCAATTTTTTCACGCAATCGGATGTTTCGGCAAATAAAGAAAAGCGGGACAAAAAGAAGTGTTAACAAGCCGCAATAGACATTTGCCATGCCGTCGCGGATATTCGGGTTTGCCCCGAAAAGGAAACGGCTTAGGAAATCGAAAAGATTTTGCGTAATTTCAAACTTCTTTGGAAACTCATCGCCGACAGCCGAAGCATTTTGCAACGACAGATAGGTCGGTAGTGTTAAAAATGCGCTCATGGCACCGCCGAGAAGTGAAAATACGGCAAACCGCCATACAGAGCGGAAGAAATTACGTACGTTTAGTCGGTCAAAGAGCGATACATAACAGATTGGTGCGTAGACGACGAGGAATAGGCAAACGAAAAAACCAGCATAAAAGTTTGACGTGATGCATACGGCCAGCGACAAACAATAGAGCGCGGGCTTCTTGTCACGAAACATCAAGCGCATACCGTAGACAATCAGCGGCAAAAGCATAACCGCATCATGCCACATGATGTTCCAGAAATAGGAAACAACCCAGCCGCACAATGCATAAAATGCAGCAAAGGCCGGCAAAAACAGGTCTTTACGCTTCTTATCGATATCACACAGTAAAAAGGACATGAATAGTCCCGTCAAGCCGGTACGGAGAATTGCCAAAAAGGCAATGCAATCCGGTAAGTATTTATCCGGAAACAAGATGGAGAGAAAGTTCAACGGGCTCGCAGAATAATTCGCAAGAACGGCCCAGAAGTTCGTACCCATGCCGACGGTCCACGAGAAAAAAAGACTCTCGCCCGACAATATCTTGTGCTTAAACTCCATCAGGAATGGTGCATATTGGTGATAGAGATCGACGGTAAGGATCATTTTATCCCCAAAGGGATGAACTTGCTGAACTATAAAGGTCGTCAACATGGCGATGACCGGAAGAATAAATGAATAGAAGTGGTATTGGTTCTTTTTAATAAAGTGCCACGATTGATGGAGCATCTTATTCGGCATAGTATCGTCCTTACTTGTGGTGCGGCGAAGGCCGTACACACAGTCAATAGTTTCAAAAGAATCAGGTGTTCTTAATTTTAACACATTATATAAGGAGACGAAAACAAACAATTAATTTAAAAATCAAACACAATATCTTGTGTTTACCTATTGATTTCACCACAATATAGCGGTTTAATAGAAATACGGAAGAAGAAAACCCTTTCGGGTTAGGCTTTCTATGTGAGGAGGAAAGAAAGATGATTGCTCGGGTCGTAAAACGCGATGGCCGCCAAGTGCCATTCAACATTGAGAAAATTGGAAGCGCAATACACAAAGCGTTTGAAACAACAGGAGAGGCCAACGGAAAGATTGACGAATACTCTCTGGATTTGGCCATTCGCACATGCGAATATTTGGAATTACAGGGTAAGCCGATTCCAAAAATCGAAGAGATTCAAGATATGGTCGAGCACGTCCTCATGGAAGAAGGATGCCCCGAGACAGCAAAGGCCTTCATTCTATATCGTGCAGAGCGCTCCCGTGTGCGTGAAAAGAACACACGTCTTATGCGCACAATCGACGATATCGTCAATTGCGAAGCGAAGAATAACGACCTGATGCGTGAAAATGCCAATATCGACGGCGACACAGCCATGGGCTCGATGCTGAAGTTCGGCTCCGAGACCGCGAAGGCATATTACAAATCCTATATGTTGAAGCCAGAGCATGCGAAAGCACACGAAGCTGGTGATATCCATATTCATGACTTGGATTTTTATTCATTAACCATGACATGCTGTCAAATTGATTTGAAGCAGCTCTTTGAGGGTGGCTTCAATACTGGACACGGACATCTCCGTAAACCGAAGGATATCCGCAGCTATGCTGCTCTTGCCTGCATTGCAGTGCAATCAAATCAAAACGACCAACACGGCGGTCAATCACTCCCGAACTTTGACTATGTTATGGCTGATGGTGTTCGTTGCACATACCAAAAAGAATATCGTCTGGCTTTGTCCGGTGCACTCGAGCTCATTGCCGGTATTCCCTGCGAAGAGTCCGAAGCCCTGATTAAGGGCATGGTGGCTAAGATGGAAAAGGATTCCGGCCGTATTCCTTCTTTGACTGTCGATGCCGCATATGACCACGATATCATTGCTTCTTTGTACGATAAGCTTCCGGCAATTGCTACTTTGGATGACGCCGCAATCGAGCGTGTCATTGCATATACACGAAAGCACGCCGAAATTCAGACCGATCGCGGTACATACCAGGCGATGGAGGCTTTGGTGCACAATTTCAACACCTTGCACAGCCGCGCCGGTGCGCAGGTTCCTTTCTCTTCGATTAACTATGGTACTGATACCTCCGTCGAAGCGCGCATGGTCATTCGTAATCTTCTCCACGCTACGGAAAGAGGCCTTGGCAATGGTGAAACTCCGATTTTCCCGATTCAGATTTTCCGATGCAAGAAGGGTATCAACTTCGAACCGGGTGATCCGAACTACGATCTTTTCGAGTTGGCTTGCGAATGCTCGGCCAAGAGACTTTTCCCGAACTTCTCATTCCAGGATGCACCTTACAATCTCCAATATTATCAGGAGGATAAGCCAGAAACCCATATTGCTTACATGGGCTGCCGTACCCGTGTCATTGGTAATGTGTATGATCCGTCGAAGGAAATTACCTTCGGCCGTGGCAACGATTCTTTTACCTCCATTAACCTGCCGCGCATCGCAATTTTGGCAAAAGGAAATATCGAAGAGTTCTATAAGATTCTCGACGATCGCCTCGCACTCGTTGCGGATCAGCTTTATGAACGTCTCTTAGTGCAAAGCCGCAAGCATGTGTATAACTTCCCATTCCTGATGGGCGAACATTGTTGGATTGATTCTGATAAGCTCGGGCCACGTGATTCCATCGAAGAAGTGATTAAGCACGGCTCTATTTCCATCGGCTTTATCGGACTTGCCGAGGCATTGATTGCTTTGACCGGCAAGCACCACGGCGAGAGCGAAGAATCGCAAAAGCTCGGTCTCGAAATAATCTCCTATATGAGAAAATTCTGTGATGAAAAGGCAGAAGAAACACACCTGAATTATGGTTTGCTTGCTACACCGGCGGAAGGTCTTTCTGGACGTTTTGTTCGAATCGACCGAAATCGCTTCGGTAAAATCAAGGGTGTTACAGACAAGGAGTATTACACAAACAGCTTCCATGTTCCGGTTTATTATCAAACGTCCATGTTTGATAAGATTCGTATTGAGGCACCGTATCATGAGCTTACCAATGCCGGACATATTTCCTACGTGGAAATGGACGGCGATACCGCTTCAAATCTCGAGGCCTTTACGAAGGTAATTCGTTACATGGGCGAGCAAGGCATCGGATACGGTTCTATTAACCACCCGATTGACCGTGACCCTGTTTGCGGATATAACGGCATCATTGGCGATCATTGCCCATGCTGCGGTCGTGCAGAATTCGAAGGCGAAGAGGGCTTAGGCTTTGAGCGCATCCGTCGTATCACCGGCTATTTGGTAGGTACCATTGATCGTTTCAATGACGCAAAACGCGCCGAGGTGCGTGATCGTGTAAAGCACTCGTCCATCCCAACCAAGGAAGAGTAATTCGAGAATCGGATTACTAAGACGCGTAACCCAAGAAGTTTTTATCCTCCAAGGCGGTTCTTTTCTTCTGTCCGTGTGACAAAGGAAAGAACCGTTTTTTTCTTGGAAATCCAGGATGGTACGGCGAATGAGGTGCCAGACTCGGACATGCTGAGACTTCGTAATGTTAACTCGGTTTTGCCCAGTTTCGAAGATGGATTTTATCAGACGGTTATGCTAGAGTATTAATAAGTTTTCAAATAGGAGAATACTCGATTGCATCGATTACGAATAAAAATCATTTTCAATCCGTCTTCGGGACGACAAGCAAATCAATTGGTTGTCGATGATATTTTGCATTATTTGACGGAAGCCAACGCGATTGAACGCGCCGACATTTCATATACTGGTGCGAAAGACGACGCGATGCATTTTGCGGCATCGATTAAGCCTGCAGAATATGACGTTTGCATGGCTGTCGGTGGGGATGGCACAATCAATGAGGTCGTAAACGGCTTGATGATTGGTGGTTCAAAGACCCCTCTTGCCATTTTATCCGGCGGTACTGTTAATGATTTTGCAACAGCACTCGAATTGCCAACAACGCCTTCCGAATTTGCGCGCATGCTCATAGATGGAAATACGACACCGGTGGATGTGGGTAAAGCAGGCGATCAATACTTCCTGAATGTCGTAGCGGGCGGTCTCATGACCGATGTCGCCTATAAGGTACCTTCGGAAACAAAGACATCTCTCGGACAACTCGCATATTGGATAGAAGGAGCGAAAGAGGTGCCTGCCAATCTATTCTCAAGCGTGCCACTGTATTTCGCGACTCCGAGTAATGAATATCGGAAGGACGCATTGGTCTTTCTCGTCGCAAACAGCCGCAGTGTAGCCGGTATACGTCGCCTTTTCCCTGCCGCCGAATTATCGGACGGTTTGCTGGACGTCTTAGTGGTGACAAAGCTTGATCGCGGGCGACTTTTGCCATTGATTGGCAAATTTATTGTTGGTGACCATATGTCCGACGATCAAGTGCTTTATTTTCAAACCGATCGACTTGATATCTCAGCACTCGGCGAGAATGAAATGCGACTGGACCTTGATGGTGAAGAGGGCCCTGCCCTCCCGATAACGATTACATGTATTCCACACGCGTTGACACTATTCGTGCCTTCGCAGGATGATTAAATTGGCTTCGGTCAAAGAGAGGCGACAAATCGATGATGAAAAAGAAAGACAATGCGAAGAAAATTGCGAAAGAAAAGACGCATCCGACAGCTGATGGTAATGTAATGCCAACCGATGCCGTGACTGCTACATCCGAGTCTTCCGCTTCTGTCACAAGTTCGTTGCCGGATGCAATCGATTCTGTGACCGCCACGGCGCCGGACAACGCACATGATTCTACCGCTTCTTCAGATGATTTATCTGCCTTTGAGGACTTTACTTCGATTGACAATTTCGAAGAAATCACCACAACAGAGCCACTGTCTGCCGTCGAGCTGCAAACGGTTACGGAACTCGTAAATCCTACGGAAACGCCATCCGACGTTACACTTCCCTCCACCGATGCGATTACGTCCACTGCAGAGTTCGATATTGATATCGATGTTGCTTCGGACGTAATGAATGAGGCTAATGTTAAACATATAAAGAGAAAGTCGAAGAAAAAGCACGACGCCATCGACGAAGAGGATACGACAGAACCGGTCGAAGAGGTTTTCCCGCCGTTAGCGCCACAGCCAATGGAGCTTGCCTCTCACGATATCACTGATTTAGGAACCGAAGACCCGGACATCCTTTTCCGTGAGACAAGCACAAAGAAAGAAGATGCTTATCCGGCGGAAAAAGGGACAATGCTGAAGCTTCACCCACGTGCCGTATTCGTATTTCTGACAATTTTGGCCATTTTGGTGATTGGCTGGTCAGTATGGACAGTCGGACACTTGAATGAACGCCTAGCCTCTCCCCTTACCATCAAGGATGAGGTTATTTCCAATGATGAATTCAGTTTCATGTACCATTACGTGCTTGTCGAGAATGGCGTTGATGTTTTTAAAGAAGGAACAGAAGATATGCTCAAGAGCCCCGGCGAAAACGGATTTGCGACGTATCGCGACTATTTCCTTGATATCACGGCAAAAGAGATGCAGGTGACAAGCATTCTTTATGATGATGCCATCGCGCATGGTTATTCGATTCAACCGAGTCAAAGAGAAAGAGCGCAAGCTTACCTTGATTGGCTGCAAACGAAGGCAGACGCCATCGGTGTTGATCTGGATACCTATATTCGCGGCACATACGGTGCGAATGTGACACAAAAGCTTATTGTCGAGGTGCTGGCAAAGCGGTATTTCACCGAAGATTATGCCGCGAATGAAAAGCTCACTGAATTGCAAGCCACGGATGAGCAGGCAGAAGCCGCTTATCAGGAAGCTCAAAACCAATATGATTTAGTATCGTATCGAGTATTACGTATCGTTTTCGAGCAAAGAGATGAGAGCTTTATCGCGACGGCGCATTTGCATGCGCAGGAAATCATCGAAGGTATCGGGCACGATGAATCTAAATTCGAATCCGTCGCAGCGCAGTTTTTCTCTGGCGAAGCAAAGCAGACTCTTCTTGTACCGGATTCGACATTAATTTCGAACAGTCGTTATGCCGATATAGACGAGGAAGAATGGCGCGCGTGGGTTTTTGATCCGGCACGCACCCCCGGAGATTGCACGATTTTCAACGATGAAAACGGATTCCCGATTCTCTTTTGCTTCTCGTCACGGACGCGCCAGGAAGAACCTTTGCGCAACGTTCGTTTCTTCTATATGCAAAAAGAAGACCTCGAAGCCGGTATACCAGGTGTTCCAACGAACGAACTACTACCTTTAGCACAGACGATTTACGACGGCATTTCGGACGAGTCTTCGATGATTACGCTCGAAACGACATACGCCGACCAAATTATGGATGGCTCCATGCGCTCATCTCAAACGTCGGATACCTATCGCGGCAAGTTTGACACAACATATGATGATTGGATTTTTGACCCGGCACGCGTGAGCGGTGACAAGACAATGATTGAGGAAGAAAACCAAGTCGTCATTATTTACTATTGCGGCGCCTCTTCTCATCCGGAATGGTTCGACCGCGTGAACAGCTTCATTCGCATGAATAACTACCAGGCATTTCTCTCCGAGAAGCAAGCGAGTTATCCATACGAATTCCATGAAAATGGATTGGAGTACATTGACGACGTGCCGTCATAATGCAACAATAACTCATTCTTTCACTCATTCACCCAAAAAGGAGCTTATCTTTATTTTATGGACCTCTATTTAACGCGCCACGGAGAAACGGTATGGAATACCGAATATCGTATGCAAGGTCGTGAGAATTCTCCGCTCACAGAAAAAGGTATTGAGGGAGCACGCACACTTTCTCGAGAATTAGTGAATATCCCGATTCAAAAATGCTTCGTGAGCCCAATGCCACGCGCGGTTCATACCGCCCATCTTCTTCTCGGCACGCGTGCGATTCCTTTTGAATTTTCCAATGAATTGGCAGAAATGAATCTCGGAGATTGGGAGGGCGTTACTTTTGAGAGCGCTTCGGCAAAAAATCCGGAAGCCTGTATTCATTTCCGCCAACACCCTGAAAGCTTCGTAGCTCGACCAGGTGGTGAAAGCTTTACCGAAGTTATTGCGCGCGCAGAAGCATTTTTGAAAAGCGTGGAGAGGATGGAAGATCGCGATGGTCCAATTATGGGCGTGACGCATTGCATTCTTTTACAAGCGATTACATTGATTTGCGATGGGCGCGATATTTCAACGCTTCGCACCGGGCAAAGAGTCGACCAGACGAAGCTCTTTCATTTACGATATGAAAATGGTAAATGGACAATATTGATGCGAAACGGAGAAGGTATCTAGATTGACAAACCAGGCGGTGATACCGCCTTTTTTCTTTCTAAAGAGACTCTTTTGATTAATCATTGCCCTACGGCTAGTAAAGAAAAATCTTGCCAGCGCTACAGCGTTGGCAAGATTGAAATATCTGTTATTCGGTATTCTTCGTTCCTATACGAAGGATAAATCAGAGACCGGCATAAATTGCAAATGCAATCATAGTAATGATGGATGAAAGCATCATAATGGATAATACGATAGCTACGACTCGAATCCATGCCGGACGGTTACTTTTCATTACTCTTCTCCAATCGTTAAGGTCACGGTTAGTGTACTCCCATCACGGAAAATTGTAAACTCTAATTCGTCGCCAACTTCGTGTTGATCGCGAATGGTTTGTAATTGTGTATTCGCCGTAATGGGTTCACCATCGATTTCCGTGATGATATCACCGACCAAAAGACCCGCTTCCTCTGCTGGTCCATCTGGATATAGACCTTGGATATATGCACCAGTCGGCCAATTAAACTGTTCTGCAGTGGCTTCGTCAATGGTCATGGTTGTAACACCAAGGAATGTGCGGCCGTGCACTTCGCCATCGTTAATGAGATCGGTAATGATGCTCTTGATATCATTAATCGGAATCGCAAATCCCAATCCGTCCGAAGAATCAACTTTCGCATTCGTCACGCCGATTACTTCTCCGTAGGAATTAACAAGTGGTCCACCAGAGTTGCCGCTATTGATGGAGGCATCGGTCTGAATCATGTTGCGTGTTATGTTATCCACAGTAAGCGAACGGTTCGTTGCGCTTATGACTCCTGCTGTGACCGTGCCGGCCAATGTGCCCATCGGGTTACCGATTGCAACTGCCAGCTCACCGACTTCCAATGTATCGGAATCTCCAAGAACACATATTGGTAAATCCGTTCTGTCGATATGTAAAACGGCAATGTCCGATCGAGAATCTGTGCCCACGATGGTGGCCTCAATAGGCTCGGTATCACCAGGGACTAATACGGTAACTGCTGTCGCACCAGCAACCACGTGGTTGTTGGTTACAATGTATCCGTCTGTCGATACGATGAATCCAGAACCAGATGATTGATATTGTTGCGGGCCCCATGCGGTCTCTTCTGTTATTTCAGCATAGATAGAAACCGTTGCCGGACCGACCTTATCGGCGATTTCCGGAACACTTAATGCTTTCTTGTCGCCCTGGTCACCTAATGTTGCTGCTTCGACAACAGAAAAATATTTGTCGGTTGCTAATGTCTCATCGCCCTCCGGCAATGCTGCATCATTTGATGTCGTTTCGGTTACCAATTCTCCCTCATCATTAACGATGATATCTGCCGTTTCCATTCTTTCAGCAATCAGGCTCCACGTGTCTCGAATGCTGTCAGTCAGCAGCCAAACAACACCGGCCGAAAGAACAGAAAACACAAGAAAACTTGCTATGCTAATTAGAACGATAGGCCACACCTTCGTTTTTTTCGGAGGCTTTGGGTATGGGCTACCGGTACTGCCGTTCATGCTCGGGTAATAATCGGATTGAAAAGGTGTTTTTTCCATGATACGATTCCTCTTTTCTATCTGTCTGGTTTCTGTTCTGATGGTTTTGTTTTATTCTCTGTGTTTGTTATATCATGCCTGATAAAAAAGGAGCACGCGATTTTGGGGTATTTCTGCGTTAAAATGTCGGCTAATTTCCGCTTTTGTGGATGATTCTGTCAAACAGTTGGGAAATTCAGCATTTTGAGTAATGTATACATTCAGGAAACATCGTCGCGGCGCGACGCGCTTTTTCCCAAGAAGGTGATGGTCGCACGTCCGGCGGTTTGATCCATGACGGTTTTTTCAAGTGAAGGGATTTCTTCTGCTTCACATCCGATATGTAATGTCGGCCGCGTAAGATATGTCGTCTCCCCTATACAGAAATCCGCTTTTTTTAAAGCATATAGCAATCGGTCCGCATCGCCATACTCGACTTCTATGGCATACTGACAAAGGATTGTCATCTGACAAGGCTTTGCTGCCGTAATGCCTAACTCTGCTGCTTTCGAATAGGCACGTGAGAGTCCGCCTGTGCCGAGCAACACACCTCCAAAATAGCGTGTAACTACAACGATTACATCATCGAGGTTTTGCTTTTCGATGAGGTCGAGGACAGGCATACCACCAGTGCCCGCAGGCTCACCGTCATCGGAGTATTTCTTCATGATTGTCTCGCCTCCGACTTTCCAAGCGTAAACATGGTGTCGGGCATCGGGGTATTTCGACTTCGCCGCACGCAAAAAATCCATCGCTTGCTCCGGTGTCTCTATGGGGGAGACATTTGCAATAAAGATGGATTTCTTTACCTCGTATCGTTCTTCAGCGGGTTCTGTTACTGTGCGCCATGAAAGTCGAGCCAATTACACGAGCTCCTTATAACGTTGGTAGGACATCATTAAAAGTGACTTATCCTGACTATATGTGACCATGTTGAGAGCATCCTCTACGGGATAGAATGCACCTTCGGAGAAATTCTGCGATGCATTCGGAATGACTACGTTCGCATTTGCACGCATGATATACCATACAATCTTGTTGCATACTGGCTTTTGTCTCGTAATGGAATAGAATTCGTAATTTGTTCGTCCTGCGGCTGATAGAATCTTCGCTTCCACGCCAGCTTCAAATTGAACTCGCAACAATGCGACATCTTCGGGCTTCTCATCCGAACGAATCACGCCCTTCGGAAAACACCATTCTGCCTTTTCATTTCTAAGGAGTAGAACGGAATCGCCATAAAAAACGATACCTCCGGAACAGTTACGTACGAGCATGCGGCCCCCTTTTGATATGACGCACGTGAAAACGGCATCAAGTCAGTTTTGATTTTTGTTTATTGTACCATTTCCAATATACGTTTCGCAATTCGATTCGACCTTTTCTGTGGAAAAGAAAAACGATTTTCATTGCACGGCATACATCCATCCGTTATAATAAAAACGCCCTAACATAAGGATAGGTAATAATAGGTAAATAATATGCATAATAACCCAATGAATGCGAATCAAAAGAGATCACTTATACGGACATTAAAGAAGGCCATCTTGGTTTTTTTCTTTGTTGCGCTGATATTAGTCGTTGTTGATGTGGTTTTATTAGTGCGAGCATTAGTCTTGCAAAATTCCGATACAAAGGCGACAGAGTCATCTGTTGTCACATCACTCCCTTCTGGTGGAGATGCAAGCGATTCCGGAATTACCCCTTCGGATTCGTCCAATTCCACAGAACCGACGCCAACAGCTTCTGCAATCAACATTACAGAGCTTTTGCCTGCAAACGCACTTTCCGAAGCTTATTGGGGACCGCTTCCCGAGGTCACATCAACACAGGTTCTTGACCATCAGGAGGTTCGTGCGATATATATCGGTGCGGCGGCCAACCTTAACACGAATATTGCACTTGCGCAAAGCTCCGAGATTAATGCTTTCGTAGTCGACCTTAAAGAATCAAACGGTGTCATCTTTAATAGTACAAACGAGCTTGCCACTTCCATTGGCGATGTCCGTGGTGCATACAATCTCGAAACAGTCGTGAACACCTGTCACGAAAATGACATCCGAGTCATTGGTCGTATTGTTTGCTTTAAGGATCCAACACTAGCTGAGCAACGTCCAGACCTAAGCATCCAGGACGCAAATGGGCAATCATTAAAATTCAAGAACGAGGGTAGTATTGCTTTTGCAAATCCATATAATTCCGCAACATGGGATTACTACATTTCTTTGGCAGAAGAAGCCATTGCCATGGGTGTGGACGAGATTCAATTCGACTACGTTCGTTTCCCAACTGGCGGCACAACCTCTGGCGAGAGTCCGTATTTCGGCGAAGAAGGCACTACGCCTTCCCGTGCCGATGCCATTAATCGTTTCTTGCAAACTGCTCGCCGACGCATTCAAGACACTTACGGTGTTCCCGTTACTGCAGATGTGTTCGGTATCATACTATCGAGCGCGACCGATGGTGCGAATCTCGGCCAAGACTGGGCGACAATCGGATTGACCGGTGTGGACGCGCTTTGCCCGATGATTTATCCTTCGCATTATGCACTGGGAACGAATTTGAATGGTAAGACCTTTGATAAACCAGATCTCTATCCATATGACGTCTTATATAACGCTTTGGTTCTCGGCTCTTCGGCTGCCTCACAAGCTGGATACTCGACCGTTCGCCCATATTTACAGGCGTTTACAGCCAGCTATATCGGAGAGGGAAACTATAAGTCTTATTCTTACTCCGATATTAATGATCAAATTCGCGCATTGCAAGATGCCGGGTATAGCGAGTGGATTTTGTGGAATCCGTCTGCCGCCTACCCGTCAGGCACCTATGCCGGAAATGCTGGATAGTACACGTACGAGCTTGGCCTCGCGTTGAAATTAGTTTTCATTCAAGCTGCTTTTCGTCTACGAAGAGCAGCTTTTTGATGCGCTCGAGAATTGTAGCTAATCATCTTCTTTCTGCTCTAGCAGAGAAAGATATTTTTTTCAACCGAAATGAAAATCATTTCGGTTGTTTTCGCTTCCTTGTGATATGATGGAATAGAAAATAATTATTCGGAGACGTGAGGGATATGCGTTCTTTACATGCATTTACAGGCGGTGTTCATCCGATAGGCAATAAAAACACTGATGTCCTACCTTCCATTCATCTGCACGGCTTTAAAGAGGTCGAATTGCTGTTAAAGCAACATATCGGGCCTCCTTGCACATGTGTCGTGAAGCCTGGAGATAAGGTCTACGTCGGAACGATGATCGGACGAGCCGAACATCCGATGGCAGTACCGATTCATTCGTCTGTTTCTGGTACGGTGAAAGAGATTCACTACGTAATATCTGCCAATGGCACGCCCGTTGAATCAGTTCGCATCGAATCTGATTTACGGGAGCAAGTCGATCCGGCTTGCTGTCCCCCGTTGCTCGAAAACAAAGATGATTTTCTGAAAATGATACGCGACTCCGGTCTCGTCGGTTTAGGCGGTGCCGCATTTCCCACCCATATCAAGCTGAATCCACCAGCGGACAAACCACCGAAGGTGCTTATCGTCAATGCAGCAGAGTGCGAGCCATATATCACTGCTGATTATCGCCAAATTTGCGAACACCCCGATGACATCGTTGATGGAATTCTCGCGGTCATGAAATATCTTTCCATTCCGAAAACCATCGTTGGCGTTGAAGATAACAAACCGTTGGTGACGCGTATTTTTACACACGAATTGAAAAAGCATTTCTTTAAGACGGGTACACCAGCAGATATCGAG
Organism: Bacillota bacterium; assembly: GCA_036782995.1. Lineage (GTDB taxonomy): Bacteria > Bacillota > Clostridia > Saccharofermentanales > Saccharofermentanaceae > DAIPXZ01. The sequence continues at coordinate 121,114 of DAIPXZ010000001.1, forward strand.
GTCAAAACGCTCAAATCTATTTACCCTCAGGGTGCCGAAAAAATGTTGATTTATACGTTAATCGGAAAGAAAGTTCCGCCGGGCAAGTTACCACTCGATGTCGGTGTCGTCGTCATGAATGTAAGTACGCTTCGCTTTATCGGCCTATATCTAAAAGAAGGCGTGCCTTTGACTCGAAAACGCGTGACGCTCGACGGTAGTGCTTTGAACACGCCGGGAAACTTTATTATCCCAATCGGGGCAAAAATCAACGATATTATCGAAGCTGCAGGCGGTACTTCTGAAGAACCGAAGAAGATTATCATGGGGGGCGCCATGATGGGAGTCGCTGTAGATCGCGATGATATCGGTATCGTAAAACCGAATAACGCCATTTTAGTTTTTGGAAGCAAAGAAACTACTTTGCCGCCGGAATCGGCCTGTATCCGTTGTGGCCGTTGCGTGGCCTCATGCCCAATGCACCTGATGCCGACGGGCATTGATCAATCGACACGCAGAAGAGATGTCGAGGGGCTGATAAAATATCACGTGATGGACTGTATAGAGTGTGGTTGTTGCACATATGCCTGCCCTGCCAAGCGGTACTTAACGCAAAGCATCAAGGACGGTAAATCATTGGTCCGTAAAGAAAACGAACGTATCGCAACCGAAAAGAAGCTTCTTGCCGAAAAAAAGACTGAAGAGGAGGGAAAATAAGCTATGGCATTACAGGTTTCCCATTCTCCTCACGTGCGTGACGCCGCAACCACCCAAAGCTTGATGAGGGATGTCATTATTGCGCTCTTACCTGCGACCTTTGCCGGATGGTATTTTTTCGGATTGCGGGCCGTGCTCATTACATGCCTATCTGTTCTCTCCTCTATAGTTTTCGAGTATATCTCGAGAAAAATCATGAAAAGAGAGCAAACGATTAGTGATTTGTCCGCTATCGTAACGGGGCTTCTTTTAGCATTAAATCTGCCACCGACGTTGCCGCTTTATATGGTTGTCATCGGGGCTTTTTTCGCGATTGTGGTCGTCAAACAGTTCTTTGGCGGACTCGGGAATAATTTCATTAATCCTGCTCTTGGGGCACGTATTTTTCTCGTTATCGCATTTCCGAAGGCCATGACTCAGTGGGCAGTCCGAAGCGGAGCATATTTCACCCGAGATGCATTGACCGGTGCAGATATGGTTTCTTCCGCCACACCACTTACGCTTTTCCGTTCATCGGAGAATTTGCCATCCATCAGTGATTTGTTTTTCGGAAACAGAGCTGGCTGTATTGGTGAAGTCTGTATCGCGGCACTTCTTGTTGGCGCAATTTATCTCATATGCCGCCATGTTATTCGTCCTGTAATTCCTTTCTTCTATCTCGGTACATTTATTCTATGTGTTTGGTTATTCGGTAACACTCCGATTTATACACTATTCAATCAGGATTTCACAACGCTTTCGGCTTGGTCTAATCTCTTCTATGAGCCGTGCTACATGCTCTTTTCAGGCGGACTCATACTTGGTGCATTCTTTATGGCGACCGATTATGTGACATCACCGATTACGGGAAAAGGCAAAATGCTTTTCGGCATCGGATGCGGACTTTTCACTTTCCTAATCCGTTATTACGGTAATATCAGTGAGGGTGTCTCCTTTGCCATCATTATCATGAATATTTTGACGCCGCATATTGATACACTCACAATGCGTCGTCCGTTCGGGGAGGTGAAAGCGCATGAACAAAAATAAGGGCTTCATGCCGGCTATCATCCTCGCCGCGATTTGTTTCGTTTGTGCCGTACTTCTTTCGACGACCTATGTGCTTACCAAATCAGCAGTCGACAAGCAAGAGGTCGATGCGGCGAACCAGCGCCAAAAAGAGATTTTTTCAGACGGCACGGATTTCACACCGCTATCCCTTTCGTCGGAGGAAAAGAATCTTTTAAACGAGAACGAATGCATGTTTGACGAGGCCTATTCGGTCACTGACACAAACGGAACACTTCTCGGCTACATCTTCATTCACTCTGAATTCGGTTATGCAGGCAATGTGGTCACCACCACGGGAATCTCGCCCAGCGGCGAAATTCTCATGGTCATCGCAACAGCCGCATCCGATACACCGAAGCTCGGTAAAGAAGTGGAAAATCGAGCTTTCCTAGACGCCTTCACGGGATTATCTTCTCAGCGCGATTTGGTTTTAAACCAAGATGTCGACGCCGTTGCCAGTGCAACCATTTCATCTACTGCGGCCGTAAACTCCGTAAATCATTCGCTTGAAGCTTATCGATTACTCTTTACGGAAGGAGGCGATAGTCATGAGTGAGCCTCAGAAAATGCAAGACTTGACCTATCGCTCGCCGGACGAACGTCTGGCGGAGAAAAAGGCAAGGTATTCCCCGTCTTTTATACTGCGTAACGGAATTTTGGATGAAAATCCGGCACTCCGACTCGTACTCGGCACGTGTCCGTTGCTTGCGGTTACGATTACCGTCAAATCTGCACTTTGCATGGGGATTGCGGTGCTTTTCGTGCTTACAATGTCAGAAGTGATTATTTCATTATTATCACCCATCATCCCTGCAAAGGTTCGCATCCCGGCCTTTATCACTGTCATCGCGACCTTTGTGACTATCGTGCAGCTTGTCATTTCCGCTTATTTCCCAAGTCTCAATGAGTCGTTGGGCATCTATATTCCGTTAATTGTCGTGAACTGTGTGCTTTTCGCTCGAGCCGAAACCTTTGCAAGCAAGCAAAAGGTCTTCGCAAGCTTTCTCGACGGTATATCAATGGGACTCGGTTATGCATTGGCACTTTGTCTCATGGGAACGATTCGTGAGATTCTGGGCATGGGAACATTCTTTGATTTACCATTACCGCTTTTCGATACCGTCATCGAACCGATGATGTTCTTCATGCTCCCCCCTGGCGGGTTCTTCGTTTTCGGCATTTGCATTTGTCTTGTCAACTTGATAATGAAAAAAATTGAAAGATATCGTGCACATAAAGAAGGACGAGCCTATCAGGAGCCGAAAAAGCCAACCATCGATGGCGGCTGTGAAGCATGTAATGGATGTGCAAACGGAAGTCATTCCTCGGATGGCACCTGCGCCGGTTGCCCATCCGTTGCTTCGGGAAAGGGGGAGTAATCGTTGGAGACCTTTTTGATTATTCTTTTTTCTGTAATTCTCGTCGATAACTTCGTGCTTTCAAAGTTTCTCGGCATTTGTGCATTTCTAGGCGTTTCAAAATCACTCAAAACCGCTATGGGTATGAGTGGAGCAGTCATTATGGTTATGCTTGTGGCAACAGGCATTACGTGGCCAATCTACTATTTCCTACTCTTACCTTTTCACCTGGAATATTTGCAAACACTTGTATTCATTCTCGTTATTGCCGCACTCGTGCAAATGGTGGAAATGATTCTTCACAAGCTTTTTCCGCCGCTATACAAAGCGCTCGGTATTTATTTGCCTCTCATTACCACCAATTGCGCCGTTTTAGGCGTGACGATACTGAATATCACGTCGTCCTATTCTTTCCTTGAATCCATGGTGAACAGCTTAGGCGGCGGACTCGGGTTCGCATTGGCACTTTTCCTCTTCTCCGGGGTTCGTTCGAGAATCGATAAAGCCGATGTACCAGAAGCGCTTAAGGGATTACCGATTACCTTGATTTCGGCATCATTGGTCGCCGTCTCATTTCTCGGTTTTAAGGGACTTGTTGAGAATTTGTTCTCGTAATTTACTGTGAAGGAGTAAAAATTATGCCCGATTCGGTTTCATCCATATTGTTTCCCGCGCTGATTATGCTCGGAATCGCGCTTCTTTTGGGCGGACTCATTGTTATCTTGTCAAAGGTTTTCGCCGTAAAAAAGAACGAGAAAAAGGAAGCAATCCTCGAAGCATTACCGGGCGCTAATTGTGGTGGTTGTGGTTTTGCCGGATGTGAAGGATACGCCGAGTATCTCGTTTCGGTTGGGAAAAACACCGCAATGTGCGCGGTTGGCGGTGCCGATCTCGCTCGTGAAATCGCTTCCATACTTGGCCAGGAGGCACAGACACCCGAGAAAACGGTTGCTGTCTTGCGATGCCAAGGTACCTGTGAGCAGACTACCAAACGATATCACTATCTTGGCACGCAAAGCTGTCACGCCGCGAGTGGTCTTCTGGGTGGCCCGAACTCTTGTACGTTCGGATGCCTAGGCTATGGTGATTGTATTGCGGTATGTGCCTTCGGTGCGCTCTCTTTAAAAGATGGTATTGTTTCCGTTAATCGCGATGAATGCATGGGATGTGGACAATGTGTTCGTACCTGTCCGAAGCATATTTTGGTATTAATGCCAATCACTGCGACCGTCGCCGTTCGTTGTCAAAATGAATGGCCGGGAGCAAAAACGAGGAAAAATTGCCACATCGGTTGCATTGGCTGTCAAAAGTGTTTAAAATCATGTCCGCAGGGGGCGATATCCATGAAAGAATCGCTGGCTGTAATCGATCAAAGCAAATGTACGCACTGTGACGCATGCATAAACGGGTGCCCCACACACGCAATCGCATTTTTGCTTCAAACGAGTAAAAAATAAGGGTTTAACTCTTGCACAAGTAAGATTCTTGTGGTATTATTTCACATGCGCGTTATTCAGTAACGTTATTTAGTTCTAGGAGGTGTATTTCCATGGCAAAGTGTGACATCTGTCAAAAGGATACTTTTTTTGGCAGAAAGATTAGCATCACGCGTTCGCAGATTTCTCGTCGTGCGCTTACACAACAGCAGCCGAATGTACATAGCGTCAAGGTGGTTGTTGATGGCACCCCCAAGACTATGCATGTTTGCACGCGTTGCCTTCGCTCCGGCGCAGTAAAAAGAGCGTAAGGTTTATTTCTTTTATAGAAACATATTGGACAGGATACCGATTTCGGTCTCCTGTTTTTTTGTGCTTGCTTTTAGGAAAAGACACGACGAACAGTAATTATTCGTTCCACTAAATCGGATTTCGCATCAAATGTCTTGAGTTGAATCGTCGTGCGACTCTTGGATATCATTAATAGCACACCGGTATCGGTACATATGGCCATCTCTTCTGGCTCGTCGCTATCCGGATTGTTCGAAGAAGAGAAGAATACTAAATCACCCGGGATGATGCTGTCGAGCAAGAGCTCCCCTGTTACATCGTCGTAGCGCAATTCGACCTCCGTTCCCTCGTTCATTTGTCCAGCCATCGTTCGCGGTAATGCAATTCCGTTTACTCCTGCCGAAACATACACCAACCCTTGGACGGATAATCCACGCTTGGATAGTCCTCCTTCCAGATGTGTCGCATTAACAAAGCTTAATGTCGAGCTAACAAAATAGCGCACACTAACCTCTTCTGTATTTTCGTTGACGCCGAGTTCAATGACACCCGAGCTTCCTATCCAGCCCAGCTCCCCTCCCGGAAGCATCACTTGGTATACACCGTCCCTTTTTACATCGGCATAGAGTACGGTATTCATCATCACTTCGGTAATTAATGTACCATTGCTAGCGTGGGACATGACACGCTTGGAGGTATCAGCTACCACTAGCTTGTAGAGGTGCATGTCGGGCTCGATTGCCGTCATATCCGCACAAACATCCTCTTCCAAGACGTACCCCTCTATGTTGTCCTGCGTGACAATGTGGATATATCCGTTTTCACAATCGTCATCTAGGAAAACCACCGGTTCACCTAACAATACTTGTGTGATTCGTTCGCTTTTAACATCATCCTCTGTCATTACATTTGTCGCATATTTCGAAATCACTCGATATGAATCGGAGTAAATGAGCTCCGGCTCTTCTTCGACAAACAAGGCAATATCCGATTGAGCGAAAAATTTCGGAAGAACGACAGGAAGAACACCAAAAACAATGGCAACTAACGCAACAAAAGTGATGAGTGCGATGACATATCGCGGCCAGCGTTTTTCTCTTTCTTCGACAACATAGGTTTCTTGCTTGTCCAATGCCCAGACGGACTCTAGGTCTTCGGCCTTGCCGTATTCGCCATAGGGCTCTCGGAAGGTAGACGGCTCGATTCCGTCGTTCGATTGATTCGAGCGTGAACGAAAGAAACGGCGTATGGTAATACGGATTTTTCGCCAAAACGTGTTATTCCGTTTCATTTCTCTGCTCCCTCATATTCTATGGTGCAAAAGGCAATCGCCATGCCGCCGTCATGAGACAGTGAAATGGCAATACATTTCCCGTGCATAGCCTCGTATTTGTGAAGCGCGGCTTCATGCAAAACCACGTAGGGGGATTCGTTTTCGTGTGCCAAAATCTCGATGTCCTGTAGGCTTACGCCTTCCGGTCCGATGCCAGTGCCAAGAGCCTTGGAAACGGCCTCCTTGGCGGCGTAGCGTGCGGCAAAAGATTCCGTGGCATGTTTTCCCTTAGCGAGACAGATGGCTTCCTCCGCGGCGGTATAGACGCGTCTATTAAAAGCACCCTCGTGACGACTTAATGCCTTTTCCATGCGTGAACAATCTACGATATCAACACCATTTGCAATCATAAGATTATCCTTTCGTCTCTGTCCGCGTCATGTGATATTTCTTGAATGCACGATGGATACGCGAAGAAACGCGGCTTCCGTATCGTTTTACAAGGGCTTCGCCGACATCCACATTTGTTGTGATGACTGTCGGCAAACGGCGTTGGCTACGCGTTTCCAAAATATCAAGGATGTCGCCCTGTGTGTAGCCTGACATGGTCTCCACACCCATATCGTCGATGACTAAAAATTCAGCTTCTGCCAATAATTTCTTCTTTTGCGTAATCCTGCGGCTCTCATCTGCGTCGACGGTAAAAGCCGACAGCATGCGGCGATATGCCGTCATGGTAGCGACAAGATCCGTGCTTCTGGCAATATATGCCGTCTTTCCCTGACGCAAAAACTCATGTGCCATGCTGATGGCAATAAAGGTTTTTCCTGTGCCGGGAGCACCATACAGATAAATATTCGGGCATTTCTCCGGAAGCGATGAAAAAGCCTCGCAGCAAGCGAATATCGTCGCATTATCCTCTTTGTTCGCGAAAAAATCCGGATCGGCTTCGGAAAAACGGTAATGTGGGTAAAGCAATATGCCCGATTGTTGGATATTGGCGGGAATCAATAATTGTCGCATGCAATCACAATATTCCAGCGCTTCATCACCGTCCGATGAATCCGCGTCATTCTTGAGCTCATTTGTCGCATGTACATATCCCGTATCTCCGCACTTCTCGCAAAAAGGCTTCGGGCGAAGGTATTCTTCGTCCATAGCATGCGCATGAAGCCATGCTGCACGGTCTTTTTTACATGTGTCATACTCTTGCTGAATCATGTCGCGATTTGCACTCGGTGTTAACGCATTGAGTGCGCACTCCGCGGCTAAGTCGTTTAGTTTACGGTCTAAGGCAAAAAGCTCCGGCCATTTTTCATAGGTGCTTGCCAGATTGGATTCAAAATCCGTCTGTGCGGCGGCACGACGACCGGCGAGAATACGCTTGGCATCATGAAAATATTCAGCCATTTACTCGCCTGCCTTTCTATTTTTTTTCATGTTCAAGAGAGCTTCGAGATCCGTAGCCGCATCGTCATGAAGCGAAGCAAAGTCTTCCTGCGTATATGTGAGTGACTCGTAATCATCGGTTGAATTTGATTTGCGTCCTGAAGATGTGGATTTTCCGGGCTTGACTTCTTCTTGGTATTTCTTCTTGTTTTCTTCCTTGCGATATGCCTCGTAGGCATTTATGCTGACCTCGTCGGAAACACCTTCGGTTTTCCACTCAAGCAATTTCTCATCCATTCTTTTAAAAGTCGGCTTCGTATAAGCTGCCACTTTGTCATAGGCAAGGGAGACGAGGCTCTCTGAATATCCGGATTGCAACCATGCGGTAATGTATTGCATGTCGTTTCCGTCCAGTTGCTTTCTTGCTTTCTCCTGTAGCAGCTTTTCCATCGCCTGTACGGGAGCCGCCGCATTCGCCTTCTTCTCTTGATAGGCTCGCGCCGCTCTTTCATCGCGCACTTGATGTGTGTGCCATTCATCCAAAAGAACCTCGACCATTTGGAAATTTACAGTCTGACGTTTCGTGCGAAGCTCGCGGTATGCATAGCCAATCACCTTTTCATCATATCCGTAGACTTTATACCATTTCGTGACTTGTTCGATAGCAATATCATCGAAACGACGGCGCATGAGTTTGCCGAGCTCTGCGACAATGCGCATTACGACTTTATCCTCTTCCGCCGCTTTCTCTAAATCTTCAGTCGTGCGAATGCCTCGATTGTACCAATTCTTCGCAGTACCATTGGCGGCCGTAACAGTATTGAGTGATTTTCCCTTTTCCATAAGGGTTGTGAAAAGCGCATAGATGACACCCGCATCAAAGTGATATTCATCGAAATAGCGGTCAATTTGCCGATACCATTTGTAATCCATTTTCCCTGCAAAAAAAGAATTGCAAATGCTTTTGGCGAGCATAGCTGATTCAGCCTTTACATGCTGCGGCGGCATCGGTAACGCTTCGTCTTGCGTCTTTGCTTCGATATATCGATCAATTTCTCGTGCCTTGATATCAACGACAGAAAGTGTGCCATCGGCATTCTTCTCCATTAAACCCACTTCCATCAAGTAGAAAAATGCTTCTTCCGCTTTCGCTTCCGTTAGACTTAGTTGCTTACCAATATTCTTGATGGAAATGCGACCGGACGCCGATTGATGCTCACGACTTAATATCATAAGATACATCCGAATCGAATCGGCGGAGAGGTCATACATATATTGCGATATGAAGAGGTCCGGAACCGAAGTATCGGACAAAAGCAATTTATTCTTCTCTTCTGGCGTCATTTCGGTACACTCCTTCATTCTCAAACAGGTGTGTCTATTATAGCATCATTTTATATTCGGATACAGACCGAAAAAACGCAGGCAATTCGGAATTATGTATGGCGTCACACAGGCGAGAAAAAGCTCATCTTGCAGGTAAAATGCCGGTTGTCCAATTTCCTTCTATATGCAAAGAAAGCACCGATTTCTCGGTGCTTTCTTGCGCAAATTGCGTTGTTTGTAATCTTTATCAGACCTCGATGTCTGCAGCCATCTTCTTGTAAGAAGCCAAACGCTCGATTGCGTCCTGATGGTTCTTCTCGAAGAGTCCGTCAACGACCTCAGCCGGATACTTCTTGTAGAGGGAGTTATAACGAACTTCGCTCTTCAGGAATGCCATAAAGTCTCCTGTCGGATCCTTGGAATCCAATGTGAACGGGTTCTTTCCTTCTGCCTTGAGGCTCGGGTTGAAGCGATAGAGGTGCCAATATCCGCATGTAACGGCTTCCTTTTCATGGAGCTGTACGGATGACATACCAGACTTAATGCCATGGTTGATGCAAGGCGCATAGCAAATTACGAGAGACGGTCCCGGATATGCTTCTGCTTCTGCAAATGCCTTCAATGTCTGAGCCTGAGAAGCACCCATAGCAACCTGTGCTACATAAACATAACCATAGCTCATAGCCATCATGCCGAGATCCTTCTTCTTGATGGCCTTACCACCTGCTGCAAATTGTGCAACAGCAGCTTGTGGTGTAGACTTCGAAGCCTGTCCACCTGTGTTGGAGTAAACTTCAGTATCCAATACGAGGATGTTGACATCTTCGCCGGAAGCCAATACGTGATCAACTCCGCCGTATCCGATATCATAGCTCCATCCATCACCACCGATAATCCACTGCGAACGCTTCGCAAAGTAGTTCTCATAGCTGAGGATTGAATCAATCATCTTCTTCACTTCTGCATCGTTACCATTGTAAGCGCGGAGAGCAGAAGCCAAGTTATCGGAAACTTCACGGGTCTTCTCGCCATTAGAGAAGTTCTCGTTCCAAGCATCAGCTGCACCCTTGATGGAAGCATCGTCAATCTTTGCTACCAAGTCGCCGAGCTCATTCTTAACGCGATTGCGGAGCTGCTTTGCACCTAAGTGCATACCAAGACCATGCTCAGCATTATCTTCGAACAAAGAGTTAGCCCATGCAGGACCATATCCCTTATAGTTCGTGGTGTAAGGCATAGAAGGAGCAGAACCACCCCAAATAGAGGAGCATCCTGTTGCGTTCGAAATCTGCATGCGATCACCGAAGAGCTGTGTGAGGAGCTTTGCATAAGCAGTTTCACCGCAACCTGCACAAGCGCCGGAGAACTCGAACAATGGTTGTTCGAACTGGCTTCCCTTTACAGTCTTCTTGTCAGCAGGATTTTCCTTATGAGACAAGCTCATGCAATATTCCCAGTTATCTGCATCTTGCATGTTATCCTTCAAAGGCTTCATGGTGAGTGCCTTTTCCTTGGACGGGCAAACAGTGATACATGTAGCACAGCCTGTGCAATCCAAAGCAGAAACCTGCATGCGGAACTTGAATTGTTCGTAGCCTCTCATACCCGGCTTCATTTCGAAAGATGCACCAGCAGCTTCCTTCTCATCCAAAAGGAACGGACGGATTGCAGCATGTGGGCAAACGAGAGAGCATTGGTTACATTGAATACATTTTGTTGCATCCCATACAGGAATTTCAACGGCAACGCCGCGCTTCTCGTACTGCGCTGTTCCCTGTGGGAAAGTACCGTCTTCACGACCAACGAAAGCAGAAACAGGGAGCTTCTCGCCTTGCTGTGCGTTCATGACTTCAACAACATCAGCAATGAATGCAGGAACTTCCTTCTTTGCTACAGCTACATCAGCAGCAGTTGCCCAAGAAGCAGGAATCTCATAAGCGACAACAGCATCTACGCCAGCTTCAATAGCAGCATAGTTCATGTTTACGATATCGTCGCCCTTCTTACCATAAGACTTCAAAGCCGCCTTCTTCATGTAAGTGACAGCATCGTCTACCGGAATGATATTTGCAAGCTTAAAGAATGCAGCCTGGCAAATCGTGTTGATACGTCCGCCTAAGCCAATCTCCTTTGCCTTTGCAACAGCATCGATGGTATAGAACTTGATGTTGTTGTTTGCCAAGTAGCGCTTCATGGAACCCGGGAGGTTCGCATCAATCTCTTCCTTGGTCCATTGTGTATTCAAAAGGAATGTGCCGTTTGGCTTCAATGTAGAAAGCATGTCGTACTTGGTGACATAAGATTGGTTATGGCAAGCAACGAAGTCTGCTTTGTTTACAAGATATGTCGAACGAATCGGTGTTTTACCGAAACGAAGGTCAGAAATGGTAACACCACCGGACTTCTTCGAGTCGTAAGAGAAGTATGCTTGTGCAAACATATCTGTATGATCACCAATAATCTTAATGGAGTTCTTGTTTGCACCAACAGTACCATCAGCACCCAATCCCCAGAAACGAGCAGAAATCGTGTCAGCAGATGCAACATCGATGGACTCGTCGATAGAAAGAGAAAGGTTCGTAACATCATCAATGATACCGAGTGTGAATTGCTTCTTCGGAGACTCCTTTGCGAGCTCCTTGTAGACAGCAAGAATCATGTCCGGTGTCGTATCCTTTGAACCTAAGCCAAAACGACCGCCGATGATGCAAGGTGCATTCTTCACGCCGGCATATGCTGCGCAAATGTCGAGGAACAAAGGCTCACCGTGTGCGCCAGGCTCCTTTGTACGATCCAAAACAGCGATAGACTTTACGGAAGCAGGAATTGCAGCCAAGAACTTCTCTGTTGAGAAAGGACGATATAGGTGAACCTTCAAGAGACCAACCTTCTCGCCACGTGCGGTTAAGAAGTCAACCGTTTCTTCGACAGTCTCATCAACAGAACCCATAGCAATGATTATTCTGTCTGCATCAGCCGCACCGTAGTAGTTGAAAAGCTTGTAGTTTGTTCCGCGAATCTCGTTGATCTTATCCATGTAGTATTCAACAATCTCAGGGAGTGCCAAATAGAATGGGTTTGCTGCTTCACGAGCCTGGAAATAGATATCCGGGTTTTGAGCAGTACCGCGAAGTGTCGGATGATTTGGGGAAAGAGCATTCTTTCTGAATTCAGCCAATGCTTCGTAGTCTACGAGCTCTGCAAAATCGTCGTAATCGATGACTTCAACCTTTTGGATTTCGTGAGATGTACGGAATCCATCAAAGAAGTGGAGGAAAGGAACGCGGCCCTTGATTGCAGAAAGGTGAGCGACAGCAGCCAAGTCAGCTACTTCTTGCACACTGTTCGAGCAAAGGAATGCGAATCCGGTTTGACGGCAAGCCATAACGTCTGCATGGTCACCGAAGATAGAAAGTGCATGTGCAGCAAGTGCACGAGCAGTAACGTGGAATACGCAAGGCAACAACTCACCAGAGATCTTATACATATTCGGAATCATCAAAAGCAAACCCTGGGATGCTGTATATGTTGTAGTTAAAGCACCAGTCGCAAGCGAACCGTGAACCGCACCAGCAGCACCTCCTTCAGATTGCATCTCGACAATATTTACTGTTTGCCCGAAGATGTTTTTCCTTCCTTGTTGTGCCCATTGGTCTGTGTAGTCAGCCATAGGCGACGATGGTGTAATCGGGAAGATGCCAGCACATTCCGTAAATGCATACGAGGAATAAGCCGCAGCCGTATTACCGTCCATGGTCATTTTCTTGAGTTCTCTTGCCATACAGTTTCTCCTTTTGTATTAGATTAATCACATAATGATTGGTATTGAAAAGGTGTTTGTCGTGTGTAAGCACACAGCAAGCGCATATATTATATCACAGCAGTAACAAAAAGACGGCTCTTTTCGTGTGAAACACGTAAAAAAACCGTCATATTTGATTATGTTTTATGTGAATTTAGACGAAGTAAAATTGGAAAGCTTTACTTCATCTTTATCATCGGTTTCTCCCAAGATGCAAGAGGCTCTACACCCAAGAGCATGCTGATGGTTGCCGCAATGTTTGCAAGGCCGTAATCATCAGCAGGGATTACTTCATACTTATCCTTGTTCTCGGTGTTGTCGTAGAAGATGCAAGGAACTTGATTTAATGTGTGACTGGTCTTTGCCTTGATTCTTCCGTCCTTATCCGCCTTCGGCTCACCAGCCTTGGAAAGCTCGTACATTTCTTCGGCATTTCCGTGGTCTGCTGTAATAATGGCCATACCGCCAACTGCATCAATTGCAGGCAAAATACGTTTCAATGCAATATCAACGGATTCAACGCCAATGATAGTTGATTCGAGAACACCCGTGTGACCGACCATGTCACCATTCGGGAAATTAACACGCATGAAGGGTTGCTTATTTGCAAGAATCTTCTCAATAAGGCAATCCGTTATTTCTGCGGACTTCATCCAAGGACGCTGTTCGAAAGGAATAACATCAGAAGGAATCTCAATATACTCTTCCAAATCATCATTGAATTTCGACGAACGGTTTCCGTTGAAGAAATATGTAACGTGACCAAATTTCTGTGTCTCGGAAAGAGCTAATTGTGCGATACCCTTGCCAGCGAGAAGTTCGCCCAAGGTATTGCGGATAACTGGTGGAGATACCAAGAATTTTTTCGGAATGTGAAGGTCTCCGTCATATTCGAGCATGCCTGCGTAGTTTACCTGCGGAACGCGGATTCTATCAAACTTGTCGAACGAAGCGTCGCTTTCGAATGCAATGGTCAATTCCTGTGCGCGGTCACCACGGAAGTTAAAGAGGATTACGCTGTCGCCATCTTCAATCGTGCCCACAGCCTTTCCGTTCTCCTGAATGACAAATGCAGGAAGGTCTTGGTCAATAACGTTAGTGATTTCGCTGCGGAATGTCTCAATGGCTTCCTTTGCAGATGCAAAACCTCTTCCCTCGCCCAAAACGTGAGTCTTCCAGCCTTCTTCAACCATGGCCCAGTTAGCGCCATAACGATCCATCGTAATTTTCATACGGCCACCGCCGGATGCAATGCGGTAATCGTGGGTAGCATCGCTTAACGAAGCAAGCTTCTCTTCCAATTGGTCAACGTATTGAAGCGCGGACGTCTCGCCGACATCACGACCATCTAAAAGAATGTGAATACGAACCTTGGCTACGCCTTCTTCTTTTGCTTCATCAAGCATACAAAGCAAATGATTGATATGAGAGTGAACATTACCATCTGATAAAAGACCGATGAAATGGAGCGTGCCGCCATTCTTTGCGCCGTCAACCATGGTTTTCCAAACTTCGTTTTGGTACATGGATTTTGATGCCAATGATTCGGATACAAGTTTTGCACCTTGGCTGTATATCTGTCCAGCACCGATGGCATTGTGTCCGACTTCGGAGTTGCCCATGTCATCATCGGTCGGAAGGCCGACTGCCGTACCATGTGCCTTTAGTTTCTGCATCGGATAATTCGACATGCAAGCGTCAAGGGTTTCTTTCTTGGCCTGTCTTACAGCGTTTCCGGTTTCGATTTCCTTAATTCCTACGCCGTCCATGATAATTAGAACAACTGGGCCTTTGTACGATATGCTCATGCGTTTCTCCTTTGTTTTCCTTCAATATTAAGTAGCTTGAATAAAAGACTAAATCTTATGTTTCAGCTGGCGGTGTTACCGGATCAGGTGTTGGTACGGCCGGATCAGGTGTTGGCACGGCCGGAGTCGGAATTATGACAGTACCTGTTGTCGGATCCATAGTAAGAATCGAGCCATCCGCGGCCAATACGCCGACACGGACACGTTGGTTAATCATGCGATAATTGCTACTAAATGCGAGAACACGATCGATTTCGTTACCCTGTGCATCGTAATATACCTTGTATGCCGAAGCATTAATCGCACTGTGTGCATTACGGTCTGTTTGGGTGGTGCCAACAGCCAGGGTCGGGTCAGCAACATATTCGACAACCGTTGATGGTGTTACACTGTTTACGACGCCGATAAGATCGATGGTCACACCATCCTCAAGTGGTCTGCCATATACTTCCACTGTGACCTTTCGGTCGGCATAATATGCATGAAGTGCAATCGGATATTCCGTATTATTGGTAAATTGGAAATTTGCACCGCCCCATGTAACGGTAGCATCCGTTCCGGTATCTACGTAGCTGCTCGGCCAAGAATGTGGATTGCGCTCGTCCACTTGCAAATCAGCCTTTACGACACTGTGGAAAATCATGGTATTTGCTTGGCAAATTCCGCCGCCGAGTTCCTGACGGAGCGCGCCATCAAAAATACCACCGGCTTCACGGAAACCTGCTTCCGATGTGCGTTGTCCGATATAGTCATTGAAGTTGAAGGACTCACCTGGTTGAAGGACTAATCCGTCAATCTTTTGGCAAATCAGATTAATATTATGGTTACGATCATCATCGCTGGTCGTTGTCGAGGTCGAGGAAGAGATTAATCCAAGATAGTTTTGCAATTCTTCTTTGGATTCGTTTGGATACGTAATATCCGCTTCAACCGTAATAGTCGCGTCATATTGACTGTTGTCCAATGCCGCTTTTACGTCTTCGATTGCTTTGTCCGTATTGATATCGCAGCCAATTTGCGATTCTTCGATGATAAAACTCAGTGTGACGAGATCAAATCCGCTCGCATACGCCTCTACGACTTCTGTGTTCAGGGGATCAAGAGTCGCATGTACGATTTCAGCAACCTTTTCAGTAGATGCTGTATATGCCGAGGTGAATTCCTTCGGAGTAGCCTTAAGGGCTTCTATGGTATTCATACGTTCCGCTAATGCATCCGCTTCATCGGTAAGCGTGCTGGAACGACCATAGTTATAGGCTGCATCTACAATTTCATCAATATTGGATGTTAATGTGATTCCTTCCGGATCCAACGGGTAGTTTTGTCCTTCCAATGACAACACAATATGCAACAATTCCGTGCTACTTATCGATGTGGAATCTGCCATAAGCGACTTCACTTCGTCAAGCGATTTGCCGGATACATCTATACCATTAATGATAATGCCTTGATAGAAAGTATCAACGTCCAACGCCTCTTTCATCTCCGAAATATTCATCTCGGTTTCGGAACCGTCAGCCAATGCTATCGTTCTCTTCTCCTCTACCAGGTTCGGAAGCAAGAAGATGATACCACATACAATTGCGGCCGCCACGACTACGCCAGCAATAATTCCAATCACCAACGGGGCCTTGTTCTTTTTTTTCTTCGTAGCATTTTTCTTCATGATTTTACCCTCAATATTTATCATCGTTTTGCGAAAAAAACAAATTTACGCACATATAGAAGGGTACTATAGTTGGGCGGGAGTTTCAACCCGAAATCGTGACCCAAGTGCACCAAAATCAGCAGAAAAAACATTTTCTTTTTCGTGATACTGGCTGATTTTTCTTCGCTAATGACGTATAATAACTAAGACTTCGCTGGGCGAAATGAGGGAATCCGATCGGTAAGGAGATATAAATGTCTGTATCACATCGCTTTTCATCCACACACACCTTTAAAATAGCTTTCTTTTTCGTTTTGGTGTTGCTTGTGAATTTGTCGTATGTTCTTTCCTTTCTGATTCTGTTCGGAGTGAATTTTATTGACATGCCACAAGATAACTTTCGGGCATATATTAATCTAATTCCAATTATTTCCATATCGGCATTGCTTCTAGCAGATTTTTTGCAGTTTGCGAGGTTTTTCCGAAAGACATCTTGGGATATATTGTCGCAATCGTTCAAATTTGTCTTTATACAAACGTTGGTGTCGACGACGGCGAAGGACTTATTGGAGCAACGAGCGTTACCTCGTAGTGTTCTGCTTTTCAGCGCCATATTGATGTTTGCTATGCTCACCTTGAGCTCTGCACTTTGTATGAAGATTAGCAAGCGTCTATATAAACAAAACAGCTTGGTCATTATTGGCAGTTCTCTTGCACATGCCAATGCGATGCGAGATAAGATTCTACCTTATCTCGAACAATACGATTTAAAACTGACACACTCGCTGATTTATACGGATCGCTTAGGCATTCGAGCCGCTATCCGTGAGCAATCCGAGGTTTTTATCAGCCCAGATGTACCAGACGAGATGAAGTCAGAGATTATTCTCCAATGTGCCAAAACGAATACGGTCGCCTATTTGGTGCCGCAATTCTACGAAATTGCTCTCTACCAGTCACGACTTCTTAATATTAACGACTTAATGGTCTTTATGCTCGACCGTATGGGATTAACTTTCGAACAACGCTTGTTGAAGCGGACATTTGACATTATCGTGTCCGTGCTGGCATTGATCATCTCATCACCTATTTTGCTTGTTTCTGCGATTGCCGTGAAATTATCAGATGGTGGTGATGTTTTCTTCCGGCAAAAAAGATACACAATCGATAAGAAACCCTATTACATCATTAAGCTACGAACGATGCATGATAATGCGGAGAAAGCAACCGGCCCGGTTATTTCCGGCAAAAACGACCCGCGTGTAACCGCGGTCGGAAAGATTTTGCGGCGCACAAAGATTGACGAGCTGCCGCAATTCATTAATGTTTTGATGGGCGATATGAGTGTCGTCGGACCGCGTGCCGAACGCCCAGAGCTTATCTCGAATTTCGAAAAAACCACACCTGATTATGTCGAGCGTTTCAGCGTAAAAGCTGGCATTACAGGACTCGCACAAGTCATGGGTAATTATGACTCAACTGCACAGGACAAGCTTCGCTATGACCTGCTTTACATCAAGAATTATTCCCTTTATGAGGATATAAAGATTATATTGCATACTGTACGTGCCATAGTTACGCCGAATCTGTATAACCGCACATTCCAGGAAAATCAAGAGGTTTACGCACCTGCAACGCGTGAGGAGATTCGCGAGGGACGCAAGCTTCGAAAGGAAGTCGAAGCGCAAAACAAGAGCAGAAAACATCATCCGGACGAGTAACCCGCTACGGACAAATGTATATCAACACACAAAAAAGCCGCAACTTGCGGCTTTTTTTGATGTAAAGTTGTGCGATACGTATTATCTTTCATTCTCCGTAGCTTCCGTTTCGACGGGAGCATTCGACGATGCAACATATTCGATTAATCTCGCCAAACGAGCAATGATAATGTCCCATGAATAGTTATTAAACTGATAATAGCGGCCGTTCTTGCCCATCTCGATTGCTTCTTTTTCGTGCGACAAAAGATATTCCATGCATAATTTGAATTCTTTTTCATTGGTGAAGTAAAGACCGCCATTTGACCGAACACAATGATCCTTCAGCACTTCGCAATGACCAGACACCAAAACAGGCTTTTCAAGACGGAAAGCCTCTAAAACAACAAACGACAGGCTCTCAAAGTGCGACGGTAATACGAGGAACTTAGATTCGACAATGGCTGCGTACTTGTCATTTTCGGACACAAACCCAAGCTGGATAATATCGTCACGTTCCGGAATTTCCATCGCTGGTTTGCCGATGAGTACGAGCGGAATCTTTTCTTTTCCAACGCTGACACGATCTTTATTGTATGCGTCCAGGTCGTCAAAGAGTTCCTGACAGCCCTTAGAAACATCGATACGACCAATGTAAACAATGTATTCTTCGGGAACTTGATTTCTTTCATGGAAGCCTTTGATGTCGATATTTTCGGGGAGGTCGACACCGGCGCCGCCGATTTCATTGCGAATTTCACTATTTTCGAATTTTCCTTCGACGAAAGTGCGTTCCACACGAGTGTTGTAAAAAATCGCTTTCGGAGATTGGAAGATTTCTTCAAACATCGGAATGTATACGGGTGGTTCATCGTGCGCAGTGGAAATCAAGATGGCCTTCTCTGGCACGGCCTTCAGTCCCCAATAGGTCGAATAATATAGATAAGTCATGAAGACGAATGCTTCATAGTTGTCCTTGTTGGCTTGAATGGCTGCAATCAATGCCGGAGAATTAGGGCCTTGTTTTGCCATCCATTCATGCTGCAAATCAATATCGACGTTATTTATGTCTTCGGCCATGGCCTCATTCAATCGAACATAAACCTCCGTAAACACTTCTTGGTCACGGGGTTCGATGACTGGATAGCGAATAACACGCACGCCGTTCAGTTCTGTTTCGCCTTCTTCGTAGACGTTCTCCCACGTCGTGTAGTCGACGGCACAGGTGGTAAAAACCGTCACATCATAAAATGGAGTCAGTCTCTCCGCATAGTAGCGACATTCGAGTTCGGCGCCACCATTGACTTCCATGCCGTATCTTTGTACGACGACTGCGATTTTCTTTTTCATAGTCATTCCTCGATTCTTATTGGATAAATGGAAGAAGAAGGTCTTTCCATTGCTTTTCGATTTTTTCCGTTGCAAAACGAGCACATTCTTTTGATGCCGCTTGCGAAAGTGCCTCGCGCATTGTTGTGTCAGACAGCACTGTGTGTAATACAGCCGCTGTCTTAGCCGGGTCTTTTTCGGCAAGTAAAATACCGCCATCGCCCAATGTCTCCCCTACCGCAGTGTAATCTGCTGCCATGATGGGGAGTGCAAAATGCATCGCTTCGACAAGTGGGACACAGAACCCTTCGTGTTCACTCATGCAAAGGAAGATGTCAGCCGCATGATAACAAGCCAAAATGGCTTCGAAGGAACAGTGTCCCGTAAAGATGACATCTTCCGACAGTTGAAGTTCTTTTACCATGCCATGCAGCTTAGCGGAGTAAAGCTCCATGCCTTGCTCGTTGCCCGCCAGGATTAACCGAGATTTCGGATTATAGGTGTGGTGGTATTCCGCAAACGTGCTGATAATATCTTCCTGGCATTTGTTCGGCGCAATACGTCCGACAAAAAGAATGTTCGTTTTTCCGTCCATTAAGCTGCGAAGCCATTTTGCGTCCGGCTTTCGATCGTAATCGGCAAAAGGAATAAGAATTGGGATAACTTTTGCCTCAGACGCACCGGCAGCGACGAGTTCATCGGCGTTGTATTGTGAGTCAGCGACGGCGAGGTCTGCACGCTTAGCAATCGTAATCATTTGCTCTCGTGCTTGTTTGGTTAGTTCAACGGCTCCACCGTTATAGGGCAAGAAATATTTGCTTGGTGTGATGTTATGGTAGACCAAAACAATTTTGTTTTTTTGTTTTGCCACCCATTCGGTAATTTCTGTGCCAGTAGAGAGATGATAAATCAAGATGTCGTCTTCGCTCATAAAGCTCGACAGGATGTCGAACGACTCCACCTTGCGTGCGAGTTTCGGGTGTATGTTTTGCGCAAAAATGCCCGTATTGACGCCGACAGATTGCAAAAGACGATCGATTGCCAATGTATCATTACCAACCGCATCTCCGAACGACATCGTAGGAAGTATTTGCCAAACGCTTCTCATGCTTTTTCCCCTTCATTACTCGCAGCATTCGCTATATTCGTGTTATTCGCACTGGTCGCGATATGATTATCGTGCGGCAATTGTAATGCCGACAAAAGCTGCGGGAAAATCACTTCCGGAGCGAAATCCATAAGACGTTTTTTCGCATTCGCGTTTAACTGCTCTTTTAAAGAATTGTCGGAAAGAACGGCATTCATGACGGCCGCAATCTTTGTCGGATCTTTCTCCATAACGTCCAATAAAACGCCCGCATCACCGAGAGTTTTCGGGATGGCAGTGGATGCATAGGCTACAATCGGGACTTGGAATGTCATCGCCTCGAGAAGAGGAACACAGAAGCCTTCGTGTTCACTTAGGCAAAGAAACAAATCCGCTACACGATAGTAAGCGAGGATATCGGAAAAGGAAACCTTATTTGCAAATACCACATCAGGCACGAGATGATCGCGGCAAAAAAGATGTAATTTGCCAACATAGGGAGTAAAAGCATCCGAACCGACAAGAATCAGTCGGCTGTTTGCATTTATTTTGCGATATTCCATGTAGGAAAAAAGAATATCTTCAATACACTTATTCGGTACCAATCGTCCTACAAACAATATGTTGGTTTTTCCATCTTGATAAGTCTCCATCAGCTTTTTATTTGGCTCACGTTCATAATCCTCAAACGGAATCAAAAGCGGGATGGAAACGACATTTTTGTATCCGAAATCGCGAAGCTCCTGCGCATTATACTCGGAAACACCAATAGCTATATCGAAGGATTTCGACAGTGCCCTCACTTGACGACGCGCAAGTTTACAGCAGTATGCCGTTTTTTCATCATAGTCTACGAAGAAGGATTCCGGAGTAATGTTGTGATAAACCATCACTCGTTTTTTCGGTGTCTCAATCAGAGTCGGGAGGTCCTGCCAGTAGGTTGCCATATGGACGATAATCATATCCTGCTCAGTTACAATATCGAGATATGCTTCCATAGAATAATCGCTGTCCGAGGAAGGATATCGCTTTGTATCGGAGACAATGGCCGATTCAATGTTATGCTCTTGAAAATAACGATGGATAGCATTGATTTCATTGCCGACAGCATCTCCGCGGGAAAGAGAAGGAACAAGCTGATAAATCATGATTATTCCCCCTTCTTTTGGTTGTTCTTGGTATTTTTCTTCTTCTCATTCTCCAATTCCTTACGAAGAAGGTTAATTTCTTTCATCATCTCAGTCTTGTTCGCCTGGTTCTGACGGTCAAGTTGATCAAGGCGCTGGAAAAGTTCGGAGATTAATGCCTGTGATTCTGCAGCAGCACGAACAAGGTCCTGGTTCACTTCGATTTGCGGGTAGAAATATTTCCGCGCGGGCCATGCCAATATTTTCACCAGAACGAGCTTAATATAGAAACGTAAATTCGGATGATCGGAATGATGAATGCATCCTATCGGGTTCGCATGTGCATTTGCATGAGCGATGTTACCTGAAATGGTTGCCATGGCAGTTTGGATAGACGAGTCAAGGACAGCATCTTCTTGGATTCCCAAGTCTTTCATGATATCGGAGATGATTACCTCCGAATTATCGGCTCGTTGGAAAAGAAGTATGTAATCTGTCGTGCACGAAGGTGCTTGGTTCCATATTTCTTCCAATTTATCCTGTGCAATCGGACTATGGATTGCCACTTTCTTACTGCTCATAATTCGTTCCTCCCCGGTTCGCTTTGGATAGTATAGCATAACGTGGTGTATATCATCATCGTATTTTCGGATGGTTAATATAGCGATATTTCATGAAATAGCGAATCAAACCGCAAATATGGTGCACGTTCATGATGGAAATGCGCTTCTTATGTGACACCCGCTGTGTTAAGTGATAAATCGAGCTATGCGATACGAGTGCGACTTTTCCGCCTTTGCGGGCTATATTGGCGCAATAGTCGACATCCTCCGGTGCATAGAAATAATGCTCGTCTAGCATGCCGAATTTCTCCGGTACTTCCGGAGTGAAAAGCCAGCACGCAGAAATGGCATAGTCCACTTCGTAGACCGCTTTGTCTGATTCCGGCGTAACCGGTGGGTGACCATCCGTTGTTGGCGCAGGAAAAAAGTCGTACTTTTCCGCCTCGACGCCTTGTCGGCGTTTTTCAGGATTGCGGGAAGCTTTAAGGCATTTTCCGCGTAATGTCGGAAAACGTTTGGCACTCATTTGTTCTTCTTCACTTCGATTCCACATGCGTGGGGTTACGAGAGAAAGCTGCTCATCTTCCCGAAGTGCCCGAATCAACTCCATCATAGCCATGTCGGTAATTAATGTGTCGCTGTCCAAAATGCAAATGTAGTCCGGGGCTTCCTTTCGTGCCTTCGCAAGAAGAAAATTTCTCGGCTTTGTGGTTCCCTTATTTTTTGGATAAAACGTAATATCGATTTTTGATGGAAAAGCAGAAGCCATATTGCGAAGTCTTTCGGGAGTATCATCCTCGGAGCCATTATCTGCAACATAAATCATCGGGTCAATTTCACGAAGCGACAAAATGGAGCGCAAACAAGCCTCACAATAATCTTTGCTATTCCATGTCAACAGAATAAAAGCAACCTTCGGCGAACTCATTTCTTTTTCGCCTCCATCGCATCTTCATATGCACGAATAGTTGCCTCCGCGCATGCATCCCACGAAAACTGTCGTGCATGCTCGACGCCCTTCTTTGCTCTCTCCTCACGTTCCTTCGGAGTCAATGATAACGCAGCAATCAATTTATTGCGGATATCCTCCGGCTGATTTGGGTCGGAGACAAAAGCATACTCGCCCGCCACTTCTTCCAACGAAGAGCCCTTGGACGTGACCGTCGGCACTCCGGAAGCTAATCCCTCTATCACTGGGATGCCAAAACCTTCATAGAACGATACGTATGCAAAAGTACTCGCGCCAGCCAACAATGGCACCATTTCTTCGTCGTTAACATATCCCGTAAAAATGATGCGGTTGCGTGTAACTAAATCAGCTGGGATGGATGCGAAGATTTCGTCAAATAACCATCCTTTTTTACCGCATATGACCAGTTGCGTTTTGGCAATTGTTTCTTCATCGAGTAGTGAGTACGCCTTGATTAATCCCGGTACATTTTTTCTCGGCTCAAGTGTGCCGATATACAGAATATATTCTCCTTCAATGCCAAAACTGGAAAGTAAGCTTGGGGCAGGCTTTTCATGAGAAAAGAAAGCTTGCTCCACGCCCATATAGGTCACGGCAATCTCTTTATTCTTTGGCTTGCAATATCGCGGAATATCTTTTTTCGAGTTTTGTGAAATCGTAATCAGTTGATCTGCCCATCGTGATGTGAGCTTAATGTACATCTTAAAAAGCTCGCGTTTCCATGCCACATGATATTCCGGCAGAAAAAAATAGGTCATATCGTGAAAAGTGCCCACAACAGCTGTGCGTCGTGAAATCAATCGAATGAGATACGGCATTGTGAAATTGGGGCAATGCAAAACATCAATCTTTTTCTTGCGAAGACGCCAAGGAAAAACGAATTGCTCCCAAAGCACGCGAATCCACGTGTGTCGCAAGATGCGACTGTGAACCGGTACCAAATGAAAACGTTCATTCGTAATGGCGAATCCGTCTAGGTCATCATTATGTAAAAACAGATAATACTCATTATCATCAGATTGACGTTGCAAGCCTACCAAAAGGCCGAGCATATAGCGCCCAATACCAGTTTTGTTCTTCGGCGTCGCCGTCAAATCGATTGCGATATTCATTACACTTGCTCTTCCGTTTCGAGTGATTGATCAGCCGATTCTGTGCTCATCTGAGATGCTACCGGAGTCGTTGCCGACGCCGTGGTCTTCGTCTTTTGTACTGTAATTGCTTCTTCCCATTGATCAAGGTTATTAATGCTACTCTTGCCTTCAAGCGGAGAAAGACGGTAATCGAGATCACGAACACGGACCTGGATATCCTCCAAGAGCTTGCGGTTGGCCGAAATCAAATCCGACATTAAGCCGAAGACAAGCAACAGCAGACCCAAAATGAGGAAAATCGCTGATAAGATGATGGATTGAATATGACCATCACCATCACCCAATAGATATAGAATTAGAAAACGAATGTCCAATATCAGACCAAGCAGAAGCAGTACGCCTCCGGAAAGCGAGAAGAAACGAAGAGGCTTATACATCATAAAAGAGCGAATAATGGTTACTCCGGAACGGCGAATATATGCAGTCATGCTCTTAAACAGACGTGATTTACGAGTTTCTGGATTCGTACGAATCGGAACGCACTCAATGGCAAGTTTGCTCTGACCCGCCTGGATAATGGTCTCCATTGTATATGTGTAATTGTTATGGACATTCAGTCGCATCGCCGCTGCACGTGAATACGCACGAAAACCGCTCGGTGCGTCTTCCACATCGGTGCCAGAAAAGAAACGAACCACACCGCTACCAAATTTCTGCAAAAATTTCTTCTTGTTCGAGAAATGCTCAATATCAGCGATTGGTCGCGTACCTACGACAAAATCAGCTGCACCGGTCAATATCGGTGTAACTAATTTTTCTATATCTTGTCCACAATACTGGTTGTCAGCATCAGTGTTCACGATAATGTCCGCGCCTAGTCGAAGACAAGCATCAATTCCACTCATAAAGCCGCGTGCCAGGCCTCGATTTCTTTTGCAATTCACGACGTGATGCACGCCGCAAGCTTTCGCAGCCGCAACCGTTTCATCTTTGCTTCCATCATTGATGATAAGATATTCAATTGTATCCACGCCGTCAATATGCTTCGGCAAATCATCAATGGTCTGTTTCAGCGTTGCTGCTTCGTTATAGCACGGGATTTGAATAAGTAGCTTCATATTGTTCCTTCTTAAATACAATTAATTGACAAGGTCGATGCGATTCTGTTGTTTTAACTCCTCAACGAGTTTCTTTACATCCTGAACGCTGTCGCGATGGCATACCATGATGGCATCATCCGTATCCACGATAACTAAATCCGATACGCCGACCGTCGTAATGACGCGCTTCCCGCTCTTTGAGAAAACAATGCAGTTCTCCGTGTCTACACCGACATACGGAGCACGTACAACATTATCGTCGTCATCTTTCGGGAAAACCTCGGCTAATGCGTCCCATGTGCCTACGTCATTCCAGCCAAACTCTGCCGAGATTACACTGACATTCTTAGCCTTTTCCATGATTCCGTAATCGACGGAAATGGATTGAAGCGTCGGATATAGAGTGGCGATGGCTGTCTCTTCCTCCGCCGTGCCCAATTGCTGTTCAACGGAACAAAATTGGGTGTATAGGTCTGGCATATATGTCTCAAAGGCCTTCAGGATGGTACTCGTTTTCCATACGAACATGCCACTATTCCAGAGATATTTTCTGGATTGGATATATTCCTGCGCACGTGCCGTATCCGGCTTCTCCACAAAGCGGCTTAATGCAAAGACCTCTTTGGAACCGTTAAGTGGCTCACCGAAGCGGATATACCCATATCCGGAAGAAGCAAATGTCGGCCAAAGTCCAATGGTCACAATCTTATCTTGTTCTTCGGCCGTCTGATAAGCCAAATCGAGAATGCGTTCATATTCTTTCACATCGGAAATATGATGATCAGCGGGCAGAACCGCCATTAGTGTATCGCCGTATTGCTTATGGATACGCATGGCAGCATATAAAATGCACGGTGCCGTGTTTCGTCCAACTGGTTCTTGTAAAATTTGGTCATGGTTAAATTTCGTTGGTAAAAGAGTCTTCATCAGTAGCGCTTGTTCTTTATTTGTAACAATAAATGTATCTTCTACCGATACTACATTTTTGAAATGATTGATGGTTTCATTAATCATTGGCTCATCGCTGGTAAGCTTAACTAATTGCTTCGGGCAAGACATTCTGGATATCGGCCAGAATCGCGTTCCACCGCCGCCTGCCATGATGACAGCAACTCTTTTCATGATTTGGAATCCTCCTATAGAAAATCGCATAGTTTGTGTTATTATATCACGTGAAAAAGAGTAACGCATTCGTTTTTAGATATATGGAAGGTTCAATTTTATGAGAGGTTTATTTGTTTGCGATATTGACGATACCATTCTCCCCCGAGGCCGAGAAATCAGCGAAGCAACAAAAAAAGCTGTTCGTTTAGCCATGGAGCATGACTACGGATTCACTCTGGCAACCGGTCGTTCTTTCTATGTCGTTCGCAAATATGCCGACGAGCTCGGTATACAAATACCGGTAATTACCTGCAACGGAGCTTCTGTATACGATTACACACAAGATGCACCCATTATCGAGCATCCAATTACGGCCGTTATCCTCGAAGAGCTCTTTTCTGAATTCTTAGCAAATCGTTGCGATTTTGTCGCCTATTGTAGTCACGGCATATATTTTTCAAAAGATAGTAAACGCTTGGATTTCTTCCATCGTTACAATGACGGCGTTTGCGAAGAGTGGAAAACCCCTCTTCTTGAAATTACGAAGGTAAATATGCAGGAGGTCATTCGAGATAATCGATTCACGAAGATTCTGTTATGTAATCCCTCAGAAGCCTTGGCTCAAAAGCTTTTGCAGGATTCTCGCCTCAAAGTGGTTCCTTCGATGGCAGATGTCTTGGATATCATGCCCTGTGGTATTACCAAAGGCAATGCTATCGTATCTTTGGCGAACCACTTTCACGTACCGCTTTCTGATGTGTATTGTTTTGGAGACGAAGAAAACGATATCAGCATGTTTACTTGCGGTTGCAATGGTGTTGCCATGGGCAATGCGTCCGATTATGTAAAGTCTTTTGCAACACGTGTTACCGAGACCTGTATCGAGGACGGCGTAGCGAAAGAAATTACGCGCGTTATCTCATCACTCCGTTAATTCAATTCTCTCAATAACAATACTCTGAAAAGAAACAATGGTGCCAGAATACGTATATAGCACAGTTTCAAAATCGGTAATGTCCTCTGTCAATACATATTCATAAACAAAGGTGTTTGTCTCTTTCATATCTGCAAAAGAAAGTTCACTCACGATATTGTTACCCGTTTCAAGTGATCCGATTCGTATTTGGACGGCATCTTCCGGATGATCGGATAATAAAGAAAAGGTATAGGTGATTCGGTATGTGCCGCTCTGTAGAGAAGCATACTGACCGTAAACAAGTGCCCCTGCGATGCCATTACTGACAAGACCCGTTTCACTATTCTCCCCTATCGTTTCCGGAACAGAGTGCAGGGGCCATTCTTCTATGGGAAAATAAAGAATATACGGGACGGTCGGTTCATTGATTTCGTACACCTTAAGCTGACCATATTCATCGATTAACGTCGCGTTCATCATATTATCGGTAAACACGTAAAACACATCTTCCGACGGGAGATTTTTGGAATTGATTTCTTCTAATGTATAGTAATCGCCGTTATCATAATGAAAGTAACAATGACTCGTGAAATTCGTATTTAATTCAATATCATATGCATATAGAGATTCCATATCTGCTATCCGGTAGTAAAAATCATTCAGTCCTGATTGTGATTCCCCGATTTGTACATTCAAACTCATGGAGGAATAACCAGATAAAACGAAGAAAAGACTACAGATAATGAGACCCACTTTGACGATTTGTTTCTTTCGGCACAAGATTATTCCAAGTGTAAGAATACCTAAAACAATCGGAACCACGATTACGAATCGCTGCGACACGGATTGTAACGTCCAATCCATCTTTACAGATTTCGTTGCTATCATTTGCCAAATACATAAATCCGCACTGTTGTAGTTTGAATATGGGGCAAAGGCTTGGGAGAGTGGTGTAAAAACAATCATAAACAGAAGTCCAATGACGGTAAAAATACTTGCCATCACTTTATTGACTACTACAAAATCATTCTTTGTCAGATACCAAACCACAAGGATAAATAATGCAGGGTAGAATAAACCGGCATATCGCAAAAATGGAAGCTCTGGGCTCCTAATCCGATGAAATACAGAGATGCCGAGAAGCCCGAGCATCATAATAGAGATCGTCCATGTGATCGTTCTATCTTCCCAACTCCATTTCTTCGCTTCTATCATGGTACAAAGCCAAAGGACACCGAACAGAAGAATTAAAGCAAATAGAAGTGCTGCTGTGTGGCCACCGAAGGCCTTCAACAGATTCTTTATTTTTTCCGTTGTGCTCATATCAAGTTGAAACTCGCTGTCATATCCCATATTAAATTGACCGTGCAATGCATTGAAAATAATGACGGGTAATGCCGTTATGCCTGTGCAAACAAATATCAGGCAAATGCGCGAGAAAAACTGTTTGTTTCGTTGGGATACAAAGCCGATGGCCAATCCAATAAACACTCCAAAAGCAACAACGATTAAGCCGGGTTTTAATAAATAGTTTATTCCTAATATCACTCCGAGAAAAACGGCATTTCTTTTATTGCTTTTTTGTATAAATGTAATCAGCCCGAACATGGAGAGGGCTAACGAAAGATAACAAACCGATTCCGCAACTTCCGTCAAACAAACATTGCGAATAGGCATGAAAATGGAAACCAGTGCAATCAATAAAGCCGCCCAAGAGGAAATTTTCAATCGCTTGGCCGAAAACCATATGGGAATAGCTGATAACGAAAAAACAACAGCATTCATTATTCGAATGCCCCAATACGTGGCTTCTGGTTTATTCAGAAAATAGAAGGGCGCCATCATGAGTGGATAAAGGCAATTATATTGTCTGAATGGTACTGATAACGTCCCGCTTTGAATATGGCGAGCCAAATATGTATATAGCTCTTCGTCCCCAAAAATATACGGTCCCGTAATTTCGCGTCCTTGATAAAGAAGAAGAATACAACTGGCAAGTATGCCAACCATCAAGATGATTCGCTCGATCCATGCTTCCCTATTGTCTTTATGGATGCGATTCTGAGTCACTGTCCGTATATCTCCTTCTGCCTTGCACGAACAAATACCTCTTCATATTTCTGGATTGCATCTTTCCATGTGTATTTGCCGAGTTTGTCTTTAAATATCATTTGCTTTTGTACTACATCGTCTCGGTGAGAAAGCACATACGCAAGCTTATTATACATGTCTTCTGCGGAAGAAGGGTCAAATATCTGCAACGTCGTATTTTCAGGTGTTTCTCCTGCATTAACAATGCGTTCCGTTACGACAGGAATCAACGAAACTATCGTTGGTACATTCAAATGAATAGCCTCCAGTGCCTGCACTGGAAATCCGCCTTCCATCAATGTGGGCACAGGGACAGCCGCCGCAAAATGATAGAGTTGCAATAACATATCATCGTCAACATTCTTAAGGAAGATTAGTTGATCTTCCATATGGCATTCTTCCACAGCACGACGGACATTCGGAACATCATCAAGGACTCCGGTCAGAATCAAGGGTATTTCGCGATGATCCCGCTTTTTCAACATGCATAGTGCATTTATGACCGTCTCAAGATTTTTGTGCGGACGAATTTGCGTTGGATAGAAAAGGTATTCCTCGGGAACCTGTGCTGCGTCGAGTCGTTCTCGGGAAAAAGTCGTGTCCTCATAATTCGGCATAATTTCCGGTACATGCACAAAAAACGTATCTTCTTCTCTCACGTTATCTATGCATGTCAAAATGTGTGATTTCCTCACTGCATCACTCAACGATACCATGACAGCCCCATGACGGGCCAATCTTTCTATTGCAGAATCAATATTTCGGCTTAAATAAACGTAGGAACGCTGTTTCCATGTGAAATCCTCATAATGATACTTCACGGCCATATCATGTGCGGGTACGACCAATTTGCGATTTGTGCCAATCACGTTGTCGAGATAGATAATCGCCGGTATGAAAATATCAGCCTTCGAATACTCGGAGGCGAGTACGGCAAGGTTATCTTTTTCCGGAGAAATATCCCGCTCGACCGCACGTAAATAGAGTGGGATATTGAGTGCTTCACGGAAGTTTTTTTCGTTTACAAGCAAAATCCGTCTGGCTACAGCTGAATCTTCCGACAATAATTCATCCGAGAAAATGATTTCCATCTCTTCCTGATTTAGGGAATACGACCATACTTCCAGATTGTAATCGGTGTAATCCATTAAAGCACGAGCTAATCGTGACATATACTTACTGATGCCCTCGCGATGAAGTCCCTTTATTTCGTAAGGAAAAGCAAACCACAACGCAATCGTTTTTTGCTCATAAGTAGGACGCGGTATACAAAGACTCTTTTGCATGCCGTATAAAAGGTCTTCAAACGCCTTCGGTGTAGTCTCCCGATTCAGATGCAAGTCGGCCATCGTTTTTCTAACTTTTTCCACGTACGCCTTTTCTTCTGCTCTTTTCGACTGTTGGTCACACACATGCACAAGGAAATCTTCCAGCGTGCTTGCGTATCTCTCGTAGGTGCATTCTTTTTCAAGGAAGGCTTTCGCATTTTGCCCGATTCGAGTCCGCTCCTCCGGATAATCAATCAACCAATGAAGCTTTTCTTTCAACCCTTCGATTTCGTTCTCAATCGGTATTTTGACGATACAATCGTCGCTCATTTCACCATAGACGCCGCTATCGATAGCAATTACCGGTTTCCCTAGCGCATATTGTTCGAAAAGAGATAAAGAACAAACCTCCGAATTGGGGTAACGCATATTAATGCACACATCGGCCATTGACAGTATGTTTTCCATCTCGTCATAGCTTAAATAACCGAGCATATGGAGACATCCTTGAAGTTTCTTACTCGCCAAAGTCTTTAATCTATCACCAAATGGTCCGTCACAATTGCCGATGACGACAAAATCAATCTGATCACGCAATGATTGGTCTTCGACGAGCGCAAGACAGATTTTATCCAAACGTTTTACGCTATGTACGAGGCCATTGGAAACGATGAGCATTTTGCCATCTTTGCGCGTATAGGATCCTGGCGTTGTATTTGCTTGTTTGGCTTGGTTCGCCCTGTATGGTAAATAGGCAAACCCAGTCGGCGTGTTATATTTTTCTTCGATTTCACGAGCGAAATTCGCAGTATGCGTAAAAACAGCCGTCGCCTTACTTACGATGGGATACAGTACGGGAAGAGCACATGATTGAAATAATGCTACATCTGGTTTATCTGCGGATTCGTTATAGTTTTTGGCAAGATTTGCACCATCTTCACCATATTCGCTGCGCATGACTTCGATAAAATACTGCTTTACTTCATCAAATGGTATCGATTCGTCAATGCCAAAACGGTTGATACGGAAAAAGGATTGCATCGTGCGATCATGGAGAATCACTATGCCCGGGAATTTCGCAAGCACCTCGTAAATCGCCCAGTGGAATGTCGCATGATTGCCCATGTTATAAATCACATAATCGTATTTTGCAAGCTCAGCCACATCAATATCTGCTGGTGTGTAATGCTTCACCGGAAGATTCGTCTGTAATGTGTTTTCGGTCTCATAGGCCCAAACATCGACTTCATGACCGCGTGCCGCTAATGTATCGCAGATTTGAATGCCAATTTTTCCAATAGCGCTTGTTTTATGAAAGGGAGTAAACCATGCGATATTCATGCGAGCCACCCCCTTGCCGTTTCTTCCATTATTTCGCCTGCATCAAATTCAGGAATCACCTTCACATGAGCATGTGTAATCCCCATCACGCGTGGATTCATCGAAATGACACGATCAAAATCATCAAAACGAAGCTGCGAAAGAATCATACGTGCTTCGTATTCTTTTTCCGATGCTAAAGGAATCGTAAAGATTGTCACATAATGTCCCATTGTCATAAGCTTATTTGCTGCTGTCTCATGCAGCTGCTTCTCCTCGACGTTGGTAAATGGCTTAGTAAAATCGACTATTGCTATTTTCATACGCCAATCACCTCCGTGATGATTTCTTGTAATGGCTTTTCATATGTCCAAGCGGAACACGTCATCTTGCGTTCTCTTCTTGATGCATTCATGAATGCATCCATGCCAAAAGCAAGAGATTCAGCATCGGAATAGAGATTCTTCTGGGGAAGGCATTCAGTATATGCGCCGGAATCTGTCATCGCCATAACACATTTATTTTTTTTCGCAAATAGTCGCATCTCGGGACGATATTCAGTAGCAGTTCTTTCTGCAGTCACCCATGCACCATATTGCAAAAGATTATGTGCGGACAACGGCTCGCCAATAATGACTCGATCAGAAAGAGATAATCTCTCTATGCGAGAAATGAGAGCCTTCCTATACATATCTTCACCCGGATATGAGATAACATACAGTTTTGCTGGATGTTGCGTCTTCGAAAGTGCTTCGAGTAGCAGAGCAACTCGTTCATACGGGTGATACGTTGTTGCTGTGATAAATTCTGCCTTCGCTTGGGTTTTACTCTTTGGCAAAATCATGTCATATTCTGCCGTCATATCAGCAACCTCGGAGGATAACCCTAGGTCATGCGCCAATTGAAGACGTAAGTATTCCGTTGCGACGAAAATCCGTTTCGATTCCTCAAGTATTTTCTTTTCACATTGACAAATAACCGCTCTCTCTTGCTCATCTCGACTGCGGGAAAAGAATTGGCAAAGCTTCCCGTAGTCCGTGTCCCATTGATCGTGATGCGATTTGGCCAGTGAATAAAGAAAGGAAATCTTATTGGGATGTTGTAATGCAAAGGCCGGATAGCCGATGGTAATCAACAAATCCGCATCGTTGATTTGCGGTATAAGGCGATATGCCATAATTTGGTCAAGGATAGCGCAATAATCGTCATAATACGGAAGATAAATAACTTCACACAATATATCTTTCGTTTTTGCAATATTCGCAATATTTATTGCGAGCTTTACTTCGCTTTCACCATTATTTGCGCTTTTCGCAACAGCTATGACCACTTTCATGACTATTCTCCCTTTGACAGAAACAAATTCACAGAATCGACGTTCTTAATTTCTTCCCGGGTAACTGGATGCACAGTACCATCTTCTTCAATCATGGACAGCGAAAGACCATACGAAGCAATCATCGCAAAATAGTCATCCTCATTCGTACCGGCACGATTTAGATTTCCGGGGGTGTATTCGACGATAATGCCGATTTTTTTGCTTCTTGAAATGAGTGAGCGCAATCCTTTCAATACAAGAGGTTCTGCACCTTCCACATCAATTTTTATTACATCGACTTCTGGGACATCAGCGAGTACATGATCAATGGAATCGCATGGCACAATGATGCGTTCATCCGCTTCATTTTCGGCGTAAATTGAGTTATGTCCTGAAATGTCTTTCACCTTTGCAAACTCAACTGTGCCTTCATGATCTGAAACCGCAATATTGTATAGGTGTTTCTTTTTCGAAAATTCATAACCATTGGCATCTAAGTTGGTGCTCAAAATAGTAAAAGTCTCTGGTGTAGGCTCAAACGAATAAACTTCGCAGCCTAAAGACAATGCATGCAAAGTATACACACCAACATTCGCGCCGATATCCAACACCTTCATGCCCTCTTTCAAAAGACTCCTGAAAAACATTTCCGACCCATATTCGAAATAATTCCCGCGTGACAGGTACATCGCAAAGCGCCATTCGCCGGATGGAATACCCAGAATAAAGTAATGATTGTACTGAATACATATGGCCCCGTTTGATCCGGTAATAGCGGTTTTCCAATCATTCTGATTACGCAAAATGTGTTCGTAGATTTGCGTTCCATGCGCGTCGATTTTTCCACAAGTCAGCCCTAAATTCTTAGCCATTTGCAAATCTTGTGCATCAAAACGATGTAATAAATCTGTGCCATATGCATTCGACTGCTCTTGAAGCAATGCCATTTGCTCTTGAATTGAAGCAAGGTCATTCGTTATTGAATCATGCGTGCTTAGGATTTTATCCATATCATTTGTTTTTGCCACCAAATAATCGGCGCGGGAAATAATGACATCCACCTTTTGACGCATCGCTTCCTGACGATCAATTTCTTGCATCTGGCGAGTGTTCATATCCCGAAGAAGTGCGTCCATTTGATTGATTTTTTTGCGTGTTTCCCGTACAGAAATCGGCAGCTTGAGAGCGGCCCAGAGATAACGCGGAGGGAAAAGAATGATACGCTTCGCTAAGCGTAATACGCGTCTATATAGTGGTTGCGGTACGACCTTAACCGGTGTCGGTTCAACTATGATAGACGTCGGCATGGAAACGGCTTTATCCGTAGGTGAAGCATCATAACTCATCTCTTTTTCAAGACTCTCTGTCGTCCATGTCGTCTTCTTTTCGTCCATAATCATTTCCTCGCAACGTTCGTCTTATGTGTGTGAACGATAGTCATTCAATACATCTTTCAATGTATCACAAATATCAATCTTCGGCTCAAATCCCGTGTGTGCAAAGATTTTTCCATTATCACTGTAATTACGATTCGCTGTTCCCGTTTCTTTTTTGGAATCAGGAAGCGTAACCTTTGCCTTTGCTACGTCACTCATCGAGATTAAAGACGCGATGATGTCTTGGATATAATACGCTTTTCCAGAACCGACATTATATACTTCGCCTTTATGACCCTTTTCCAAAAGCAATCGATAGGCACGCACGGTATCGCGAACGTCGGCAAAATCTCTCCATGCGTCCATCGAGCGAATCTCCATCGTCTCGCTCTCCCCTCGTTCCAAGGCAACAATGCGTGTGCAATAGTCTGTCACGACAAATCCTGGGCGCTGACCGGGACCAATGTGGTTAAACGAACGTGTCATAATGATGTCGAGATTGAATTTCTCCGCCAGTAGCCAAAGCAGGCTTTCCTGTGCCACCTTTGAGACCGCATAAGGGCTTCCCGACTTCTGTTTGGCAGATTCGTTGATGGGGCCCTTGATTGTATCGGTATCATATTGATTTGCCGATCCGATAAAAAGCATACGAGTATTGGGGCAATGCTTTCGCACAGCATCAATAATATTGACTGAAATGTCAATGTTCATATGCATAGTATCGACAACACGTTCCCACGAAACACCGGGAGAGGCCTGCCCTGCTAAATTGACCAAATAATCCGGTTTTTTCTCCGAAATGATAGCGTCCACAGCGGTTGCATCCAGCATATTTGCCTGAACGGTTTTATCGTCAAAGGACTGTATGTCTACGCCCCAAACATCATATCCGCTCGTTTCAAGTTCTTTACGCAAATAACGTCCGGCAAAGCCGTTTATTCCGATGATACCCACGGTTTTCATTCTTTCGTGTCCCCCTTCGAATTTTTCGGGTGAATATCCCAGTGGTGTTTCACATCGCTCGTACCGATTGCTTTTTTCGTCGATACTACGTCAAAATCGCAATACTTGCGGAAATAGTCCATCGGTACCGCATTGATATCAACAACAGCTACTTGGAAGAAATATTGACCGGTTAAGAGCTGCATCTCTTCCACATGGAAAACAATATACCCCTTTGTATCATCAAGCTTTACGGAAATGCCATCCAACTGCGTATTGACTCCATATATCAACTCACCATCGGCGGTATAGAATCCCATACCAAAGTTGTATTCCTCCAATGGTTTATGTATTTCATAATGAATTTCGATTGATGCGGGTTCTCCTTCGATAAAGGTTCGGATGCGTTTACCTGCCTTATTTCGGAAAACGACATTGACGATTTCGATATATTTCAAACCAAAACGGTTCGCCGAGTAATCAATCTCATTCGGATCCTCTTCTTCAGCCGCTTCTGCTTCTGTCGCTTCCCCATCTGCCGCTTCTGCTTTCGCAGTTTCAGCTTCCGTCGTCGTTTCTTCTACAATTACATCTTCCTTTGTTTTCTCTTCTGTTGGTA
The DNA here is from genome assembly GCA_036782995.1 of Bacillota bacterium. GTDB lineage: Bacteria > Bacillota > Clostridia > Saccharofermentanales > Saccharofermentanaceae > DAIPXZ01. Next base: position 157,115 of record DAIPXZ010000001.1, read on the forward strand.
TTGCTTCTGTCGTTTTCTCTTCAGTCGTAGCTGGTTCTTCCGCTTCCTCCATCGTTTCAACCGAATCCAAAAGCTTACCATTAAGGTATTGTTTATAGTCTTCAACAACGTTTTTCGCCTTGCCGGATGAAGCTACGACGCCATCACTAATCCAAAGTGCCTGATCACAAAACATTTCAATCGTCGTGATGTCGTGGCTTACGATTACGATGGTCATGCCCTTCGCCTTCATTTCGCGAAGTTTGCGGAAACACTTGGTCTGGAAGTTTGCATCACCTACAGCCAAAATCTCATCAATCAGCAATACATCTGCGTCAACGTTAATCGCTACAGAGAATGCCAAACGCGCATACATACCGGACGAATAGGTACGTACCGGATTATCGATGCATTCACCCAGTTCAGAAAATGCAATGATATCAGAGAGACGCTCGTCAATTTCGGATTTGGTCAATCCGAAAATTGCCGCATTCGTATAAATATTCTCTCGACCGCTTAAATCGGGATGGAACCCTGCACCCAACTCGATGAGGCAAGAAACGCGCCCTTCAATGCGAATCGTTCCTTTGTCCGGGTACATGATTCGAGAAAGGAGCTTTAAAAAAGTACTCTTTCCGCATCCATTCACACCCAAAAGTCCGACTGCCTCGCCAGTTTTGACGCTCATGTCGATGCCCTTCAGTACCCAACGATCTTCATATTTATTTCGATTTTGAAAGAGAATCTTCTCCTTGAAGCTTCTTCCCTTGTCGTAATAAACGCGATACTTCTTGTGGACACCTTTTACTTCGATGACCACCTTACGGTTTACCTGCGTGTTTTGACGTCTTGCTGGCATATCCATTTCTTCACGCATATCACAATTCCTCCGCAAAACGACGTTTCAGGCGACCAAAGACAAGGAAGCCCAGTATCAAGAAACCGACGCCCATACCAGCTGCTAACAACAAGGTGCTCACATCGGGCACCTTCCCGTAATACAAAATGTCACGATAGGCAATAATCACGGACGTCATCGGATTCAACATAAAGATTTTCAATATGGTCTCGTCTTGAATCATTTCTTGAGAATACATGATTGGAGTTAAAAATTGCCATGCCATTACAACAATACTCAGGATATATTCTAGGTCGCGAAAATAGACAGATACCGCAGATGATATCATTGCCAAGCCCAAGGCCAACATGAATTCAATTAGCATAATTAATGGTAAGTAAAGAAGTGCTAGGAAATTTATTGGTTTTCCTGCCACGATTAACACGGCAAAAACAACCAAGAAAGAAAGAAGCATATTTACGAAATTGCTTAACACGTATGATATCGGCAGCACCTCGCGAGGAAAGTAAATCTTTGTCACCATTGCCGACTGCCCAACAACACAGCCCGCGCCACCACTCACACTGCTCGCGAAGAAAATCCACGGAATCAGTGCGACAAAAAGGAATAGATAGTAATCTTTAATACCGGCTCGCATGATGACCGAGAAAACCATGGTATATACCAATAATTGCAATAGCGGATTAATAAATGTCCAAAGAAACCCGAGTACGGATGCCTTGTAACGTCCTTTTAAATCTCGCTTCACGAAGCTCGCAATCATTTGACGATACTTATATATTTCTACGAAAATGTTCACCTTATTACTATCCTGCTCTCCTCAGCTGAACGGAACAATCCGATCACTTTCCCATCTTCTGTAATCGAAAATAGCAAATGTTGTTATTCTTTACTACCGTTCGGCGCATAAATCTGCATTAATTCAACAACACGACTCTTCAGCGATACTACCGCCGAAGAGTCGTGTTGATGTACTATTTATTCTTAGTTTTCTGCCTTTACGAGCTCATAGTCGTTCTTGACCATTCTCTCAACAAGCTCAGAGAAATCAATGTCGCGCTTCCAGCCCAACTTGGTTTCGGCCTTTGTCGGATCGCCCAAAAGCAACTCGACTTCTGCCGGACGGAAGAATTGAGGATTGACTTTGACAACAACCTTGCCGGTCTTCTTATCGATTCCCTTTTCGTTAACGCCTTCGCCTTCCCATGCAATATCCATATCAAGGTGCTTAAATGCCGTTTCAACAAATTCACGAACCGTTCTGGTTTCACCAGTAGCTACTACGTAATCGTCCGGTGTATCCGCTTGTAACATGAGCCACATTGCCTTTACATAGTCCTTGGAATGACCCCAGTCACGCTTCGCAGATAAGTTGCCAAGTTCAACACAATCCTGAAGACCTAACTTAATGCGAGCAGCTGCGTCCGTAATTTTACGTGTAACGAATTCCTTTCCACGGCGCTCGGATTCATGGTTAAAGAGAATACCAGAGCAAGCAAAAAGGTCGTAGCTCTCGCGATAGTTCTTAGTAATCCAGTGACCGTAAAGCTTTGCAACGCCATATGGGCTACGTGGATAAAAAGGTGTGGTTTCGCATTGCGGAACTGCCTGTACAAGACCGAACATCTCAGAGGTGGATGCTTGATAGAATCTTGCGGTTGGCTTTACGACACGAATAGCTTCGAGCATATTCGTAACACCGATGGCATCAATATTGGCCGTTGCCAAAGGCTGCTCCCATGAGGTTGCAACAAAAGACTGTGCAGCGAGGTTGTACACCTCATCCGCTTGAGATATCTTCATCGCAGTAATCAAGGAAATCGGGTCAGTCATATCGGCATAAATAAAATGAATTTTGTCTTTGATATGTTCACTGTTGCCATAGTCAACAACACTCTTGCGTCGCATGATGCCGTAAACGTTATAGCCATTCTCGAGCAACAGCTCTGCCAAATAGGAACCATCTTGACCTGTAACACCCGTAATTAACGCGTTTTTCATTAAAAATTCCTCCGTATTGAGAATAATATAGCTTCGCTTATTGTATCACATCAAAAATACCATGACCATACGCCAAAGTAGTGGCATTCCACGAAAACTTCTCCACCTGAAGTGCCATTTTCTCGTTAATATGCTCTATATCTTCTTCATGATCGATAAAACGTCCCATGGCCTTCGCAAATCCGTCCGCATCCTCCGGATCCAAGAGTACCCCTGCATCGCCCACGACTTCCGGTAATGAGGATGAATTGGACGTAACAACAGGCGTTCCACAAGCCATTGCTTCGAGAACCGGCATGCCAAAGCCTTCATAAAGCGAAGGAAAAGCAAAGACAGTGGCGCCGTGATACAGATCGATTTTGTCCGATTCGGATAGGTATCCCGTTCGGATTATGTCTTCACTATAAGGAGACTTGGCGATTTGCTCTAAAATAGGTTCATACTGCCATCCGAGTCCGCCACCGAGAACGAGTTTGAGTGTCGGATGGTCGGGCTTTAATTTCTCGAATGCCGTAATCAAGGTATTCACGTTTTTTCTCGGCTCCAGTGTACCAAGATACAGAATAAATGGCTCGGCAACGCCCCATTTTCTCGCGAGTCGTTTCTCATTCTCCGTAAATTCGATTTCGTCGCAAAGTGGCGTGTAGATTTTGGTGTTGACGCCGCAATATGCTACGCGGATTTTTTGTTCAGGTATGCCTAAGCAATCGACAATTTCTCTTTTGGAAAACTCGCTGATTGTCATAATGAGATCGGCCTTTGCACACGATTCCGGCAAATGCTTGGTTAATAGCTTACGGTTACGCTGATCCATCGTTTCCGGAAATCGATGGCAAACCATGTCGTAAACCGTAATGATGGAAGGGCCCTTGAGTGATGCCGGAATCAGATAATTGAAAAAAACGGTAATATCCGCATCACTTTTCATCAAACGATGATAGGGCACAATATTGCCAAGTTTTTTCATGCGAATCAACAGACCGAGCGGCATGATTTTGCATGTTTTCACGGAAAAAGGCTTTGTTTTTGGTGTTTCAATATGTTGCCTTACCATGATTTCGGCTTTGTTGCGTCCCAAGAAATCGAACACATGACCTTCGATGGTTGCATAATCACCTTTTTGAAGATCCCGACTCAAGCGTCGCACCACTTCACGAGCATACGTGCCGATTCCCGTAATATGATCACCCGCCAGCGGTTGCAAATTGAGTGCGACTTTTCTCATTTCCTGATTTCCTTTCGGGCATATTGATTCGTGCGTTTTTGCGCCATAAAAATGATATATCCGTTCTCTTCGATTATCTTCACACCGCCGAAAATGGCGATGAATTTATTCTTGTACCATTCTTTTCGCTTAGTCACCATAATCATGGTGCCTCCTACGGCCAACCGATTGAAGCCCTTCTCTATGAAAGTCTTCGCCACTTTGAAATCAGTATGGTATGGCGGGTTTGAGATAATCCATGTAAATCCCGAAGCATCTACGGCTTCATAGGCATTACCACATACAATTGGCAGATTCGGAAAGCCGTTTTTCTGCGCATTGATTCGACTCATCTCAATCGCTTTCAGTTGAATATCCGTCATATACACCGCTTTTTCACCGATTTTCTTTGCAGCCCAAAGCCCCACGGTGCCATAGCCACATCCTAAATCGAGAACAAAATCCTCTGGCGTCAAAGTAATATGGGAGAGCATAGTCAATGTTCCTTTGTCTGGCGAATCCGGTGAAAACAAAGACGCATCCGTATCTAGCGTCAATGACTCCCCGCAAATCATCCATTGGTTCTCCATAATACTCTCCCCTCCAAAAGGAAAGGGCGGTCTTCCCCTACCATTTGGGGGTAGAGTGAGACCGCCTTATTTTCTTGATTAGAGTTCCGCCTTAACGAAAGCGGACATCTTTGTCTTGATATCCTGCAAACGGCTTTGCGCTGCAGCTTCTGTGGATGCATAGCATCCAAAATAGATTTTCAACTTCGGTTCTGTCCCGGAAGGACGTACGCAAGCCCAGTCCAGTCCCTTTTCCCCGCCCAGCTCATAAAGCAAAACGTTGGAAGGAACTAGGTCGATGTTCGTCGACGTGCTTTGTCCGTTCACAATGGAATAACGCTTAAGCGAAGAATAGTCGCGAACAGCATCAAAAGGAATGCCGCCGAGAACATTTTTTTCCGTAGCCGCTGTCATGGATGTGACCTTGCCGCGAAGGACGCTCATCGCATTTGCAATTTTCTCGACACCTTCTTTACCTTCAAGCGTGAAGGATACCGCTTCTTCAAAGCCGTATCCGTATTTCTCATAGAGACCATTCAGTCGGTCAATCAAGGATTCCCCTTTATCAAAAGACTGCGCTGCCATACCGGCAATAAGCATAACGGCATCAACTGCATCCTTGTCACGTACGTTCACGCCTGTGAGATAACCATAGCTCTCTTCAAAACCGAATTGGAAAGACATATCGCCTTCTTCGTCATACAGCTTGATGCGCTCGCCGATAAACTTAAATCCGGTCAATACTTCCTGCAATTCCACCCCGTAGTGTTGGCAAATTGTACCCGCCAATTTGCTTGATACGATGGTCGTGACGGCGAAGGACTTCTCTGGCAAAGTGCCCGAAGCCTTTTTGGAAGCAAGAACATAATCAAGAAGCAGTAATCCGATTTGGTTACCAGTGAAGCTCTTGTAAATCTCTTCACCATTTTCTATAGTACGAGCGGCAACTCCGACACGATCACTGTCCGGATCGGTTCCGAGTACGATGTCGGCGTTGACCTTCTTTGCCAAAGCGATAGCCATGGAAAGTGCCGCCGGATTCTCCGGATTCGGTACCTCGACTGTTGGGAAATCACCGTTCGGGAGTTCCTGTTCCGGGACGACGTGAACATTCTTAAACCCGACACGTTCCAGGATTCGACGAACCGGCTTGTTTCCTGAGCCATGAAGAGGCGTATATACGATGGACATGTTGCTTTGACGAGTGATGGCGTCGCGGTCAATCACGAGCGTTTCAAGCATATCGGTATATGCCGCATCTACTTCGCTGCCAAACATGGTGAGAAGACCCTTGGCTTTTGCATCATCCATAGTATCCGGCACAACCGTGCGAATATCTTCAATTGCCGTAATGTTATTCAGAATCTCTGTAGCGGCTTCCGGCGGAACCTGGCCGCCGTCTTCACCGTAAACTTTATATCCGTTATATTTTGACGGGTTATGGCTTGCCGTAATCATGATGCCGGCAAAAGCCTTGAAGTAACGAACCGAATACGAGAGTACCGGTACCGGACGAAGTTCATCAGAAAGATAAACGCGGATACCATTGGCTGTCAAAGTACGTGCTGCTTGTGATGCGAATTCCGGCGAGAAATTTCTCGAGTCATATGAAATAACCACACCCTGCTTCACTGCTTCTTCGCCAGACGAAAGGATATAACGGGCAAGGCCCTGCGAAGCCTTAGCGACTGTATAAAGATTCATGCGATTGGTGCCTGCACCAATAATCCCGCGAAGGCCACCTGTTCCGAATTCAAGCTCGCGATAGAAACGTTCTTCGATTTCTTTGGCATTATTCGAAAGCTCTTGGAGCTCTTTTCTTGTGGATTCATTAAAATATGGGTCCTGACTCCATAAAGCATATAACTCGTTTATGTTCATTTCTGTTCTCCTCCGATGTTCAATGAAATCATTTCAATCATTTTCAAAGGACACTATATCACATCTTCCGAAACGTTTCATCCTGTTCGTGAAAGCCTCAGATGAATTTGGGATTTATTCCTCGGCTGTCGACTTCTCTTGTTTCTTTTTCGAACAAAGCACCACGCCTGCCAGAAAGACTACCACGCCAATACCGCTCGCAATGGCTCCGACTTTGTATCCCGGAGAAGTGAAACGCAGAGAAATATCATGTGTACCTGCCGATACCGGAATAACAATGAATGCGTCTGCATAGCTCTGAATATCGGTCTCTTCACCATCCACCTCCAGTGTCCAACCCTTTTCATACGGAATTGAGGTCATCACAACTTGATTATCAGAAACTTGTATCGTCGCATCAACGCTACCGTTTTCGACGGAAAGCGACGTGATTCCTGAAGAAAGCGGCGTTAGAAGCTCACTGAGAAGAGCGCTATCCAAATAAGCGATTTGCGGAGAAAAAGCAGCAAATGTATCGTTGTCACAACGAATTTCGATATTCACTTCTTCACCTTCGATAAAACAACCCAGCATGAATACTTGCGAATAATAGGAGGATGAGCCCTCCGCAAAAAACTCGCCATTCAGGTAGAGTTCGTATTCATCGTTTCTGCTCGGGAACGGAATGGAAAGAAGGAGTGGCTGGTTCGAGGATGAAACGATTGTCGTTTTTAGTACCATCGGCATTTCAGCGTTGCATCGACCAATCGTATTAATTTCATATTCGTCTTCCACAGTTCGCTCTAATCCCAATTGGTCAACGATTGTTGATTCCGAAACCAATTCATCGAATGGCAGAGAAGAAACATAGGCGTTTTCTATCGTCCAGTCTTCCCATAACAATCGTGATTCGTTGTAAAGCGATGTCGCGTCTTTTCCGGTAAGGGCTTCGATGTATTGCTCTTGGTAGTCAAAATAGTCTTTGTTTACCGTATCCGTTTCAAGTGAATACGCGTCGAAATCCATTACCGCGCAATCGACCGGGTAAAGAAGCGGAAGTGCATTTTCATTTTCATAGAGATAGCTACCATTATTTTCGGCTATACAGGATAAATCCCCCAGTTTTTCATTCGTCGATGCAAAGAATCGTACTCCGAATAATGCATCCGCCACCGGATTCGGAGTTAAATGCGAAATGGCAAAGTAGTTATAGTTTACAGAATAACCGAATTGCTTCAATAAATGGTGCATGGGTTTATTGGACATGGATGCAAAATAACCGAACGTCGGCTGATTGGCATAAATGCCATAATTGCAGCTTTCAATATCCCCCTTAAAGGAAACATCTGCTCCTAATCGATAAAAGCCTTGATCCGCATCATCAATAACTTGGGAAAATACGTTACCGCTTTCAATATCATTGGCCAACAAATCCCTGCCGTCTTGCGAGCCCCAAACATTCGGCATGATTAAGCGTGGGTTTAGAATAACAACCTCCACGAAAATGACCGCCACAAGGAAGCCGCTCGCATATTTTCGAAGATTGCTAATCATTTCCGGCCATTTTTCCTTCGTTAAGCCGTATAGAATCACCATTTCGACAAGAACAAAGGCCAGCGTCGGGTAAAATGCCGAATTCTCATCTTTCATTCTGCCGAAAGATTGCGAAATCGCCGCCATACCGATAATGATGAGACCCGTTATGATGAAATCCTTCTTTCGGCACGCCGAAAGATGTAGGAACGAATAGAACGCAACGGCAATCATTATGAAAGATGCAATATATGAATATCGGTACGCAAACCAATTCGGATCATCGAACAGATGCCATGCGATATCGAGCGGAGGAAAATGGAAAGATAGGAGCATTAACAAAAACCCGAGTCCCACACCGCCACGCAATTTCTTGGAAATTGATTGGTTGAAGAAAAAGAGTATGCAAAGAATCAATACACTGAGTCCGCAAAAGATAAACGGAAGATTGTTTGATAAGGATGGCTCACCGGTCACGAAGAATTGGTCAACAAAACGAACAAGGGGAAAGTTCCCATCCAAGCTAATATTCGATTCGGTGTAATCCTTATTCATGATGGTATCCAGCCCGGCTGGTATCAAAAGAATCGCGCTCATCATCGCTGCAGTTATAGCCCCTCCAATGAACAGTCCAAACTTGCGGAGAGTATCACGACCCTTTCCTCTTCCGAAATCACCGTGAAACCAAAGAAGTCCGATGAAGTAGAGGAACGAGAATGCACCGACCATGTAGGCCATGTAGTATCCAGAGACAAAAAGAATGAAGAGCGTGAGTACAAAGAAAGGCCATTTCTTCGCATTTTTAACGAGTGCCTCGAGTGTGAGAATCACAAGCGGCAAAAGTGCGATTCCGTCCAACCACATGATGTTAAACATGAAGGTGACGCAAAAGGAGCACAAAGCGTACATCAACCCGAAGAGAATCGAAATATTTCTCTTGGCTTCAAACTTGCAATCCAAAAGCCATGTCATTAAAGCCGACGCTGTGGATAATTTCATTATTACTAGTGTCACGACTGCTTCCTGAATCATTTCGGACGGAAAGAGAAACGTGATGAGATTGAAAGGACTCGAAAGATAGTATGCAAGCGTGCCGCATACATTCTTGCCCATCCCTAATTCAAATGAATAAAGAAGTGAGCCACCAGCGGTCAGATGGTTTTTCAATCCGATTAGGTTCGGCGCATATTGGGCGGCCAAATCCGACATGAAAAAAGTGCGGGTTCCGAAAGGGCTGATGTTTTCTATCGCAAAAATCACTAGCAAAGAAATTGCCGTGACAAAAAAAGAAATCAGCGGCCGCAGATTCCGTTCATGCTGCTTTTTCAATACCAGCTCGGTTTTTTCAATCATGGATTCGTCCCCCTTGTGTGACGTGCTTTACTTAATGAATAATAACACAAAAGCGTTTGTGTATAGTATACTGACAATGATAAAGAAAATGAAGGTGAGCATTATGTTAGTCAGCCTGATAATCCCTTGCTATAACGAATTTGAGGCACTCCCCTTTCTGTATGAAGCAATTTGTGATGTCGCATCGAAGTGCTCCGATAAATCCTTTGAATACATATTTGTCGACGATGGTAGCAAGGATGAAACCTTGTCCCGTTTGAAAGAAATGGCAGAGAAAGACGAACGCGTACATTACGTGTCTTTTTCTCGTAACTTCGGCAAAGAAGCCGCGATGTTTGCGGGACTCAGCGAAGCCAAGGGAGACTTGGTCGGCATTATGGACGCCGACATGCAAGACCCACCGTCTCTGCTTCCCGAGATGTTCACTATGCTCGAAGATGAAGATGTCGATGTTGTTGCGTCACGTCGGGTTACGCGAAAAGGCGAACCAAGAATTCGCAGTTTTTTTGCGCGCCAATTCTACCGAATCATAAATAAAATGAGCGACGTCGAAATCGTCGACGGTGCACGCGATTTTCGTGTCATGAAGCGCCCGGTAGTTGATTCCATTCTTTCGCTTTGCGAAAAGCAACGCTTCTCAAAAGGTATTTTCTCTTGGGTCGGCTATCACACGAAATGGCTCGAGTTCGAAAATGTTGAGCGTGTCGCCGGAGAGACGAAATGGTCATTTTGGAAGCTTTTCCTATACGCTATCGAAGGGATTGTATCCTTTACTACCGTGCCTCTTCGACTGGCCACGGTTACGGGATTCATCGTCTCCATGGTCGCCTTCGCCTACTTACTCTATTACGTAATTCGCGCTATCATTTTACAAATCTATAATGAGGTTCCTGGTTATCCTTCTTTGCTTTCCATCCTGCTTTTCTTGGGCGGATTGATTCTCATCGCACTTGGCATCATCGGCGAGTATTTAGCCAAGACCTATATGGAGGTCAAAAATCGTCCTCTTTATATCGTCCGCGAAGAAAACAAAAAAGCCAACGATAAAAACTAGGTCCATTGGCACTTACCATGCCATATGTGCATGATAGAGATTCAACGCACCATGAAACCCGTGAAAACGGGGGCGAATTCATTTATTGATGACAAAAAAGACCGGATTGCATTCGCTTCGCAATTCGGTCTTTCATTTTTTTTCATAACCTTAACAAGTTGGAAATCTCTCAAATAGTATTACTTACTCTGTCACGGTGACTTTCTTCATTTTTTGTTCAGTCATCGGTCGGTCTTGATGATTTGTCTTTACGGCAGCTATCTCATCTACGACCTCCAAGCCTTCAATTACTTTTCCGAAAGCTGCATATTGTCCGTCTAGGTGCGGTGCATCTGCATGCATTACGAAAAATTGGCTTCCGGCTGAATTTGGTGACATGGAGCGAGCCATAGAAAGCACGCCGCGGGTATGCTTTAAATCGTTGGTAATGCCGTTCATTTTAAACTCGCCCTTAATGGAATATCCAGGACCGCCCATACCGGTACCGTCCGGGCATCCACCCTGAATCATAAAGCCGGGAATAACACGATGGAAAATCAATCCGTCATAAAAGCCTTCGCTCACCAGCTTTTTGAAGTTATCTACGCTGATTGGCGCGATATCCGGATACAGCTCGGCTTTAAACGTTTTTCCGTTTTCCATTTCAAATGTCACTATTGGATTACTCATTTACATTTTCCAAGAATACTTCGTTCCTTTATCGCATTCGTGATGCGCATAGTCAAAAGACGAAGCATCTTTCTCCTTTACTTTTGATGTTCTGATAGTACGATTTTTTCTTCTTTTTGGCAACCGAAAAGAAAATTGTCATAAAAAACGCGTTCGAGAGTCAGTCCATGAGCCGGCATGGTTTTGCCCGCATTCTTTCGTTCGTCGCCGGTCAAAAGGTCCTTCACATCTGTCGGCTGAAGCTTCCCTTGTCCGACATAAATAATCGTGCCCGCCATGATGCGCACCATGTTATAAAGGAAAGACTCCCCTTCGACAATGATATTAACCTCTTCCCCGTGATTCTCTTCTTCGATATAGACTCTTTTCATTGTTCGAATCGGTGAAATATCCGGCCCTCCCTGTGCTCGAAAAGCCGAAAAATCGTGCGTGCCAACAAAGTATTGACAAGCTTCGCTCATTGCAGCGATGTCAAGCTTTCCCGGTACATGTGCCGACGTGCGTGCACGAAGCGGAGACCGAATCGGAGCATGGTGAATCGCATACACATATCTTTTTCCGCGGGATGCAAAACGCGCGTGCCAATCCTCGCTTACTATCGCGGCATCGAGCACGGCAACATCCGCTGGTAAAAAACGATTAATGGCGAACGGAATCTTATCCTCCGGAATGGCAAACGGAACATCGACATGAGATACATGTCCCTTTGCATGTACTCCGGAGTCTGTCCGGCTACATCCATAAATACGACAAAAGCGCCCGTACACCTCGGAAATTGCATTTTCCAATGCTTCCTGTACGGAGCGCCCATTGTTTTGTCTTTGAAATCCAACAAAGTCAGTCCCATCATACTCTGTAAGTAAAGCAATCCGAACGACCTTCTCTGTCTCTTCCATATATCCTCTTACCAGCCCTCAATTAGCCCTGCAACTTATCATCCACGCAGGATTTTGCCATCATAGCCGCGCCGACGATACCCGCATCATTTCCCATTTCTGCAAGACGAATGTCAGTCTTCTTAACACCTGGGCCAAAATACGGTTTGCTCAAAGTCTTTTCACGAAGCGGAATTATAAGCGGATCACCTTCATTACATACACCGCCGCCGATGACCAACACCTCTGGCATAAACGCATTAATCGCATTAGCCAATCCATCCGAAAGATATTCGAGATACATATCCACTAAATCCAATGCTGCTTGATCGCCCCGACGCATCGCGTCAAAAGCAACCTTCGCGTTTACTTTTCCTTCATTTTCAGTAATCACCAGATTCAATGCCGAATCCGGGTGAGCTTTCGCCGCAGCCTTCGTCATACGAATCAATGCCGATGCCGAACCATATGCTTCAAAACAGCCCTTTCGGCCGCAAGTGCATTTTTCGCCTCCGGAAACCAAAACTGTATGTCCAAATTCAGAGCCTGCTTGGTTAAATCCAGAATAGATACGATGATTGATGATGACACCGCACCCAATGCCCGTTCCCAAAGTAATAGTTACCGAATCGGCAGCATCCTTGGCCGCACCCGAAACACTCTCTGCCATTGCTGCGCAATTCGCATCGTTATCGATATATACTGGGATATCAACGACCTTACGAATCAGTTGACGCATCGGTGCCATATTGAAAGGTAAATTGTTTGAATACACGAGGCATCCAGCGACATTATCCGGTGTTCCTGGAGAGCCAATTCCGATTGCGCTAATTTTGTCAATCGACAAACCAGCCGCTTCAATTGTTCTCTTCGCAAGGTTTCCCATATCAGCGATAATCTCTTCCATAGGACGCGAGGCATGCGTCTTGATGCTCAGCTTGTTCAGAAGCTTCCCTTTGTCATCAACAATACCCGCTTTGATATTTGTGCCGCCTAAATCTATGCCAACAAAATACGTCATGTGAATACCTCATTTTCAAAAATTATATGTATGAAAAGCCCCAATACCTAACACACGTGACAATTCTACTTTATTTTCATTGATAAATCTAGCACTACCGGAGCAATCGCAAGGAAGCTTAATACAAGTAACCAAATTACGTCCGATTTATGCATTTTCAACGGGTGAAGTTTCGTTTTTCCGACCCCTCCGCGATAACAACGAGCATCCATCGCCACAGCAAGCTCCTCTGCACGCTTGAAAGCACTAACAAACAAAGGCACCAGCACCGTTACATATCCCTTTGCCCGTTTGAGAAAAGAACCAGTGTCGTAATCAGCACCGCGCGAGACCTGTGCCTTCATGATTTTATCCGTCTCTTCGACGAGCGTCGGTATGAAACGGAGTGCAATCGACATCATCATCGCCATCTCATGGACGGGGACGTGAAGGTAGGCTAATGGTTTTCCCATGGATTCGAGTGCGTCGGAGAGCTTGAGCGGTGTTGTCGTCAGTGTCAATAATAGATTTGTACTCATAATCAGCAAGAAGAGTCGAAATGCCATTAATACAGCCTTCGTTAGACCGCCTTGCGTGATTGTGATATACCACCATGACCATAATGTTTCACCCTCATGAATAGTTAAAACATTCAACACAAAGATAAAAATCATCAAGAATAGCACAGGGCGTACCGATCGCAAAATTGCTGATACCTTTATGCGTGATAGCAAAGCAATAAATAATGTCGTTGCAAATATCAATAGCATGGATACCGGATTCGTTACCATAAACACACAAATCATATAGGCAATAAACAGTATTACCTTCACGCGCGGATCGAGTCGATGCAAGACAGAATTCCCATGGAAATAGCGTCCGACTGAGATGTCCGTTAACATTTCGAACGCACCTCCTTTGCCGCCGCAATTAATGCATTGGCGGCCTTCCCGATTCTGAATACACAAGTATCCAATGTCGGAAAAGACTCGCGTAAATCATCAAGCGTCCGAAGAATAATCGGTTTTTCCAAACGCATGTCGGATAAAACTTGATTACCGCCGAAAAGCTCCTTCGGTGTACCAAAGAAACGCTGTTTGCCTTTGCACAATACAACAATACGATCTGCAATTTTTGCAGCCTCATCCATGTTGTGCGAAACCAGGATGATAGTCTTACCTTTTTGCTTTAACGATTCAATATAACCGAATATCTCGCGTTGTCCTTTGGGGTCAAGTCCTGCCGCCGGTTCGTCCAGAACCAATATCTCCGGGTCCATAGCCAACACACCGGCAAATGCCACGCGGCGTTTCTGACCGCCGGACAATTCAAATGGCGATCTCGTCGCAATATTTGAATCTAAGCCCACAAGTGCCATAGCTTCCTTAACCAGTTTTTTTGTTTCCTCTTCGGAATATCCCATCTTCAATGGTCCGTATGATATGTCTTTTTCCACTGTCTCCTCAAACAATTGATGCTCCGGATACTGGAAAAGAAGTCCAACATGCTTTCGAATTGCTTTGACTTGAGCATTGGATTCTGTAGATATATATTCCTTGCTTTTGCTGTCCCAGACCTCAATTCGGCCGGTTTGTGGACGAATAATTCCATTCAGATGCGAAATCAATGTTGTTTTTCCTGAGCCACTATGCCCAATCACTGCAACAACCTCGCCGCGGCGTGCCTCGAAATTCACATTCTCAATAGCCGCTTTATCGGAATGGTCATAGTGATGACCGAGTTCTGTTACTCGAAGCGTAATTCGTTCTTCTACCGTAGATGCACATTCTTCATCTTCGGTGTTTGGAAGCTGTGCGGTCATCAAAATGCGCTTGATCGCCGCTTCTGCAGTATCCTTTGATAAAAAATCATCTTCCGTCAATGAATTTGTTTCGCCCGTCAACAGCGCAACTTTACGTAAAAGCTCCGCCCATTTGGGTAGTTCCAGCCCGAGATTGCGAATTGTTTCTGTTTGCGAAAATACATGCGCAGGACTGCCTTCTAACAGAATCTTCCCGTGCGAAAGAACAAAAATCCGATCCGCCAAATAGGCCTCGTGCATATCATGTGTGATATGAATTACCGTCATATTCTTTTCTTTGCGAAGACGTTCAATCAATTGCAAGAACTCATCGCGTGCCTTCGGATCAAGCATGGACGTGCTTTCATCAAGTATCAGCATTTCCGGTGACATGGCTAAAACACCGGCAATGGCCAGCTTCTGTTTCTGTCCACCAGATAGCTCAGTAGGCTGTTTTTGCGCCTTCTCCTCAAGTC
Source organism: Bacillota bacterium (assembly GCA_036782995.1). GTDB lineage: Bacteria > Bacillota > Clostridia > Saccharofermentanales > Saccharofermentanaceae > DAIPXZ01. The sequence goes on from DAIPXZ010000001.1 coordinate 172,348, forward strand.
CCACATAGCGAAGTGCTTCTTCCACTCTGTCTTTTAACATTGGTAGTGGCACGCCGAGATTCTCTGGGCCGAAAGCAACATCTTCCTCCACCGTCGTTCCTACGATTTGATTATCTGGATTCTGGAAAACCATTCCACTGTGGCTCCGAATCGTCCAAAAACATTCATCGTCATCTGTATCCAGCGAGAAAACCTTCATTTTTCCGCTTGAAGGTAATTCGAGTACATTGAAAAGCTTTGCCAAACTGGATTTCCCGGACCCATTGCGTCCAAGGATAGCCACATACTCGCCCTTGTTTATCGAGAGTGAAACCGAATCAACGGCTGTTACTTCATCATCGTTGATTGTCGTGTATCGAAATGAAACCTGTTTCGCATCCGCGGTCAGGTCATATTCGGGAAGTTTTGACTCATCCATAAGGAAATCCTTTCTATAAAAAATGACGGACAGCAGAGTAATTATCTGCCATCCGTCACCATTATGAATTTAGTTAAATGAAGTGAATAGCAACTTATTCAACAAAGGAGAGCTTTGCCATTTCAGAAGCATCGCCTCTTCTGGCACCCAACTTGATGATGCGTGTATATCCACCCTTGCCGTTACGAGCAGCCATCTTTGGTGCAATTGTATCGTAAAGAATGTTTACGGGATTTACTGTATTGCCCTCAGCATCGTGACTCTTGTGAAGCCAATATGCAGCCTTTTTACGTGCAGCTAAACGAGAAGGAGCGTCCACCTGAACCATCTTCTTCACGATTTCACGATCGACAACGTCATACTTCTTTCCGTTCTTCGATGTCTTAGAAACCAAAATCTTCTTGCCCTTGCCATCGATCTTTGCTTTGGAAACCGTAATCTCTTTCGATGTGAAATTATCTTTCTCAGAAATCGCATCAGTAATCAGCTTCTCTACGATTTGGCTGATTTCCTTGCAACGTGCAGTTGTTGTTACAACATAGCCGTTAATTACAAACGATGTTGCCAAATTGCGCAAAATCGCCATTCTTTGATCACTTGCTCTTCCTAATTTTCTGTAACCTGACATGGTTCATACCTCCTGTATATTTACAAATATTCATAACCAACCCTCGAGCCGGTTATTAGTCCTCGACAATAGCGAGTGACATTTCCATATCTTCGAGCTTCTGAATAACTTCCTCGAGCGATTTCTTGCCCAAGTTACGTACCTTCATCATCTCGTCTTCAGACTTCGCAACCAAATCACCAATGGTGTTGATTCCTGCGCGCTTGAGGCAGTTGTATGTACGTACAGAGAAATCCAAATCTTCAATGACAATGTCATGAGTTGCATTTCTACCTGCCGACTCGTCTGTATCTCTGAAGCTCGGTCCGTTCGTGACATCAGTCAATGCCGTGAAGAGTCCCAAGTGTTCGCGCAAGATTGCTGCAGCAGAAGAAAGTGCTGCATCAACTTGAATGGTCTTATCTGTCCAAAGTTCCAGCGTTAAGCTGTCAAAGTCTGTACGCTCACCGACACGAGTGTTCTCGATACGATAGTTCGCCTTCTTCACCGGAGTGAAGATCGAGTCAATCGAAATAACACCAATGGTTTGCGTAGCAGGTTTGTTCATATCAGCCGTAGCATAACCGCGGCCCTTATTGATCGTAAGCTCGATGAAGAGACGACCTGCACCATTCAGCGTAGCGATGACATGATCAGGATTCATGATTTCCACTTCCTCATCATGCACGATATCACCAGCAGTAATAACGCCTGTTTTACCTTCATCAGTACTGATGTAAACGGTCTTTGGCGTGTCTACGTTAAGCTTCGCACGGATGCCCTTTACGTTTAGGATGATTTCAGTCATATCCTCAACGACACCAGTAATCGTGGAAAACTCATGGTATACGCCCTCGACACGGATAGCCGTGACCGCCGCTCCGGAAAGAGAGGAAAGAAGCACACGACGTAAAGAATTTCCCAAGGTCGTACCATAACCACGCTCTAACGGTGCGATTACATACTTACCATAAGACAAATCTTCATTGACTTCCACACACTCTATGGTTGGCTTCATAATTTCAATCATACATTCTCCTCCTACGCGCACATGCTAGCGCCCGGTCGATCCGTTATTTCGAGTACAACTCAACAATCAAGGTTTCCTTGACTTCAAGATCAACATCAGCACGAGCTGGATCCTGAGCAATAGTACCTGTAAGTGTTTCTTCGTTCATTGTGAGCCATGCCGGTACAGGACGTGCATTCGACAAATTCTCGAACTTAGAAGATTTACGAGATGTCTCGCGAACAGCGATTACATCGCCGACCTTAAGCATCATCGAAGGAATGTTTGCCTTCTTACCGTTGATGGAGAAATGCTCATGTGTAACGAGCTGACGAGCTTCCGCACGAGAAGCTGCGAGACCCAAACGATAAACAACATTATCAAAACGCAATTCAAGGAGCTTCAAGAGGTTTTCACCAGTCTTGCCCTGGAGACGTTCAGCACGCTCGAAAGTATGTCTGAATTGACTCTCCAATACGCCATAGAAACGCTTTGTCTTTTGCTTCTCACGAAGCTGTAATCCGTATTCGGAAATTTTCTTTCTGCCCTGTCCATGCTGACCCGGTGCATAACTTCTTCTTCCGAGTGCGCATTTTGCTGAATAACATCTGCTGCCCTTAAGGAAAAGCTTTTCACCTTCTCTGCGGCACAGGCGGCAGGATGCTTCTGTATATCTAGCCATTCTCTATACCTCCGTAATCAGACTCTTCTTCTCTTAGGCGGTCTGCAACCATTGTGAGGAACCGGTGTAACATCTTTAATCATTGTTACTTCCAGTCCAGCTGTTTCCAAAGCACGAATCGCAGATTCACGTCCCGGGCCTGGACCCTTGACGAAAACTTCTACGGTACGCATGCCGTGATCTGCAGCCTTCTTAGCGGCATCTTCAGATGCTGTCTGAGCGGCGAACGGTGTTCCTTTACGGGAACCCTTCATGCCCATCTCACCAGCAGAGGCCCAAGAAATAGCATTTCCTTGTGCATCGGTGATCGTAACGATCGTATTGTTGAATGTCGCATGAATATGTGCTTGTCCGCGATCAATATTCTTGCGCTCTCTTTTCTTCGGTCTTGCAACCGCTTTTTTCACTGCTTTAGCCATGATGCTCCTCCTTACTTCTTCTTGCCAGCGATTGTACGCTTCGGTCCCTTACGGGTACGAGCATTCGTTTTTGTACGCTGACCACGAACAGGAAGACCCATTCTGTGGCGACGGCCACGATAGCAACTGATTTCTGTTAATCTCTTAATATTCAAGGCTACTTCTCTACGTAAGTCACCTTCTACGTTGTAATTGTTTTCGATCTGGTCACGAATCTTCGCAAATTCTTCTTCAGACAAATCCTTCACTCTTGTATCAGGATTGATCTTAGAGTCAGCGAGAATACGTGCAGAACTTGTTAGTCCAATGCCATAAATGTATGTAAGAGCAATTTCTACTCTCTTGTCATTTGGCAAATCTACACCGGCAATACGCGCCATCTGATGTACCTCCATGAATGATTCTTGTATTCAGTTCTTATATATGACATGCCGATGCAAAGATTCCTCACGGATTAGGTGAGGCAGCCGCCTTCACAACAAATGTTTGCATGTTATATCCATTTTAACTTGCACAACACTCTTTCGGACAAATCAATCGAATTGCCCGATAGAGAATAGTACTTAGCCTTGCTTTTGCTTGTGCTTAGGATCAGAGCAAATAATCATAACACGTCCGTTGCGACGAATGACCTTGCACTTCTCGCACATAGGCTTAACTGACGGTCTTACTTTCATAAAAACAACCTCCTGCCGAAACGCTGCAATGCATTAATACGCCCGCTATATGCGCACGCTATAATATAATAACAAAATTTTCCCGCATTGCAAGTGCTTTTCGCTATTTTTTTGGATAAAATTATTTGGCACGCCATGTAATGCGGCCACGAGATAAATCATATGGAGAAAGCTCCATCGTTACTCGGTCTCCAGGGAGAATCTTGATATAATTCTGACGGAGTTTTCCGGAAATGTGTGCGAGCACTTCATGACCGTTTTCCAAGTGTACTTTGAAAGTCGCATTTGGTAACGCTTCACTTACGATGCCTTCTACTTCAATAACATCTTCTTTAGCCATGTGTTTCCTCCAATAATGTGATGATTTCCGGTCCGTTACTTGTAACGATTACCGTGTTTTCATAATGAGCGGCGTTCTTTCCGTCTCGGGTGCAAACCGTCCAATCATCTTCCATCAAAACGATGGCGGGCGATCCTTCCGAAATCATGGGTTCAATACAAAATGCCATGCCCTCTTTGATTCGCGGCCCGTGACCTGCACGACCGTAATTCGGCACGTCCGGATCTTCATGTAACGCAAATCCGACACCATGGCCGGTCAGCTCGCGAATCACACCGTACCCAAAGCTTTCAGCATATTGTTGAACTGCATTGGATACATCTCCGATACGATTTCCTTCTTTGACAGCGGCATAACCGCGGAAAAACGATTCTTTTGTGACGTCCATAAGCTTTCTCGCTTCTGGCGAGATGTTGCCGACAGCAAAGGTTCTTGCTGCATCGGCATGAAAACCATTCACCGAACAACAGACATCACAGGTCACGATATCGCCCTCTTTTAAGATGACGTTCGTGCTTGGAATACCATGTACAATAACACGGTTGGGCGAGATGCAAATAATACCCGGGAACGGTGGGTCCCCATAATGATATGAAGAAGAAATTGCGCCGTTTTCGTCAAAGACCTTCTTTGCCAAATCATCCAATTCTTTCGTCGAAATACCGGGACGAACTTCGTCCTCGAGTGCTTTCAACGTGAGGGCAACGACATTACCGGCGACTCTCATTTTCTCAAAATCCGAAGCTGTCTTTAGTTGAATCATGTTATCCCTTCTCCTGTGCAACTCGTCACTATTAGTTCTTGGTTGCTTGGAAGCCCTTCTCTTGAAGCTTTTCTTCCACTTCAGCAAATGCTTTTTTGGCATCCTGGCTGTTGTCAATTCTCATGACCAAGCCTTTTTGTTCATAAAAGTCGATGAGCGGTTTCGTATTCTTCTCGTAGGTAAGAAGTCTTTGCTTTACGGTTTCCGGTTGATCGTCATCACGATGAATCACTTCTTTTCCGCAAACATCGCAAACACCTTCGACCTTGGTCGGACGATAAACGATGTTGTAGCTTTCACCGCAAGATGTGCATACACGACGATTCGCAACACGAGCTGTAATGATTTCGTTCGGAACTTCGATGTTTACAACCGCATCAATTGATGTGTTTCCTTTGGCCAGCATCTCATCGAGCTTCAAGGCCTGTGCAATCGTACGTGGAAACCCATCCAGAAGATAACCGTTCTTGCAATCCTCTTGAGCGAGACGATCTTCCACCATCGAAATCGTAACATCATCCGGAACCAATGCGCCCTGATCGATATAGGACTTCGCCTTTATGCCAAGCGGTGTTTGATTCTTGATGTTTGCACGGAAAATATCGCCGGTCGAAATATGTGTAACCTGATATGCATCGCGCAATGCCGTAGCCATTGTTCCTTTTCCGGAGCCCGGAGCACCTAATAAAATAAGCTTCATCGTTCTTACCTCTTTTACTGAAGATGAATCAAGCACAGCCTCGTGCCCGAAGAGCACGCTCTCGGCACGAGGCTGTTCATGAATCAATGGAATCCAATTACTGTTTGCATCATTCTTGCCTTCGTTTCCATGGGAAACCAATCAATCAAGGAAGCCCTTGTAATGATGGGTAACCATTTGCGATTCGATTTGTTGTACGAAATCATTCGCAACACCGGTAAGAATTAATACAGATGTTCCAGCAAACCAAACGCCTTCCATGTTGGTTATTGTACCAAGAATGGACGGAACCAATACAACGAGGCAAAGGAAGATACCATCTGCCCAGTTCAAACGACTGGCTGTCTTCTGGATATAATCTCTTGTTGGTCCACCCGGACGAACACCCGGGATAAATCCGCCGTTCTTCTGGAGATTGTTGGAAATCTCGTTGGCATTGAATGTGATTGCCGAATAGAAGAATACGAATGCCATAATGAAAAACAATTGAATTGTGAAATATAGCACTGGCTGATCCGCCATGTTTCTGAAGAAATTCGCTACAGAGTTGTTGCTGCTTGAGAAGAACAACGAAACGATGGTTGAAGGAAGAGCCATGATTGACATGGTGAAGATAACAGGCATAACACCGGATTGGTTCACCTTAAAAGGAATATAGGTGTTTTGCCCACCGTAAACCTTACGGCCTACGACTCTCTTCGAATACTGCACTGTAACACGACGTTCGGAATTCTGAATGAATACAACAAAGACGATGATGGCAATGGAGAAAAGAGCTACTCCAATAAACAACAATACACCGAGTGTATCACCCAAAACTACGTTCTTGAAACGACCGGCAACATCCAACGCGAAGTTGTAGAGCTGTCTTGCCATATCAGGAAGACGAGTCGCGATACCAGCAAAGATGATGAGAGAAATACCATTTCCGATTCCTTTTTCGTTGATGCGTTCACCCAAGAATACTACAAAGCATGTACCAGCGGTGAATGTTGCGACGATGAGGATGGCATTGAGCCAAGACGGAAGGTAATGTGTCATAGCAGAGCGTGTCGCCCAGCAGAACACCGATGCTTGGAGAAGAGCCAAGCCGACTGTCGTGAAACGAACAATCTTCTGAATCTTCTTTCGGCCTTCTTCACCCTCTTTGGCAAGTCTTTCCAAAGGTGGAAGTGCGGCAGTTAACAGCTGGATGATGATGGAAGAGTTGATGTATGGGGAAATACCCATGGCAAAAATCGTTGCTGCGTACAAGCCGCCGCCCGAGATAATGTCCATCAATCCACCGAGCTGTCCCCAATCCTGAACCAATGAAGTAAAAACTTCACGGTTAATACCAGGAGCAGGAACGAGGCCACCCACCATGTAGATACCTAGAATAAGCATAGTAAAGAGAATTTTCTTTCGCAAATCCGGCAAGCGGAATGCATTGATCAAGTTGTCAAATATGCCTTTCATTGATCATACCTCCAGTGCCGTTCCACCAGCCTTTTCGATTTTTTCTTTAGCCGATTGCGTAAACTTAGTAGCCTTAACGGTCAGCTTCTTCGTCAACTCGCCGTTGCCGAGAACCTTAATACCGTCGTTGACCTTCGGAATAGAAAGGATACCAGAATCCTTAAGGATTGCTGCATCGATTTCTGTACCGTCTGCAAACTTCTCGAGGTCAGCAATGTTGACTTCGATGTATTGCGGAGCAAAACGTGTGTTGTTAAATCCACGCTTCGGTAAACGTCTGTAAAGAGGCATTTGTCCACCCTCGAAACCAGGACGAACACCGCCGCCGGAACGAGAATTTTGACCCTTGTGTCCACGACCGGCTGTTTTGCCGTTACCGCTTCCGACACCACGGCCTTTACGGTAAGCCTTTTCATTTCCGCAAGAAGACATTTCATTAAGCTTCATGTTTCAATATCCTCCTTACACTTCTTCACAAGTAACAAGATGTGCTACTGTGTGCACCATGCCGCGAATTGCCGGATCATCATTCTTGATGACAGATTGGCCAATCTTATGAAGGCCAAGTGCAGCAACTGTTGCGCAGTGTTTCTTTAGGGAATTATTGGTGCTCTTCACCAAGGTAATTTTTAAGTTTGCCATTTGAAGCTACACCTCCTATCACAAGATTTCTTCGACAGACTTGCCACGAAGACGTGCAACCTCTTCAAGAGATCTCATGCTCTTCAGACCTTCCATCGTTGCATTTACAACATTGTTCGGGTTGTTTGTACCCAAGGACTTTGTACGAATATCCTTGATACCAGCCATTTCGCAAACCGCACGAACCGGGCCGCCTGCGATGATACCGGTACCACTGGAAGCCGGCTTCATAACAATTTTGCCGGCACCAAATACGCCGAATGCTTCGTGAGGAATCGTTGCGCCATCAAGAGGAACAGTAATCATGTTCTTCTTTGCATCTTCGATACCCTTGCGGATTGCGTCAGGAATTTCAGCCGCTTTTCCGATACCTTTACCAACGTGACCATTCTCATCACCGACGATGACGAGTGCAGCGAAACGGAAGTTTCTACCACCCTTAACTGTCTTGGAAACACGTCCGATATGGATTACTTTTTCTTTCAATTCAGTTGAATTAGGATCAAAACCCATCTTCTTTGTCCCTCCTACTTAGAATGTAAGGCCGGCTTCACGTGCCGCCTCTGCCAATGCCGCCACGCGTCCGTGGAAAATATATCCACCTCTGTCAAAAACGACCTCAGTAATTTTCTTCTCAAGTGCGCGCTCAGCAATTAACTTGCCGACGCATGCAGCGCCTTCTTTGTTTCCGCCGTAAGCGAGCTTTGCCTTGACTTCTTTTTCTAATGTAGAAGCACTAACAAGGGTATTTCCTGTAGTATCATCAATGATTTGTGCATAGATGTTTGTGTTGCTTCTGAAAACACAAAGACGCGGGCGTGCAGGGGTACCGCTAATCTTTTTGCGGACGCGGACATGTTTTCTCCTGCGGATTTCGTTCTTATCAGGCTTTGTAATCATGCATTTCACCCCTTCTCTTATTTCTTAGCGCCGGTCTTGCCTTCCTTAATGCGCAAAGTCTCAGTAGTATACTTGATACCCTTACCCTTATATGCATCCGGAAGTCTGAACGAACGGATCTTAGCAGCTGTCTCGCCAACGAGTTGCTTGTCAGCACCCTTAACAATGATCTTGTTCTGGGCAGGTACATCAATCGTAATTCCCTTTGGTTCTTCTAACTCAATCGGGTGAGAATAATCGAGGTTAAATACGACCTTGTTGCCTTGCTTTGTTGCCTTATAACCAACACCGTTGATTTCGAGTTCCTTGGTAAAACCTGTAGAAACACCTACTACCATGTTGTTGATTAAAGATCTTGTCAATCCGTGAAGTGCCTTGTGTTGCTTTTCATCGGAAGGTCTCTTAACAGTAATCGTGTTACCTTCAACCGTTACTGCCATGTCAGGATGCGCATTCAATGTGAGTGTTGCATCCTTTCCTTTTACAGTGATGGTGTTGCCATCCTGCTTTACTTCGACTCCTGCTGGAATCGTGATCGGCATGTTGCCAATTCTAGACATACAATCTACCTCCTGCTCTTTAGATTGCGGTACGTTTTCTGTCCGAAAAGTACCATTTCAGAGTGTGTGTTACTTACCAAACATAAGCCATTACTTCACCGCCGACACCAAGTTCACGAGCCTTTTTATCAGTCATAACGCCCTTGGATGTAGAGATGATGGCGATTCCGAGACCACCCAAAACCTTCGGGAGATTCTCTTTGTCCTTGTAAACGCGAAGGCCCGGCTTCGAAATTCTTTTGATACCGGAGATTACGCTCTTACGAGAAGCGTACTTCAACGTTACTTTAATCATACCTTGCTTACCATCTTCGCTTACTTCAAAGCGTGAGATGTAGCCTTCGTCTAACAAAATCTGTGCGATAGCCTTCTTCAAATTGGAAGCAGGAATCATAACTGTCGGATGACCGGCTGTTCCTGCGTTACGGATTCTTGTCAGCATATCTGCAATTGCATCTGTAATCTGCATACCTTTTCCTCCTTAATAAATGCTATCGGTTACCAGCTGGCCTTACGGACGCCTGGAATTTGTCCCTTATATGCCAAATCGCGGAAGCACAAACGGCAGATGCCGTACTTGCGGATGTAGGCGTGCGGTCTACCACAGATTTTACAACGATTGTGGTGCTGAGTCGAAAACTTAGGCGCTCTTTGTGCCTTTAGGATCATTGACTTTTTTGCCATCTTCTATCCCTCCTGATTACTTGCGGAACGGCATGCCGAGAAGAGTAAGAAGTGATCTTGCTTCTTCATCTGTTTTTGCCGTTGTGACAATGATAATATCCATTCCGCGAACCTTATCCACTTTATCGAATTCGATTTCCGGGAACATCAATTGTTCTTTGATACCCATAGCATAGTTGCCGTGGCCATCGAAAGAGTTCGGGTTGATACCGCGGAAGTCACGAACACGTGGAAGAGAGATGCTGACGAGCTTGTCGAGGAAGTTGTACATGTTCTCGCCGCGAAGCGTTACTTTACAACCAATTTTCATTCCTTCTCTAAGCTTGAATGCAGCAACAGACTTTGTAGCCACAGTTGCAATCGGCTTTTGTCCGCAAATGATACTCATATCGCGCATTGCATTTTCAAGCGCCTTCGGATTATCTTTTACTTCGCCGACACCCATGTTGAGAACAATCTTCTCAAGACGTGGGATTTGCATAACGGATTCATACTTAAAGGCTTCCTGCAAAGCAGGTGCGACTTCAGATGCATACTTTTCTTTTAATCTGGACATCGATTAACCCTCCTTGCTTGCCTTGCTAATTTGATCAATCACAGCTTTGCACTTCTTGCAAACACGATCCTTGGAACCGTCTGCATTTACTACATGAGCAACACGAGAAGCAACACCGCACTTCGGGCAAACCAACATAACATTGGATGCATCGATTGTGCCTTCCTTCTCAACGATGGAAGCTGGCTTGTTCTGGCCTTGTGCCTTTTGGTGCTTTTTGATCATATTCGCGCCGGATACAACTACTCGACCTGACTTTGCGTTGGTCTTGAGGACTTTGCCTGTTGTGCCCTTTGCCTTACCACTGATAACGACGACGTTGTCGTCCTTTTTGATGTGCATTTTGCTAGCCATTCTTCGTCCTCCTTACAGAACTTCCGGAGCTAATGACAGAATTTTCATATAATCCTTGTCGCGAAGCTCTCTTGCGATAGGCCCAAAGATACGCGTACCGCGTGGGTTCTTGTCTTCCTTAATGATAACGGCAGCATTTTCATCGAACTTGATGTACGATCCGTCAGCTCTTCTAACGCCCTTCTTTGTGCGAACAACAACTGCGCGGACAACGTCACCCTTCTTTACTACTCCGCCAGGAGCAGCCGTTTTTACAGAGCAGACGATGACATCACCGATATTCGCATATTTGCGCCAAGATCCGCCAAGCACCTTAATGCAAGCTAATTCCTTAGCGCCGGTATTATCAGCAGATCTAAGTCTGGATTCTACTTGAATCATCTTGATTTTCCTCCTTTACGTAAATCCTTACGAGGCTACGTATTACTTCGCCTTCTCTACAATCTCGACTACTCTCCAACGCTTGTCATGCGAGATTGGACGGGTTTCCATTACTTTTACCTTGTCGCCGATGCCACATGTGTTTTCTTCGTCGTGAGCCTTAAGCTTGTATGTTCTTTTCATAATCTTTCCATAGAGTGGATGTTTAACATGCTCAACTACGGAAACGACAACCGTCTTGTCCATCTTGTCGCTCGTTACGAGGCCGACTCGAGTTTTTCTGAGGTTACGATCGCTCATTCACTTATCCCCCTTCTCTTACTTTGCGTTCTTTTCTTGCTCACGAAGAATGGTCTTCGCACGAGCAATATCACGCTTCACGGCACCGAGGCGCTGTGGGTTTTCGAGTTGATTTGTTGCATGTTGGAAACGGAGCTTAAAGAGTTCTTCTTTTAAAGCAACGATTTCCTTCTGAATCTCTTCAGTAGACTTGGAACGGATTTCATCAACCTTCATTTTCAGAACCCTCCTTTTCCTTGATAATAAACTTCGTCTTGCAAGGAAGCTTATGGCCAGCAAGGCGCATTGCTTCACGTGCGGTTTCTTCTGAAACACCGGCGATCTCGAAGAGAACGCGACCCGGCTTTACAACTGCAACCCAGTATTCAGTAGCACCTTTACCAGAACCCATTCGAGTTTCGGCCGGCTTCTTCGTTACAGGCTTATCAGGGAATACTTTAATCCAGACCTGACCGCCTCTTTTTACGTAACGGTTGATAGCAATACGAGCAGCTTCGATTTGATTCGAGGTGATCCAACATGGTTCTGTTGTATAGATACCGTAATCACCATAAGCAACTACATTTCCGCGAGTAGCCTTACCGGTCATACGTCCGCGTTGTTGCTTTCTATGCATAACTCTCTTAGGAAGTAACATTACTGCTCGCCTCCTTCCGTTGCCTTAACGACTGGCTTTTTCTTTGCAGTAAGGACTTCACCGCGATAGATCCAAACCTTTACGCCGATGCGACCATATGTAGTATTTGCTTCTGCAAAACCATAGTCGATGTCAGCACGGATTGTTTGTAGCGGAATCGTTCCTTCATGATAGTGCTCAACACGTGCGATTTCTGCGCCGCCTAAACGACCGGAAACCTGTGTCTTAATTCCCTTCGCACCAGACTTCATGGTACGAGCCATGGACATCTTCATTGCGCGACGGAAAGAAATACGTCTTTCGAGCTGTTGTGCGATGCTTTCAGCAACGAGTTGTGCGTTTGCATCAACATTCTTGATCTCACGAATATCAAGGAAGAAATTCTTCTTGAACTTTTTCGCAAGCTTCTTCTTAAAATCTTCAATACCTGCGCCCTGACGTCCGATAATGATACCCGGCTTTGCAGCATTGATGATAATCATCGTCTTGTCTGCGCCCTTACGCTCGATTTCGATATTCGAAATACCGGCGTTCATGCATTCTTTTTTGACGAAATCACGGATTTGCTTGTCCTCTACGAGGAAGTCGCTGAAGGTCTTCTTGTCGGCATACCAACGTGTATCCCATTCCTTGATGACTCCAACCCGCAAACCATGGGGATTAACCTTCTGGCCCATTTGAAATCCTCCTTATACTCTTTCCTTGAGAACAACAGTAACATGACTGGTTCTCTTATTGATTCTTGATGCAGAACCTCTTCCTCTTGGCATAAAGCGCTTCAAAATAGGTCCCTGATTCGCATATGCATCGGCAACATAAAGACTCGCGCGAGATAAACCATTGTTATTTACTGCATTGGCTTCTGCGGACTTAAGTGCCTTAGTAAGAATCGGCGATGCTGCCTTCGGTGTGTACAGAAGAATGGCATATGCCTCATCCAAATCTTTACCCTTAATGGTATCAATCACAATCTTCATCTTTCTTGGTGTGACACGGATATACTTGGCAATTGCCTTACCCTGATCACGGCCAACTCCGAGAAGCTTGCGTTGCTTCTTTGTCAGAATCGGAAGCTTCGCGTTCTTCTTGCTCGGTGCCTTGTATGCATCGAGGATTTCACTACGATTTGCTTCGATATTTGCCGGACTCAAATCAATTTTTTCCACTTTGTGTTCCTCCCTTCAAAGCCTATCCAATCAGCGAGCACCGGATGTTTTCTCACCCGCGTGACCTCTGAATGTTCTTGTGGGAGCGAACTCGCCGAGCTTATGTCCGACCATTTCCTCCGTAACGTAGACTGGTACATGTTTTCTTCCGTCGTAAACAGCGATTGTGTGTCCGACCATCTCAGGATAGATTGTGGAAGCACGTGACCAAGTCTTAACAACCTTCTTGTCATTCGCCGCATTCATGGCGGTAATTCTCTTCATGAGGGCTTCTTCAACGAAATATCCCTTTTTGGTTGATCTACTCATATTAGAACGTTCCTCCCTTCAATTACTTTCTACCCTTAACAATGTATTTGCTTGACTGCTTCTTCTTGTTTCTCGTCTTCTTGCCCAATGTCGGAACACCCCAAGGTGTAACAGGACCCGGCAGACCGATCGGAGACTTACCTTCACCACCACCATGCGGGTGATCGTTCGGGTTCATAACCACACCACGAACGCTCGGGCGAACACCCAAGTGACGTTTACGGCCGGCTTTACCAAGAGAAACATTCTCATGCTCATTGTTACCGATTGTACCGATTGTTGCTCGGCAAAGAACGGATACCATACGTACTTCACCGGAAGGGAGACGTACCTGTGCGAAATCGTTTTCTTTTGCCATGAGCTGTGCGCTTGCGCCCGCTGTACGGACCATTTGAGCACCCTTGCCCGGCTTCATCTCGATATTGTGAATCACAGTACCAACAGGAATGTTAGCAATCGGAAGTGCGTTACCGCTGACGATATCAGCATCAGCTCCGCTTACTACCTTGTCGCCTACCTTAGCGCCCTGAGGTGCTAGGATGTAGGACTTCAAACCATCAGCATATTGCAATAAAGCAAGGAAAGCTGTGCGGTTCGGATCGTACTCAATTGCAACGATTGTTGCAGGGATGCCATCCTTTGTTCTCTTCCAGTCAATTACACGAATCTTACGACGGTTTCCGCCGCCGATGTGGCGAACGGTGATACGTCCGTAGCTGTTACGTCCGCCTGACTTGTTGCTGGCAACGAGCAGATTCTTCTCAGGATTCTTCTTGGTAAGTACCGAATAATCCGTGACAGTCATCTGACGTCGAGCAGGAGAAGTTGGATTAAAATTCTTAACTGCCATCTTTTTTCACTCCTTCACTAATCAGGCCGATTACTGGCCAAATCCAAATTCTTCAATGGATGTCTTGTACTTCGTGGCAACCTTTGTGGACTTGCCACCCTTGCCTAAGTAAGAATCATCCTTTGCTTCTGTAGCGATCGTAACGATTGCCTTCTTCCAAGACGGTGTGAAGCCGGAAACATAACGCTGTCTCTTCTCTTTACCGTCGTAACGTGTGGTATTCACTGCGATTACCTTAACGCCGAACAATTGTTGAACTGCATTGCGAATGTCCGTCTTTGTTGCATCTTTTGCTACTTCAAAAGCGTACTTTCCCAATTCAATCTCACCTGCACTCTTTTCTGTTAAAAGAGGCTTAATGATGATGTCTTGCGGTGCCTTACTCATACGTACACCTCCTGAATCTTTTCTGCTGCTTCCTTCGTCATGATGAAGGAATCATACTTCAAAATATCGAAGACGTTGATTGTGTTGGTAAAAGCTGTCTTCACAGTAGGAATGTTTCTTGCAGACAATTCTACGTTTTCGTTCTTCTCACCGAGAACAACAAGTGCAGAATCCGCAACCTTCAAAGCCTTCAAAACGTCAACCATCTTCTTGGTCTTGATTTCATCGAAAGCAAGTCCGTCTACAACGATGACTTTGTTATCGATCATCTTCGCGGAGAAAGCAGACTTCATTGCAAGTCTTCTTACCTTCTTCGGAATGGTATAGCTGTAATCTCTCGGCTTTGGCCCAAAGATGATGCCGCCACCGACGTATTGTGCAGAACGTGTAGAACCGTGACGAGCACGACCAGTACCCTTCTGACGATATGGGCGCTTACCGCCGCCTCTGACTTCGCTTCTTGTCTTAGTGGAGTGTGTTCCCTGACGACGATTTGCAAGAATGTTTAAAACAACTGCATGCATCGCGGACTTGTTTGGCTCAATTCCGAAGATATCATCGGAAAGTTCCATCTGTCCTGTAACGGCTCCACTCAGATTATAGATATCTATTTTAGCCATTTTTCTCGTTCCTCCTTATGCCGGATTATTTCGCCTTGACGGATGACTTAATGGAAAGTACGCCACCCTTCGGGCCTGGGACCGCGCCTTTAAGAACGAGAATCCCTCTCTCACCGTCCACAAGGACGACACTCAAATTTTGAACTGTGCAATGATCAACACCCATATGTCCAGGCATCTTCTTGCCCTTAATAACACGAGCAGGTGTTGTGTTTGCGCCCATGGAACCAACACGTCTGTGGTACATGGAACCGTGACCACCCGGGCCACCCTTTTGTCCGTGACGCTTAATGTTACCAGCGAAGCCTTTACCTTTGGAAACGCCGCTTACATCAACGTGATCACCGACATTAAACATTTCGGAAACCTTGATTTCCTGTGCGATGGAGAAGTCATCCTCCGTCTTGAATTCGCGGATTGTGCGCTTTGCAGGCACGTTCGCCGCTGCGAACTGTCCCTTGTCCGGCTTGTTTACAAGCTTCTCGCGAATGTCGCCGATTGCGACCTTCACAGCCTTGTAGCCGTCATTCTCTACCGTTTTGTTCTGAATAACAAGCATAGGCTCGCATTCAATAACGGTTGCCGGAATCGCAATACCGTTCTCATCGAACAGCTGTGTCATGCCGGCTTTCTTGCCAAGTACGAATTTTGTCATTGTTTCTTCCTCCTATTTAGGTTATTGGTTCACGGTGCTTGATCATCCGTGAACATGACCTCCGCTTATCGCCTGCCTTGACGTGCAGATGACGCGGAAAAAGCCTTAAGCCTTGAGCTCAATGCTCACGCCTGCAGGCATGTCAAGCTTCATTAGTGCATCAACAGTCTTCTGGTTCGGCGCAAAAATGTCGATGAGACGCTTGTGCGTGCGAAGCTCGAACTGCTCACGAGAATCCTTATCCTTGTGTGGAGAACGAAGGATTGTTGTGATTTCCTTTTCGGTAGGAAGCGGAATCGGTCCGGAAAAGCTTGCGCCTGTTCTCGTTACCGTCTCAACAATTCTCTGTGCGCTCGCATCAAGGAGCTCGTGATCATAAGCCTTAAGCTTAATTCTGATCTTTTGGTTTGTTGCCATGTTGTTTTCCTCCAAATCTTTGCTGTTTTTGTTTCAACCGAGTCCGGCGTTTCCTCTGTACCCATCGAAAAACCCAGGAGACCAGTTACTGCATATCGCAGCACTTTGGGCCTGGGCATGTGCTTATGATACAAAACACACGCTGTACTCTTACTGAATCGCAAGGAATCAAGTTCCTCACTGCTCTGCCTAAGTTACCCGTTCTTCTAAGCACAGCAGGCTCATCCGTACGGCAATCTCAAGCATCAACGCTTTTGCGCGCATTTGTCGCGCGATAAAGAGTATATCGCAGATATAGTGTGATTGCAAGCATTATTTTTGGAAATGTGAATTATTTTGTTCGGGCCAGCAAATGCCGTGTTTTCAAGCCCTTCACGGTATGTGGCGCAGGATAGTTTATTCGCGAAATGTATATTACGCTTTTTTTGATGCTCCTGCAAGAAGTGCTTTTACTTCATCGCAAGAGAAGTGATATTTTTTATCGCAAAAGTGACATTCAAGATCAATTCCGTTTGCATCTTGGGACAAGTCGAACAAATCCTTCGTCCCAAGCGTCAAAAGATTTCGTTCCATGCGGTCACGAGAGCAATTGCATTCGTATTGAACCTTTTGTCCGGAAAGGTAGCAAATATTCTCATCACCGAGAAACATGTCAAGAATTTGCTCCGGTGACATGCCTTCGCCTAGAAGATAAGATACTTCCGGGAATCCTCCTGAAACACGCTTTTCGAGGTACTCGATTGTCTCCTCATCTGCGCCCGGCATCAGCTGGATCATGAAGCCGCCTGCATGCGTGACACCTTCAGCATCAATAGAAACGCCGAGAGAAACAATAGATGGTGTTTGTTCTGACGCGGCAAGATAATAGGTGAAATCTTCAGCAATTTCGCCGGAAACCAGTTCGACCGAGCCAACATAGGGTTCTTTCAATCCAAAATCCTTAACGATAGTCAATTTCCCTTTGCCAACCGCCGCACCAACGTCGAGCTTCCCCGGACGAAGATACCCCGTGGGCACAATCGGCGACAGACAATAGCCGCGCACGTTTCCTCGGTTATCCGCAACCGCGGTCATGCCCTGAAGCGGGCCATCGGAACGAATATTTGCCGTCAACGAATCACCGTCACTTTTGAGAGTGTCAGCAATCAAAAGAGTTCCTGTCAGAAAACGTCCAAAAGCCGCCGTCGCTACCGGCGAAGTACCATGAATGGCAAATGCGCGCTTCACAAGATTCGTCGAACGAATCGCCGCTGCGCGGACTTTGCCCTCAAGAGCGCTTGCTTTACAAAGGTAATCACTTCCATCTGTGGGAGAGCCGGGTGCTACATAAAAATTATCCATTGATTTATCTCTTTCTCATTATTCATTCGGGCGTTGAACGACATAGAACACGCGTTCATCCGTCGCAGACGGAGCTCGCATCTTAAGGTCGCCATATATCCCCTTGCATTGGAGTCCCGCCGAATCAATCAAGGAGAGCAATGCTTCGTGGGAATAAAACTTTTCGGTAATTTCGGTATCCTCGCGGGAATATAAACCGCTTTGTTCTTTGAAAAACGCCGTCACCATCGCGCGATTTTTCTTTGTCTTTGGTTGATAATGGTTCTCCCAAAGCACGGTGTAATCATCGTCAATGTCATAAAAAAATTCTTCGCCGAGAGATGTAGTGAAGTGCGTCTCGGTGGCAACATCAAAAACGAACAATCCGCCTGGTTGCAGGAAGTTGTGAAACGATGCAAGCAGTTTGGCAATCCCCTTTTCATCAGGAATATGATTTATCGTATCCAAAAGGCTCGTGAAAACATCAACAGAGCCGAACAAATCCAGTTTTCGCATATCCTGACAAAGGAAAAGCACGCCTTCGTGGCCATCGCGCGTCGAAGCGATTTGAAGCATTTCGGGAGATATGTCGATTCCGATTACATCATATCCTAAATCCCGCAAAGCCAAAGTGACGCTTCCCGTGCCGCATCCTAGGTCGCAAAGAAGCAGCCTTCCGTTATCTCCTTGCCCTTCGATGCCCTTGTTACCATGCTTTTGCACCAAACGATGCACAAAAGAGGCCCAGGCGTCGGGGGCGACGTCACTTTGAAAAGCGTCATACAATTTTGCGAGCGCGTTATATTCCGTACCCATAATTATCCTTGGATATACGGAAGCGGATCAACTTTTGTTCCGTTCACGCGAACTTCAAAGTGTAAGTGTGCACCGGTAGATGTGCCTGTGCTACCGCACTCCGCTATGGTCTGACCTGCAGTTACAGTGTCGCCGGT
This sequence comes from Bacillota bacterium, assembly GCA_036782995.1. Lineage (GTDB taxonomy): Bacteria > Bacillota > Clostridia > Saccharofermentanales > Saccharofermentanaceae > DAIPXZ01. The sequence continues at coordinate 191,112 of DAIPXZ010000001.1, forward strand.
ATGCACATAAACATCACGACAATGTCCATAAAGGGTAGATATGCCGTCACCGTGGTCAATTACACAATAATTTCCGTAGTTCGTTCCGCCAGTATTCTGGCCTTCGACTGGTTCGGACACTAAGATTACCGTTCCGTCAGCGGCCGCAACAATCGGGTTACCATATACGCCGCCCAAATCGACACCCCAGTGCATTTTATAGACGTGGTATACGGGATGATAGCGATTACCAAATGGCGAATAAACAGTATAATCGCCTGGATATGGCCATGTCATCGTTCCTGACGGTGTAGGTGAGGTCGTTCCGCTACCTCCGGAAGAAGGATTTCTGGACTGATCCAACTGACGCTGCAGTCTCGCGATTTCATCATCGAGGCGTTCTGCTTCGTCTAAAAACGAGTCTTCTTTTTGTTGCCATGATGATAATTGAGACTCCGCCAGGTCCAACGCATCCTGCGTTACACCTATTCTCGCCTCAAGCTCAGCCAATTGTGCCTGTTTTTCTTCGGCAATTGCTTGCATATCCTCGGCTTCCTGCAACGCGATTTCCGTTTGCAATTCAGCGTCATCTAATGCAATTTGCATTTCATCCATGATTTGTTGATCAGCATCACCGATTAAGGCGATGATTTCAATATTTGTAAAGAAACCTGCCAAGCTATCCGATTCCAAAAGAATCTCCAGTGTCGACTTGTTCTGGTATTCGAACATAATACTGATTCGTTCAGAGTATTGAAGTCTTTTTTGTTCCAATGCTTCTTGCGATGTGATATATGCGTCAAGGGCCTCTTGCTTGGCAATCAATGCTGCCGCATATTGTTGCGCAATCAATTCATATTGCGCCATTTGCTCATCACTCAAGCCTTGAAGCTTAGACAATTCGCCAGTCAAATGTTCACGTTCTTCCGATAGCTGGTCAATCATCTCACTCGCTTCTTCGGCAGCTTGTCTTGCCTCATCGCGGTCTCTTCGCGCCTCATCAATATCTTGCTGCGGCGTATATGTCAAAAAAGGATTTACCGGTACGGCTTCTAGGGTTTTCACCGATTGGCTACCGACGCAAAGCAGTGCCGTTACCAACACAATGGAAACAGAGCGTATCATGCTCTTCTTTATAGATAATGAACGCATAAGTTTTCCTCCTTACACCTTAATATACTTACGTACAGCGATGCCGCTTCCGATGGCGCCGATTACAATACCCGAAACAAGGCAAAGCACAAGCACCCAAATCGCCAAACGATTGGCCGGTAGCAACGCATAATAACTCGAAACTTCAATCTTCGCCATCATCCAATCATAGATGCGCGCGTATGAAAAGTATGTAATCAAAAACGCAAATATGGCGCTCATGCAACCAACAATACCGCCTTCGACGATATACGGAAGCCTAATATAACCATTTGTCGCACCAACGAACTTCATAATGGATATTTCCGTCGCACGAGAATAGACCGAAATACGTACCATATTACTAATAATAAAAAGCGAAATCAGAAAAAGGACAGCAAACGCAACTGCAGTACCGATATTAACGACCTTAGTCGTTTCAGTGAGAAAAAGCATTACGCGACTCTCTGTCATGACCTTGTTGACACCCGGAACGGCTTGAATATTCGTGACAACCTGTCCTGCATACGAAGGATCCTGCAATTGTACGGTAAATGTGTATGGCAAATAGGTATTGTAATCAAAATCATCCAGAATCGAGGCACTGGAGCCCAGATTCGACTTGAACCGATTGTAATTCTGTTCCGGATTCAACATGGCAAAGGACTTTACATGTTCCGTGTCAGTTGATAGATACTGCGATACCATATTCAGTTCATCATTGGAGCAATTAAGCTTCATATAGATTTCAATCGGCGGCTGTTGTCCAACCTTCTTCATAATATATCGGGCATCTGCCGAAAAAACGAAAAATACAGACATCAAAAGAAGCATGAGAAGAATGGTCGTCACAGAGGCAATCGTTACCAACGGGTGGCGAATGATGCCTTGAAAGCCTTCTTTTACTGAATTTCCAAATGCACGTATTGTCATTTTTCGTCCTCCCCTCTACTCGGCGGGAAGTCCGGAAGATCTTTGCACATTTCGTCAAACGACACCATCTTCGGTGCGTTCATTTCCCATTCGTCAAAATCAGGCTTTGCCTTCTTCGACGTAGGTTTTAGAGCGCTATAACCGCTTCCTTTTTCGTCACGTACAATCAAACCGTCATCGATTTCAATAACGCGCTTCTTCATACGATCGACTAAATTGCTGTCATGGGTACAGATAAGCACGGTCGTGCCGTCTCGATTAATCTCCTGCAAAAGCGCCATAACGGATTCACTCGTTTGCGGATCCAAGTTACCTGTTGGTTCGTCGGCCACAATTAGCTTCGGATTATTTAGCATGGCGCGTGCAATTGCGACACGCTGCTGTTCGCCGCCGGAAAGCTCCTGTGGCATCGATGAGCCCTTCTCGCGCAGGCCAACAATATTCAGTACGATATCAACCATTTGGTGGAGTCTCTTTTTGGATATACCAATGATTTCACCGGCAAATGCAACATTCTCTGCGACAGTCTTGCTCTCGATTAATCGGAAATCCTGGTAAATCATTCCAATTTGGCGGCGTAACACCGGAACCAATGCCCTGGGCATTTTAGATATACAGAAATGATCCAGCATAACCATGCCTGATGTTGGTCGCTCTTCTCTCGTAATACATTTCATGAGGGTGGATTTTCCAGAGCCACTCTTGCCGATAACAAAGACAAACTCGCCGTCTTCAATGACAAAACTGACGCCCTTTAATGCATCCGTGCCCGTTTTATAGGTTTTGCAAACATTTTCAAAGCGTATCAATGATGGTTACCTTACTCTCTCCGTTTACCAAGTTGTTATCCCTGAACCATTGCTTCGTTCCTGCTTCTCCAAATAGGTGCGAACCATTGCCGCGAGCTTAAAGAGAACCGCATCGTCAAAGCTTCGAAGATCCAATCCGGTAATCTTCTGCACCTTATCCAAACGATAGACTAGTGTGTTACGGTGAACAAACAGCTTTCTAGATGTTTCACTGCCGTTCAGGTTGTTTTCAAAGAAGCTCGCGATGGTCACCAAGGTATCGGAATCCAAAGATTCGTAGGCACCCTTCGGGAATACTTCGCTCAAGAACATATTGCAAAGCGTTGGCGGTAATTGATAAATCAAACGGCCGAGGCCCAACTTGTCATATCGCATAATGAATTGTTCGCTCTCGAAAATGCTGCCGACACGAAGTGCAAGCATGGCTTCACGATAAGATTTTGCGATATCGCGAAGTGTCGGAGCCGGCATACCGATACCGATATGGGCGCGAATCATGGATTCAGCATTCAAGTTATCTAAAATGGTGCTACTGACCTCAACCAAGAAGCTGTTAAAACTATCACCTAAATCCATCACCAAAACAATGGTTTCCTCATCCATGGCAACAACACTCTGTGTCTTATTGTCTGGGAAAAGGTTTTGAAGAATCTCGAGACTCTCCGCGCCATCAGCCTTCGAAACACGAATGATAAAAACGATTCTCTTGGTGGCAAATGGAATCTTATACTCACGAGCCTTCAACGGAATATCTCCCGGCAACTCGTTTTCGAGCAAAACGCTCTTGATAAATGTCTCTCTCTCGACATCTGTGTTTCTCTCTCGCATCGCTGCCTTTATCCATTGAGCCATCAGCTCCAGATATTTACGGGCGATTGGATCAACACCGGCAATAAATGCAATGTATTGGGTTTGTTCCCCGATAATAACCTTCATATAGGTCTTTCCGGCTGTGCTTGCAAAAAGCTCATCCGAAAGCAAAACCGCTCTCGCACTCGAATCCTCAATACCTTCCCAAGCAGGGTCCGTACAAGCGATGACCATACCAGATGCATCCATAACGCCGACCGTCATGTCGAGGATTTTCTTGGCTTCGCGCATACATTTCTTCAATTCTTCCATATGTTTCACCTTATCACTTTCATGAAATCGTGTATCCATTATGAGATAGACCTATAGAGATAGCGATAAATCTACACAGATAATCTTAAACGTTTCGCGAAAAAGATGCAACAAAAAACATAACTCAACAGGTTTTCCAAAAAAATGAACCGGCTGTCTTCCGAAACGGAAGGCAGCCGGCTTCAAACGAATGAATGAACGTAAATGGATTAGGAAATGATGCTCTGCTCTGTATCCTTGTCAAAGAGGTGGATACGGTTAGCATCAACAGCCAAATCAACAACTTCGCCAACACGAGACTGGGATGTTGTAGGATCAACTCTAGCTGTAAGAGGAAGTGAGCCATTCACTGTAACATAGAGATATGTCTCAGCACCAAGCATTTCAACAACGTCGACGTCAGCCGCGAATGTAGCTTCTTGGTGCATACTTACGTATGTAGTATCATCTGTGATTGCTTCAGGACGTACACCGAAGATAACTTCGTAGCCATCATGCTCCATAACTTCTGGTACAGAATAGCGCTCAGGCAACTTAATTGTGGTGTTCTCGAAGCAAATGAATACGTCGTTTCCTTCAACCTTAACAGTAGCATTGATGAAGTTCATCGGAGGCATTCCGATAAATCCTGCAACGAATGTGTTTACCGGGTTGTCGTAGAGTTCCGTTGGGGAGTCTACTTGCTGGATGAATCCATCCTTCATAACAACAATACGGGTACCCATCGTCATAGCTTCTGTCTGGTCATGTGTAACATAGATGAATGTGGTTTGCAGTCTCTGGTGGAGCTTTGTGATTTCAACACGCATCTGAACACGAAGCTTAGCATCCAAGTTGGAAAGAGGCTCATCCATGAGGAAGACCTTCGGGTCACGAACAATAGCACGACCGAGAGCAACACGCTGTCTTTGTCCACCGGAAAGAGCCTTCGGCTTACGCTCAAGCAAGTGCTCGATTTCGAGGATCTTTGCTGTCTCTTGAACACGACGCTTAATGTCAGCCTTGTCAACCTTACGGAGCTTCAAGCCGAAAGCCATGTTTTCGAAAACAGTCATGTGTGGATACAAAGCGTAGTTTTGGAAAACCATTGCGATGTCTCTGTCCTTCGGGAGAACGTCGTTGATCAAACGATCTTCGATATAAATCTCACCTTCGGAAATATCTTCAAGTCCTGCAATCATACGAAGTGTTGTTGACTTACCGCAGCCGGAAGGTCCAACCAAAATGATGAATTCCTTATCTGCAATTTCAAGGTTAAAGTCGCTAACAGCAACAACGCCACCTTCATATTTCTTGTAAACATGTTGTAGTGATAAACTAGCCATTTGTTACCTCCAATAATTTACGGCCAATAACCGTTTTTTTCATCTGCACTAACTATATCACTGGCCTCCATGTTTACGCCATATGCCAAAATAGACAAATATTTTGTCAAATTTTTGGCAGGCTCGAATTGCAATTGTTGCAAATTGTCTAGAATTATCAAATCCACATTGTGCACAATGTACAATTTATCAAACGCATAACGATTCGTCTTGCAAAATGCAACTTTATACACTATTCTGTATAAATATTAATAAGGTAAACTAACAGATTTTCCACTGATTTCGTGGCTTTGAAAACAAGACTGAATCGTTCTTGAAAGAAGCAAGGGTTACCATTAATATTAAAGGATATTCAATTAATACATACTAAAGGATGGACACATAAGATGGCAAACGGAAAAACAAAAGTAAGTATCATCGGAGCGACTGGCTATGTAGGCGTCGAGCTGCTGAGAAGTCTTTGCGGACACCCGCATTTTGAGATTTCAAAGCTAGTTTCAAAGACCTTTGCCGGAAAAAAGTTTTCCGATATCTATCCGATTTTCCGTGGCATCGTTGACGTCCCTCTTTCGGATATTACACCAGAAGAGGTTGCCGCCGACTCGGATATCGTCATTACGGCATTACCTCATGGCGTTTCTTCCAAGATTGTCCCGGAGCTTCTTTCCTACGGCGTAAAGGTTCTCGACCATAGTGGAGATTTTCGTTATCAATCTCTTGCACGTTATGAATCGAGTTATGGTCTTACTCATCCGCATCCAGAGTTACTGAACGAGGCGGTCTACGGATTACCGGAGCTTTATAGAGAAGAACTAAAGAGTGCAAGACTCATTTCCGATCCAGGGTGCTACCCGACATGTTCCATTCTGGGGCTGACACCACTCTTGCACAACGGACTGATTAAGACCGAGGGCATCATCGTAGATGCTGTTTCCGGGGTATCGGGTGCCGGAAGAAAAGCGGATTTGGCATATGCGTTTTGCGAGGAAGCCGACGGATTTAAGCCTTACGGAGTCGTCGGACATCGTCACACCACCGAGATTGAAGAGAAATGTGCTATCGTTGCCGGATTGGACGACATCAAGATTACCTTCACCCCGCATTTGGCATCTTTTGTCCGCGGAATGCTTTGCACCATTTACGTCGACCCGAACGAAAAAGGCATGAGCCTTTCGACCGATACTTTGAATGACGTTTATAGTGAATATTATAAGGACGAACATTTTGTACGTGTATTAAGCGGTAAGGAAATGCCGGATGTTCGACACGTCAGCGGCACCAATTTTGCAGAAATCAATCTCGTGAAGGATGAGTATACCGGCAAGATTAAGGTGTTCTCGGCAATTGATAATCTAGGCAAGGGCTCCTCGATGCAGGCCATCCAAGCGATGAATGTCGCATTTGGATACGACGAGGGCGAAGGAATTAATACTCTGCTCCGCGGTGTTTGACACATCATTCACCGAAGAAGCGATCATGTACGATTTACATGCAAAAGGAGATTAATTATGGAAAAGGATACAACGCTTCCCACCGTGGGACAGCACATGCAAGAATTAATAAACAAGGCTGAGATTCTCGTCGAGGCTCTCCCCTATATCCAAAGTCTCGCCGGTAAGACCATCGTCATTAAATACGGCGGAAATGCCATGATTAATGAAGAATTAAAGTCTTCGGTCATGGATGACATCACGCTTTTGAAATTCGTCGGCATCAACACCGTGCTCGTTCACGGCGGCGGACCTGACATCAGCTCCATGCTAGACAAGATGCAAATCGAATCGCATTTTGAAAACGGCTTGCGCGTGACCGACGCCAAGACGATGAGCGTCGCGCAAATGGTTTTAATCGGCAAGACGAACAAAGAGATTGTATCCGCGCTTGGTCAAAAAGGCGCAAAGGCAATTGGAATTTGCGGAATTGACGGCCACTTAATCGAATGCGATAAATTATCGACCGATGCCAACGGCAATGAAATCGACGTCGGCTATGTCGGAAAGATTACCAAGATTAATACGAAGGTACTATCGATGCTCGCCAACGATGAATACATTCCTGTTGTTGCCCCAATCGGCGTCGGCAAAGACGGTGAAAGCTACAATATTAACGCAGACACAGTCGCCGCGGAGATTGCTGCCGCATTGAAGGCCGAGAAGCTAATGACACTTACGGACGTCGAAGGTGTAAAAGGCACAATGCCGGACGGTACTACAAAGGTCTTTCCTGTTCTTACAGAAACGGAGATTCATGACCTCATCGAGACTGGCGTCATCAGTGGCGGCATGATTCCGAAGGTTACCGGATGTCTCGAGACGATTCACCGTGGTGTCGGACGTGCCCATATAATAGATGGTCGCATCCCGCACAGCATTCTCTTGGAAATCTTCACGGGTAAAGGTATCGGCACCATGATTACCAAAGAACGACGTAAATATTTCGAAGGCGAGAAAATCTGATTGCTCGGGTAAGACTCCAGTAATCAGCTATTGTAAGAAACGACGCCGCTTCGCGCGGCGAAATGATACGACAAGCTTTTCGATAAAAATACGGAAACGAGGTATATATATGGAAACACTAGAAAAAGTCGCACAATGGGATAACGACTACTATATGAATTGCTTCGGACAAAGGGTTCCCGTCTGCTTTACACACGGCAAAGGCGTTTATCTATACAGCACCGAAGACAAAAAATACATGGACATGATTGGCGGTATCGCCGTAAATGCTCTGGGGCATGGCAATTTGAAGCTTACCTTCGCTATTGCCAAGCAGGCAAAGAACATGATTCATTGCAGCAATTACTATTACATTGAGTCACAGGCCAAGCTCGCGAAGGAGCTTTGCGAAAAGACGTTTGCCGACAAAGCCTTCTTTTGTAACTCCGGCGCCGAAGCTAACGAAGGAGCAATTAAGCTCGCACGTGGTTATTGGTATAAGAAAGGTACACCAAAGCCGAAGATTATCACGGCACAGATGTCTTTTCACGGAAGAACGATGGCAACAATCGCAGCAACTGGTCAAGAGAAGTTTCGGACTCCGTTCGCACCGGCTACGCCAGGCTTTGATTACGTTCCATTCAACGATATTGAAGCACTGAAAAAGGCTGTTGATGCAGAAACCGGTGCCGTCATGCTCGAGCTGATCCAAGGTGAAAGCGGCGTTTGGCCAGCCGATTTTGACTATATTCAAGATGTGGCAAAGCTTTGCAAAGAAAAGAAGATGTTGCTCATTATCGACGAAGTACAAACCGGCGTCGGCAGAACGGGAACGCTTTATTGCTACCAGCAATACGGCATCACACCAGATATTCTTACATCAGCAAAGGCATTGGCAGGTGGCGTTCCGATTGGCGCAGTGCTCGCAACGAAGGAAGCCGCGACCGGATTTGCGCCTGGTGATCACGGCTCAACCTTCGGTGGTAACCCGCTCGCTACGGCGGCGGCGCTCACAGTGCTTCAAGAGATTGAAGACAGAGGCCTTCTCGATAAGGCGAAGTCAACATCAGAGTTCCTTTTCAAGAAGCTCAATGGCGTCGCAAAGAAAACGAAGAAGATTTCCTCCGTGCGTGGTAAGGGATTGCTCATCGGCATCGAGCTTACAGATAATAACGCAGCCGAAATGAAGCACAAGCTTTTCGACAAGGGTTTCCTCGTCAGTGCGATCGGAACAAATGTAATCCGTATCGCACCGCCACTCATAATCACGAAATCGCAAGCCAGCGCTTTTGTCAAAGCCCTCGCAGATTGTTTAACAGGAAAGGATGATTAATATGAAACACTATATCGATTTTCACGAAGATGTCTCCATCGATGAGTTGGATGCACTTTTAGACACCGCCATTGATTTGAAAGCCAAGACAAAGGCCGGCATTCCACATCCTTTACTCGCCGGTAAATCTCTCGGTATGATTTTTACGAAGTCTTCAACACGGACACGTGTCTCTTTTGAAGTTGGCATGTACCAATTAGGCGGTCAGGCACTCTTTCTCTCCTCGAACGATATTCAGATCGGACGTGGCGAGACAATCTATGATACAGCAAATGTGCTTTCGGGCATGCTTGACGGTATCATGATTCGTACCTTTGCTCACCAAGACATCGTCGATTTGGCCAAGTATGGTTCCATCCCGATTATTAATGGTTTAAGTGATGACCAGCACCCGACACAAGCGCTTGCTGACTTGTTGACCATCAAGGAACAAAAAGGCACGCTTAAGGGCTTGAAGCTCGCGTATGTCGGTGACGGAAACAATGTTGCAAATTCTCTTTTACAAGCATGTGCGAAAGCGGGTATGGATATTTCCGTTGCCTCTCCGAAAGACTACACATGCCCGGATTTCTACGTGAATCAGGCAAAAGAAGATGCAAAAATCACAGGCTCAACAATCGTTATGACCGAAGATCCTTACGTTGCAGCCAAAGATGCCGACGTCATCTACACCGACACATGGACATCCATGGGTCAAGAAGAAGAGAAAGCCAAACGTGTACAAATTTTCAAGGATTATCAGGTAAATAAGGATTTGTTCGCCGTAGCTGACAAAGATGCGATTTTCCTTCATTGCCTACCGGCTTATCGTGGATATGAAGTAACGGAGGATATCATTGATTCGCCTTGCTCCTTCGTTTTCCAAGAAGCAGAAAATCGTCTTCATGCACATAAGGCCATCCTTGTGCATTGCATGAAGTAATACCAAAGGACAATCCATGCAAACAATATCGGTACGACATGCACGAATAACCGAAGCGGAAGCCATCTTGATTCTTGTCAAAGAATCGATGGCTTCTTATTGTGTCGATTCGCATATCGACAAGACGCAAATCGAAGCCACTTTCGAGACGAAAGAGACCATCGAAGCCGCCATTTCCGATGGTGTCGTCTTCGTCGCAGTCAATGAAAAAGAGGATATCATCGGGACAGCACGTCTTTATATCACCTACGCCAAATCTTTTGTTGATTCGGAAACAGCCGAAAAACTCGGCATGACAGCGCGTGTCGGCTACTTTGCACGTTTTTCCGTATGGGATTCCATGCGCGGAAAAGGAATCGGCCAAGACTTGTTGCTCTACAGCGAGGACATAGCTCGTCGAGCACATTGTTCCCATGTGCTGTTACACACCGCCATCGCCAACGAACGAATGGTAAGCTTTTACCAAACCCGCGGCTACGACATCCTACTTCGCGAGAAATCACGCGGCTACGAACGAGGTCTATTCGGGAAGAAAATTTGATATTTCGAGCCTACCAACAATTTATCGAGTCATAACAGAAGAAACAAACCATTTATGGGAACGGAAATCATCCATCTCTTTGGACGCAAGGAGTCGGTTAATCGCTTCTTCATTCTCGAAAATTCCGAACATGCAGCTCCCCGAGCCACTCATACCCATCGTAATCGGATTCTCCCGCTCCATGAATCGTTTCGCATATTGCATCGGTCGAACAAATGTCAATGATGGCACGTAAAGATCGTTTTGGAGAATCGGTCGTGCGCGTAAAAGTCTTTCCTTCGCCGAAATCGATTCATCCTTCGGGAAAAGAAAATCGTCGAGCAGCTTCTTCTCGTTATCCGTCCAAACAAGACTTTGCGACATATTTGCGGATATTTCGTCGTATTTTGCGAAGCATTGCGGTGTCGAAACGCCGCCCTTCGGCTTCAACAATAAAACTGCCAGACCGGAGACTGGCGCCACCGGCCGAATAATCTCGCCGATTCCTTCACAAATTGCCGCCTCTTCATATAGGAAAAAAGGCACATCGGCGCCAATCCCGATGGCAATGGATAACAATGCTTCCCGCGAAGCCACTCCAGGAAATACAGAATCCAACGCACGAAGTACATAGGCCGCATCCGCACTGCCGCCGCCCAAACCCGCTTGCGACGGAATATTCTTGATTAAGTGGATGGAAAGTGAAAAATGACGGTTCGGCATCAATGCTAAAAAGGCAAGCGCCGCCTTCACCGCCGTATTCTTCTCCATTTTCCCCAAGTACGATTTATTGCAAGAATAGTGGATTTGATTCTCAGAAAGTGACGCGTCTTCTTCCAACGATAATTCAATCGTGTCATAAAGGGATATCTTCTGCATCATTGTTGAAAGCAAGTGGTATCCGTCTTCTCGCCTTCCCTTCATGTGCAAAAACAGATTGATTTTAGCTGGTGCCTCAATTCGAATATTCAAGGAAGAATCACATCCATTCTTTATTTCATAAAAAACAAGAACCACTTGACGTCATAAGCTACAGTCATTCAAGTGGTTCTCATATTAATCATCATATTAAAGATAAGGCCTTACTCAACTAGCCTGTGATTCGGCAACCATCGCCACATTGACACTCTTCGTCAAAATATCTACATAACGATAAGAGACGACTTCAGGTGTACCCGGTTGTTTACGACTGCAGGTAACTGTGAATACATTCGGATAGCAATGATCCAAAATGCCTTCGTGAACTATAATGCGCTTGCGACCACCGTTAGAAGTGAGTCGAATGGTTCTGCCAATAAATGATTCCATATCTTTTTTACATGCATCAATATCTGTCTTTACGATCATCAGCCAATACCTCCACATCCAAATGCTTACCTACTGTTACAGAATTATAACAGCGATTTGACTGATTGTCAACGCAAAACACAAGAACTTGTGGTCATTCTGCACAATTCTTTCTAAATATTGTGTTTGTCATTTCTGCCTTTCCTCCGAATTTCACGCGCATTTGTAATCAAATTGTCATTCATTATTGGCTTTTCCGGCATCAGAGAATATAATACTAGAGAAAATATTCCATCATGCAAAGGGAGAATGAATCTATGCTAAGTGATATACAAATTGCGCAACAAGCAGAAATGCTACCCATTGAACAAATCGGTAATCAACTCCACATCCAACGTGATGATATGGAAATGTATGGCAAGTACAAAGCGAAGCTTCCATTGAAGATTCTCTCCGACCGCAAAGATAAAAAGGACGGCAAATTAGTTCTCGTCACCGCGATGAACCCGACTCCGGCTGGCGAAGGAAAGACCACCGTCAGTATCGGACTGGCCCAGGCTTTAAACGTCCTCGGTAAGAATGCCATGCTCGCGCTTCGTGAGCCTTCTCTCGGGCCGGTTTTCGGCGTGAAGGGCGGCGCGGCAGGTGGCGGTTATTCTCAAGTCGTGCCGATGGACGACATCAACCTCCACTTCACAGGTGATTTGCATGCCATCACTTCAGCCAATAACCTTTTGGCTGCCATGATTGACAACCATCTTTATCAAGGAAACGAGCTTCGTCTCGACAAGGAACGCATCCTCTGGAAACGTTGCCTTGATATGAATGACCGCGCGCTCCGCTCCCTGCACCTCGGTGTCGGTGGTGGTGTAAACGGAGTTCCGCGAAACGAAGTCTTCTCCATTACCGCGGCAAGTGAAATTATGGCCATCCTCTGCCTCGCATCCGATATGGAAGACTTAAAGAAGAGACTTAGTTCCATCGCCATCGCATACGATTTGGACGGAAAGATTGTCACTGCCGGTCAGCTAAACGCCGAAGGTGCTATGGCCGTTCTATTAAAGGATGCAATTTGCCCGAATCTCGTACAATCACTCGAGCATACGCCTGCACTCGTGCACGGCGGACCATTTGCAAATATTTCTCACGGCTGCAACAGTGTTATCGCGACCAAAATGGGCCTTAAGCTTTCCGATATTCTTATTACAGAAGCCGGATTCGGTGCCGATTTGGGCGCAGAAAAATTCCTTGATATCAAATGCCGCACCGCCGGAATCTGGCCGGATGCAATTGTCATTGTTGCCACCGTACGTTCTTTGAAATATAACGCCGGCATCGACAAAGCTGATCTCAATCTGCCAAATCCCGAAGCCGTTAAGAAAGGCTTCCCTAACCTGGAAAAGCACATTGAAAATATCTTGTCTTTTGGTATTCCTTGTATCGTTGCGAGCAACCAATTCTTAACAGACACGAAGGAAGAACTCGACATGCTCGCAAATCTTTGCAAGCAAAAGGGTGCTCGTTTCGCTCCGGCGCAAATTTTTGCCAAGGGCGGCGAAGGCGGTATTGAGCTCGCAAATGCTGTTCTTGAGGCATTCAATACGAATGAAGAGAAGAAACCAAAGTACACCTACGAGCTCGACTGGTCAGTCGAAAAGAAAATTGAAGCAGTAGCAACAAAGATTTACGGAGCAAAAGAAATCGACATTCTTCCGGAAGCGAAGGCAAAGATGGAAGCGTTCGTCGCTGCGGGCTACGGTAAACTACCGATTTGTATTGCAAAAACACAGTATTCTCTCTCGGATAACCAGAAAGCACTCGGTCGTCCGACAGATTTCACACTCACCGTACGTGACGTGTGGCTCTCCGCCGCAGCTGGATATCTAGTCGTTTTGACCGGCGCCATTGTCACCATGCCGGGACTTCCTAAGCACCCGGCCGCTATGGATATCAATATTGAAGAGGACGGCACGATAGAGGGCTTATTCTGATGAAAAACCCGAAAAGCAATTTCGTAACGGACGCACGTCATGTTTGGCAAAAACGCCAAGTCATGCATATCATTATTACGATCGGCGTGATTGCGATATTGCTTTTTATTGCTTTTTTTCTCTACATGACACTTGTTAAAGAAGAGATTGACGATAAATTTTCGGAGGATAACATGACCGAGACTTCCACATCAGGCGAGAGTGATTCGTCCGATCCCTCAGGAAGCACAGAGACAGCGCCTTCCGAAAGCGAATCGGGTCCGACAGAGCCTGTAGAGACTAGTGGCACATCGGGAACTGATGTATCCGATCCATCCACTGACCCATCCTCTGACCCGACCTCTGACCCGACCACTGGCCAAAACCTTTTGCCGCAGGAATGGGATGAGGGCGAGGATGTGATTTTGCCGCAAAGATATCCTTTGCAAACCGTATCTCACTCCGAACGCGACCAAGCCTATTCTTTGCTAAAGCAATCCGTCAAGGATTATATCGCGGCGCATCCGGACTCACGCATCGGCTTCTACTACATCAATTTGCGAAGTAACGAAGCGTTCGGATTTAATGAGACGTCACCATTTGTCGTCGGGTCTGCCATTAACATGCCGTTTACGATGCTTCTATTTGACCGTGTAGCGCAAGGAACGATTTCTCTTCAACGCGTCTACGAATATCGTTCCGGCGATTGGCCAGCGAACCTCTCTTCTGTCATCAAGGACGGCGCCGAGGGACAACAATATACCATGCGCGAACTTATTCACTACGCCGTATCCGACGGCGATGGTATCGCCATGGACATGATTTTCCCATCCATCGGCGAGGAAAATGCCGTCATCCGCGAGATGTCACAAATCAGCGGCTATGTGGATTTTGGCGCGACTCAAACCTACATGGATGCATTCGGCCAATGGCAAACCGGGGACCATCGTTCCTCGGCTTATGATATGGCGACATATGCCGAAGCGCTCTACTTGCGCTATCTCTCACATCCGGATGATTACCAATATCTCATCAATGACTTGGGGCGTTGCTCATCCACTTGGGGCATTGGGTCATACTTTCCGGATGATGCGGTCATTTTGCATCGGACGGGATCCAACACAAATTACTCCGCCGAATGTGATGTGGCCATCATTTGCTCGGACGAACCAGTCGTCGTTGTTGTCACCTGCGAAGCACCCTCGACCGAGGCTGGCAGAGAGCACGAAGCAGCCCTCGGTGCACTTGTATATAATTTCCTCCATTTTTGCCACAGCTAATCTCTTTTGTGTTATAATTCATTCGTGTTTTTTCGTCCCAGCTGGTCTGCAGTTGGCGGTGGGTCTTGTGCGATGTGACCCGTGAACCCTGTCAGGTCCGGAAGGAAGCAGCAGTAAGCGGTTCCTCACATGTGCCGCAAGGGTGCTTGCTCCGACTGCAGTCCAGGTGGGACGATTCTTTTTATTTAGACGAGTAGAAAGGGTCTTAAGAGAATCATGGAACATCTAGCACTCTATCGGCAATTTCGCCCCATGACTTTCGACGAAATCGTCGAACAACGTCACGCAGTTGCGGCTTTGAAGCAGACCGTCATTTCGAAGAAAATCGGTCATGCTTATCTGTTCTCTGGTACACGTGGCACTGGTAAAACTTCCATTGCTAAGGTCTTTTCTCGTGCTATCAATTGTCTTTCCCCTGTCAACGGAAATCCATGTAACGAATGTGAGATTTGTAAGGGCGTCATTAACGGTACAATCATGGACGTCATCGAGATGGACGCCGCATCGAATAACAGTGTCGATAACATCCGTCGAGTCTGTGAAGAGGTCATGTTTCTCCCTTCGAAGGCTAAATATAAGGTGTATATCATCGACGAAGTGCACATGCTTTCACAAGGAGCGTTCAATGCTCTTTTAAAGACACTCGAAGAGCCGCCGGCGCACGCCGTTTTCCTTTTGGCAACGACAGAACCGCATCGCATTCCTGCGACTATACTTTCCCGTTGCCAGCGTTTCGATTTCCGAAGAATTTCCAACGATAGCATGGTAATGCGGTTGCGCACCATTGCCGACACCATGCATTTCGATATTACTGACGACGCTCTTCGTGCGATTGTACATGTGAGCGACGGGGCACTTCGTGACGCCGTTTCGTTGCTCGATCAAGTCAGCACCACAGCATCAGGAAAGATTACGCGCGATGATATTTTACGTATCACTGGTGTAGTCGATGACGCGTTCCTTTTATCAATGGCCGAAGCGTTACTTGAGGGCCGAGCATCCGATTTATTACCAATGTGTAATGCACTGATTATGGATGGTCGCGATTGCCTGCGATTTACCCTGGACTTGGCACAATATTTCCGAGATTTATTGGTCATTCTTGTTGCGCCACATCCTGAAATCCTAGTCACAGCAACAAGTGAATCATTAGTAAAAATGAAGGCATTGGCGAGCCGCACCGATAGTGCGACGCTCATGTTCTTCGTATCCAGACTCTCTGAATTGGTCGGTGAGCTTAAGTGGTCACCTTCCGTCAGAACCTCTTTTGAAATCACCCTGCTACGATTAGCTGCGCGCGGAAATAAGATTCCACCGGCGCCCATCGCCGCCGCGAACGTTACGGCGACAACGACTACCGCGCCTACAGCGTCAACCGTTACTGAGGTCATGCCGATTCCGAATCCGCCCATCGCAGTTTTAAAACAAGAGGAGCCTTCTTCTATTCCGGCTACTTCCGGTAAATCCACCGATGAATCCACCGACGGTACTTCATCGCACCAAGCCAGTTCGACGGCACACGACGAATCACTGATGTCTCCTGTTGTTACCTCGACGCAAACGATTCCGGAGATACCGGTCACGCCGACGCTTTCTGTTCCGCCGATGACCCCTCCAATCGTAGATATTAGTGATGATTTAATCCCACCACCGCCCTATTCTGATGAGGACGGTATGCCTGAACCAGCCATAGACGAAATGATTCCGCCGCCGGAAGAAGCACCGCTCACGGCAGCAGAGCTATCTCACATGACACCGAAAACACCGAACGTCTACAAGGCCTTCGAGACGCGAAGCGAGGATAAGTCCCATGTCACCAATTTATCCATGGCCGCAAAGAAGCCGGACGTCCGTGAAGCTTATCTTCCGCTCCCGACCATTGATGAAGAAATTATTGCACCGCCGCCCATGAATAATCTCTCCAAGATTATGACGGAGGCACCCGTTGATACGACGGTTGCGACACCTGCGGCGCCAACGAATCTGAATGCGATCACGAATCCTGAAAAGCCAATAGATACACAAGCTTTAGACGCATCCGAGATTGAAGCATTATGGGAACGTTTCATAGCAATGCTAGGAGAAGAATACTTCTTCGATGCAATGTCTTTCCGTAACGCGTCATTGCATATTCTTGCGGATGTTGCTTACATCGTTTTCCCGGACGTGCACGCCGCATACGCCGAGGAAGCCAGTAAAAATCCGGCGCTTCGTACAGAACTCGAGAAAATCCGAAACACTTTATTCCCTCAAGCAACGACAACCATTCGTGTGCTTTCGGAGAGCGAGTACACCCTTATTAAGGACGGAAAAGGCGCATTAACTGATGCTTTGGCAACAGCCAAAAAGCCAGCATGGGTGAACGCACTTCTACAATCTGATATCAACATTTCAATTCAAGAAAGAGAAAATAAGGAGGAAAGATAACATGGCAAAAGGTGGTTTTAAGGGAGGATTCCCAGGAATGGGCGGAAATATGGGTGCAATTATGCAGCAAGCACAGCGCATGCAAGCCGATATTGAACAAGCCAAGCTCGAGATTAATCAATCCGTCGTTGAGGCTTCGGCAGGTGGTGGGGTCGTTTCTTGCGAAATGTATGGCACACACGAAATCAAGTCGCTTACTATCGACCCGAAGGCAGTCGATCCTGAAGATGTTGAAATGCTACAGGACCTAATCGTAGCGGCCATTAACGAAGCAAATCGCAAAATCGATGAACTGTCGTCCGAAAAAATGGCAAAGGCAACCGGCGGTGCAAAGCTTCCTTTCTGATTCGAACACATGAGCTAGGCACTGATTTCGCACCAATCGCCTAGCATAATTTGATTGATAATGAGGTTTAATTATGGCAAGATACTCGCCCAGCGTGGCAAAACTGATATCTGAGTTGGGAAAACTCCCGGGCATCGGATATAAATCTGCCCAGCGACTGGCTTTCCACATTCTTTCCATGCCTCCGGAAGAAGTTAAGACCCTATCGGATGCGCTTTTGGTCGCTCGCGAATCTACGAAGCTATGCTCACAATGCCAGAATTTCACCGATACGGATCCATGCCCGATTTGTTCCGATCCTAAACGTGATCATTCCGTGATTTGCGTAGTAGAAAGCCCACGCGACGTCGCAACCATGGAACGTATGCGTGACTATCACGGCCTATACCACGTTCTTCACGGTGTCTACTCACCGCTATCCAACGTTGGCCTCGATGAGATTAAGCTCAAAGAATTAATTGCACGATTGCAAACATCTCCGGAAACCAAAGAAGTCATCGTTGCAACGAATCAGACAGCCGAGGGCGAAGCAACTGCATTATATATATCTCGACTGATTAAGCCTGCCGGTATACGCGTCACTCGTATCGCATCGGGGCTCCCGATGGGCTCGGATCTCGAATATGCCGACGACATCACACTATCGAAGGCAATGGAAGCGCGCAGAGACTTCTAAGCGAACAAAAAGACCGGTGTTCACCGGCACTCGATAAGAAGGAAACATATCAATTGACGGATATTATCGACATTTCTGTAATTGTGCCTGCTCATAATGAAGAAAATATATGGAAAGATGTATAACTTCTACCTCAGGTGCAAATGGTACTCCGCAAAAGAACACACAAGTTAACAAACTGAAAAAGTATAATTAAAGAGCCCGGTGGAAACGCACCGAGCTCTTTCTTCATTTTTCATAGAGGAATATTCTATTCCGTCCAGTTTACAACACTTCTCGTAGATTATTTTTCCGTCTCGAACACCGTCTCGCCCGGCATGACCATGCCCAGCTCATCACGGGCAACTTCTTCAATATAATCGTCAGTGCCGATTCTTCGGCTCATTTCAACCACTTCTTCTCTCTCGGCACTTGCCGCGGCTTCTTCTTGTTTTAGCTCCTCTTGGCGGTTGTTGACACGTTCGCGAACTTGTTGTTGTTCATAAAGCTTTGCGCCAACGACGGAGAAAAGGACGATAAAAAATATGACGACAAAAACGCGCCATAGTGACGCCTTTTTTCCGTGTTTTCTGGTTTTTGCCGATTTATCGCTCATTCGATTCTCACGCTCTGCTTTCAATTTCATTACGGATGCGCAATTCATCCGTATATATACCTATCATTTTCATTTTTACGCATTCCGTCTTTTCTTGCAAGCGATTCTACTGCCTTGCGTTACGATTGAAACAGAATTGTAATATTGAGATGCGTTCAGTCAATTTCTTTACCGACAACGAGCTCGTACATAGCTCCGGCTTGCTCCTTGCGGACGGTTTCTTTCACTTCGAGTATACGGAATGTGGTGACACCGTTTCCGAATTCGATGGATACCATATCACCAACTTTGACTTCGGCGCTTGGTTTGACAACGCGTCCGTTAATCTGCACACGGCCAGCGGAACAAACTTCGTTGGCGACAGTACGACGTTTTACTACACGTGAGACTTTCAGATACTTATCAATTCTCATGGGGTTCTCCTTTATTCTGGGATGCCTGCAATCAGGGATGATTCGGTTGAATCGGCGATTGCCGCAATGGATTGGTTCGTTTCGTTTGCACGGATTTCAGCCTCGGAGAAGAGTGCAGTAAAGCGGGCATTTGCTTGATTGAGAGCGAGCTCCCCTTCTATTCCGCGTCGTTTTCCTTCGGCCAACAGTCTGAAAAGTACTTCACCGAATTCTTTTTCATCAGCGATTGCAGCTACGTCGATGGTTTCGAGTGGAGAAGCAGTCACACCTGCCTTTTTCGCTCGTTTCAGTAGTTTCTCCGTACGAAGAAGTGACGGGACATCCTTTGGTATGTCGAGAAGTGTATCGCGGAAGGATTCTTGGCCTTTTTCTTTGCGCTTGTTCTTCTCCCATACGTCCAATACTTCTTCCGGTGTAGTAGCGTTGTCGGTGCCGAAAACATGGGAATGGCGCGAAATGAGCTTTCGACTAAGGATATCTGTTATGGTGTCGAGGTCAAATTCATTATTTTTCTCAGCTATTGCAGCGTGCAAGAGGACTTGCAAAAGGACGTCGCCCAACTCATCCGCAATGGAGTGCGCGTCGTTTCGATCGATTGCATCAACGGCCTCGTATGCTTCTTCAATGAGGTTTTTTCGAATGGACTCGTGGGTTTGTACTCTGTCCCACGGACAACCATCCGGACCTGTAAGGCGTTTTACGATAGCAGTTACGTATTCCATAGTGTATTTCTTATCGCCCATGCGGGCCAGAGAGTATTCGGTCATAGCGTTTCCTTTCGGCGGGTATGCTCGCTCGGTTCAAATCATACGAATTTGGAATCGGTCAAAGTTGACCTTTTCCGTATATTGGTCACTAAAGAAAATAGTTTGATGAAATCGTGCAAATTCATGCGTGTTTTTGGAAAGCCACAACGGCAAGGGCACATCCATTTCACGGCACAACTGAATCAACGCCTCATCGAGTTCTTTTGCAAAACGCACTTCGGGATGAGAATGCTCCACGAGATGAATACTTGTCATCACGTTGGCATTGAAAGTTTTTCCTTCCAATTTCATGATATTAGCCTCCTGCCGCATTTTCTCGCCAGTGTTGCCGCATTTCTGCCGTAACCTCGTAAAAACTTATTCACAGGAAAAGCATTTTGCGGTTACATTTGACTGGTAAACTAAGGTTGTCCTAAAGATAAGTAGGACGTTTACTTCATAACACCCTCCTTGCAGATGCCGACGCCCCCCGTCGGTATCTTTATGTCTCGAAGTAAAAGTATACATATTTTAGCTTCCGTTACAATCGGAAGTCTCGTTTCGGACAATTTGCTTTCACGACACCTTATTATACTGCATCAAGCCAGGTTTAGTGGTATGCTAAAAAGCATGAAATCATTATATTTTGCGGGGTACAATGAACGTGCAGTATTTTTCAGACAAAAAACCGGCACACGAGCCGGGACGTTCTACTCTTGAAAAACGATATCCAATTAAATATCGTTATCCCGCACTTGTGCCCGTCCAATTTATCATCCATGGTAACACATTGAAGATTCGCATTTTTGTCCGATACTCCGAGAACATGTTTCAGTTCTTCCCCGGCACTACGATTACGTACGCCGATATCGCTGAAGCTGGCATACGACGAAATTGGATGGGAAAATACCCTTTTCCTTGGATTGAAGATGACGGATATGAGCGTTCTCGAGTTCACGCCCATTACCGCGTTCTAACAGAAGAAACCGACATCTCATATTCACCCGATATTCGACCTGACGCGCCTTCTGTACGTGCAACACTTGAGTTTATACGATACCAAAGTCCGGAGGCCATTAACTATTTTCCGGAGCAACGTTTTATTCGTGTTTCCATGCGCACTTCGCGTTTCTCGTCTGCAGAGGTCACGAGCCCCTTGTGGCGCTGGGTGTGGGGATTTTTCCGTAGTGGTCAATGGGAGGCTTTGAATTTCAATTGGTCGCGTAAGCATCCCGGCCGCGTTCATCTGTCTAAACGTGATGATCGTCAGACCTTCCAACAGCAATGTGCCCATGAATTCGGTCATATTGTCGGGATTGGCGACGCTTATGCTGCGAATTATCGCTACTTTTATGAGGCACCGAACACGACAGATTTCATGATGAATAACAATAAACGAGTGCATCCTCAAGAAATTGAAATGGCGCTTTATGCGCATGCGACAAACAAAATGCAATACTTCCCAAAACGCTTCTCTTGGAAGTCTTTTTGGACAGGCTATACACGACTTTGGAAAATATGAACGTCCTGTTAACCTTCTTTAAACCCGTTTTGTTTTTGACTGTTTCAAGCTCTTTTTATATTGTGTCGATTCCGGATTCGTTGTAAAATAACCATATAAGCATCCTGATCAATTTTTTCGGTGCCACATCATCACGGTTTTACGCGCACCAAGAGGAGGTTCCTATGAAAAAGTGTCCAGATTGCGGTATGGTTATCGCCAACCAAGCTATTCGTTGCCCGAAGTGTAAATACGATTTTACAGATGGCCAGGGACAGGCTGCCGCTACAACCGCAGGTAGTCCTTCCGGTGCAAAACACGTCGCATCTTCCGGAGGAGCGATTATGCCGATGATTCTTGTTACCAAGGATAACGTCGACGAGCTCTATGCTGATTTGAAATCAAAGATTATCAAGAGAAAGACAGAATTCGATCACTTTATCGATTTCCTCGAGAACAGAACTTCATGGATGACCGCACCTGCCGAGCTTGAGGGCCCACTCGCTCATGAAAAGGGACTTCTCATTCACTCTGTTGGCGTTGCTAAACAGCTTCTTCGCATCAAGGATACTTTGATGCCGCAGCTCGATGATGAATCCGCCATTGTCATGGCACTTTTCCACGATGTAGGTAAGGTCGGCGTCGAAGGTAAGCCACTCTTCCTCGTAGAAGAGAAGATTGCGACTTCTGCACTGGGCCTCGGTCTTTCCAGAAGTCTCTCCACTACTGCTTCCTATATCATTAACCCGAAGCTCGTACATATGAGTGTCGGTGTCCGGAGCTTGTTCCTCGTATCGCAATACATGTTGCTTTCCGATGACGAAGCGCAGGCCATCAGCTATCAAGAAGACATTTCGCTTGTTGACGGAAAAGAGAATCCATATACCATGATTCTCCAAACCGCAAACAAATGGCAGACGAAGATTTATGAGAGCGAAGATACCATTCGTCTTTATAACTTCACCGCTTCTGCCGCGAAGGATTAATTCCTTCCCACGTAATGAGCAATTCTCTTTTCCTTCTTAAAAACCTATAAAAGGCAACCGGATTATCCGGTTGCCTTTTTGTTGTGCCAATAACTTGCATTTGTTTGTGCTCCGAAAAGCCATCCCCTAAGTTCATGGATTCGGTCGAGCGATTAGTCATTCGTAATGGGTTTAACTTATTTTGCAGATGCCTCTCTCATGAGAGTAACAAATACGTCAACCACTTCAGGGTCAAATTGCGTGCCGGCATTCTTCTCTATCTCCGACAAGGCATACTCCTGAGAGAGTGCTTTTCGGTACGCTCTATCTTGCGTCATGGCATCGTACGCGTCCGCGACAGTCAAAATACGGGCGGCAAGCGGGATTTCCTTGCCATAAAGGCCCTGCGGATACCCTGTTCCGTCCCATTTTTCATGGTGTGAAAGGATATAATCGGCAATCGGGATGAGTTCTGGCGATGACATAGCGATACGATATCCGATTTCGGTATGCTTACGCATCTCGACCCATTCCTCCGGCGTCAGCGGTTCGGGTTTATTAAGAATCTTATCTTTGATGCCAACCTTACCGATATCATGCAGTACGGCGAAGAGCTCGAGATCGTTCATGTCGCCCTTGGATAATTGCATCTTCTCTCCCATCTTGCGGGAAAGGAATGCGAGACGCTCTGCATGTTCTTCGGTCTCTTGGCTCTTTTCGAGCAAAGTTGTTTTGATGGAGGCAACAATGGAACTGTGAAGGCTCTTGTGTTCCAGAAGCTTTTGCTTGTTCATGTTTTCTTCAGCAACCTTTTGCACCAGCTCGATTGTCTCGTCAGGCAATTCCTTTGTAGCATACCCAAAGGAAATATGGATTTTCTTCGCGTTTCCGTCAATTCTTTGATTGTATTCATTCATGTCTTCCTGAATGCGATCAATCATATCCGCTGCCTGCTCCGCCGTCTTGTTCGGCAAAAGAACCGCGAAATCATCGCCGCCAAGTCGCGCAAGAAAATCGCCATTTTCCAAGTGACGGGCAAGAATCCGCGCTGTTTCTTTCAAAAGTACGTCGCCGGTAGCCATTCCAAATGCGTCATTAATAATTTTGAGACCATCGATATCGCATGTGATAACCGAAACAGGCAAAATATTGTTCTCATCATATTCTTTTCGCTTCTCAGAAAAGGCCAAACGATTATATACACCAGTCAACGCGTCATGGTTGAGTAAATACTCAATTTGGAACTGCCTCTCTTTGCTAGCCGTCACGTCAATCAACAAGCCTTCGATCGTAACGACACGCCCCTTCTCGTCATAGACGCCTTGACCTTGTTCAAATACCCATACGGTCTCCCCCGTCACCTTCGTAATCGGATATTCACCGCGGAAAACGTCATGCTTTTCGAGTACTTCCGTCCACTCTTCCCAAATACGGGTGCGATAACCAGGCAAAATCAAGTCATTAAAAGAAAGGTCACGACTGCGAATCAAGCTTTCCGGGTAGTATCCGGTCATCTGGAAACAGCCTTTGGAAACATATAACATAGTCCAGTCACGGTCATATAGGCGTCGATAGGCCATGCCTGGGAGGTTTGCGAGGAAAAACTCCTTACTACGGTCACTCTCCTTAAGTCTCATTTTTTCGAGAACCTTATGGGTAGTATTGGAAAACTCTACAAGAATCTCATCACCGAGTGGGGCCATTCGGATTTCGAAATACATCCCGTCAGCGGAAGAAATCGTGCTGATAACGGTCGGACGATGCTCGTCATGAACAATTCGTGCCGCTGTGCAAATCCGTTCGGCCTCGTCAAAAGCGCCGGTGTCACGGATACACTTTCCCTTAATGTCGTCGGGAGATTCGGAAAGCAGCAGGGAAAACTTATCGTCCACAAACGTAATAATGCTCTCACGATCAAGGATGATTAATCCGTCATGCATCATAGAAAGCGATGGGAGGATAAGACTTTTGTCCCCATGAAAAGTATACATGATTCCTGTATTCCCCTAACTTTTAAACTATAATTATCATACCTTGCAACCGAACGGGACGCAATACGAATACTTTGATATTCCCTTTTCAAATGATAATAGCAATTTATTTTGTTGATTGTCCAACAAAAAATGGTGCGTCTCGGAAACGCGGCAGATACGGGCTTTCGCATAATCAGCGTTTTTTACTTTCGATTTTTTTCAATTATCACAAAATAACATTCTCTTTTTTAGATGCTTTTTCGGTTGTATTACCACCCGAATTATGCTAATCTTTATGCTGGGTTTCCAAGAGAAATCATATTGATTTTTCGCCCATTTATGAACAATCCGAGTGTGCTTTCACGCATGCAAATATGGATTAACAAATGCAAAGGAGTTATGCATATGACTAAAAACAAGAAACTGCAAGCATGGGTTGACGAAATTGCAAAAATGATGCAACCAGACTCGATTCGCTGGATTACCGGCACTGAAGAAGAGAAGCAAGAGCTTCTAGATTCGATGGTAGCAAGTGGTATGGCAACAAAGCTCGATGACGAGAAGCGTCCAGGATGCTATCTTTTCAGAAGCGACTCATCCGACGTCGCACGTGTTGAAGGTCGTACATATATTGCTTCGAAGTCCGAAGACGATGCAGGTCCGACGAACAACTGGATTGACCCTAATGAATTGAAGAAGACTTTGACAGAGCTCTCCACAGGCTGCATGAAGGGTCGTACAATGTACGTTATTCCTTTCTCCATGGGTCCTGTTGGTTCTCCTATTTCAAAGATTGGTGTTGAAATTACAGATAGCACATACGTTGTTGTCAACATGGATATCATGACACGCGCTGGTGACGCTGTATTGGAAGAACTCGGCGAAGACGGCGAATTCATTCCTTGCATCCATTCTGTTGGTGCTCCTTTGGCTGACGGCGAGAAGGACAAGACATCTTGGCCATGTGCTTCGATGGACAACAAGTACATCGCTCATTTCCCAGAAGATAAGATGATTTGGTCCTATGGTTCCGGCTACGGCGGAAACGCACTTCTCGGTAAGAAGTGTTTCGCTCTCCGTATTGCTTCTGTTCTTGCTCGCGAAGAAGGCTGGCTCGCAGAGCACATGCTTATCCTTCGTCTCACAAGCCCAGAAGGCATTGTAAAGTACATCTGCGGCGCTTTCCCGAGTGCTTGCGGTAAGACAAACCTCGCTATGCTCGTTCCTACCATTCCTGGTTGGAAGGTAGAAACATTGGGCGACGATATCGCTTGGATGAAGTTCGGTCAAGACGGACGTCTCCACGCCATC
The DNA here is from genome assembly GCA_036782995.1 of Bacillota bacterium. Taxonomy (GTDB): domain Bacteria; phylum Bacillota; class Clostridia; order Saccharofermentanales; family Saccharofermentanaceae; genus DAIPXZ01. The sequence goes on from DAIPXZ010000001.1 coordinate 217,111, forward strand.
AACCCAGAAGCCGGTTTCTTTGGTGTTGCTCCGGGAACATCCATGGAGACGAACCCGAACGCAATGATTTCCGCCTCGAAGAACACCATCTTCACAAACTGTGCTTTGACAGATGATGGCGATATTTGGTGGGAAGGCATTGGCTATGACGCTCCAGATCATTTGATTGACTGGAAGGGCAACGATTGGTCCCCGAAGACAGCCGGCGATGCAAAGGCCGCTCACCCGAACGCGCGTTTCACCGCTCCTGCAAAGCAATGCCCTGCTATTGCTGATAACTGGGAAGATCCAGCAGGTGTTCCTGTTGATGCTATCCTCGTTGGCGGACGTCGTAAGACCACAATCCCGCTTGTACATGAGAGTTTTGACTGGAATCATGGTATCTTCATGGGTTCCATCATGGGTTCTGAGATTACTGCTGCTGTTATTTCCGATAAGGTCGGACAAGTTCGTCGTGATCCATTCGCGATGTTGCCGTTCATCGGTTATCACGTTTGCGATTATCTCCAGCACTGGATTGATATCGGTCAAGCAACAACAGCCGATAAGCTTCCGAAGATCTTCTACGTGAACTGGTTCCGTAAGGATGACAACGGCAAGTGGTTGTGGCCTGGTTACGGCGATAATAGCCGTGTATTGAAGTGGGTTGTTGAACGTTGCAACGGCACAGGTAAGGCTGTGAAGACACCAATCGGTATGCTTCCTACTGTTGATGCAATTGACCGTTCAGGTCTTGACGGCGTAACAGATGAAGACATGGCTGAATTGCTCAAGGTTGACAATGCACAATGGCTCAACGAAGTCGAGTCCATCCGTGCACATTACAACAACTACGGACCAAAGATGCCGAAGGAACTCCTCAATCAATTGGATGCTCTTGAAGCTCGTTTAAAGGCTTAAGTCATCACCGTACTTGAAAACAAGAAGACCATGCTGGATTTCCTGCATGGTCTTTTTTTGTGTTTTTTCAGTGATGTATTCTTGAGCTATACCGAATAAATGGGAGATGATTATCTTGACGCATGCACGAATGCTTCGAAATCCGTAACCTTCATCGGCTTCGCAAAAAGATAACCCTGTGCGAATTCGCATCCGAGATCTCGTAAAACTACCGCTTGCTCTTCGGTTTCAACGCCTTCGGCGATAACAGGAAAACCTCGATGATTTGCCAAACGGATAACGAAGTCCATCGTGCTTCCTTTGGCTTTTTCGAGATTCAAACTGCGGACGAAGCCCATATCGAGTTTGAGTATACTGATTGGTAGCTGTTCGAGCATATTGAGAGAAGAATAACCTGCGCCAAAATCGTCCATTTCAATATCAAAGCCCTTGGATTTCAACGAGGTGACCATTTCAATGAGCTGCTCTGTGTCCTCCGTATAGGCGGTTTCCGTGATTTCAAGGTGTAAAAGATAGGATGGTATCTCGTATTTTTCCAAAAGTCTGTCGAGCACATTCGGTAAGGACGGATTAAATATATCCGCTCGAGAAACATTCACCGATATCGGAAAAGGAGCATGCCCTTGCTTCATCCATTTTGACATGTCAGAACAAGTCTGTTCCCAGACATATTCGTCAAGGCGGGAAATAAAGCCATTTTGTTCAAATATCGGGATGAATGAACCGGGTGACATGAAGCCACGAGCCGGATGAATCCAGCGAACGAGCGCCTCCGCGCCGATAACCTTCTTCGTAACCAAGTCAACCTTCGGCTGATAATACACTTCAAATTGCCGTTCGTTTATGCCCTGCTGCATGCTATCAAGAATGAATTGCTCATTGAGTGCTTTCTGACGTATAGAATCATCATAACAAGCAAAAGCGACACCATATTTCCCTTTGACCGATTCGGCGGCAGAAAGAGCACGGTCACACATGAGGCTGACCGGGACATTCAAATCGTCCACAGGATAGATTCCGAATGCTAAGCGAATGTGAATTGGAATGGAAAAATCAGTTAATTCGTTTATCATCGGTTTGAAATAGTCTTCATCATAGTTGTTGCGATGCGGTACCAATATGGCAAAATTATCGCCGCCGATACGTCCGCTGACGGCATTTTCTCCGAACATCGGAATAATGTTCTCTGCAATATACACCAATAAATCATCACCAATTTTTCACCGAAAAGCTCATTAATCATGTGAAAACGGATAATATCGAAGCAAATCATGTCATAAGATATCGCCGTGGTCGTGTGTAAGAGATTTTGTATGTTGTGATAGAAAAAGTTCTTCGAATATAGGTCAGTCAAATCATCTCGTTCCACAGCATTTATCATGGCTGCCGTCTCTCGTAATGTAATGGTATTACGCAAGCGATGCTTAATCACCTCTCGGTTATATGGCTTTGCTATGAAATCCTTTGCACCTTCAGAAAGCACGCGCACTTCCGCTTCTTCTTCCGAACGGCCCGTCATCACAAGGACAGGAATCTTCGTGAGTACCGGATCCTTTCGCATTACAAATAAGACTTGGTATCCATCCATGACGGGCATCATTAAATCAAGTAATACCGCGGAAATAGATGCGGCGCTCTCATTTAATATCGCGAGCGCTTCTTCCCCGTTTTCTGCCATCAATAAATCGTAATCATTGGAAAGAATCGATTCTAATATGTCTCTATTGATTACACTGTCATCTACGATCAATACTTTACGCTTCATTGTAACGCCTCCTAGTGTCGAAAATTCGCGGTTGTTCTCATCCTGAGAGAAAAATACCGTGTGCAAATCTTCGGCTACCCGACCCCCATTGAATCGCAATTTGCAATTCTTGTACGAGTATCCGGTGAATGTATGGATGTCGTTATTGGCGATTCGTCAAAGCGCGAATGGTCACCAGTAGTTTATCCTTATTAATTGGCTTCGTAATATAGCGGTCAATGCCTGCCTCGTATGCTTTATTTATATCATCGGTAAATCCATTTGCGGAAACACCGATAATCGGTACAGTTGTCGCGTCGGCCTTACCGGAATCGCGAATCATCATCGTAGCCTTAATTCCATCGACATTCGGCATACGCATATCCATCAAAATGCAATCAAAGGTATGTGGTGGTTCCTTGAGGAAAGCATTGAGTGCTTCCTGTCCGTCACAGGTTTCCACATAAGTTATTCCCTCGTGCGAGAGCATCGCTCCGAGAATGACGCGATTAAGCTCATTGTCCTCGGCAATCAATACATGAAATGGTGAGATTGCTTTCTTGCTATTCTTTTCTTTTGGATTTGACTTGGGCTTCACCTGCCCTTTTCCGGTATTGTTGCCCGACGATGAATCGGTGAGGTCTTCGACAATAGAAGCCACATATTCTGCGGTTTGCACCATTTCTTTCATGCTCTCCGTCATGGCATCCTCATCATCGACTTGTGATTGTACTTTCTTTGTCAATTGAATCAGCGATGCAATCGGAGCCTGAATCTCATGCGCCACTTGTGTGAGATAATCACTCTTCGCGTCACTTGCCTGTTGCGCGATAGTAAGCCGCTCCTCGGTATCCTGAAGCTGGACTTGACCTTGCTTTTGCGTAGTCACATCCACCAAAGTAATGACACAGCCAAGAATCTTGTTTTCTGTCGTACGATAAGGCGCGACACGCATGAAGAATACTTTATTTTTACCGGTGGTAATTTCTCTCTCATCCGGTACCAAGGTTTTCAAAACATTATCGCAAATCTCGGTAATGTCGACGGACGGGAAATGATACGATATAAACTTCAAGGAACGTCCAATATCGTGATCCATCACGCTAAACTCTGTCGTAACATAATCGGTGTACCGGCGGATATTGAGCTTGTTATCGACGAAAATGATACCCGTCAATGTCGAGGACAAGAAGTTTGCAATATCATCATTCAAATCGGCAAGCTCGTTCATCTTTTGCTGATACTCGGAGTTCACCGTATACAGCTCTTCATTTACTGATTGCAATTCTTCATTCGAGCTTTGGAGCTCTTCATTCGCGGTTAACAACTCTTCGTTCGCCGCCTGTAGCTCTTCACTTACGCATTCTTGTTCGGCGATGCTTCTGTCCAAACGATCTTGGACTTCACCAAGCTCTTGCTCCAAATCGGTAATGCGTTTTGAGGCCACACGATCTATCTCATATGGAACTGCATGCTCCGTTTCGCCACGCTGATTCATCTCCGAGAAAACAATGGCATAACGAATGTCATGGTCGGAAGCATGTTTATTGATCGGCATAACCGTCAATGTAATCATTTGTTCATCATGCTCGCCCTTAAAACAAATATTCTTATATTGAATCCGTTGCTTCTTTTCGCGAGACTCCTTCAACAGTGTCGATACCGGCACCTTCAAATCCTCGGAAAGTACATCATATAGTCCATTGCTGAAACGACCGACAGATAGATGCACATAATTGCTGTTTTCACCAAAGCTGTGTATAATCTCATTCTTTTCGTTGACGACCAAGCACGCTGGCATAAACTGTTCGAGAAGCGATATATCAAAACCTGATTGATCCGTTTTCTCGATTTCATCGGTTATCGAACGGCGCGAAAAACGATCTTCCGCATCGCTCATAAAATCAGTATCGAGATAGTTCGATTGGAGATAAGGTACAATCTTCGCACCGGCAATCTTTACATCTGTACGGTGGCCGAAAATCTTCGCCATAGCATCTACCACGGGGAAGGCCTCGTTATATGCACCGATTGCCTCAGACTTACCGAGGAACATATATCCATGATCCTTCAATGAAGCATGGAAAATCGAGAACAGGTCATTCTGTAACACGGATTGGAAGTAAATCAACATATTTCGGCAAGATATCAAATCCAAACGGCCGAACGGAGGATCCTGGAATACGTTATGAGGCGAGAAAACAATCATCTTTCGGATATCTCGACTCACAACATATGTGTTATTTCTACGCGTAAAATACTTGCTTAGTCGAGTAGAGGAAACAGCATCCATAATACTATCACTGTAAACGCCCTTACCCGCAACCGTAATGGATTCAACATCGAGATCCGTTGCGAAAATCTTTATCGCACGTTTAATCTTTAACGCTTCCATCTCTTCACAGAAAAGAATGGCGATGGAATATGCTTCTTCACCGGTCGAGCAACCGGCAACCCAGATTCGAATCGGTTCTTCTGGTGTGCTGCGAAGTAAAATATCTGAAATTGCCTTTTCTTTCAAGATTTGGAAAAAATCCGGATCGCGGAAGAAACTCGTAACGCCAATCAAGACATCCTTTGAGAGTATCTTCACTTCCTCCGAGTCATCAAACAAAAAATCGACATAATCGGAAAGACTCTCCTTATGCGTGAGCATCATTCGTCGCTCAATGCGTCGGAGAATCGTCGTCTGCTTATAATGTGTGAAATTCACGTTACAAGCCTTTTTCAAAATGAAATGAATCTTCTTCATCAATTCATCATCAATCTGTCGCTCTGTCTTACTCGTAAGCTGCGGATTATTCAGCGATGCAGAGATATGCTGCAGCTCCATCGCAATACTCTCCGGTGAAATCATCGCATCCACCAGACCGGTACGCATAGCGCTTCTCGGCATACCATCGAACTTCGATGTTTCAACATCTTGGACAATAATCATGCCATCATTTTCTTTAATGTCGCGAATACCATTTGAACCATCAGAGCCCGTGCCCGAAAGAATAATGGCAATCGCCCGCGAGCCCGCCTCTTCGGCCAATGAACGGAAAAACATATCAATCGGTAGATTCAGTCCGTGTTCATTTTGTGCGGAAAGAAGAAGCTTTCCCTTTGAAATACGCATATTCTTTCCGGGCTGAATCACATATACACAATCCGGCTTCACCTCGATGCCGTCTTCCACTTGAATCACTGGCATATCTGTATACTTCGCCAAAATCTCGCCTAAAAGACTCTTATAATCCGGAGAAAGATGCTGAACGATAATATATGGGAACCCTGTATTCGGAGGCAAGGCGCGAAGCAATTTCTGCAGTGCCTCTAGTCCGCCTGCCGAGGCCCCAATACCCACAATATATTGATTACTATCCTGTGAGGAATCATTCACTGAATCTTTTTTCATATTCTTTTTTCATATTCTTTTTTGTATCCTTTTCGGAAACACTCGCCTTACTCTCTTGCCCTCGTTTTCCCATTATTCTTCTCCTTCTGCCAATACCTATGTGTCCTCATTAATCGTGTCTACTAAGTCTTGATAGCACCTTGATACTCGTTTGAGCACAACATCTATTTCCTCTTCCCTGCCGGCACGAATCAACATCACCAGCGAGCCCACTTCATGAAAAAGTGGGATAAATCCTAAATTACCTGCCAGTCCCTTCAGCGCATGAGCGGCTGTAAATGCACCATCCCAATCGCTGACAGCAATCGCATTTGCCAACTGATCCATTGTTTCGTCATTTGGAAATGCGCGAACAATCTCAAGATACAAGGCTTCTTGCTCTGAAAAACGTTGCAATGCACCATCTACATCCGTTTCGCATTGCGCAAGTCTTTGCAATAAGGCTTTCCCCATACTAGTACTCCTCTGTGAAGACACGGAATTATTGTGATATCGTGTGATAGCGATTCGTCATATGCCCCAATACGCACTAGGTAAAATCTCATATATTTCTTATTATAACGATTGTGCTTAACATCGTCTAGTAATACAAAAGAAAATGACTAATATAAATGCAAATTTTTTTATCATGTAAGCTATGCGGACTATACGGTAGGTCAGTCTTTACAATAACATTATCCACCACTAAAAATAAAACGTCGCCCTATGTATGGTGCGACGCAAAAAAATTGGAGCGGATGACGAGAATCGAACTCGCATAATCAGCTTGGGAAGCTGGGGTTCTACCACTGAACTACATCCGCAAATGAACGAAATAATTGTGCCATTTTCGTTATCGAATGTCAATTCATGACCGCACCCGCATTTCACCTCGTTTTTGCCAAACAGCATTGACAAAACAGCATTTCGATGGCAAACTATAGTCCGTGTTTTATACATGCCTTTATAGCTCAGTAGGTAGAGCGCATCCATGGTAAGGATGAGGTCATCGGTTCGAATCCGATTAGAGGCTCCAATAAAGTCGGCTTGCGTGTAGTAGCAAGCCGACTTTTTTAGCGTGTATAGTGATATGGTACGGACACGATATCAGTTCTCCATGACGAAATCCTGCGAAGAAAAACTCGCTCTAAATACATCCATGATAATCTTCTGCCCGTCTGCATTCGGATGCATGCCGTCATCACACAAGTAATTTTGCAGGTCGCGCTTTTCGAGAAAAGCCGAGCGTACATCGATAATTTTTACCTTGCAATCAATGGCAATGCGCTCGAGCGCCATGGAATAGCGTTCTTGTTGGCGATAGATGAATTGCTTTTCTTTCAAAAAACGCAAGACATTATTGGCATTTACGTTATCAGGAGATGTTACCCAATCAAAAAAACGATTCGCGTCGATTGGCGGCAAGTTCATAACAACGGGACATTTTCCAGCCGCCTTAATACTGTCAATCATTTGGATAATTGCGTTTTTGTAGTCATTCAGTGGTGTGTTTGGTTGATGGGGCGCATCTGGATTATCCGAGACCTTCACCCAATCAAAATCACAATCATTTCCGCCGAATTCCAAGAGCATCAGATCCTGGGTATCGCCGTTATTCAGCGCTTTTTGAAGTGATAATTCTGCGCGTGGGGCTGTGCAACCGAAACGAGAATGGTTCTTCACTTCCCCGGGAAAGAGCTTCGCAAACATGTCGACTGCGCCTTCCTGTAATCGCTTATACCGTAATTCAACTTGATCAAGGACAACGCCACGGAGAATAGAATCTCCCCAGACACCAATTGAACGAATCATTTTTCATCCCTCCCTATATTACGGTAATGATATCATCTAATATTCAATATTTCAACATGTTGTTTTCATTATTACGTAATGGTAAGGATGGCTTGCTAAGGATAAAGAGTTGTTCCCCATTTATACTGTGATTTGCTTTGGCTAAAACAATTTGACTTCGGTCAGCGTTTTTCCTTCTCTTTTTCTTCCAAGTACTCGTCATAGCTCATGCGTTTATCGATGACACCATTCGGTGTGATTTCGATAATACGATTGGCAATCGTGTCGACAAATTGATGGTCGTGCGATGTGAAAAGAATCGCGCCTTTAAAGGCCTTGACCCCTTCGTTAACCGCCGTTATAGATTCAAGGTCAAGATGGTTCGTCGGGTCGTCAAGAATTAAGACGTTTGACCCGGAAAGCATCATGCGGGAAAGCATGCAACGAACCTTTTCACCACCTGACAGTACGGAAGCCTCTTTGAGTGCCTCTTCTCCGGAAAAGAGCATGCGCCCCAAGAATCCTCGAATATAGGTCTCATTTTGATCCTTTGAATATTGACGCAACCAATCCACCAGAGAAAGCTCACATCCGTCAAAAAACGCGCCATTGTCTTTAGGCAAGTACGATTGCGTTGTTGTAATTCCCCACTTGAACTCGCCCTCGTCCGGCTCGATTTCACCGGCCAAAATCGAGAACAGTGTCGTATTCGCGACTTCATCATCGCCGACAAATGCAATTCGGTCGTCTCTTTCCATCGTGAAATAGAGCTGATCAAGCACCTTACGGCCATTCACGGTTTTGCTCAGGCCTTTTACAAACAAGCAATCATTGCCAATTTCTCGGTCCATCGTGAAGCTGATAAATGGATAACGTCGTGAGGATTGCAAAACCTCCGGAAGCTCCAGATTCTCCAAAAGCTTCTTTCTCGACGTCGCTTGCTTGGATTTCGACGCATTCGCCGAAAATCGCTGAATAAACTCCTGTAGCTCCTTACGTCGTGCCTCAACCTTCTTCGTTTGATCCTTGGCTTGGCGCAGTGATAATTGCGTATACTCATACCAAAAATCGTAATTTCCTTGGAAAAGCGTGGCCTTCGTGTAATCGATATCAACGATATGTGTGCAAACCTGATTAAGGAAATGTCGGTCATGCGACACAACTAACACGGTATTCTCAAAATCGAGCAGATAGTTTTCAAGCCAAATACAAGAATCGAGATCCAAGTAGTTTGTCGGCTCGTCTAAGAGAAGCACGTCCGGATTTCCGAAAAGCGCCTGCGCCAGCAAAACCTTCACCTTTTGCCCACCCGTTAAATCTGCCATTGGATGCTCATACATTTCTTCGGTGAAGCCGAGGCCTTGCAGGAGCATTTCAGCATTGCTTTCTGCGGACCATCCGTCCATATCGGCAAATTCATCCTCAAGCGCACCGAGCTTCACACCGTCTTCATCATCAAAATCGGGCTTCGAATAGAGCGTTTCCTTTTCCTTCATGATTTCATAGAGGCGTTTATGCCCCATAATTACAGTCTCGCGAATTGTATATTGGTCATATTTAAAGTGGTCTTGTTCCAAAACCGCCATTCTTTCATTCGTACCCAGACTCACATATCCTTTTGCCGGCTCCAATTCGCCCGACAAAATTCGCAAGAACGTGGATTTACCCGCGCCATTTGCTCCAATAATGCCGTAGCAATTGCCCTTCGCAAAAGTGATATTCACATCTTCAAATAATGTGCGTCCGCCAAAACGCAGCGTCACACCTGAAACATCAAGCATTTTCTCTCTCCTATAATCTGTCCGATTGCCATCGTTACGGCCGAACTGTAATGTATCTGCCACACCGATTTGCTGCCCGAGTAATAATAGTGTATAAAGGAAAAATGGTCAACTTGCAACAAATTTGGCCTGCATTCCGTCTATTAAGAGGAAGCGAAAAATCGCAGAACGCGATTTTCAACGAATAAAGGAGTAATCATGAATAAGAATCAACCCGCAAACCCTGAGAAGGGGGCGTCAAAAAATACACATAAAGAACGCAAGCCTAATTCACCCAATTCGACACCACAGGTCGTGTTTGCCGAACCCGAGATAAAAAAAGAAAAGACATCAACCAAGAAGCAAAAACCAGCGAAGAAGAGTAAAACCGGACTCATCGTTTTCCTTGTCATTCTCTTCGTGTGTATTATCGGATGCGGTGTATTTTGCCTCGGACATAAAGACTTTGTGAAAGACGTCTGGTATCAGCTCGTGGATCTAACCATACAGAAAGAAGACGAGCCCACTAAACGTCGCACGCGCAGTGCTAATCTGGAAGATAGCATTTTTTTTGCTTATCGCGAAGAGACGGCCGCTGTTGATGTATATTCCGGCAATCCAGAAGGTGATTTAGCAGGAAAATATATCATTCTTGATGCGGGACATGGCGGCACTGATTCCGGCTGTGTATATCCTTTTACCTCACCGGATTACTATGAATCGGATTACACCCTGGAAATCGCAACACTCCTCGCTCAAGAGCTTTCTTCTCGCGGCGCAATTTGTTACATGCTCCGTGATGACGATTCTTGGGTATCTCTTTATAATCGATTGGCACAAGTGCATCTCATTTGCATGGATATTGCCGAGCGTGAGGGTGAGCTGCCATTCTCGACTTCGGAAGCCGAGCAATGGAGGAACGAGCTGAATACAATTCGTGAAATCAATACAGATACCGTAGAATCCGGCGGTATGGGATTCATGGTCGGAAGCGGCGTTGGTGAAACACTTTCTCGCTTCATGGAAATGGAATCTGATATGGACAATGTGCTTTTCCTTTCCATTCATATCAATTCGAACACAAGTGATAGTCTCCACGGAACACAGATTTATTACGTAACCGATGATTCCATCATCGAGAGCGAGTCGGGTCTCATGTATTCCGACCCGACATATTCTGACCCAAATTTCCCGATTCGCGACCCTTACTATGGACGAAATAATGAAGAAAACGCTATACTTGCATCGTGCCTTTATGAAGGCATCATTTCCGAAGAGCCCGCGTTACAAACCAATGGTTTCTCGGAAAATGCCGACAATTATGCCGTGCTTCGCGAACACGGTCTCACAGGTGCTCTCATAGAAGTCGCTTTCTTGTCCAACGGCGACGACCGTGCACTTCTCAATTCTGACGACGTCCTTTACTCCGTCGTGTATGGTATTTCTGAAGGCGTGGAGGATTATTGGAATACATAAAATGAGATAACCCGTGCGGACACTGACGCCATCCGAGGGAATATGGAAAAGAAGTCGACAACACCCAATCCAATCCGCATAATCAAGACCGTCTTGCTTTTTCTTTGGGTGCCACTTTTCCTTTTTTCTGCAGTATTGTGGATGCATAACGACATCGAATCCATTCCAATTGCGCAACATATCACGCTTTCCGTGTCGCCCGATATACCGAAAGAAAATGATCGTTCCCCCGCGATGAGCTCCGATGAATTTGAAATCGTTCCTCTGAAGGGCATGACCATTATTCTCGATGCAGGACATGGCGGAAAGGACCCCGGCTGTGTCTCACGAACTAGCCCGAAAATCTATGAAAGTGATATAAATCTTGCCGTAGTTATGGCGACAAAAGATGCCCTCGAAGCCCAAGGCGCTACGGTCATTCTCACACGTGAAGATGACTCTTGGCTCGGCATTTATTCACGCGCAGCTATCACGAATCTGTATTGCCTTAATTACGCTCGCGAATACGGATATCCGTCAATTGATGCCGACCTCGAAGCGACATTAACCGAAGAATTTAACGATGTACTTTCCATCAATACGGATTCCGTGCTGTCCGGCGGTATGGGCCCGATGGTCGGTACTGGTTTTTCTGATGAAATGCAAGCACTCTTGGCTATGGAATATGACCTTCCAAATATCATTTTCATATCCATTCATACGAACACGTCCAGCAGTTCTCGCCCTCACGGAACACAAGTCTACTACGTTACCGATGACTCAATAATTCGCAGTGAAAAGAACATGGTCCGTACGCGAAGCGAATATCGTTTGCCTCAATCCCCACAGCGTGACCCTTACTATGGTCGTGACGGGGAAACAAATGCGTTCCTCGCGACACTTCTTCACGATGCCATTGTCTCCGAAGAACCGCGTTTGGCCACAAACCAACAAGACACCGTGACAGATAATTTTTGCGTCCTTCGTGAACATGGTATTCCTTCCGCTATGATTGAGCTCGGATACATATCAAATGCCGACGATCGCGCCCTTCTTACCGATCCTGAGGTACAGGAAAGTATTGCCCTCGGCATTTCCAACGCCGTCATTGCATTCTATCAAAATTAATTGCATCATTTCACACTTGTTGTGCTACTATAAAGCTATTAAAAACACGCATTTTTGCGACAAATCCGATTGAGGAGGCATCCCTATGAATATTGCAATTGTTACCGGCGCATCGTCCGGTATCGGAGAACAATACGTCCGCGCACTACAACAAGAACATGGTGAATTCGGAAGCGTCCCTTTTGAAGAAATCTGGGTAATTGCTCGAAATAAAGAAAAGCTCGCCGCCATGAAGGCTGAATTGAACGAAGAGCGTATCCGCATTTTTGCACTCGACCTCACCAAGCCGAGTTCTATTACACAGCTTTCTTCCGCTCTCAAGGAAACGAAGCCAACTGTCGGTCTTCTCATCAACTGTGCCGGCATGGGGAAGAATGGTCCATTCGAAGACCAGAAGCTTTCTGATATTCATTCCACCATCGCACTTAATTGCGTTGCACTTTCCGAGTTAACCCATATCTGTCTTCCCTACATGATTCCGCTTGGCAAACGTTGCACATGGGGTTCTGGGCCGCGCATTATCAATATCGCTTCGTCTGCGGGCTTTTTACCGCAACCGGACTTCGCCCTCTATTCGGCGACCAAGGCATTCGTAATTTCCCTTTCCCGTGCTCTCGAGCGCGAGTTTAAGCCATACAACATCGGTGTAACCACCGTTTGCCCCGGTCCGGTCGATACCGCCTTCGTAAAGACATCCAAAGGTGATCCGAACGCATCCTTTACCGGATTTAAGTCGCACTTTGTTGTCTCTCCGGTAGCTTTAACAAGAAAGACCATTCAGGCTTCAAAGAAAGGCCGCGGTCTCTATGTCTTTGGCTTTGGTCAGAAATGCCTGCATCTCTCATCCAAGGTATTACCAACCGCCTTTATTCTGTTCCTCGAGAGCAAAATGAATAAGAAGCCTTCCGTCAAGGCAGAACCACAAGCTGTCGTTTTTGCATCGAATACAGGTAAAGATGCACCTGTCACGACGCCTGCTTTGGCAACAACTGTAGCGACACAATCTGCCCCATCTGTAGCGGCAGCATCATCAACGGCAACGGCTGCTCCGTCGCCTGCTGTAGTACCGACGCCCGCTACTGTTACTACAGATGCGACGTCTGTTGAAAAACCGACGACAGTCGCTTCCAGCACCGCAAATGCAGAGGTGAAATCACAAGATCATTCCGCAGCCGATACGACATCGACACAAAAATCCGCCAAGAAGCCAGCAGCGAAGAAAACCACTTCTACAAAGAAGCAACCGGTCGAGATTATTTTGCTCGAACCAAAAACAAAAACCAAGAGTGCACCCGCTAAAAAAACATCCTCTTCAAAGCCGGCTTCGAAATCTGTCAAAGCAGCAAATTCTACTAAATCTACATCGACATCCGTTAATCCGCAAAGCAAACCGGCAAAGACATCCGTTAAGAATGCGCCCTCGAACGCGGTTAAGAAGGCCAAAAGCAAGTAAATATACTGATTTTGACTCATTTTTCCGCAAAATTCCCTCATTTTCGCTCATTTATGTCATTGTTTATTTGTCTTTGTAATGCTATTATCTATGTGATATTGTGCCAATGAATTGGAGGGGAACACTAATGTATGATACGACTACCACACTAAAGAGGGGAATCACCGAGATATTAGCTTTGTCTCTGTTACAGGAAGGCGAACAATACGGTTATCGTTTTGTGCGGTTGATTCGCGAAAGAAGCGCTGGCAAGATTTCGCTCACAGAAGGGGCAATCTATACCACCATGTATCGTCTTGAAGAGCAGAAATTCGTAAAATCCGAAGAAGTGCTCATCAATGCGAAACGCAGAAGGAAGTACTATTCCTTAACAGAGACAGGAAAGAAATACGCTAAGCAAGAAATTGAGAAGTACAACAACTTAGCATCTGGCGTACGTTCGATTATCGATTTTACTGTCTGATTTCTTTCAAATACTCTTTCTATCATCAAAAAACCGACAGGCTATCCTGTCGGTTTCTTTATTTTCGCGCCGGTGCGAAATGTGTTTCTTCTTATCGAAAATGCTTGTCGCCGAGGCAACGTCCGTCAAACTAACGCCATTTGCAATTCAATCGTCCCAAGTCCGCCCTCTTCGCAATCTTTATCATATTCAATCTTCATAATGTTTTGGAAACCGAGCTTCATCCAGAAGTTAAGTCCTCGCCAATTCTTAAGAGATACGGCCACAATCACCTGGCTGAATCCTTCCTGACGCAATTGTTCCAACAAACCATTAATCATGGTCGTGCCATAGCCATTGTCGCGCGCGAATTCACGCAAATAAAAGAAATCAATATATACGGATTTCGGACCCGGATAGGAACGATAAAAGGTTAAATAACCACCAAAGCCCGTACCCATAAAGCTATGCGGAGTATAGCAAGCCAGAATCTCCATGTTATCCTTCGATACGCCTACCGGTAAAGCATCCTTTGATTCGCTTAAATATGCAATCGGTGGTGTAATCGAGCGTTTGAGGTCAAACGAAAAATAGGTTTGCGCCTCTTTGTGCGCTTGGTTCATTTTGTCCAATTCATTCATGGTCGCCGACTGAACAATAAGTCCTTTTTTCCAAAATCTTCATAGTAGTGTCCCCCTCATACATGATACATATTACATCTTTGAATATACGCAACGCCTTTTTGTATATTCGACGACAATTTGTACTCACAACATAATGGTACTCTCTTTGCCGTGAGTAATCCATTTCCTAATTGTTTCCAATACGAAACAAATATGAACACCTAGCCAGAATCCTATCACATTCATCCAAAGATCATCGATATCGCTCTTCCCTGTGTTTAAGAGATATTGCGTTCCTTCAATCAATGTGGCTAAAAAGATGGGAAAAAGCACCATTACGAGAAGCGATTTCTTCTTTTTGTAAAGTGCAATAAAGAAGCCCAGTGGTGTAAAAATCAATAGGTTACCGAAAAATTGAACGAAAATGCCGTTATTGAATATCCCTTGTTTGATATAGGGCCAATACACCGCAAATGCACCATGAAATGGAATCAAATTCAGACTACGTTCTCCTGTCCAATCAATTCGCCTTTGAAAAATAAACATGCTGAGCAGTAAAGCAATATAGAAAACGAGAAAGGCAGTATTCGAAGCGGAAAATCCGGTTTTAAACGTCTGCCGAATCTTCGTCGTGTCCCATTTTTTTGTTGAAAGGATGCGAATCGCCAGCATGATTACATATCCGCACGCCCACATGAGACCGATTCGAAAAGAAAGCTCGTATGTAAAACCATGAAGATATCTGTCCTGTAAGAAAAACTGCAATTCACTACCGACACAATTGGCAATCAGTCCGCCAATCCCCAATATAGCAAGGCACAAATAACTCTCCGTCATAACAAAAGTCAAAAAGCTAATGAAAATAGTAATACACAACAAAAAGACTTCTTGGACCGGCGAAAGAAATGCTTCACTGAGAATCAATAAAAACGGGTGCAGCAAAACCAGAAGGGAGAGGACAATCACTTGTCCCCTCCTCTCTAATGGTAAATCTCTATGTGCAAAACTTCGCTTGGCTGTCATTACTTCTGCTTTCTCCTGTCTTGCTCTTCCAGCCATTTCGCGCGGCGACGCTCTTCCTCTTCTTTGGAAATCGACATGTTCGGACGAGACGGACGACGCAATTGACGCGGATTAGCGGTCGGCGTTGTTGTGGCCGGCTTATCCGGATTAATCTTGGCAGCCGGTGCTGTCGGCATCGTCGCTACAGTAGCAGTAGTGGCGGTAGTCGTCTCCGTCTTTGCCTTCGCGGCCTGCTCGGCTAAACGCTTCGCTTCCTCTTCTTTGGAAATCGACATGTTCGGACGAGACGGACGACGCAATTGACGCGGATTAGCGGTCGGCGTTGTTGTGGCCGGCTTATCCGGATTAATCTTGGCAGCCGGTGCTGTCGGCATCGTCGCTACAGTAGCAGTAGTGGCGGTAGTCGTCTCCGTCTTTGCCTTCGCGGCCTGCTCGGCTAAACGCTTCGCTTCCTCTTCTTTGGAAATCGACATGTTCGGACGAGACGGACGACGCAATTGACGCGGATTGGTAGTCGGCGCCGTTGTTGTCGGCTTATCAGTGTCAATATGAACCGTTCCCGGGCGAGTGGATGCTGAAGTTGCCGTCGCAGCCTTCGGCGTCGTTATCATCGTAGCGTTTGTGTTCTTTATTTCGGTATCCACATGTGTCTTAGTAGAAGCTTCAGGACGTACCATCGTCGCGGTAGCGGTAGATGTCGCATGAGCGGTAGTCGGTGAAAGTGACGTCGATGCAGATGTGTTATGAGCACTTGCTACGCCTCTGGAGCGAGTCGGCGCATCCGGACGTGCAATCGGTCGAGCGACCGGAGCAATATTGGAGCGCGTCGGATAGGCAACCGGCGGCGCATTTTTCGTGGCACTTGATTCGGCACGAACAGCTTTCCATTCGTTTGGACGTCTGGCTAAAGCCGATTTCTCGAGACCGACCTTCGATAAAAGCATTTTCCATGTATCCGGGCGGGTAATATAGATAAAGGATAAGCCCGCAACCAAAACAAAGAGCAAACCTACAATAACGAGGAGAACAACCACGCCTGAGCCTGGGCCCTTGCTCTTCGACGAAGTCGCCAATTCACGATGAACACCCGCCACTTCGGTTACAGGAGATGGTGTTGGTGTTGTCGTTGTTGTCGTACCAGCATCGCCTTCCTCTACAGGCGGCACAATCGGTGCCACGACGAGACCTGAATACTCGCTTAAGGTCATACCATTTGCGCCCAGCGCTACTGCATGATCCAAGCCGACAAAACGGCCGTTTTCTTGCCAAAGCACTTCTTTTACGAATGCATATTTCTCTTCATCCCATGTAGTGAAATCATCCAGAACCAATCCGCCTGTATCGCCGGAATTCGAATTAAAGCACCAGAAGGTATGGTTCAGATGATACTCGGCAATCAATTGACGCATATAGGTCATCCATGTGAGATTGGGTTCACTCATGAATCCGCCCCACTCACCGATGAGAAGTGGCGCAATATTCTCTTCCTCGATGAAAAGCCAGTTATCGTTCCAACAATCCGTCTTCAACGATTCGTATGTGAAGCCTTCTTGGAACCACGGTTGTTGATATACTGTCGGGCCATAATCATGTGGCGAATAGACAATCTGTTGATTTCTTTCCTCTGAACCAAAATCAATCGGATAATCGGCGACGCCACGCAAATTTCCGCCCCACCAGTTGAAATAGTAATCATCGGCGTTTTGTGAGGAATAGTCTCCATTCGTCGAAATATCCTTCGGGTAAATCTCAATACCTTCAATCATGATGAGGACATTCGGATTGATGTCGAGAACCTTATTTCCCGCGACTTCCGCGACATGCTTCCAGTTATTTTCGTCCTCGGAATCATTCCAAATGGCGCCATTCTCGTTTTGCTTGCCATGCGGCTCGTTTTTGAGATCAAAAGCGATTACCGTATCGTTATTCTTATAGCGGTCTGCCAAGAACTCGAGTGCCTCGTAATATTGATCAACCGAGAAATCATCCGTATACCAGAGATTTGCCATGTGCCCCATAGAATCAGTCTTGGCGCAATGAATATCAAGCATGACTTTCAATCCGTTTTGTTCGCAAATCGAAAGCGCATAATCGAAAATCTCGAGACTGTTCATGCCCACTAGTTCGCTGTTTGTCGCTTGATTAAAGTTCGCCTCCGGATATGTGCCGTTCTTCCATTGCAATACAAGCTCGGCAGACATCGGGATACGCAAAAGGTTAAAGCCGTGGTCAGCGATAGCGTCTAAAGCCGAATCCATATTACAGCTCCAGCAGCCATCGAAGATGTTCGTTCCGGTATTGTATCCGAACCAATTGACGCCAGTCAGCCATACGGCCGTGCCATTTTGATCCACAATCTGACTGCCATCGGTATGAAGCCAATCGTCGCCTTGTACCGGCGTGCCGCTTGTCGGATCACTCGGAAGGGTCGGGTCAACAGTTGTTTCGGAAATATCTGTTTCACCTACAGGAGTAGGTGTAGGAGTCGCTGTCGGTTTCACGGTAGTTGGTGCTGTTTCAACTGGCGCGGGCGGATTTGTAGGATTTTGTGGAGCCGGTGTCGTGGGCGCCGGTGTCGTGGGTGCTGGTGTGGTAGGTGTCGGTGTAGTAGCATTCGGAACAAAAATCTGGTAACTTACGTCTACGTTCTGCCCGGAAGGAATACTACGACCGCTCGAGGTTATCGTAATTGTTGTACCGGAAATAGAGGCAGTCACTCCCCACCAACATGTTTCCAGTACAGCGCCTGACGGAACGGTAAACGATACTGACCAATTCTCTGCGGTGGTGTTGCCATTATTGGTTACTATGACATCGAATTGATATAATCGTCCATTAGTTTGTTCCCAATTGCCAACCTGCGTTGCAGTTGCCGTAACATCACCGTCCGCAAAAAGACTCGCGAAGCAAGACATCAGAATAGTAAGTACCATGATGAAAGAAATTAATTTGTGACACGCCTTTGTACTGATACGATTCATTAAGTATTCCCCCCTGCCAAAACCGGCAATAAATTTTAGCTTTTGCTCGTGTATAACACAGTCGCCTTATTGATGATATCAAGATTTAGCCCATACGGCAACGCAAAAAGTAAAAAAACGTTTCGCGATTATGTCCATCCGACACAGGTAACATTACGATATTCTTTTTCTATGTGATTGAGATATGCCTTGATGGTTTCTTTCCGTTCGCCTACGCAAAGCGTCATCGTTACGAAGCTAATTTTCTCCCGAATCGGCTCAACCTTCAAGCTGTCTATGTCGACATTATAGTCCGACACCAGCCCAAAAAACTCTGCAACCGTATGCTTATCTATCGCGATTTCCATATGCATTTCAATCTTTTCTGCATTTGATTCCAATGCCATATCGATTTGCTTTTGCAAATTGGTTGGTTCTGAAAGCCCACTCAACAATTCGTATTGAACAGCGCGCGATGTACGCATGAGATGTCTTTCCAACGACGCAATAGCCGCCCGATCCTTCACTTGCATATGTCTTGTTGTTCGCTCTATGATTTCGTTTTCACGAACTTCATCACGAACCGCCTTTCCTGTCGTCGCTTTCGCGGCTGCCACCTTACGGCTCAATGATAAGCGGTGTAGTAAGAGCTGATCAATTTCACTGTCTGTCGCCGAAATGGCGTCGCGAACGGCGAGTAAATCCGTCTCTTCGGTTTTTTTCGCATCAACAGGCATTGGCATCGGTGCAGGTACGCCATCCCGTAGATACTCTCGCCAAAGCTTCTCGAGCCCGACTGTATAGGAGGCAAGACCCAAACCACAAATCTGACCGACACAGGCTGGCGCAATGACCGAGACGTCGCGGAATGGTTCGCGCGAGTGAATGTCGGAAAGATGGATTTCCATAATCGGCAATCCGGTCAATGAAAGTGCGTCTAATATGGCATAACTGTAGTGGGTATATGCACCTGCGTTAATTACGATACCATCCACCGTCGACATTGCCTCGTGAATTGCCGAAATTAAGGCGCCTTCGCACTCCGATTGGAAAAAGGACACTTCGATACCGAGCTCGTCGGCCTTGCTTTTCACAGCCTCTTCAACATCATGCAATGTGCACGTTCCGTATTGCTTGGGATCACGTTTGCCGAGCATGGAGAGATTTGGACCGTTAACAATCAGCACTTTTTTCATTTGTGTTTTTCCTCCGCTTGTAAAACAATATCCAAAAGTGCGATGGCCAATGCCGCTTCAACGACTGGCAAAGCACGCACAACGATGCAAGCATCATGACGGCCAAGAACCTTTATGGTGGTATTTTTCATAGTCTCCAAGGTGACCGTCTCTTGTTCTTTTGCAATTGAAGGTGTCGGCTTCATCGCAACATTGACGACAATCGGCATGCCCGTACTGATGCCACCGTCAATTCCACCTGCGTGATTCGTTTTCATACGAAGTGATTTCCCAACAATACACGGTGAATCATTGTTTTCAGAGCCTTTATGGGAAGCAACATCAAAACCGTCTCCGAACGAAACGCCTTTTACGGCCGGAATTGCGAACATGATTGATGAAATGATGCTCTCGATATTTTCAAATATCGGATTTCCCACGCCCGCCGGCATACCACCTGCCAGAACCTGAATGACACCACCAACAGAATCGCCGTCTTCACGAGCCGCGGTAATCAAAGCCTGCATCTTTTCGCCTTGCTCGACATCGTCCACCGGAAATACATCCGGATTGTTGAATTTTTTCTCTGGGACACTCATCCCATCCCAAGGGGTGTCCGAAATATCACCGATACGTAAAACATGTCCGCGGATTACGACACCCTTTGTCGCCAATATTTGTTTGGCAATTGCACCTGCAAAAACAATCGGCGCCGTAAGCCTTCCCGAGAAATGCCCACTGCCGCGCATATCATGGCATCCACAATAACGCATTAGACCAGACAAATCGGCATGTCCCGGACGGGGTGTTGCACTTAATGCTTCGTAATCCTTGCTTTTCGTATTATCATTTGGAATCATCACAGCAAGTGGTGTGCCTTCCGTCACATTATTCAAAAGTCCGGAAAGGATCATTGGCTCGTCAGATTCTTTACGTGGTGTAGAACCCGCCTGCCCATTTCCCGGTGCACGACGCTTCATCTCCACATCTACTTCGTCCATATCAATCGTCACGCCCGAAGGAAGGCCATCAATCACCACGCCAATCGCTGGCCCGTGTGATTCACCAAAAACGCTGATGGTTATGTATTTACCCCACATTGATCCCATAGACAAAGCCTCCTAGTTTTTGATAATCTTCGAAAAAACGCGGATACGATTTCGCTACCGAAGCAGCATCTTCAATGATAATCGGGCCGTCTGCCCTTACGGCCGCTACCGCCGCCGCCATGACCAATCGATGGTCATGATGCGGGTTAATCGTCGCCTTCGAGAACACTGGCGCATTGCCAATCATTTTTTTGCCATGAATCTCCATGCCGTCATCTGTCTCCAAAACGTCAGCACCCAAAGCACGAAGCAATGTTACCGTCGATACCAATCGATTCGATTCCTTTTCTACAAGTCGCTCCGCGTGAATAATGCGAACGACGCATGCCGTTGCCGCGCATGCCACAGCAAATACCGGCACTAAATCCGGACAATCCCGTGCGTCCATTTCCATCGGAGCTAATGCCTCACCGTCTTCAATCGCACGCTCTCGGCGTGCCAATTCGGCAAGTAATGTCGTAATCGCGCGGTCTCCCTGAAGTGACATGCGCGGTAGATTTGTAACACATACGGCGGCACCCAAATAATTTGCCACGAGCCAAAAAGCCGCCTGCGAATAGTCGCCCTCCGCCGTAAAAGGTATCGCACGATTCGGTTTTTCCGTTCCCGAAATATAGAATCCATCCTTTGTCCGAGCGACCGTGACACCAAAAGCCCGCATGACCTCAATCGTTAAGTCGACATAGGGTGCCGACGTCAAAGGCGACGATAAAAGAACCGTCGATGCACCTTTGGCATACGAGAGCGCCATCAAAAGACCCGAAATATATTGCGAACTGATTTTTCCTTCAATCGAATATATACCTGCCGGTAAAACACCGGAGACAATTGCCGGAAGATTTGCCGACTCCGTAATCGGATGAAAATCGACGTCTGCCACGCGGAACACCTCGTCGAAGGCCTGTATCGGTCGTTTCCCCAGTCGTCCTGCGCCTTCGAAGCGTGCCCGAATACCGAGGACAGCCGCGAGCGGAATCATAAAACGTAATGTGGAGCCCGATTCATTGCAAAAAAGAGTCACCTCTTCTTTGCCCTCTTTGCGTGCTTCATCAAGAATTTCGAGGCATTTTTTCGTCGCCAAAATATCGTCCGATGCATTCTCTTCATCGAACAATACCAAATCGAGATTGCCTGCTAAAAATGCCATAATCAGCGCTCGATGCAAAATACTTTTCGACATCGGCACTTCGCAATTTCCGGTCAGTGTCTTCGGATCCAGTCTCACCGCATCCGGAATTTTGGAATGCGTCTTTCCCTGTTTCAAAAGTCTTCTCCTTTCGCCATTGCAATCGGGCGTCCCCATTCAGAGTTCCAAAACGTCGCGAAGCTCAGCCTCAGAAAGCGGACATGTGACCGCCTCCCCTATCGACTTCAAAAGCACATAATATACCTTGCCCGAGAGCTTTTTCTTATCTGAAAGCATGCTGTTATAGAGCTCCTCGAGCGGCAAATCGGTCGATGTCGGCAAATGCCATTTTTCGAGAACAGAAATAATGCGTTCCACATCTTTCTCACTCGTCATATTCTTCTTCACGCCAATCCGTGCCGCCGTCACCATGCCAATGGCAACCGCCTCGCCGTGCGTCATTGTCGAATATCCCGAAACCTTCTCTATCGCATGTCCCATCGTATGTCCAAAATTCAAAAGCATACGCTCGCCGTTATCATATTCATCGTTTTGTACCACGGTCGTCTTAATGCGCACGCAGCGTTCCAGAATCCATTCCAAATCAAACATGCCCTTTTCAATCGACTCGAAAAGCATGGCATCGCGAATGCAGCCGTATTTGATGACTTCTGCCATACCTTCAGCCATTCGTGTGCGCGGTAATGATTTCAACAAACTCGGGTCAATAATCACCGCCTTCGGCTGATAAAATGCACCAACCAGATTCTTCCCATAAGGCATATCAATACCAGTCTTACCGCCGATTGCTGAGTCAACCTGCGCCAGCAATGTCGTCGGCACTTGAATCAACGGGCAGCCGCGTAGATACGATGCCGCCGCATATCCGGTCAAATCACCGACCACGCCACCGCCCAAAGCAATAATTAAATCGGAGCGGGTGATGCCTGCCGCAAACAGCTCATCATAAATCATGAAAAGCATCTCTCTACATTTGGAGCTCTCGCCTGCAGGAACGGTGAACGTGCTCACCTTAAATCCTTTATCCTTTAAAGACGAGACCGCCTTTGCCAAATACAAAGGAGCGACAATTTCATCCGTCACAACAAAAGCATTTCTTCCACGAACACTCTTTTCGGCAACCTCGCCAAGCTGCGAAATCGCGCCTGTGCGAATCAAAATCGGGTATTTTCCATGATTGGTATTGGCCATTAATTCAGGCATATTCTTTCCCTCATCTTCCTGCCGCCGTATGCTGAAACATATCGGTGGCGTTCACTCTTTTTATTGTACCATGCGTCAATTTCTAAGACAAAGCATCCATTACATTTCTGAGCACATCCTCCGGTGACCTCGTCGCATCTGCCGTAACATCTGCTATTTCTTCATATAATGGTATTCTCGAGAGATAAAGCGCTTCCGCGTGACGATATTGTGCATCGGTCGAGGACAAATCGTCGCCGCCTTGAAGCATCGGCCGCCCTTCGTCTCCGTGGATTCGCTCCCAAAGAACATCGATCGGCGCACGCAAGAAAACAGTGCGTGCATTTGACGCGGCAAGCACCTTTCGATTTTCTTCCCGCATAACGGCGCCGCCCCCCAAGGAAACCACCGCACGTTCTTTATGCTTCATTACTTCAAGGAAAACCGCACTTTCCATACGTCGGAATGATTCTTCCCCGTCACGTGCAAAAATTTCACGAATCGGGCATCCCGCGACGCGAACAATTTCTTCGTCCAAATCGACAAACGGCACGCGCAGCTCCGCCGCCAGCATCCGCCCGATTTCGGTCTTTCCTGCGCCCATAAAACCGGTCAAGACAATCTTCATCGGATAATTTCGAAGCATCTCTTTTTCAATCTCGGGCAAAAGGCGCGCCATTCGTTCGTCTGCAAAATCGGCCTCCGGCGACCATATTTTCTCTGCCGCTAAAGCCTGATAAAAGAGCATCGAAAGTCCACTTAGCGTTTTCGCACCGCGTTTTTTTGCAGTAAGAAGAAGCTTCGTGGGTTTCGGATTGTATATAGTGTCAAAAACGAGAGTATTCGCGTCAATGGCTTCTATACCGGGTGCAGCTTCATGTATATTCGGCCACATGCCACAAGGTGTACCTTGTAGAAATATTTCTGCCATACCGTAGTCATCGACAGAATCCGTGATATCAATAGAAAGTCCTTTTCCGCGCAATTCGGATTGCAAAGCTGCGGCTTTCTCTAAGGAGCGAGCCAGCACCGTCACTTTTCCTTTTGCCTTAGCCGCCTCACACGTCATCATTCGTGATACTCCGCCAGCTCCGGTTACCAGTACTTTCTTTCCGGCAAAATCCATACCCAGCGACAAAAAGCCATCAGCATCCGTGTTATATCCGACGCGCCGACATACTGTATTGAGTGCGCCATATTCCTGAACACGCGCATCTAACTCATCCATATAGGGTACAAGCGCGACCTTATGCGGAATCGTCACGTTAAAGCCCGTAAATTCGCGAAGTAGAATCGGCGCATACGTTGGCAGTTCCTTCGGCGAAATCTCCATCACTTCGTAACGCCCGCTGATTCCGGCCGCTTCCATGATTCTCTCATGAATGTATTGTGACATGGAATGCCCCAAAGGATACCCGATAATGCCAACCTTAATCGCACTCATATCCAGCCTCCCTCAACAACGCGCAGGCTTCCACGGCCTCCGCAGAGGTACGAAGCAGTAGCTGTAGCTGTCCGCCTTCATAAGCACGGAAATGACGGATATTGATATTCGTAATATTCATATCATGCTCACCTAAAAGAGTCGTAATCGCACCGAGCTCACCAGGTCGGTCCGCTAAATAAACGGTCACAGAAGCCGCCGACTCCAACGCACCGCGCGTCCCATCCATTAAATGATTGCGGTAGCATGCACCCATCGAGTACAGTCGCTCGAGCTCCTTTTCATCTTCGGCCACAAGCGCTGCCTTCCACTTCGTAATCACCTCGATATATCTGTCAATAATAGGTAAAAGCGCATCTCGCGATGCATTCGTGATACCCGCCCAAAGCGCCGAATCCGAAGAAGCAATGCGTGTAATATCTTTAAAACCACCTGCGGCCATGCGCGCCAAAGCCCCGTCATCTTCATTTGCCATAAAAAGTGAAAGCGCCGACGCTACCACGTGCGGCAAATGGGACACCGCCGCGACTCGTTCGTCATGCTCAATCGCTGTCATACGCATCGGTATTGCCCCGATATCGGTAATTAACTTCTCCATTGCACATAACTGCCATGCCGCGAGCATACATCCATTTGGTACGCAAAGCACATATAATGCCTGCTCAAACAGCGACGCCCGTCCACATGTATATCCACGTCTTTCACTGCCTGCCATCGGATGACCACCGATAAAATTCGGCAAAGTCATTGCGTCCATCACAGGTGCCTTTACCGACCCGACATCCGTAATCACACCAATATCAAGCGTTTGCAAAACCGGCTTCATCTGTGTCATCACGTCTAACGGCGTACACAAAAAAAGCACGTCGATTCCATTAAATATATGTAATCCTTGGGAAATATTGTCCGGTGTAATCACCGCAAAATCATCAATCACGTTATCTTCACGTGCCAGCTCGAGTGCTTTCCCGTCAACATCGGCTGCCACAATACGTGCGACATCTGTCCGGGAACGAATGGCTCGAGCCAAAGAGCCTCCAATGAGACCAAGGCCCAAAATACCTACGCTACGAAAAGAGTCTCTCGCTCCTTCCGAAATCGGCATATTTTCCATAAAAATACCCTCTCTTGCTACCATACTACTTTGCTATTATAGCAGAAAACAAGAGAGGGTTGTATTTGTTTGTTATTCAGCCATTTCAGGTAACTATATGCGCGACATTTACGACTCCGTTACCTTAAAATCCACGTATTACTTTTTCGCTGTAAGTGGGCTTTGCTGTACGTTACGTTCGTCATAGACACGCTTCATCTTGCCTTCCGAACGAGGCAATGAGCGAGGCTCGCAAAGTTGAATCTTTGCATGAATACCGGTAATAGAAGCGATATCGCCTTCCAAAACTCTTTCAATCCGTTCGATTTCGCGAATAGAATCCGAGAAGAACGAAGGGGTCATTTCGACCTTTACGACCATGCGATCCATATTATTGATACGGTCCACAATGATGATATAGTGTGGCTCGACCTCACTGTGTGCGAGCAAAACAGCCTCGATTTGCGATGGGAAAACATTCACACCACGAATAATCAGCATGTCATCGGCACGACCCGTCACCTTCTCGATACGTGGTGATGTACGACCGCATTCGCACTTAGAATAGTAAATACGCGTCAAATCGTGTGTGTTATATCGCAGAAGCGGTACACCTTCTTTAGTGACCGAAGAGAATACCAATTCTCCGAGCTCGCCTTCAGGAAGCGGTTTTCCCGTTTCTGGGTCGACGATTTCCGGAATGAAGTGATCCGATTCGATATGAATCAAGTCAGAATGCTCACAGCTACAACCAACACCAGGCCCGCAGATTTCTGTCAAACCGTAAATATCAAAAGCACGCAATCCGATTTTCTCTTCGATTTGGTCACGCATCTCGAGTGTCCAAGCTTCCGCGCCGAAAATACCGGTACGCAATGCCAATTCATCAGGTCCCACACCCATCGCTTCCATTTGATCCGCCAAATGCAACATATAGGTCGGTGTACACATGATGACCTGCGGTTTCCACTCGCGCAAAATCTGAATCTGTCTGGCCGTATTGCCGCCGGAAACGGGCAATGCAATCGCGCCCATCGGATCACAGGCATAATGCGGTCCCAAACCACCTGTGAAGAGGCCATAACCATACGCAATGTGCACGAGATCACCCTTTTGCACACCACTACGTGCCATCGAACGGCAAAGTACTTCCTGCCACAATTTCACGTCATTTCGTGTATAGCCAACGACCTTCATGCGGCCTGTCGTTCCTGAAGAAGCATGCACGCGCACCAGTTCATCACGCGGCACAGCCAATGTACCGAACGGATAATTATCTCTGAAGTCGAATTTATCGGTAAATGGTAATTTATGTAAATCCTCAACACCGCGAATATCTCCCGGTTTAATTCCTTGCTCATCCATGCGCTTACGATAGTAAGGCACATGTTCGTACATGCGATTCACGCAATTCACCAGGCGTTCACTTTGCACCTGCGCACGTTTCTCATCTGACATGCACTCCTCTTCCGGATTCCAAATGTAGGAATTCACTTCTCGTCTCATAAGACCACCTTTCTTGTCGCAATGTCCGGCGACACATAAACGTTGGTGTTTTCACACCCGAGAGACGACAAAAAACCCATCGCCATCTCTCCTTCGAAATAGCAATGGGACGAAATTCATTCGCGGTACCACCCATTTTCGATATCCGTTATCCGGACATCGCGCTCGTTCTTCGGCCTATCAGCCAAATGCCTTATGATAACGGGAGGCTTCCGTATTTGCCTACTAGTGAAACATTCAGCAAATCTGCTCGAGAGGGAACTTCACAATTCAATCTTCGTATGTCGGCTCTCAATCTATGACCGGCACGCCCTGTTCGTTCAAGAATGGTTACTTTTCTCCGTCAACGCATGTGCGCTATAAGCATCACTTATGTGATGTATGTGTATTATGAAAGCTTTTTCGCAAATTGTCAACATAAGAATCGTTAAGAAAAATAACTAAAAATGGAGTCCTCACATAGAGAACTCCACTTTTCGGGAACTTATTTCTTGATTGGCTTCACAAAAATCCGGTTTATCATCAATCGCCTTCCTTTCGTTCGCATCGCGAAACACCTTTCTCGTCATATATTCAACTACCGAAGTAGCTTGTTTTATTCAGCAGCAACTGTCGTTTCTGCAATTTGCGTGGTTTCAGTCGAAGTATCAGTTTCATCCGATTCATCGGTTAATTCCGCAGGTTCTTCATTTCCGAATGCAACACTTGTATCTCCGTCATCATTCGTTCTTATATGTAATCCTGGCATATCAACGACAATGTCGCCTGTTTCTTGATCAACGTCGACATGAAGAAATGGCAGGTCTACCGTTACATCCTCATCGAGCTCATCGGGGTCAACACCATTAATAATGATGCTTCCTTCCTCCATTTCAAAATAACCACTATCTTCCCACTCATCCCAACACTCTTTTCCGAGTTTCGGGAGCTCATGAATACCGATACCTATGGAAATTCCGAAACAAACAAGTGAGAGAAACGTCGAAATACCAAGACTCCAAAGCAATACTTTCGTGCTCTTTTTCATGTTGCGCCTCCCTTAAAATCCTTCTTTATATATCTTCTTGTTCCATTTTACGTATTCTACCGTTACCCAGATAAATCCCTTTGTTGCAAAGAACATAGCTATGCCCGTCGCAATCGCGAGGAAAAGCAATCCGAGAAGCAAGAAAATGTAAAACGCCATTGCCGCCGCAGGAACTGCTGCAATCGCAATCAACATAGCAATCACGGCAATAATCAAGCCAATCGGAAGCATCCAGAATCCAAGTACGGTCATTGCAATACTAATCCAAACCCAGATAAATACTAAGAGGTTAAAGAGTACAACGAAAACTCGCGCACCTGAAACATCCTTTTCCGCTTTTGCAACAGGTGCCGCTGCAATTGTCTGTCCGGTTACCCTTGCACCGGCGGTTGTGGCTTCGAAGCCTTCTGGTATTGTTTCATCAATGTACGTCTTAGCGACTTCTGCGGGAGAACCGAGTTCTGCGGCAATCTCCTGTTCTGTCTTGTCTTGTGATAAGCCAATAGAGAAGTGCTCTTCGAAATCACGCAAAATATCTTCGACTTCATCGCTTGGTAACTTAGCTAAATATGCTCTAAGCGCTGACAGATAATCTTGTTTTGTCATGAGCTTGTCCCCCCCACAATTTTATTTACGCTTTCTGTAAAGCTAATCCACTCTTCCATTAATTCTTTCAGCTGCTTTTGCCCCATTGCCGTTAAGCTGTAGTATTTACGAGGCGGGCCACTCTGTGATTCTTGCAAGTATGTCGTAACGAACCCGTCAGATGCGAGCTTGCGAAGAAGTGGGTAAACAGCGCCATCTGAAATCTTGATGAGCTCTGAAAGAGTATTGGCTAACTCATATCCGTAACAATCGCTATCTTTCAGCATGGAAAGCACGCATAGGTCAAGCACACCCTTTTTAAATTGTACATTCATTTGATTTCCTCCTTTGCTAGTAAGCTTTGTACAGTAGTGAGTATAAGGCGGTACTGTTTAATTGTCAATAGTGATTTTTGCATAATACAAATTATTTCTTACTACTGCTTTTCGCACGGTACTGTTGGATTCACATGCGCCACATTTTCTGACAACTAAAAACGACAAGATGCTCATTCATGGGCTTGCCCATGGTTTCACTTCTTGTCGTGTTTAGTTAAAACAATATCAGAATGTAGTCTGTGTTTACTGCACCGAGTCCGTGATTTCTCTCAAGCTTCAGATTAATTTGCTTGTTCAGTCCTCCATGTTTCGATTCCCCCAGTAAGCTTTACGCTTAGATACTCGGCGACTACAAAAGCGTCATTTGAAAAAAGATAATCCACCGCGCCGCGGTAGGCAGTCATAGTCGGTACTCTATCAACATATGGAGTTCCCGGTTCCGTATAATCAGTATGACCGGTATATTGTCCATAAAGATTAATATCATCACCGACGTCAATATTTTTAGCGTCGCTAGATGATTGTGGATCATAGGTAACTATCCAAACGGTATCTGACTCATAGAAATATTCATGTTGCATGGTAACTGTCAATTGCGTCTTCTCATCAGTTTGCTCGACTGCAATTACACTGCACGGCATCCAAATCCAATCGCCTTCGAGCGAATCGCCTCCTATGACGTAATCTTGGTAAACTTCTGGATAGACATAATTGTATTCAGTACGTGACGCGTCGTATCCGTCCTGCGAACTACCCAAGAGAGACATAAGGAGAAAAAAAACCAGTCCCAAAAAAAACAAGTAAAAGGCTACATCCAACGGCAATAACCGGGATCGGAATCTTGGTACTCGTCGAAACAATCCTTGGCTGTTGGTAGCGCATGGATCTGAATCTTTCGCTTTCATTTTCCATGCGTTGTTTCTCTTCAGGTGAAATTCTCACCGATTCTCCGCACATTTCACAATT
Organism: Bacillota bacterium; assembly: GCA_036782995.1. Classification (GTDB taxonomy): domain Bacteria; phylum Bacillota; class Clostridia; order Saccharofermentanales; family Saccharofermentanaceae; genus DAIPXZ01. Next base: position 247,341 of record DAIPXZ010000001.1, read on the forward strand.
GTTTTTTTCGCCTGGATTGATGTACCCGCAATGTGGGCAAGTGATATCGCCACATGATTCATCTACGCCTGTGCTGAATAACCCGCTTTTTTCACTAAAATTTTCCATGATGATCCCCCTCCGTAAAAATGTTACAGCTGTCTTTTTTCCCCCAGACAGAAGTAACAGGCAAACATTAGCCATATCTTCGGCTAAAATTACGGATATTGTATCATGAATAAAAGGTTTTGCAAATATTTTTTATCACGATATGTCGCATTGACACGAGTATACGCTAAGCATTTGGATGGTTTCATTATCGGTCAATACAAGTTCAACCTCAGTAAGACCTTGAAATTCGCCATAAAACGTCACATAGTCGCCTTCTCGAGGCTTCGGATTGTCTTCCTTCGGTGTATAGTTGATGAGCCATGTACACGTGGAGTTATCACTCATGACAATGTTGTAGCAATAATTATTGCCTTCTTGGTAGACAAAGTAAACCTCACCAGAGATAGCTATGTTCTCTTTCGCGTGCTGTTCAGGTTTCGTGTAGTACTCCATATATTCCGTGACGTTCACCTGCCGGAATTCGCTTTTTTCCATTGTTTGCCAATCCTTAATCTCTTCGTTGTCTGCACCTTTATATACAAAAACGAGAACACAACCGACAATAATCAATACGATGGCAAGAGAAATGATTCTAACGGGAAGAGATAAAAAGAGGTGGCCAGCGGATTGGCTATCTTCGTCAAGTGGCTTGGCGACACCGGAAGAATACAAATCGGCCATTTTGTAATTGGTTTTCTCGGAAACACCATCGAGACGTTCATTGCACAGGTCGCAAAGTGTTTTCTCGGGTGGATTGATATACCCGCAATGCGGACACTCGATGTCCGTATCGGTGGGCTTCGCATCAGCGACCGTATCTTTCTTCTTTGAATTATCCAACTCAGAATCCGTCATCGGTAATGCATCGATTGACGGGGTATTTTCTGTATTCGTAGTTGGTGATTGATCCTTATCCATATGTCCTCATTATTCCTTTCAAAACACAGAAAAAGAGTACCACGATTTCGGCAACGAATCAATTTTCGGTATCTGTCATTCTTGCGTGGGTGGCCGCCGATTCACCAGCGACATAGCCCGTCGACCATGCAGCTTGGAGATTAAATCCGCCCGATTCGCCGTCAATATCAAGAACTTCTCCGGCAAAAAATAGACCGGGATTGATTTTCGATGCCATGGTTTTCGGCGAAACCTCCGATAGTGTGATTCCACCACGGGTTAGAAATGCGTTATGCATCGGAGATTGACGAGTTACGGTGTATCGACCTTCTTTGAGCTCTGCGGTGATTTTCTTTCGTTCTTCTTTGGTAATGTCATGAGCAGGCTTCGATTCATCGATATGGATACGCGCCAGCATCCATTTTGCCAGTCGATTCGGGACGAAAAGGGAGAGGATTCGGCCGATGGTCATATTAGGGTGATCGGAAAGCTGTGTCATTATGCATTCATCGGCGGTTGCACGTGAAATAAAAGCGAAGCGAAGAGCCACACAACCTGCCGCGTATTTTGTCTGATTCGATGGTAAATAACGCGCCAAGCGCATGATTGCGGGACCACTAAGTCCCGTGTGTGTAAAAAGTATATCGCCGTGTGAACGGGCCGCCGTTTTCTCATCAATTATCAATTCGACGTCTACATCGGATAAAGAAAGTCCGGCCAAAACGTCGATGCCTTGTTTTTCACAAAGGATCGGGGCGAGTGATGGCAAAAGCGGCGTGGATGTATGACCGAGCGAATGAAGAAGTGGAAGCATTTTTCCATTCGAGCCAGTTTGCGGGAAGGTCGCTCCACCGACAGTAACGATACATGACGGGGCAGAATACCTTCGACCGTCTGCCGTAGTGACCATATAACATGTTGGCGCGGACATCTCATCAGAGCTCGACTTCGCATGAAGCGCGGCAATTTCAACGACTTCGGCATCTGTTATTGTATGCACGGAAAAACGAGTTAGCATACGAAGAAGGGTGTCTCGTACGTCGATAGCTTTTTCCGTATGTGGAAATACTAGAATATCGTTTTCGATATGAGGATGAAGGCCCTCTGCGTCAAAGAATTCGACGATGTCTTCAGGCGAAAATGCATGGAGAGCGGAAATCAAGAACTTGCCGTTTTCAAAATAGCGAGTGCTGTATTCCGAAAGTGATGTGAGATTGGTTATGTTACAGCGGCCGTGACCAGTGAGCAGGAGTTTCTCTCCGCATACGTGATTCTTTTCGAGAAGTATGACTCGGACGCCTTTCTTGGCTGCCGTGATGGCGGCCATCATACCTGCAGGTCCGGCGCCAATGACGATCACATCTGATTTATCCATAATCGTTCTCCCTTGGTTGTCTTGATTCTGGGCGAATAATGAAAAACCCCTTCCCTTATTCTACACGATTTAAGGGAAAGAGCCTTTCATTTTCTGTGGGAAATATATTGCATTAGAAATATAGGTCTCTCTTCTTGCCGCCACGGATAAGGGTGACATTGGCGCGCGCGGCTTCGCGTTTCTCAGGATCCGCCACTTTTTCAAGTTCACGGTCAACGAGGGCGTAGCCGATTTTCTTTCCTTCCGGAGAAGCATAATCTTCAAGGTATTCGGATAATGTCATCAAAGCATTTGGGTGGCACGTGTTCTTGATTTCGCCACTCTTCGCCAATGACATGAAGCGATCGCCTGTTCTTCCTTTGCGATAACAAGCGGTACACCATGAAGGAATCAATCCTTCGCTCATGAGCCAGGTGATAATTTCATCCGCAGAACGTTCATCACTCTTATCGAACTGTGCCATCAAGGACGGATCGGTTTTGCCGGTTTCGCGGCGAACTTTTTCCGCATAATAGCCGCCAACACCGACGGCACTGCATGCACTCATTTGCGTAATGCCACAATCAAGAAGGTCTTTTCGCATGGCTGCCGATTCACGTGTCGAAATAATCATGCCAGTATATGGCACAGCAAGACGGATAACCGCCACGATTTTGCGGAAGGTTGCATCGTCCGGAATATGAGGGTAAATCTCTTCGAGATTCGCTCCTTCTGCCGGGCGGATACGTGGTACGGAAATGGTATGGAATCCGACGCCATAGGTCTTTTCCATATGCTCATTATGAATCATCAATGCCAAGGTTTCGAAGTACGGATCTGCCAGTCCGAAAAGTACGCCTGCGCCGTTATCATCAATTCCTGCAGTCTGGGCACGGTCAAATGCGGTGGTGTGATACCAATAATCGCTCTTCGGGCCAGAAACATGATACTTTTTATAAGTCGGCTGGTGGTATGTCTCCTGGAAAAGAATGTAGGTACCGATACCGACTTCCTTTAACTTCTTGAAGTTTTCGACTGTGGTGGATGCAATATTCACATTCACGCGTCGAATCTCGCCCGAGATGTCAGACTGAGTCGCATAGACTGTTTTCAAGGCGTCGACAATGTAGTCAATTGGGCAGTTTTCATCGTCCTCACCGGCTTCCATGGCGATACGCTTGTGTCCCATCTTCTCGATTTCGATGACTTCGCGACGGATTTCTTCCGTAGTCAGCTTTCTTCTATTAAATTGATGGCACTTATTGTAGCTACAATAGAGACAATGATTGACGCAATAATCACTTACGTATAACGGAGCAAACATGACGATACGATTGCCATAAATGGCTTCTTTGATTTTGCGAGCAATACGGAAGAGCTCCGGCAAATGCTTGTCGTCCATCATGAGAAGCTTCGCTACGTCCAGTGGCTTCAGTCCGGCAAAACGCTCTGCACGTGCCAGAATTTCTGCGATTTCTTCGTCAGATGCGTGCTGCGCATGAGCAAGAGTATCTTCGATTTCCTGCTGGTTAATGAATTCTTCAATTTCCATACCTTCAATAATCATATGTTTTCACCTTTCACGCCGCGAAAGCGGCCATTGATTATTACTTTACGTCGTGTGGAGCAATTTCCTTGGCGGAGATGGCGGTTTTAACATTGATTCCTGGGATGCGTCCCAAGCGCCCCGTCAATGCATTGATTTCATCGAGTTCACCGACAACGGTTAAGCTGATGACGGCCATTTCTTCGTCGTCAAAGGGGATTCCCATACGACCTTTAATTATTCCGTGAAACGAGGCGACTTCTTTGTTAAATGAAGCCGCACATAGCTCCGGATGATCCAAAACCGCTGCCACGACGGCAATTCTTTTACACATAGGTCTCTCCTTTCAGCAAAAAAACGTCCTCTTGTCGCGCACAGCTTCAAAAGGACGTTCATCGTCAAATCAATACATAATTATGATGATGGTCACTTTTGAATCAGGAAGGCGACGTGTATCGCGATGCTTTTTCGTTAGTTTCCAAATTATTCGGTTACACGTCTATCTTACGCGCATTTGGCTCTTTGTCAAGTCACGATATCTTGTAGATTGTCGTATTAATCTCTGGGAATGTCGCGACTGGCTCCAAGTAGGTTTCGAAGAAGTTTGCAAAGTAGTAATGGTTGCTTTCTTCAACGCCGAAATAATCGTCTGATGCGATGAAGTAGGTGATGCCTTGTTCTCCACAATAACGACGGAACTCATCAATATTACCGTAGCAACCGGTAAGCAGCCATTGGTAATTGGCTTGACGAATCTCTGTATCATGTCCGGCTGACCATGCAAAATAGGGCCACCCGTAATATGCCATTCGACCGCTTAAGAAAAAGTCGTTCGTCGACCACATCGGTGTCAAGAAAACATCCTTGTTTGTCGTATTCTCCTCAATCCATTCGACCATTTGCGAATCGGTATGAAGCTCCACGTATCCCTTATTGATATTCTTGTAGACAAACCATTCGCTGATGCCTGTGCCGACTAAGCAAAGAATCAGCACGAATGACAATACAGCAGCCGCAATTTGCGATGGGTAGTAAACGGAAGGCGCTACTGTAATCGGGCGGTCCGGTGTTTCGCGCTCGTGTGCCATGTCCTTGGTCTCGAATCGTGTTTGTCGAGGGCGCATCGGTAAAATGATGATATTGGCTAATGCTCCGGCTACAAAAACATCTAAGAATAGGAATGTGATTTGGATGAATTTGTGGTTGGCCAACGCTTCGCGAGAGACCATGAAGAAAAATGCAAATATCAGCGGGAATAAACAGGCAACGATTAAGACCGGGCGATAGATATTTCTCTTCCTGATGATTTCGTAAATAAAAAGTCCCACCATGATTATCAAAGGAATCAGGAATGTTAGGAATCCTATGGATGAGAGGTAGGAAAAAATCTCTGAGAAAGACGAGAGAACCTGTCCTGCACTCGCCTTTTCGGGCAAATCGAGAATAAATCCAAAATGGTAAGTGAACAATGCGACACTGGATACACTGCCCGAGAAGAAAATGGATTGCAAAGAAGCCGAAATAATCGCAAGCAGTGCGACTACTGCGTAGCTTAAGCGGTTTTCGGAGAAAATTGCCATACAAAACAATATGAGTAATGCCGCGATGAGCGCCGACCCATGGAAAAAGGGCATAACAGCCACAATGATGCAAGCTAAAATCAATGAGCCGATTGGATGGAGCGGATCATTTTGACGGAATAGCCAAGCCTCACGGGAAATAAAGAATCGTGTGCACTTGGTTTTCGCGCCTTGAAGCTTCGAAAGATGAAGGAACATGCGACGGAAATGCGGGAGAAAGAGGATAATCAGAATCACGGATAATCCGAGTCCGAGCACGAGATGGCGTTGGTTTGCATAGACATTCACTGCCCATATTCCCCATTCATCTCTAGGAGAATGCGCGTACCATATTGTTTGATCCGCAATTCCCTTCAATACGGTGCTTACGGAAGCGTTCGGGAACTTCGTCAAATCAATAATCTGATAGAAAATATTCACAGAACTGCGGAAGAAAAAGAGAATCGGGAAAAGCAAGAACGATAAACGTCTTCCCGAAAGAAGTACCGCCAACAAACCAAAGAGGCAAAGCGTGGCGACAAGGCACAAGATACTCGGCAGGTTGATGGCCCACACCAATGGCAAACCCAGTGCTTCAAGATTGCCGCAAAGGAAGTAAAAAAGGAAATGGTATTGGATGTTGTCGCTCGCAAAGTGCGGGTATTGTGTCGGAAAATTGGTGCCTTCGGCAAATGATGATGTCAAAGCGATATGCGGAGCAAAGTCGCTGTAAACACTGTAACCGACATGAACATTTGATCCGTCGGCATGAAACGAATAAAAATAAACGAACGAAGCGGCGACAACAATAGCTGCGATAACTACGGAGAGAAAAAGTATCTCCGTCCACTTGCGACGGAAAACCGGAAGCTTCTTGATTGTCTGCTCTTGTGCGATTTTGTCATGCGTACGACTGTAATGCTTCTTCCAGCAAATGCAGCCAATTGCGGCTAAGAAACACATCGATACTCCGTTAGCCGGCAAGAGTACATGTGTCGATTTCGGAACGAAATCGTACATCAAATACGCCATAAAATAGGTAAGAAAAGAAAGTGTCGAGATGCCAATCAAAAACCCAGCAGGATAAAGGAAAAGCGCATCCGGGATTTTGGAAAGGGTGTCTTGTCTGACGGAAATGCCCACATAAAGACGTCGAATGTCTGGAACCAGCAAACGAATCAGTTGCGTGCCGAAAAAAACGGCAACCACGATATACAAAATCGCAATCATGAATTCTTTTCCTCGCTTTCTTTCTGCTTATTCATCTTATCCTTCGTGTTTCGGTTCGTATCTTCCGATACGATGTAGCGCGGACGACGTTTTACTTCGTCGAAAATCTTGGCAATATATGTGCCAATGAGGCCTAGGCTCACCATGATGCAGGCGCCGATTAGAAGCGTCACCAAAATCACCGTGGTAAATCCATCCGCCGCATTTCCCATGAAGAAACGGACGAGTGTTTGAATGGCAAGTATGAATGCTCCAATCATGAATAGAGAACCAATCATTGTAATCAGCTGCAGCGGCACCGATGAAAAAGAGGTGATGGCGTCGACGGAAAGCTTAATGAGCTTTCCAAAATTCCATCGCGAATGTCCGGTCTCGCGGTCTTGTACCTCGAATGTGAAGGTCGTTCTTTTGAAACCAACCCATGCGGCCATGCCGCGAAAAAATGTATTGTGCTCCGGCATCGAGCATAATGTATCAATCACACGACGATCGAGTAATTTGAAGTCGGAAGCATTATTGAGATCATATCCGGATATCTTCTTGAAAAAACCGTAGAAGAAGATGGCATTCATCTTCGAACCAAAGCTCTCCTTTTGTCGTTCGGATTTAACGCCTTCGACAACCTCATATCCTTGTTTCCATAAATCCACCATCTCTGCAATTTTCTCCGGTGGATGTTGTAAATCACCATCCATAATGACAAGCGCGTCGCAATCCGACGCATCCATACCGGCCAGAAGTGCCGCTTCCTTACCAAAATTACGTGAAAACCGGACGCCCTTTACTCGAGTCGGATACTTGGCGGCACCTTCGCAAATTTTATCCCAGGTCGCGTCCTTCGAGCCATCATCGACCATCAACAATGACACATCGTCACCAATCGCTTCCATAATCGGAATCATTCGTTCGATTGTAATCGGTATTTGTTCTTCTTCATTAAAAAATGGAGTTAATATTTGAATCTTCGTCATAGAAAAGACGTATCCTTCCACATAAATATCAGTCTTATCTTAACACGTTCACCCCCAATTATGAACATTTTTCACTTGAAATCTCATATTGAGTGGATTCTCATTAGAACCGCTAGCGAGGAAACGAAAAAGACCGTCGTTTTGCCTCCCTTTGTTTCCCTTTTTTACTGCCTGTGGTAAAATCGCTAATGGTTTGACATTCAATAGGGGCATGCCCCGTCACAATATTTGGTCAAGGAGGCCTTTTTTATGAAAATACTCGTTCTTGCAGGAGGAATCAGTCCGGAACGCGACGTTTCTCTCTCCTCCGGAAGCTTAATCGCCAATGCTTTACTTTCTAAAGGACACCATGTCGCTTTTGCGGATGTATATGAAGGCATCGATTCGATAGACGATGTCGAAGCTCTCTTCTATAAACCAGAGAGCGGAAAAAAGTTTTCTTATCAAATCCAAGCGACTGAACCTGACCTCGATGCGATTATTGCCGCTCACGGCGGACGCAAAGAGCTCATCGGGCCAAATATCCTTCCTCTTGCGAAGGCTGCCGATGTCGTTTTCGTCGCACTTCATGGTGCCATGGGTGAAAACGGCATGCTTCAGGCAGTCTTTGACTGCTTCGACATCACCTACACCGGCTCTGATTATGTCGGCTCTGCCATTGCGATGGATAAAAACATTTCCAAGACACTTATGAGATACGAAGGTATTCCGACTGCCGACTGGATGCTTTTCAATACGGCAACGGATACGATGCAAAAGGTTATCGACGCGATTGGTTTCCCTTGCGTCGTAAAACCATTGGGCTGCGGCTCGAGCTGTGGCATTTCACTTGTACATGACAGTAACGAATGGGAGAAGGCAATCACGTACGCGAAAAAATATGAATCCTTGATTATGGTTGAGAAGCTTATCCCTGGACGCGAGTTTTCCATTGGTGTTCTTGAAGGGGAAGCGCTCCCTATCATCGAAATCGTCCCGAACGAAGGTTTCTACGATTACGAAAACAAATATCAGGCCGGCAAAACCCAAGAGATTTGCCCCGCCGTTCTCACCGACGAAGAGACGAAAACTGCGCAAGCACTTGCCGTTGCCGCGCATAATGCCCTGCATCTTGGAGATTATGCCCGCATTGACTTTATCCTGAATCAGAACGACCACACCTTTTATTGCCTCGAAGCCAATAATCTTCCGGGCATGACTCCGGTCAGCCTTCTTCCGCAAGAAGCCGCGGCCACTGGCCTCTCTTACGAAAACTTGTGTGAGAAGCTTTGCCTCTTAGCAATCAATCGGAGGAAATCATAATGCAATTAAAAGTAGAAGGTATTGAGAAAAGTTTTGATAAGAAGCACGTCCTATGCGGCGCAACGTATACCTTTGAAGAAGGAAAAATTTACGGTCTTCTCGGACGAAACGGAGCCGGAAAGACTACTCTTTTTAACTGCATTAACGATGATTTACCCATCGATTCGGGGAATATTTCAATTTTATCGACAGATGCTGATGGAAAAGATATCGAGCGCCCCGTTGTGTCTGACGATATCGGTTATGTGCTTTCCACACCAAGTGTTCCGGAATTTCTGACCGGTCGCGAGTTTTTGCAGTTTTTTACGGAAATCAATGCCAAACACATTGATAATACGAAGACGCTAGACGACTATTTTGACCTCGTTAGTCTGGAGCCGGAAGACCGTGACCGTTTACTTAAGGATTATTCACACGGAATGAAAAACAAGATGCAACTGCTCGTGAGTTTCATTGCGAATCCTTCCATTTTGCTTCTTGACGAGCCACTCACCTCTTTCGATGTGGTGGTTGCCGATGAGATGAAAAAACTCCTTCGTCACATGAAGGATAATCATATTCTCATCTTTTCCACGCATATCATGGAGCTCGCACTCGATCTTTGCGATTGCATCGTCATCTTAAATAATGGAGTACTCGAAGAAATTCAGCGCGACTCTTTGGATAATGAAGCCTTTAAGGACAAGATTATTGCGGCCTTGAAGGGAGAAGACCATGATTGAGACCTATAAAATCTCCTTTCGCTTGCATTTTACGTGTTTAGTCAACAACATTATCTATATGTTAAAATGCACCCCGCTGATTCGTCGACTTTTGCCGTCGTCACTTTATGCCAACAAAGCACTTAAAAGTGTCGTCACGGTTTTAGCGGGTATCTGGACTTTTCTATCAGCCTTTTCCGGCAAATTGATCTATCTCGGCATTCTCTTCGCTATGACCTTCATGAACAGCGACTTACCCTCTGCCGATATCTTTATCACACGATTGATCATCGGAACAGTCATTGGAATGTTCCTCAATTCGAGACTCGTCGAGCCGAAAGAAGATAAGTATTACGCCGTCTTCATGATGCGTATGGACCCGAGAAAATATGCGCTTTCGGACTTTTATGGCAGTCTGCTTCAGACATTTATCGGATTCTTGCCATTTAGTCTCTTATTCGGCGGCCTTGCAAAAGTGAATCTGTGGGTCACATTATTTATTCCTTTTTTTGTCGTTGCTGCCAAAGGTATCTATAACGCATTAGCGCTTCGTTTTGGTCATAAAGCAGATCTCAATACCCGTAAAGCACGCGATGTTGCCTCATCCGTACTTCGAGGATTTAGCCTCGTTGCATTGACCATTGCGGCCTTTTGGCTACCAAAAATGAAACTCTTGATTTCCGCGCGCATCTTTCCACTCATCGCCATCGGTACGGTTCTAATTTCCATACCCTGTTTCCTCTATCTCAATAAATTCCCGCGCTATCGCGATCTCTATAAGGTTATTTTGCGTCCGGGAAAAGTGATGAAATCACAATCTTCCAAAAATGCCATCCAAACTCAAAAGAAGACAATTGAGAAAGAAATCTCCACTGATACATCTATTTCCAGTAATAAGCATGGGTATGCGTTGTTTAATGACCTCTTTACGAAGCGTCACCGTTCCTTGCTCATGAAATCGCCCACGATTGTCACATTGATTTCTACTGCTGTCATTCTGATCTTTTTTGTAGCGCTCATTTTCGCACAAGGCTTGCGAAAGGACGTCAACGAAATGATTTTACAGAACTTTCCTGTAATTCTCCTTGTCATGTATTTCATCAATCGTGGGACTACAATCACGAAGGCTTTTTTCATGAATTGCGACCATTCCATGCTCACCTATCGATTCTATCGGCAAAGTGATGTTATCCTCTCAATATTTCGTAATCGCTTGAAAACCGTAGTCATGATTAATCTCTTGCCGGCATCGCCGTTTGCCATTGGCATACCTCTGTTGCTTTGGATTAGTGGAGGAACGAGTAATCCGCTCAATTACCTCTATATCTTTGTATCCGTTTTCGTGATGTCGATTTTCTTTTCGATTCATCATATGGTGCTTTACTATTTACTCCAGCCCTACACGGAGAATCTCGAGATGAAAAACCCCGTGTTCACCATTGTCAATCTCATCACTTATTACGTTTGTTGGGGATTTTATCAAGTCAAAATCCCGACTAACTATTTCTGTCCGGTGATGCTCTCCTTTTGCGTCATCTACATCATTGTTGCCTATTTTCTTGCATACAAATTGGCACCAAAAACATTCCGCCTTCGTCACTCCTGATAAGATACCCTGTCTTTTCACGATGAAGTAAAGAATCATATCACACAAGAAAAAGGCTCGTCCGTGAGAAACGGATGAGCCCTTCATTTATGGAGTGATATCTCACCCGAGAACGGTGAGATGTATAGCCGTTATTCTTCCTCTTCGAGGAATGCCTTTCTGGATTCGATAACCTTCGTGGCAACATCGGATGGCGCCTGCTCATAGCGAGCATGTTCAATCGTATACCAGCCGCGGCCCTGTGTCATCGACTTCAAATCGGTTGCGTAGCTCGCCATCTCGGCGGTAGGCACTTCGCATACAATCATGGAGCCGTCTTCGTCCGTGTCAATTCCCAGAATACGACCGCGACGCTTATTCATGTCACCCATGATATCGCCTTGCTTATCCTCCGGAATATGTACCTCGACCTTGCTGATTGGCTCGAGCAATATCGGATTCGCCTGTGCAAGACCGGCCTTATATGCGAGGCTGGCGGCAATCTTAAATGCCATTTCGGAAGAGTCGACATCGTGGTATGAGCCATCAACCAAAGTAGCCTTCAGATTTACAACAGGGAAGCCCGCAAGAACACCCTTGCCAACGCTATCCTGCAAACCCTTTTCTACTGCCGGGAAGAAGTTCTTCGGCACAGCGCCGCCGAACACCTTCTCTTCGAATACCAATTCCTGTGACTCTGTCGGCTCGAATTCAATCCATACATCACCGTATTGTCCGTGACCGCCGGATTGCTTCTTATGCTTGCCTTGTACCTTCACCTTCTTACGAATCGCTTCACGATAAGGAACGCGAGGCTCAACCAATTCAGAATCGACGTTAAACTTCGTCTTCAGCTTGCTCTTCAAAACAGATATTTCCTGTTCGCCCAAGCCGGAAATCACCAATTGCTTTGTTTCTGCATTGTTAACTACGGTGAAAACCGGATCTTCATCCGAGAGCTTATGGAGACCAGAGACAATCTTATCTTCTTCTCCCTTTGCCTTCGGTACGATACCCATCGTAAGACACGGTGTCGGGAACTTAATCTTCGGCAAAATCACCTGTCTGGACTTGTCACAAAGTGTATCATTCGTTTGCGAGATGACGAGCTTTGCCACAGCACCGATATCGCCGGCGACGACAGCGTCTGTCGGAATTTGCTTCTTGCCGACAAGATAGAACAAGCCACCCATCCGCTCTTCTTTGCCCTTATTGACATTCATCAAGGTCATATTGCTCTTTACTGCGCCGGCATACACGCGGAACATGCTGATTCTTCCTACAAACGGGTCAGCAATGGTCTTGAAAATAAATGCGGCTGTCGGAGCCTTCTCATCACAAGCAATCTCCACAGAATCGCCATCCAATGTCTCGCCGATTGCTGCCGGTTTATCACCTGCAGGCGGTGTGTCCTTTGAAAGACAGTTCATAAGGAATTCCACGCCCCAGTTACGGCATGCAGAACCAACATAAATCGGATGGAGTGTACCATCACGGAAACCGGCATGAACACCACGACGGAATTCGTCTTCTGTGAATGGTTCGCCCGCGAAATACTTCTCCATGAGCTCCTCATCGCATTCAGCAACTACTTCATTGACGGCTTCTTGCAATTCCTGTACTCGGTCTTCAAATTCGGCTGGAAGCGGCAGTTCTGTCGTGTTACCGGTCTTCTCATCAATGCTAAATGCACGCTTATTCATAACGTCAACGATACCCGTCATCTTATCGCCCGACATAATCGGAAGCGAAAGAGGGATAACGCCTGTACCATAGTGTGCCTTCATACGAGCGGAAACCGCTTCGAAATCAGCATTCGGCTCGTCCATACGGTTCATGAAGAAAAGGAAAGGAACATTTCTCTTCTTCAAAAGTCGGATAGCCTTCTCGGAACCTACCGATGTGCCGCCCTTCGCACTAATCATAACAATTGCGCTGTCCGCTACACGGATACCTGCCATGGTCTCGCCTAAAAAGTCAAAGTCGCCTGGTGTATCGATGATATTCATCTTCGAATTCTTCCACTCGCAAGCGGCTACGGAAGTATTAATTGAAATTTGTCGCTTAATCTCTTCAGGATCGAAATCCATCGTCGTGTTCCCATCAACGGAACGGCCAATACGATCGATCGACTTGGAACAGAAAAGCATTGCTTCTGCCAGCGCAGTTTTGCCGGATCCGCCATGCCCCAACAACATAATATTACGGATCTTGTCTGCCGGATAATTTGTCATGTGTTTCGTCCTCCTAATTAAAGCTCTAATATTGGCATTATAAACGATTACATGAACATTTTCCACAAATTCGGATGCTTTTTATTCGATTTTTTTGTGACGGATAACGGCACGAGCCCTTTAAAACCTCAATTTTGCGCGATATTCACGTGTTTGACGCAGCTTGCATTTTTCAATAAAAAAGACCCAAGTTGCCAAGGAAAGGGGGCAAACCAATTCGGTTCACCACTCTTTTCCCCGTCATCTCGGGTCTCATTCACTTTGATTAAAGCGTTATGTCGCTTCGTTCGACTGATGTAAATTTTTCTCATCCGATGGATACTTGAATCTCGTGTGTTTTGCCATCTTCAAAAATCGGAACACGAGTGTCAGACAAAGCCTGTCCATCACATGTGACCTTCACACCTTCGTTGGTACGAGCAAATCCGGCCTTCTTTGAAACGAGAATGTGATAGCTTGCCTTACCGGATTTAACCATCAATTCCTCGTTGGCATCTTCCGGACGCAGAAGCGGTTCGACAATCAATGCTTCACTCGTAAATTCAACGCCAAAGCCCAAGAACAAGCAAAGCAAGAGCCATGTTGATGTGCCTGAGAGCGTCGGTCCGATATTCTCGCCCGTATCCGAGTTGTTGTATTGGGTACATAGACGCGGATTACCGCAAACTGTAAATGGAGACATCAATGTGCGATATGGCAAAATGCAATCGATGACCCAATATGCCGTCTTTGTGAGGCGTTCTGCCAATGCAATATCGCCCACTTTCTTAGCCGCTTTTAGCATAGCCGCGGCAGCCATCATGTTTGCATGCTTGAAAATACCGCCGTTTTCACGGTCACCTGGATAATAAAGTGCAACATCAATCTTCGGTGCGATTTGTGGATAGTCTACACCCGTGCAAACACGATATCCGTATGGTGTACGCAAGTTTTTATCGATTGAATCGAGCATCGTAGCAATTTGTGACTCCGATGCGCAATCCGCCAAAACTGCCCAGCTGAAAGAGTTCAAGAAGTATGTACCCTTTGCACCGTCTTCAACCTCCAAGCCGTCACCGCCAGCACCAAGATAATGCAGATTCGGTTTATTGCTACGGTTAAAGAGCACACGTGCATAGTAGTCATTCTTCCATGCATTGTCATTAATGCCCTTCTTCATGTCCGAAGAAAGCGTTTCGAGATAAGAAGCATATGCTTCATCGCCCGTGTTTCGGAACATCTTCACAGCCGCGTCCACAGCAACCTTTAATAGGCATCCGTTCATGACCGACTCTGAGTACTCGGAATCAAAGGCCGTCTCGCCTTCCTTCTTACCCGAAGCAGCGATTTGTTCACGGTACTTCGTCATCTTCTCTGCACCGCCGATGCAATCCGGGTCGACGCGCAAGCAATCGTTCCAGTCCGCACGATCGATGAGCGGAATACCATGTTTACCAACCGAGATATTGTTCGAATAGTTGAACACAGCCTTAATAGTGTCGAGAAGGCTTCTCTTCGCGTCTTCGCCGGCAATTGGTAATTCTTCCTTCAAGAAATCATAGTCGCCCGTTAAGCTGATAAAGCGGTCCAAAGCCTGCAATAGCCAAAGTGCATCGTCCGACCACCAGCCAGGTTCTTTTCCTGTCCAATAGAAATTGTGATTTGCATAACCATCGCGGAAAATATTTCCGGCCCATTCGCGCAAAAGCTTCTTCACAAAGTCAATCTGACCCATTCCTGCAAAATAATACATCGAAGCGAAGATATCCTGAATTTCACGGAAGCCAATCTCACGGTAACCTTTCTGTGTCCAGTCAAGTGAACGGGAAACAAAGGTCTGATAGAACACCTGGAATGGCAGGTTGTTGTTAACATAGGCTTCGAAATCCTTGTTATCATGCTTAATCTGGAGATATGAGGAATATTCCTTTGTGAAAGAAATCACATTGTCGAGGCAACCCGGAAGTGCTTTTGCATCCATGAAGCGGTTAATCAATGCTTCGAGCTCGTTAACAACCGTGATGTCGTCTTTAAACTCCGGATTGACGGCATTGGAAGAAAGACAGGTAAAGTCATCTACCGACACCTTTGCGCCGACCTTCGCTGTAAAGGCGGTCGACAAGGCAAAGAAGCCCGGGCCTTTTCTTGAATGCTTATTCGAGAGTGTCGCGACGAATTGTGGATGCTCAAGTGTACCTGCGCCAACAAATTCACTGTATTTCGCACAGAATTGATCTGGGAAAATCACGCGGTCACCTTCATGTACGAGCATAGTGTTATAACGGATATTTCCCTTAGTCCACTTCGGATTCGGGTTAAAAGAAATCGCGCGTATTTCATGCTGATCTCCGTAGAAAACTTCGGATTGTGCGACGACTGTCGTGAAAATAACATCCTCACGAAGTGCATGCACCTCGGACGTACCGAACATGCCGGTATATACGATGCGCAAATCACGGTCCTTTGCACCCTTGTTCTCAATTTCAATCATCTGCGCTTCGGCAGCAATCGGGAGCTTGTCCTCCTGCGGCAATATGAATATCGTACGACGGATGGTCAGGCCATCCTTGCATGTATATTCAATTATTGTGCGATTTTGCGAATGCTTCGTAACAACATCGGACACCGAGTCTTGTACTGCAGCGCCGGAATAGAAAATCTGCTTACCATTTTCAACTAGATAGAACTGGCGATTTGCAGGGAAACCGTTTTGCTCCGGCAAATAATCCCAACGCGTTGCCAACACCTGTGTATCTGCGTGAGAACGGAAGCAACCACCGCCCAAGCGATCAATCGCGCTCTTCGGTGTGCTTTGTAACGGACGATCAAATCCGATACGATTACCGATTAAAAGATTTGTATAGTAATGAGGCCCCGGAGCTGGAGAAGCCGGATCACAAATCAATTCGCCGCCTTCGTTTAATTTTCCGCCCCACTTCGAAACAAAGGAAATGAGTTCTTTTGCCGTAGCAACAACAGCGGCATCGGACTCTTCCGAAACCTTGCCGTCCTTGGCAGAATAGAGTTTTACGGTATCACCCGTTGCACGAAGGAGCACGGATGCGCCTTCCTTCGATTTCTTGTCAATCATACAAGCAATCGGTTCCGCACTCAGAGCGGAAGCCACAATCGGACTCGCAAAGGGCAGTCCGGAAACACCGAAAACGATGCCGTCGCCCATCAAAGAGATGTATTGCGCGGAAAGCGCACCCTCTGTCAATTCTTTACCGAATCTTTCACCTAAAACTGCCTCTGCGGGCTTTTTCACGCCGCGAGCGCGTTCACTTTCGTAACCCATACTTTTTTCCTCCGTTGTCATTTCTAGATTCATTGTTCATCTTGCAAAATGGTGCCGCCGCCCAAAAGCTCGGTACCTTGATAGAAGCAAACCGCCTGTCCGGGCGTCATTGCTCGAATCGGTTCGTCAAAGACGACGCGTACCATCTTCTCATCATCCGTCGGGTAAACTGTGGCGGAAGCCAAAGGGGCCTGGTATCGTGTCTTTGCTTCAAGAGAGATGGGCTTCGATATTCTCTGCCCCGAAATGAAATTTACCTCGCCTGCGTAAATTTCTTTTCGAAACAAATCAGATTCCGGCCCTAATATCACAGCGTTTTCGGCGGGATGAATACCAACGACATAAAGTGGTGCCGTCGAACTGATACCGACGCCCTTGCGCTGTCCGATTGTAAAGTGCGTATACCCGCGATGCTTGCCTAAAACCTCACCATTCACAGACAGAAAATTTCCCTCTCCAAAGGTGCAATTCTCATATCTTTCCACCACGCTGCTATAGGAACCCTGCGGCACAAAACAAATATCCTGGCTGTCCGCCTTGTCAGCTGCCGGTAATCCTCTATCTCGTGCCAAGCTTCGAAGATCATCCTTCTCCATATCGGTCAACGGAAAAAGCACATGGCTCAATTCCTTTTGCCCCAATGAATAGAGAACATACGTCTGATCTTTTCGGCTATCCGCTCGAAACAAATGGTAATTTCCGGAGCTGTCCTTGTCTATTTTGGCATAATGCCCTGTCGCAACATAGTCAAATCCAGTTCGCATTGCCTCCTCGAACAAACGGCCAAATTTAATATGTCGATTACATAATACACAAGGATTCGGCGTCCTACCACATATATATTCGTGTGCAAACGGGCGTATTACATAACGCTCGAAGTCATCCCTTGCAAAAACGACATGATGGCGAATGCCAAGATGAGAAGCAACTGCTTTCGCATCGATTGATGCCTGTGACAGAGAATCATTGTCTTCGTTCGGAAGAAGCTCCAATGTTGCCCCTTCCACGTCGTAACCCTGCTCCTGAAGAAGCATCGCCGCGACTGAACTATCTACTCCGCCACTCATGGCAACCAACACTTTTTTCATACGAATACCAAATCAATATATTTTGCCTATTCAGGCGGGAAGGCGGAAGTATCGTCCGTCAGGAAATACCCTGTGCGAGCTCTTCTTCCGTCCCCCGAATGAAAAGACAATTTACTTACTGTATCCCGATGGATTAGCCCATCACAACATCTACTACGTGAGAAGTGCCTTTTGCGAATACAGGAATCAAGTTCCCTTCCGCCTTCGCTCCGTCAATGGTCATCGAGCTAATGCCCTTTTCCACATGATTCGGATTCGAGATCTTTATCGTAATATCCGCACCACGGAATACACGCTTTACCGTGTATCCTTCCCAGTCAGACGGAATGCAAGGATCTACACGAAGTCCGTCGAAATCAGGCTTTACACCCAAAATCGCTTGAGAAATCGCAACAAAGTTCCATGCTGCAGTACCTGTGAGCCAAGAATTCTTTGCCTCACCCATACGGCTGGCGTCCTTACCTGCAATCATCTGTGAATAAACGTAAGGCTCATTGCGGTGCACATCGGAAATCGATTCACGATAAGCAGGGCAAATCTTCTTATAGAGGCTGAAGGCTCTCGAACCACGTCCGATTACTGTTTCAGCAATCATAATCCACGGATTGTTATGGCAGAAAATACCGGCATTCTCTTTATATCCCGGAGGATAAGAAGAGCATTCACCAAGATTGGAATGATATGTCTGATAAGGCGGTTGCTGAATGACGATACCATGCTCGCATTCGAGAATGTCACGTACGGAATTCAAAGCCTTTTCCGCACGGCCATCTTCAACACCGATACCGGCCATAACGCAATAACCCTGAGACTCGATGAAAATCTTGCCTTCGTCGCATTCCTTCGAACCAATCTTCTTACCGAACGCATCATAAGCACGAATGAACCAATCTCCGTCATATCCGCTATCCAAAACAGTAGCGCGCATGTCATCGATTTCCTTTTGTGCCTTATCGGCATCCGCATTCATGCCCTTGCGACGATAAATCTCGACCAAATCCGGTCCAATGGCTACGAACATACCGGCAATCAATACCGACTCCGCAACACGACCATCTGCCGTACCGAATGTCTGGAAGGATTCGCCAGGCTGTGTCGAATGACAGTTAAGGTTCAGGCAGTCATTCCAATCCGCACGACCAATCAAAGGTAGATTGTGCGGTCCCTTATTGTTCACTACGTGGTTGAAAGAAGCTGTCAAGTGCTCCAAAAGCGTTCCGGTATCTTCCGGATTGCAATCATATGCCGTTGGCTCATCCAAAATGGAGAAATCACCAGTCTCCTTAATATACGCTGCTGTACCGGCAATCAACCAAAGTGGGTCATCATTAAAGCCGCCGCCGATATCATTATTGCCCTTCTTTGTAAGAGGCTGATATTGGTGATAGCATCCGCCATCTCTGAATTGTGTAGCCGCAATATCGAGGATACGCTCACGAGCACGTTCCGGAATCTGATGAACGAAGCCCAAGAGGTCCTGAGAAGAATCACGGAAACCAAGTCCACGGCCGACACCGGATTCAAAATACGAAGCCGAGCGGCTCATGTTGAAGGTAACCATACATTGATATGGATTCCAGATATTCACCATACGTGCGGTCTTCTCATCCTTCAGATCAACCGTGTACAGCGAAAGGAGACGATCCCAGTTCTCTTTCAAAGCCTTCATCGCAGCATCGACCTGAGCATCCGTTGCAAACTCAGCAATCATTGCCTTGGCAGGCTTCTTATTGATGACATGAGGGGCTTCCCATTTCTGGTCTTCCGGTAATTCACAATAACCGAGAACATAGATAAAGGATTTCGTCTCGCCCGGATTGAGCGTGACATTGATCTCGTGGCTAGCACAAGGCTGCCATCCATCAGCAACGGAATTATGTGATTTGCCTTCAGTAACAACAGCTGGCTCATCAAATCCGTTATACATGCCGAGGAACTCTTCGAGAGAAGAATCAAAACCATCTACCGGTACGTTGACCGAGTAGAATGCATAATGATTTCTTCTTTCACGATACTCTGTTTTATGATAGATAACACTGCCCTCGACTTCAACTTGGCCAGTCGAGAAATTTCTTTGGAAATTCAACATATCATCAGAAGCATCCCAGAGACACCACTCACGAAGAGAATAGAGCTGCAAAGACTTTGCTTCCGAAGAGGTGTTGGTCAGCGTAACACGGTTGATTTCTCCCTTATATCCCAACGGAACAAACATTAAAAGAGAAGCTTCCACACCGTTCTTTGTGCTCGTGATTCTGGTGTAACCCATACCATGACGGCACTCATAAGAATCAAGTTGCGTTTTGCAAGGCTTAAAGCCCGGATTCCAAATGGTAGAACCATCCTTAATGTAGTAGTAACGACCACCATCATCAACCGGAATATTGTTGTAACGATAACGGGTAATTCTGCGAAGTCTCGCATCCTTGTAGAAATTGTAACCGCCTGCCGTATTCGAAACCAAACCAAAGAAATCTTCACTTCCTAAGTAGTTAATCCAAGGAAAAGGTGTCTTCGGTGTTTCAATGACGTACTCACGATTCTGATCATCAAAATGTCCAAATTGCATAAGTCGCATGCCTCCTCATTCTGTATTTGGGTTATTTGTTCATATAATACACCATTTACTGTGAAAACAGAACGTTTCGCGATGTTTATTTTGCATAAAGATTGTTGATGAAATGACGGATTGAGCGAAATCTGCCGTCGAAAGTGATTGCACATAATAAGGACATCATTTTAGCATGATTTTTTTACTTTTACAACGTTCCTACGTCACGCCTGTTTTGCACACAATAAACATAACAAAATCCCGCCTTCCGAAGAAAGCGGGATTCATTTGTTTTTGTATTATCGCGTAAGCAACGTTTACGATTACTCCTTAACAGAACCAGCAGATACACCCTGAATGATGAAACGCTGTAAGAAGGAATAGATGATAATCAACGGAATAACGGAAGCCGAAAGACCGGTGAAAATCTGACCATAATCTGCGAAACGGTCACCATACAATTCTGCAACCATCAACGGTAACGTCTTGTCTTTGCTCTTGGTTAAGATAATAGCCGGAGCGAAGTAGTTGTTCCAGTTGCTGATGTAAGCAAAGATTGCTTGGGTAGCCAAAGCAGGAACCATGATTGGCAGGCAAATTCTATTAAAGGTAAAGAATTCGTTTGCACCATCGATACGAGATGCTTCGATGATTTCCATTGAAAGCGATGAATCCAAGTATTGCTTAATAAAGAATACCGTAGATGGAGCCGCAATTGCCGGAATAATCAAAGGCCACTTTGTGCCTAAGAGGTTCATTGTGTGCATCAAACGATAGAAACCTGTGATGTTAACAGCAGTAGGAACCATCATAACACCGACGATAAATCCGAAGGCAATCTTCTTACCCCTGAAGTCGTAAACCTTAATACCATAAGCAGTTAATGCTGAAAAGTATACAGTCAACGCTGTAGCGGATGTTGTGATGATAAAGCTGTTCGCGAAACCTAAAGGCATCGAGAAGGAAGAACGGTCGTTCAAGCCATTCCAGTTCTTCACCAATTGTGAAATCGAACCCGGATACATTTTAATACCAGATTGAATCTCGAAAGTATCCCACGTCGAAGCCATAAACATGTACCAGAAAGGCACGATGGAAAGAATTGCCAAGAAGCCGACAACTACATAAATCATTACAGATCTTGCAGCAAGCATACCGGACAGACTTCTCATTTGTTTTTCATTTTTACTCATTTGCCTGTACCGCCTTTCTTTGCCAATTTCTTCGCACGTGCGGCATCCTTATCTCGCATAATATAGAACACGAGGATACTCAAGATAGTAGTAATTACAAAGAGCACAACAGATACAGCAGATGCCAAACCAACCTGGTTCTGAGCACGCAAGCCGAATGCCTGTTGCTGGATGTACATCAATACCGTTCTTGTACACGGAATGAGGTTGCCGAGGAACATATAGTCAGGGTGACCAGCATTCAAGTTCTGCGGAACATCGTACATCTGCAAACCACCAATCAAGGAAGTAACCAAGATGTAAAGCATAATCGGGCGAATCAAAGGCAATGTGATTTTTCTGAATGTCTGTCCCTGAGAAGCACCGTCAATTTCTGCGGATTCATAGAGAGAAACACTAACGCTGGATATACCTGCAATCAAAGCAATCATCGTATTTCCATACCACATCCAGAAGTTAATGAATGCAACGATTATTCTTGTTGCGGTAGCACTCTGGAAGAAGTTGAAGCCATTTTCGTCTCCACACATGACCAAGAGCTGCTGAACTACAGATCTCGAACCACCAGTTGAGTACGCAAATGATTTACGGAACAAAACAGCAATGGTAACAGCTGTGATGATGTTTGGCAAATAAATCAATGCCTTCATGGCATTCATGCCCTTCAATTTGATTCGATTGTCCGTCATCCATGATGCGAGCAACAAAGCAAGCAAGATCTGAGGAATGAAGTTCATAACCCAAATGAAAGCTGTCGAATAGAAAGCACCAGCAATGATACTGAAACGTGCAGGGTTTGTGAAGATGCTGACATAGTTGTCTAACCCTACAAAAACGTATTGGTCAACAGTTGATACAGACTGGAGTATTCCCTTCGGTGTATCAATAGTCGTATTTGCCTTCTTGATATTATTGTTGATCTTCGAAAGGTCATTCATAGCTGTTTGTATGAGCTTCTTGTCGCCTGTTGCTTCAGCATCCTTCAATGCTTGTTCAGCAGCCGGAATAAGAGGTTCATTTTCAGCGATGATAGCCTTCGCTTCAGCAACCTTTTTATCCTTGCGTTCTTGATCAAATCGCTCATAGTTCTCGAGGCTCAGCTTATCGGCAAGACCGAGAGCTTCCTTGTACGTAGCATACTTATCAGCGTCAAAGGTTCTGTCGCCGCTAAAGTTTAACGCCTTGTCAATACCACCGATTGCCAATACGTTAGCATCAGCAAGAAGTGGGTAACGACGTGCGTTGTTGACATAAGCAATAATCTTATCGATATGTGCAACAGCCTTCAGCTTTGCAGCATCTGATTGATAATTTGTATCAATGAATTCACGATAAGTATCGAGAACACCACTGGATACGATTACGAGCTTACCGTCTTCTTCGCCCAATGTATATTCACTTCCGATAATACCGGAGGAAATCAAGGACTCGATATCGGAGAAAACTTGTTCTTCGTTATGATGTAAATCGATCTCATTTGTTGAATAAGCAGAGAAAGAAGAAACGGTAGAAAGACCATTCAGGTATTCCACCCAAACTGCATTCTTCAAATAGGTTTCATAGTTAAGAATGAAATCACATGTGATTGATGGAATCGTTGCTTCCTTTGCATTTCCTTCTTCATCTACGGTGTTGTATTTCGCCGATGGAGAATTAAATGCACGAAGTACGCCATAAAGACCTGTGTCAGTAATTGATTTCGTGCCATCAGCAAATGCAGTAAAATAATCAGCCATGTATTGGACAGAGTCTTCAGGAGTCTCTCCATCATTTAGCATAGTTGCATAATAATCGATAAGGAGCAATTGACCACGGTTCGCTTCAGGATCATCCTTTAAAGCAACGATGGTTTCTACATAAGCAGGAATTGCTTCTTTAATTTCGGTTTCGAGAGTAGCGGTATCAACTTCTTCTTCACTTTCCGTTTCTGGATTAAGAATACCGTTAATTACCGTATTGTAAGAGCCCAATTTATTTTGAACTGCACGACCTAAATCGACGAAACCCGCCGAGTATGCTTGCAATTCAGCAGCCGGATCACCATCCAATGCGGATGGGTCATGGTTATCAAGTGCTGATTGTACAGCTGAAATCGTTGCGGCAGAAAGCTGACTTTCGCCCAAAGCGATGATGAAATTCATGCCGTCTGCGTTGAGTGGATCATAAGTTTCGATGCTATTCTGAAGTTCAAAATAGCTCTTCATCTTTATATATGTCGCTTTATCGACACCTGTATATGTTTCTAAATCATCACCATATATATCTACCATATCCAAATAACGGTCGTAGAAATATTCTCTATTGGAGAATCCATAGAATTCTGCGGTCATCTTTCCCATGTTCGTCGCACTATAGGCGAACGTGGTAATCAATGGGTATAGAGAAAATATGATGTAAACCAAGAAAAAGGGAAGGATAAAAATGTAACCAAAACGACGGTAGCTTACCGATTTATGTTTCGATTGATCTGATGTTCCTCTTGCCATCTTCGTTCACTCTCCATAATTCGTTTGTTCCGGTAATTTCGTTTGTTGCTAATAATGAAATACGGGGCAGGGTATTGGCCCTGCCCCGCAATTCTACCTAATTAGAGTTGATCGGAAGTTAGCTATTAGATAACGCCCAAATCTTCGACAGCAGCTGTGAAAGCTGTGATAGCATCGTCAGGTGTTGCAACATCGCCAGCAAGGTAAGAGTTTACAGCGTTGTTGAAAGCCGTGTTGATGTCTTGGTCATTAGGACCAACGCAAGAAAGGTCAATCTTTACAGCTTCATCGAGGAGGATTCCGAAAGGATTCTGTCCGCCGAGGTATTCAAGTGCGAAGCTTGTATCGTTAGCAATAGTTGTCATGTCTTCTACGTTGTTAACGAATTCACCGTCTTGAGCCATACCCATCATGAAGTCAGAATCGATTGTGAACTTAGTCATGATGTCCTTTGCTGTAGCCTTCATGTCGCAATACTTAGTAGCTGCGAGCCATGTGCCGCCCCAGTAAGAGGAAGAAGGAGCTGGGATTGCTCTCCAATCGCCAGAAGTCGGGTTTGCAGGAGCATCCGCCGGATCATTAAGGCTGAGGCTGAATCTTACCAACCACATCGGGCCCCAGTAAGAAAGAACTGTCTCGTTGGAAGCGTTAGCTGTCCACTCAGGAGACCATTGTGCTGTTTGGAATGTGAGGTTGTCATCATAGAGGGTCTTTGCGAGGTCAAAATATTGATCGAAAACTTCGTCAACATAAACTTCACCGTCTACGATCCAGCCCTGTGAACGTGTGTTAAGGAAAGCTCTCCAGATATCATCTGTACCAGAGATAATCTTGCAAGCGCCGTCTGTAGCTTCGCTAACAGTAGCAGCTGTCTCGATGAACTTATCCCATGTTGCAAAGTAAGGAGCAACATCGTCAGGCTCAGAAACGCCCAAAGCAGCTTCTGCAACAGTTACGTTATAGAAAACAGCGCAAGGGCAAGCCTGCCATGAAACAGCCTTGATAGCTCCGATGTCATCCATCGTGAACTCATAGGTATAAGCATACTGATTTGCAAGGTCTGCATAGTCAATACCGACATCATTGATGTTGATTGTATTGTCAGAATCTACATACTTTGCAGCGTAGTCAGCTTCGAGCAAGAAAAGGTCAGGAGCGCCATCACCAGCAGAAAGTGCACTGTCAAGCTTAGCTTGGTATTGTGTGCTCTCTGTCATCTCGTATGTGTACTCGAGATCAGGCATCCACTTGTTCAAAAGGCCTGTGAATTCTTCATTCCAGCCATAGAGAGAAATTGCATCGGATCCTTCATCTGATACGTTAGCTACAGGAGCTACGTTTGCAGGTGTAGAAGATGCAGGCTCTGCTGTTGTGTCATCTGTTGCATCAGTAGCATCAGTGGCATCACCAGTAGTTGTTGTTGCTGCTTCAGTTGTCGCGGCTGTGGTTTCATCTTTGTCTTCCTTACATGCTGTAGCAAGACCAGCAACCATTGCCAATGCGAGAACCAAAGCAAAAATCTTCTTCATTTTCATTTTTGTTTGCCTCCTCTAAAAATAAGGTTTTATTTCTGTCCACTCTTATTAGGACCAACCGTTACTTACGAATGAGTGCTTCTCATTCGCGACTCGCCCACGCACACAAAACAGACATGTGCACATCTCGAGTACTTACGGGTGTCAGTTTACAACAATTAAACCGAAGATGCAATACGCGAAATTCATTTTTTTATGCACATAGCAGACAACAACCCCGTTTTTTTGTGTTCGAATTGAACATTTTGACATTCAATATGCAAAAATATGTGATTTTCGATATTTGCCATTTTTCGTATTGATTTTTATTTCCCGCCTTGTCTTTGCGGCAAAATTGAATGAAAATCATTTGTTTTTTGTCGAAATCCTTGTTTTTTCATTTCTCAAATGCGTTTGATTTTATTTGCGAAATCGTTTTCGTTACATTTTGAAGGCAATAAACTATCTTTTTATTAATGTGCCTTTCTTTGTATGTGTTTTTCTTTCTTTTTTTTATTACTATATATACATATAGGGATATTTCATTTGCACTGTTTCTTTTCGTCGAATCGATTCGCGTTATTCGAGCCCACGCGTGTTCGCTTGAGATAGGCAAATCAGTCTTTTCTTTCGATTATTCATTGACAAACACTGCTGCTCTGTAATACAATTCTCGTTGCTTGGGGCATTAGCTCAGTTGGGAGAGCGTTGCACTGGCAGTGCAGAGGTCAGGGGTTCGAACCCCCTATGCTCCACCAAGACAAGGACCACCAATTCAGGTGGTCTTTTTTGTAGTCTTTCATTCACCCCATTATCATGCACAAGAAAAAAGAGAGACGACACTTTTGAGCAAAAAACATCGGGAAAGATGCTGTTCGCTGAAGTATGCTATTCTTACAGCAGGAGGTGATGTAAGTGGAATGGACAAATGCTATTCAGGATGCCATCGTGTTTATCGAAAACCATATTACTGACGATATTACTGCGGAGGATATTGCGAATCATGTATACATGTCTCCGTTCTATTTTCAGAAAGGGTTCAGTATGCTCTGCGGCTACACAATCATGGAATACGTCCGAAATCGCAGGCTGGCTCTGGCCGGCGGAGAGCTTGCGACAACAGATAGTAAAGTCATTGATGTAGCCCTGAAATACGGTTACGA
Organism: Bacillota bacterium; assembly: GCA_036782995.1. Lineage (GTDB taxonomy): Bacteria > Bacillota > Clostridia > Saccharofermentanales > Saccharofermentanaceae > DAIPXZ01. The sequence goes on from DAIPXZ010000001.1 coordinate 274,082, forward strand.
TTCACCCGATAGTTTTACAAAGGCATTCACGAGATTTCACGGCGTATCCCCTGCTCTGGTGCGAAAAGATAATGCATTACTTAAATCTTATGCACCGCTGGCAATTGAAATATCTTTGAAAGGTGGTTATCTTATGAATTACAAAATCGAAAAAAAGGACAGCTTCACTGTTTTGGCGGTATCCAAGGAGTTTCACTACGAAACCTGCAAAAACGAAATCCCCGCGTTCTGGCAAGAGCACTGTAAATCTGCGAATGGTAAGAATATATGCGGCATGTTTGGCATAAATATTGACGAAGAGATGGGAAACGATAAGTTTGAGTACTTAATTGAGGATCTATATGTTCCCTCTTCGGATGTGCCGGAAGGCTGCATCACCAGAACTATTCCTGCATTCACCTGGGCTGTTTTCCCTTGTGTTGGACCTATGCCTACAGCACTTCAGGATGTTAACACGAAGATATTTTCTGAATGGCTTCCGGCTGCAAAAGAATATACATTCGCGGCAGGCTATTGCGTAGAGATGTATGGTGACCCAGGCAAATTCCCCAAAGGTATGCAGGATGAAAATTATTATTCAGAACTCTGGATGCCCATTTCAAACGCAAAGTGACATTCCATCGTTTGACGACGTGAATACATGCTTCATCATAGGGCGATATTGATTAGTCCATACATCTTATTAGAATCGTTACCAAGGACAAAAGAGCGAATCATCTGATTCGCTCTTTTTTTCTACATATAAAGGCCGTGTGGTGCAAGGAACCCTTAATTGTTGCTAAAGACGCCTTTTCCGTACGCGTTGAAGTATGGCGTGCATTGTTCGAGGCTCGTGTAGAAGAATAACGTCTCTCCTGCGTTTTCACCAAAGGTGTCGGCGCCAAGTGTCCAATAGAAAACATATTCTCCGCCATCTTCCTCAATATACCAGGCGGCATCTTCCATGTAGCGCTCGGCGATGGTTTGGATGGTATTTTCCGAATACTCGGTATTGGGAAAGGATGCCATGTATTGATCAACGGTTAAGGCTACTAAATGCTCGCGGAATGATTTTGGTGTACGACACAAATCGTCCAACGAGATATAATCACCGCTTCTACGATCAAAAAGCAGGCTCTCCACTTTATGTGTGACGGCCTCATCTCCAGCAAGTCGGTATTCCGTCTCATAAAGAATGCCAATCAATTGATCATTCACTATCGAAAAGGATACGGTTTGCACAAAGGAGTATCCTGGATAGGCCGGCTCCTCACCGTCTTGTTGTTCTTTCATCCACATATATTGTGCGGCAGATTCTTCGGCTATGACGGCCAGCGTCTCGTTAATGATAGAGGACGCCGTGTCATTATCCGGAATTTGAACGGTCACGTCGTCGGAAACAAAGGAAATCAAGTCTTCTTCGCCTTCGAAACGATACGCTTTTTCAATTTCGTGATGTAGGATGGAAATGCCGTCGATGGTCTCTTCTCTTTCCTCATCTTTTGAAATGATTTCGAGCGGCTTCGGCTCTGGAGTCGGTGTCGGTGTCGGAGTTGCGGATGGAGATGGACGCGGCGTAGGGGTCGGAGTCTCTGTCGGCTCCGGTGTCGGTGTCGGAGTTGCTTCTGGTTCTTCCGTTTCTGTCGTGGTGGCTTCCGTCGGTTCTTCTATGTCTTCCGTTTCTTTTTCATATGGATTTGATAGGCATGCCGTCATGGTAAGTAAAATGGAAAATACAATAATCCATGCTATTTTTTTCATCAATACGATACCTCCACAAAAGAAACTATTCGTCCATAAAGCATAATACCAAAACAACAGGCTTAGAAACAATTCTTTCGTGTTTCATTTCGATTGCATTTTCCAAATTCTATACAACGATAACAGATTTCATTTGCGAGAAAATCGTCTTTAACGTAGGCTTCTGCATTTGCTAGTGTGGTCGTTACGATGCCTGTCATTGCTTCTTCCGTAAGGAAGGCTTGATGAGAAGTAACGATCACGTTCGGAAAACTCATCAATCGGACCAGTTCATCGTCTTCGACAATATCATTGCTACGATCTTCAAAGAAGTATTCGTCTTCTTCTTCGTAGACATCAAGCGCGACACCGCCGATTTTTCGGGTGTATATAGCTTGAATCAGAGCTTTTGTATCAACTAAAGCGCCACGCGAGGTATTTACCAATATGGCGTTTCGCTTCATGAGTGCGAGATGCTCCTCGTTCACGATATGCTTCGTTTCCGGCGTCAACGGACAATGGAGTGAAATAACGTCTGCTTCGGCGAAAACAGTATCAAGCGAGACATATTGCGCCTCGATATCTGGGTTCGGGTGCGGATCGTAGGCGATGATATGCATACCGTAGCCGCGAAGAATGTCCATCATGATACGGCCAATTTTGCCTGTACCGATGATGCCGGCTGTTTTTCCGTTCAAGTCCATACCCATAAATCCACTGATAGAAAAATTGTATTCCTTTGTGCGCATATATGCTCGATGAATTTTTCGATTTATAGAGAGAAGTAAGCCAGATGCATACTCGGCAACAGCATATGGCGAATATGCCGGTACTCGGACAACGTGGATTTTTTTGTAGGCAGCTTGAAAGTCGACGTTATTGTATCCGGCGCAACGGAGAAGAATGAGGCGAACACCGGCTTCATAGAGGGCATCGATAACGGGAGCGGATGCATCATCGTTTACAAAAATACATATTGCTTCGCTGCCCTTTGCCAACACGGCCGTGTCGATATTTAGTTTGCTTTCGATGAATCGGATTTTGTAGTCATCTACCGGCGTGAACTTCGTAAACCATTCTCGATCATACGGTTTTGTATCATAAAAAGTAATTTTCATCATAGGTGATGTTCTCCTTTCGATGGCAGAAATTGATATGGCGTCATTCATTTGGCGAGATTTGCTTTGAAGGCCATGAATTTCGCGGTGGCCTCCGCCTTTTTATTTTCGAGATAGTCCGCATAGATAATTGGCGCATCGTCCCCGATTTTTGCGTCGATGATGTCGGCAAAGATAAGCATATGAGATGAGAGCTCCTTCACTTCGGTAACCTGCGCGAAAAGATAGGCCGATTGATGTGAAACAATGGGGAGCTCGTTCCACATTTCATGCTCGACATGAGCCCATTTTTCTGCGGTTCGAGCACTTTGGTATCCGAAGTCGGATACGATAAACGGGTCGACATTTCTGGCCAACACGGAAATCGTAAAACGCGTGTCAGGAAGGAGAAGTGATGTGGTATAGTTTTTCTTCATCGCAGCATAAGCAAGCGTCGGCGGTTCAGTCGTCGTTTGCATAACCGCATCGACAACACAACCGGCCAGTCGTTCTTCACCTTGAACACCAACCACATAAAGTCCGTAACTCATTCGGGAAAAAGCCTGTCTGTCCATAGTAACACCTCACTTTTATTTGATGGAGATAGCTTCGGTTGCAATGCTTCGCTTGCATTGCTTCGCTTGCTTTCGGCGGAGGGAAAACGAGAAAATGGATAGTTATTGATTTGCACCTGCAGAAAGTGCAATGTCCGCAAAGTTAATCGGCAATCCAATTGTCGATACGCGAATTTGGCCTGAAAATGCGGGACCGCGGCCAATGGTCATGCCGTGTTTCGGAAGGATAAAGGTGACGGTCATGTCAGCACGAACGGCAGAAGCATCTGTCTCTCCCGTATTTGCATCAACACCTGTAGGTATATCAATGGAAAGTACGCGTGCACCGCGCACATGGCCTTCTTCAATACTGCGTGTAATGGAGCGAAGTCGGAAAGGAAGCGCACGTTTTGCATCATATCCGGTTCCGATAATTCCGTCGACAATGACGCACGGCATACCAGGCATCTCGTCGTCCATCATGCGAGAAACACCTCCCGCCCATACGTTTGGATTAAACTCCTCACACGGGCGAATCCGTATGCCAAGTGCAATGCATGCCTCACGATTTGTGCGAATGGCGCCAGTGTGATTGGTATCGGTAAAACAATCCCAAATGGTTACAGGGAAACCTCGTCCGTATAGAATACGGGCACAGACATAGGCGTCACCGCCGTTGTTACCCTTCCCTGCAAAAACATGAATTGGCGTCGTCTTGGCGCCAGCCAGACTCATGCACGCATCGGCCACGGCTATGCCCGCATGTTCCATTAAAATCGAAATTGGTAAAGAAAAATGCCGAGCGGCCACGGAATCCACAATGTGTTGTTCCTCACGTGTCAACGTCATGCGTATTCTCCGGACTGGCTCATATACGGGCTTCGGCGGCTTCGGATGCAATATGCTTTTTTGCGGCCAAAATAGATTGTCGTTTTTTCGCATGTACCGAGGCCCCCTTATCGAGATTCGGACGATAGAAATCATCCTTCCCTATTGTAGCATAAACACCTCGGCAACGACAATTGACAAAGACACATAAACCGTTCAGAATTTGCAGGAATATAAATGCTTACAAACAATTTATGGATGATCATTTTTCATGATATCGTGCTGGATTTTGTTCACGAAAGGCACGTGCAATAACGCATTGATGACCGGCGCTGACAAAAATGCAATTACGCCTCCGGTCAATATTGAAGTCAATAGTAAAATCGACAGATAGGACACAACATAAGTATTTCCTGTAAGAAAAATTGCGACGACGATTTGCCCGGTCATGTGCGCGGCGGCACCCGCGATACTGACTCCCCAGAGAGAGATGAACGGAAGTCTTTGCAAAAGGCTCATAGACAATAGTGCCAACAATCCGCCCGCAAGCGAAAACATAAGTCCTATGGTGTTCCCGCCAAGTGCCCAAAGCAAAAGAGCTCGTACGAGAACAATTCCCACTGTCGGCTTCGGCCCCAAAAGATAGATACTAACTACAATCGCAATATTTGCCATGCCCAATTTGAATCCCGGCACCGGCAAGAGTCCCTGTGGACATAATATGGATTCCACGATACTTAATATCAATGCCATTGAGACGAGAATGCCCATGACAGAAAGAAGATAAATCGGGTTGGTTGTCTTTCTGTTATTCATCGCGCCACCATATCGACAGATTTTTCCGTCGCCTCGTCATCAGAAATGATTTCGACAACCACTCGATTCGGCAAACAAACCGCACCATCCCCTGCCTGAGATAATGACCCTTGATGCACACAGATTTGATCGCCACAATCTGATGATGAGATATATACCTCGGACGAAGAAAGATACACTGTCAACGTACCGTGTTCTGTGGTAATTGTCAGATTCTCGGGTGTTTCAAATGACGACAACGAGCGGTTCATCAAGACGGCACCGTCTTGTGTGATAAGGACGCGAAGAGAATCTTCCGTTTGGTGTGCTTTATATATATACATTCCACCCAAACAAACTGCTGCCACAAGAACGCAAAGAATCACGACGGCATCGCCCCAGCGAAAACGGAGGCGTGAGAAGAGCTTATTGGAATCCCTTTTATGTTGCTTCGTTGATAATTCGGACATCGCGATTCTCTTCTCCTTGAAAAACATCCTGCAAATCGGATGTGATATGAATTTCGTTTTCTTCGTTGACGAGGATGACTGAAAGGTTGTTTTCCAGTGCATATGTGACGGCACGCGCCTCACCCATTGCGAACAAGGCCGTCGACAGGGCGTCTCCCGTCGCTCCCTCTTCATTAATGATGCTCACAGATAATAGGTCTGTGTCGACAGGACGACCAGTCTCACCATCCATGATATGTCCGTAGCGCACTCCATCTTCTTCAAAATACCGTTCGTAGTTTCCACTGGTGATAACGGAGCCCTCTCCCGTCAAATCAATAGTACCGATAAGTGCATCGGAACAAGAAGGATCCTGAATGCCAATGACGAATGGATCGCCTGATGCTTTCGCTCCCCATGTTCGGATGTTGCCACCAAGATTAATCATAATAGCAGTTACATCATAATTTTGCATCGACTCTATGACTAAATCGGCGATATAGCCCTTGGCGATACCACCGAGATCGAGAATCGTACAGGGATCAAGCCAGATGTCTTCATTTGCTGACATATGTATATGTTCTATTCCGACCGTCTCTTGTGCAGCAGCAATGTCATCGTCATCTGGTACGCGGAGGTCGCTTATGGTTTCCGTCGAATGCTCAGCTTCCGAAATAGTGATTGACTCGTCGGTCGAAGCCGTAGAAAAGCCCCACAATGTCGATACGGCACCAAGTGTCGGGTCGAACGCTCCGTCCGTTTTTTCAGATAGTTCCATGGCTTGATAGATGAGATTGTAGGTAAAATGTGAGATTTCTGCCGGGTTTTCTTCCGTAGCGTTGTTTATCATAGCAACGTCACCGGTGGCTGATGTGCGAGAAAACATCGTTTCATATGCTCGAATTGTGTTTTCCGCTGCCACAAGTGCGTATGAGGCCTCTTCTCCGGAGGCTTCCAGAAGAATTATGGTATCCATAGCAAAGAGTGTTTTCGACTCAAAGGTGTCAGTAGATTGCTTTCCAATGGGCCATGAGCAGGATGAGAAAGAAAATGCAAGGAGTAAAACGACAGAAACCATAGAAATCCATTTGCTCGGTATTTTTTCAGAAAAACACGCCAATGGATGCATGATGTTACCGCCTTTTTCTTGCTTATCGATGAATACGGAAACGAAGATTCAATTCCATACGAAATGCAAAGTGGAAGCCTGTAGGGGGAACTACAGGCTTCGATTTCAGCGACAGGATGGGGAAATTGTCGCTATAAGGATGCAAGATAACCAAGATGGCATCTTGTAATGTAATGTAATATACATAGCGTTAAGCTTCCTTATTTGCGATAGTACCACGTATAAAAGCGAGCGTCAAATGATATTTGCATTTCTTTGTATATTTTGTCAAACACGACGAACGTCGATATAGTCCTCCGGCTCACTCTCCTCATTTTTCACCTTTTCATGCTTGCTCTTTTTTCCATGAAAATAGGCATAAATGGATACCAATGACCCCAAAAGGGTGATGAGAGAGAGAATCAGTATCGCCGACCAGAAGAGCAAGAATCGCTCTGCCATACGCGCCGAAAGCTCAAAAGTCGGGATAGTGAGACCAGCGACATTATCCGGATGATCTTGTAAGGGGAAATACTCTTTCCACAGACGAATCAATCCGAAACGACCAGTGTTATTAATTATTTGAATCGACGTCGATCCTTCTTCGTAGAATGCCATTGCTTGCTTGAGATCGTTGACAGCAATGCCGCTGATTACATCGGGCAGCAGAACTTCGTAACACATTACAGCCAAAGGCGATCCATCCTCCGGATTGTCGATTTCACCATCGGTTCCAGTCGTAGTCGCACCTGTACTGAGCTTAGCAAGCTCATCGAAATAGATGTAGGCACGTGCATCGTTCACACCGACACTCTCATCAATTTTTCCGCTACCTTCGATGACGACACCTACAACGCGGAAGGTTGTGCCGTAGATAAGTACTTCTCTTCCCGTCACGTTATAGGAGTGAAAAAGGTTCCAAGCCATTTTTTGATTGAGGACGATATTTGTTGAATCGACCGCATCTTCGACAAGAAAACCACCCGCCAGATATTCAAATGGATGAAAGGAAGCATACGCACCGCTGACGCCGACCACTGCTCCCTTAGACTCGAATCGAGAGCCATCTTCCGTCTCGGAAGCGAGGGTGAATGTGCCTTGGCTCGAATATGCATCCAGCCATTGACGAGCCGACGATTCTTCCTGCTCCCTGTTTCTTGTTGCATTGCTATTGCTTTGTTTTTCTAGCAAAGTAGTTGACACTGTTTGATTGAGGCTGTCACGGATTTCTTCAATCTCCGCTTCCGAAAGCCCGGCACCGCGTCCGGCATAAAGTGGAGCACTGCCGTCACTTTGGTATTGTCCCTGACCAAGTACAGTTATTTGTCGATAGGGTGTATCTTTGCCTGTAGCAAAGTAGTCGGCCGCGTTCTGTCGATATTGCGAATCCACAACATTATTGATGCGCACAATTGAAAGAATACTGAAGACAAGTGATAACACCACTAAAACAAATGGCAAAAGCAGCAGAAAATGATGCATGGTGTAGCAAATTCCGGACCATGCGCGCATGAGTATGCGCTTGATTTTATCCCAAAAACGCATGGCTTATGCCTCCTGTTGGTAATCCTCAAGGCGAACTTGATCTCCGCTCTCCAGTGGTTTCTCGCTTCGCGTAATAATGTATTCGCCATTTACGGATGATGCATCCAAAGCGCTAACACTTCCGTCAGTAGCTAATACCTTGACTGATTTTTTCTTCACAATGTAACGGTCACCAAGTGGACTGGACTTCGTCACCATAAGATAGACGAATTTACCGTTATCATCTTCGTAGATGGCGCTGTTCGGTACAACGCAATCGTATTGTCGATTGGTAGAGTTGAGGGTTACATTGATAGTACTTCCAACGTAGAGCCATTCCCCTTCGACTGCCATACGAACGATACGGCTGTTTCTCGGGTCAGACGGATCCGGTCGTACTTGTGTCACGGTGATGCGGTCAGCCTCATACATGCTCGGCGTCACTTCCATTCCGACATACATTTCACTTGTCTGTTCTGTCGTAAAATTCACGTCGATATAGTATCCGTCAGCTGGTTCAATGATAGTCATCATGACCGCGTCTTTTTCGAGCGTGTCACCGCTGTTGATATTGATTTCACCGATGACACCATCGCACGGAGCAACAATCTGTGTTATGGCATTCGTCTCTTCGATGGCAGCAATCTGGTCGCGTAAATCCTGCATCTGCTTATCTTCTTGTTCACGTTGATCAGCGCTTTGATCGTCGGTTATTCCGTCGATAATCATCTTGTCCGATAAGGCTTTTCGAGCAAGTGTCAGATTTCTGGTTGCCGTCGTAACTGCCGATTCGGCATCGGCAACGGACAAATAAGCCTGTGCTTCTTCCAAACGGGTTTCCGCGGCAGTCTTATTCCGAACAGCAGTCGCCAACGCACTGGCTTTTTCATTCAAGCGTGCACGGGCAGTGGCAAGTTCGCTATTGATTCGGTCAATTTCGGCTTGAATGGCAGGATCCGGCGCCGCAGGGTCCAGAAGATCAGTTTGGTCCTCTAGTTCTTCTTCCAAATCCGCGATTTGGGTACCGAGTGCATCTACTTCGGATTGCCATGCGATTTCTTGTGCACTATATGTGGCAATATCTGCATTTGCCTGAGCGATAATGCTGTCTTTATTACGGGCATTTGCCAAAGCCGTGTTCGCTTCCGCCAGGGCCTGTTCCGCATCGCGAATCGCCTGCTCGAGGTCGTAATAATCATTCGTATCACTCGGTTGACGATCTGCATATTCTCTTGCTTTCTCGAGTGTTTCCAATTGTGTTTTCAAATCTTCCAGTTCTTTATTCTCTTCGTCAGATGCCGGCTTCAAGAATGCTAAAACATCGCCGGTATATACTTGCTGGTATTGGTATACCGTGATTTCGTCAATTTCGCGAACTCCCGGAGCTTTTACCTTCACTGTCGTATTGGCTTGCAAAATACCCGATCCCTTGTTAATCGTGCTGATAGAGCCATACTCTGGCTTTTGCGCTGAAACCTTGGTAAGGGAATAGTTCATAATCGTATTCGAGAAGAATGTTAATAATCCCATCACGATCAAGAAAATGACGAGGGTAACTATGACCCACTTTCTATTAAATTTTTTCTTTGTCTTTTCCATAATGAACCTCCCATAAGGTCAACTTTACTTTTTCTTCGTTTCGTTTGTTTATTTGATACCGGAACGAGAAATACCTTCAACCAAGTATTCTTCGCCCTTTAAAAATATGCACAGCGGCGGAATCATGAAGATGAACGACGCGGCGAAGGCGATACCGACTTCCTTGTCGTTAATCTGGGATAAGAACACAGAGAGTGGCTGCTTACTCGCATCTTCCAACAATACGAGTGGTTGCTCGACCATGTTCCAATAATCGATGAAAAGTAATATTCCCATCGCGAATATTGCGCTCTTGCACATCGGAAGACAAATGCGCCAAAAGATTTGCCATTCCCCTGCCCCATCGAGCTTCGCGGCTTCGATGTAGGATGACGGTATTTGCCTCATATATTTCGTCAAAAGAAATATGCTGAATGTCGAGAATACGCCCGGCAAAATGATAGACCACCACGTATTGTAGATATTCAATTTTGTCGCAATTAAGTAGTTCGGAACCAACGTCACCTGAAATGGCATGAGCATTAAAATAACGTAAGCAAAGAAAAGTACTTCACGGCGTTTTTTACGATATCGTGCAAAACTATACGACGCAAAGCAACCGACGAGTAATTGTCCGAGTACAATCGGTACGACAAGCGCAACAGAGTTCCAAAACTTCAGTAAATATGTCGGGCTCAAAAAGAGAAGTGTCTTATATTGATCAAACGACACCATCTCCGGAATAAATTTTATCGTTGGTGCGGTAGACATGTATGTCTTTGTTTCCGATACGACGCCTGAAAGGCTTTCAAATACAGCACTATAATTCGTCTTTATCTCCGCTGTAGACATAAATGAATTAAGAATCGTCAATACAATCGGAAGTAACGCGAATATTGAAACAACAATAGCGATAACTAAACCGACACTTGTCCAAATGCGGCTTGTAATCACTCTGCGTTTCATGCGTTTCTTCGCGGCAATTCGCGCCGCGGCGTGACGCTTCTCGAGTTCCTCCGGAGAAAGATATACAATTTCGATTTCTTCCGCTTTTACATCTCGAACAGATGATTTTTGCTCTTTTTTCTGTGCTGGCTCATTTGCCTGGTTTGCGGGCAATTCAGGGTGTTCGCGTTCTGCCATCAATTGATCGAGAATCGGTGTTTTACTCTTTGTTTCTTTTGATTCTTCGATCTTTTCTTCATCTGTTTTCAAGGGTGTTTCATCAGCGTGATAATCCAAAACGCCCTCTTTCCATGTGTTTTCATCTGTTACAGGGACAGAATTGCGAACATCACTCTCGCTATTTTCATTATCAGAAGCAAAATCGTGGTACGTGTTTTTCTTCATATGCATCACTCCTCCACATCTCGCCCGAGGCGATTTTCAAAGAAGAAGAGGACGCCGACGATAACAATCATCACAATACACATGATGATTGAAGATGCCGTAAGTCGTGCATAATCGAAGTGCTTGAACATATTATTCATATAATGCTGAAGCATATAAAGCGTGTCATATGGATAATCGCCCGTCAGAAGATAAATCTCGCGGAACACCTTGAACGAGTTAATCAAGGACATAATGCCGACAAAGAAAATAGTCGGCCAGAGATAGGCGAGCTTGATGCTAAAGAATCGGCGAACACTATTGGCACCATCCATTTTCGCCGATTCGAGAATCTCGACCGGTACGGCATTTATTGCCGAGAGGAAAAGCACCATGTTATAGCCTAAGTTTTTCCACAGGAAGAGAATTAGGATAACGATCTGACTCCAGCCAGACTTCATCCAATCAATTTTATCGATACCAAACCATCCAAGATAAGTGTTCAATGCTCCGCTATAGCTGAACATGACTTGCCAAATTAATACGATGGATGCGACAGGCACCATCATAGGGTTTAAAAGGATACTACGAAACATGCTGCGTCCCGGAATCTTCGCACTTAACAGGAGCGCGAGAAGAAGGGACAATATAACAGCCAATGGCACAGCAAGCGCCGCAAATATCAATGTGTTCTTTCCAGCCGTCTGAAAGGCCTGGTTATTCCAAACGCGCACGTAATTATCAGTTCCTACGAATGTTGTATTCGTCGCACTTCGTTGAAAAGAATTGAATAGAATGATAATTATCGGTCCGAAGAAAAACAACATAACACCAATCAAACTTGGTGCCAGATATCCCGTGAAAATAAACCATTCACGTATGCTCTTCTTCCTCTTACCACGGATTCTGCGTTGACGCGCCTTCTCCGGGTTATACTCATGTGTAGCCATGTTGTTTTTGGTCCTTCTCTTGTTTTTCAGACGACATGTTCGTCATGTCTTTTCCGTCTCTATGTTATAGACGAATGAAAATGTCAAATCGTGGCAGAAAGTTGTAATCTTCCCGTACAGTCATCATTATATATGATAATTACTGTTTGACGTGACGGTTTTGTAATTTGTTGGCATTGTTTTGTCAAAAAAAGTTTCTTTTTTGCGTCATTGCAGTTCCTGTGTTGCTTTATCATTTATTCAAAAATGATTTCTACAAGGGCAAAACGCAATGTTGATGGGCGTCTTTGCAAACGGCCCATCAACATTTCATTCAATTTGCTATTTATGTTGCAAATGGTTTTCGACCCTTATCTGCTCCAGCTTAGTTGCGTTCATCCACAATCAATTGGACGCGGTTTTGAATCGAAGAGGCAACTTCCTCCGCACTCTTTTGTCCGTTAAAGTATTGTGCTGCTTCTTCGGTAATGACAGCCATAATACTGACATCCGAAATGCAGCGGGAAGATACGGCATTGATTACGCTGAGATAACGATCACAATCAGCCTGTGTTAACTTCGGCATGTCTTCACCGTAGGACATGTAATAGCCCGCGGTCTCCGCATTCTCCAGTGCTTGTGTAATTTGGTCATCTACTACAGAGCGGTCGAGCGCAATCGAATATGCATCAGCTGCGGCGTCTGCTTGTGCGTCCGGTGTTAGGAAGTAAGAAATGAAAGACCACGCCTCATCCTTATATTCGGTCATCGCCGACATCGCTAAAGAAAGTGTTGTCTGGCAAGAGAGTCCTGTTTTATCGGGATTTGGATATCCGAGATATGTCACTTCACCGTTGAATGTAATTTGATCATTCACTATCATGTCTGGCGAATAAAGATATGCATCCATCAACGCAAGAAGTCCGTTCTGTGCTAATGTATATGGATCTTGTCCGTCTTCACTGCCTGTAGTATAAGAAGTTGATATATCCTCATAGACAATAGGATCTCCACCGTAAGAGATCTCCGATGAATCCTGTCCGTATGTCTTGGCGAGATCCAGAAGCTTAATAAAGTCTTCGCTGTTAAAAGAAACTTCACCTGAGCCATAATTCACGAAACTCGACATAGAGAAGCTAAGTGCATTACTAAGAATATTTTCTTGTGTAATGCCTGCGAAAGGAAGAACGCCTTCTGGCAAGGAGTTCACCATTTGGTTGAATTCGTCGACAGTCCATCCGGTACGGTCACCCACTAACACGGTTGATCCCATCAATCCGATAAGGTCAAACACAACCGGCATTTCATAGAGCTTGCCATCGGTTTCGAAAGCGCGTAGCACATTGTCAAAATAATCGTCTCTGTTGATTCCGTTTTCTCCATCCAAGTATGTATTTAAGTCTACTAAAATATCGTCTCTTTCAAATTGCGGATAAGTCGACATATTGACGAGAATATCGGCGCCTTCGCCTGCAACCATCTCCAGATAAATCTTATCAATAGCATCGCTATACATGTTTGTCATATTGCCCGTTGAATCCGAGCTCTCTGCTAATCTCGAAGAATAATCATCAATATATATTCGAGCTGGCTTGCTCGTATCTTCGTTATAGAGTTCTACTTGCTCCATCAATATATCGCTATATGAAAGGCCAAAGCCTCCCAAAGTAAGAATCTGTTTGCCGGCATGCGGATTTTCATCCATCTTGGTCAGCTTAACCATTGTCACAACACCGATTTCGCGGTCAAGATCCGACGGATCACTCGTGAACTCGCCATATAAGGCAGTATCAATCTCATCTACAGGCACCCACTCTTGAGTGATAAAAACATGTTCAGTATCGCTTACAGGGAAGTAGCTCGCTCCGGCAAGCAACGAGCGGTTTGCATCGGTGCTGTTCCAGTTCATGACTTCAGCCAATGAATCATTCTCAATATCATAATTACATATACCATTTGATGTAACCACGTAGATTGCATTGTCACCTTGAATCGGGTTACCAGAATAAATCAATTGTAGCGCAGGATGTGCCGTGCCAAGCTTCTGGCCGGCAAAATCGATTTCCTTCAATTCAGAAGTTGTCGAATCTTCACTCCAGCTCTGTGTCCAGACGTAAAACTTACCGTCAATCTTAAAAAGATAATCAGAAATATCGCTATCTTGAATATCGAAAAGAAGACTACCATTTGCGTCAATTACATACAGAGCACCATAGGAAAGAAGAATGAAGGAACCATCTTCACCTGGCATGATCTTGGAAAACCAAGCCGAGTTCGGATCGGAGATTCCGGAAATGGCCTTCGCCTCAGACAGTACATTTCCTTCACTGTCTGTCTTTTCAATATAATAAACGCTGTTGTATTCTTCATCATATTCAACGAGAAGAGAAACAGTATTTCCATCGTTGTCCTTGCAACTTGCTGATGTATAACGATTTGAAGTTATATCATCCTCAGAAAACTGATAAGAAAGAAGTTCGCCGTCCAGAGAGAAATAGAAATCACCAGAGCGATAGAAATCGTTCCAGTCAAGATTTGGATCCTCATACATGTCTTCCGTCAAGTAATAGGAAATACTCGCTAGAACATGGATTTTATCGCCATCGAGTGTTGCCGATTCCAGGTAAATGCTATCAAGCTCTTTATCACTATCCAACGGAAATTGAAGAGAAACCGTACTATCTGCAAAAAACGGGTCCTCTTTCTTAATGACTTCGGCCTTGTACTTGTTCTTTTTGCAGGCGGCTAATCCAATAATCATGGTAAGTGCCAGCACAACTGCTAGGGATTTTTTCAGGAATGATTTCATTTTTTTCCTCCTCATATTTGCAAGTATCGTTTTATCAGTGTTCTTATCACGTCATTTGATGAAAACACGAACATCTGAACGGGCATTGTATAAAGATAATCCATTAAGCAGACGATTGATCTTCTCTTTCTGTTGCAAAAAGCAATTCAGACAAAAACATTATATACTATTTTTTTCGTGATATTTTTGTGAAAAGGAATCTTAATCAGTGGGATGCAGTCTTGTTATGCTAATTCAAGATGAATTTTCTCCTGCGCCATCGAAAGTCTGACTCCTCCCGGGAAGGATGCTTTCAGTATGAAAATCTTCCCCATATGTGATGCCAAATATGCCGAGGATGCGCTAAGACTAAGCTTCTCACCGCTTTGTAAGGAATGCATCGTTCGGAATAGCTGCGGTTCGATTTTCCGCAAGTCGGAGATGTCGATAGCCGTGACACCAATATTTAGGCGACGGGCCAACGAAATAACAGATGGTTCGCGAGATTCAAAAACGGATGTCGCAACGGTAGATACCGCTTCAGGCATCAAGGCCTGTCTCGATAACGCTTGAAGAACCGATTCGTACACATAATCGGAATTCGTTTTGGAGCTTATCTCGATGCCAATAGCAATCGAGCGTGGAACAAGCACGAGTACATTGTCGGGATATCCGCCTTCCGAAGGGGTAATTAACTCGTGTGATGTTACGAAAACAGTAGGAATACCCTCTTCTACCGCCTTTGAATAGGCACAGCGAATCGGCCGTGGATCTCCGGAAGCAATCAGCTGAATCGGTATGTTTTCCGGATCTACGCCATGATTTGAAATGGTGATTGGCCATTCCGATATCCATGAAACGGTCACGGACTTATCAATAAGCTCTTGAATGACTGATATCGCGTGGGGATTCATGACGGCTAAATGAAAATCATCAATAAACCGTTGTACATCTATCTTTTCTTCGACTGGTGATATGCCTTCGTCCACTACATGCGCGCCCAACAACGTGCCAAGCTCTCTAGCGGCTTCCATAACAAGTCCACCCATTCCGATTTGGAAAGGAATCACATTTTTTCCACTCGTATCGATAACAATGATGCCCGCCTTTCGGCCGAGTATGCTTTTATTGTCAGAGAAGAGACGTGCGGCAACAGGCACAGAAGCGATGATAACCAATATATCCTTTGCCGATAATTCTTCACAATGGTCGATGTCTTTCACGATTTCAACACTGATTTTTGATGCAATTTTATCGGCAATCTTACGGCCATTTGTGGTTAAGCAAAATATGTAAACCTTCATAATAGCGGAATATCCCATCCTCCTAAGATTTCATCTTCTCCAATCGGAGTTGATAATAAGTTCCCTTGAATCGAGTCGCATTCATTTTCCTTGAGGAAAGATAATTGATCATGCGTCTCTACGCCTTCTGCCATGACTTGAATCTTTAAGACATGGGCTACATGAATAATCAAGCGTAACAAATCGTCATTTTCGGTGCCAGATTCGCCGAGAGATTTAACGAAGGTCTGGTCAATTTTTACCGTTTCAATCGGTAGCTCCCGTAAATAATGAATCGAAGAATAACCCGTGCCGAAGTCGTCGAGATAGATATGAAAACCCATCTGCTGCAGGCGTGCCAAAACATCGGCATTGCTTTTCAGTGATGTAATGAGTGATGTCTCCGTAAGCTCAAGTCCAATCCACGAGGGAACGACATTGGCCTTTCCGACGATACCGACAATCGTGTCAAAAAAGTCTTGCTGCACGATTTGCACGGCCGAAACATTGACCGATACCACGATATCCGTATCCGACTTCTCATTGACCTTCTTCGCAAATACACATGCGGTTTCAAGCACCCAATTGTCGACGGCAATAATTTGTCCCGTCTTTTCGATAATCGGGATGAAAACACTCGGAGGAATGAGTCCTTCGTCTGGGTCTTCCCAACGTATCAAGGCTTCGTATCCGATAAGCTTTTGTCGCGAAAAGTCAATTTGCGGCTGATAAACCAAGTGAAACTGGTTATTCTCAAGCGCGAGCGGAACCTTGTTTTGGATGCGTGACACTTGCATTAATTCGTCATTCATGGATGAATCATAGAAGGTGTAACGATTCTTTCCGTCGCGTTTCGCCTCATAGAGTGCAAGATCTGCATTCGTTACTAAATCGAAGATATCGTTGGTATCCTGTGGAAAACGAGAGATGCCGATTGATGCCGTCGGATATAGATATGATCCATCGATTTCAAATTGTGAATTGAAAATCTCCTGAATCTGTCCTGCCAAAGCCTCGGTACGTGTGCGCGTCATTGGATTGGAAATAACGGCAACAAACTCATCACCACCCAATCGCGCTACATAGACGTCTTCATTCTCGATTGCAATCGCTATCAAACGTCCGGCAATCGCGCATAGGAGCGCGTCGCCGCTTCTGTAGCCGAGGGTTTCATTGACGAGTTTAAAGTCATCGATATCGATATAGATAATGGAGGCTTCTGATACTCTCGGGCGCTCATTCTCTTGCGCAACGGCATCATGTACACTCGCTTCCTTAATCTCAGCAAGTTTTTGGTAGAAATGTGCACGATTCGGAAGACCGGTTAATGCATCTGTAAAAGCCGAATCGGAAAGGCTCCTATTTTCAGTAACGAGGGAATTCACTTGCTTTCGTAATATGGCTGAATAAAGAGCCAAAGCAAGCATCAGCAAAAGTGCAACGCCAAGCGCGACCCATGTGCTGATATTGGCAGATGAAATAGCCATGATTATCATTGCCTGCGCCCCCCATTCCGCAAAAATTTGTCTTTTTTATTATAGCAATAAATAGAGAAGTAAAGAAGTCCTATATTTCACGAAGTATTGTGTTTTTTTGCGTCTCCCGTCTCAAAAATGCAATATAGAGGATTAAAAATGCTCGGCATGCTCCAGAAGTCCACGACACATCCACAGAACGAAAAGGGATAACAAAAGATTGTACACGCCGACGATGACATAGGCTAAAAGAACACTCATAGGGTTAACTGCGTAGAAAAGCACACCGAGTCCAAATCCGATGGCGATGCCAGGGCCCAGAAGTAAGATGGCGGAGACCGAGTAAAGCCATGTTTGTAAGTATTTTGCTGTCGACGGTCCGAGCATGCGAAGTGAAAGCACATTCATTGAACCATATATTTGTGAAAGTGTTGCATACAAGAAGGTTGCACATAAAACATAGGGAACCGAAAGATTTGCAATAAACGATATGATGGAAAAAGAAATCAATCCTTCCAATAGCGACTTAAAAACAGATGCCAAATTTGCATAGAAAAGCTTCGACATAGCCGAGCCAGGCACAGTGTAGATGTAAGGCTTTTTTAGTTCCGCGGCGAATCGTCCAACTGCCGTTTGAATATAGAGAACGAAGCTTAGTCCAGCGAAGCCAATGATTTGTGCGATGAAAACATACATGCTCTTTTCGACCTGGTCTTTCAATATGACCGCTAAAATGAGTGCCGCCACACAGGTCACAAGCGAGCCTTTGTCCAAAACAAGTCCGAGGCTTCGTCGTTGCTCCGTCAAATGCCGGAAGAAAAATACACTCTCTCCGGTCCCCTTCCCGACAAGTCCCGAGCGACCGACATGGGAATTGTCCTCATCCTCAGATAAGGTGACTTCGCCATTTGCCGCTAGTGTAAGGCGAAAAGATTTTTCTGTGGAAGCCAAAACGTCTTCGAAAAAATCACTTTCCATTCGCGAAACAAGAACAATGCCAAGCGTCGGGAAAAAGACCGTCAGCAGGAAGAAAACCAGCGCAATCCGATACTCACCATTCATGATATTGGTCATCATGCCGACCAGCCAACCACTTATTGGCGTGATTTGCATCAATGGATCATTGAGATAATTCACAAACGTGCCTATTGATGCGCCCTTTGCCAAAAGGTTGACAATTAATCCGCCTGCCCATATGACAAGGACAGCATAGAGGAACCATGTAGAAAGCAATCGAATCGTTGGATGATTTGCGGTCAACGAGTAAATTGTCAGAGACAAGACCGACATCGCAATCATGAGCATAAAACAAGAGAGAAAAAAGGATACCAGGTCACGCGTATCGAAGCCGAGATAGGTGTGCAAAGTCGGGATTTGAAAAAACAGAATTACCGCGAGCAAAAAGCTCGTGCCTAATTGTTTCACCAACCCATAAAACAGGATTGTGCGCGGTGAAATAGGTGCTTTGAAGAGCATATTTACATCGCCCATTTGGAAAAATGTACTACCGGACTTCAGTCCCGTCATTATACTCATGACGACAAGAAATGAATAAACCAAAAATGTGCCTGCCGTAAAATAGGTCATCGCATTAGAAATCACGTGCCCTTCTGTGCCCTCTGTAGCCGGTGTCATCATGGTGATTACGGCGGACAAGGCAAAAATCCCCAGACAAATGCAAAGAAGCGGCTTCTTCAGCATCTCCTTGACTCTGTTCTTGAAAGCGGTCCAGAGAAGAAAAATGCACGCATTCATAGGCTATGTTCCTCTTTTATCAGAGTCGCCGGTATGATCTTCGTCGTCATCCCAATCTCCGTTTGCAATGGATTCCGTCGCGGCAAAGAATATGCGTTCAAGCGATTCCTGCCATACACCCCTGAAGTCTTCTTTGGCATGTGACGCCACGATGCGGCCCTTCATGAGGATAAAGGCCTTATCCCAAATGCCCTCCACGCTGTCTATCATATGTGTGGACACCAAAATGGCTGTGCCTTGCTCCTTCAATTCGAGAATCAACGCCTTAATCTGCTTGATTGCATACGGATCGAGTCCAACTAATGGTTCATCCAATAACAGCATTTGCGGACGCGGCAATAGCGCGCAAATAATCGATATCTTCTGTTGCATGCCCTTGGATAAATTTTTCGCCAGAGAATCACGTTTTTCGGTCAATTGGAAACGTTGCATTAATTCCTCGGCGTATTCCATGGAGGATTCGTAATCTAGCTTATAGGCTCGGATGATAAATTCAAAGTGCTCCCCTACGGTTAAAAGCTCATATGGCGCCGGCATTTCCGGCACGTAGCCGATAATGCGCTTGGCATCCGAGGTCTTATTGGAAAAACCGCCGATTGTAATCTCGCCTTCGAAACGCAGCAAGCCCAAAATGCATTTAATCGCGGTTGATTTACCGGCTCCGTTCGGTCCCAAAAGCACACCAATTTCTCCCTTCTCTAAAGAAAAAGAGACCTCTCGGTTGGCGTACATTTTGCCGTATTTTTTCGTGAGCTTTGATACGACGAGCATCGAATCTTTGCACCCTTCATTTTCTATTGCTTATGTATAGTATTAGACACGATTAGAAAGATGAATGTCAAGAAGAACGGACATATTCGTTCGACGAAATGAGCAAAGAACAACCGCGAGCGAGGGAGAGCTCGCGGCTGTCTTTTAGGTAACCATTCTGGATAGCGGCGGCGTCCATCCTGCGCCGCCTCTTGCGTCCCTTTCCCATCCTTCGAGGTCCCGCCGAACTTATCGGCCGTCAGTCCCTCTCGTTTGTGTCGAAGCCCTGTTGTTCCCCGTAAAAGGTCTTCCTCTTTTACAATTTCATTATAGAAAAGAAAATGAACAACTTCTTTACCGAAATACATCGAAAATGTTAACGTATACACCGAGTGCCGAATATCGAATATCTGTTGTACTATCGCCCCTTTTTGCACGTTGATTTTCTTGTATTTCAGAACGGTACATGATATAAATTTCATATGTAGTTTTTTTACAGAGAGAAGGAGTTTTTCATGTACGAGATTGTTTCCAAGCGTATTCTGAATTCTGCTGTTACCCTAATGGAAATTAAGGCTCCGTTTGTTGCTAATAAGGCGAAGGCTGGACAGTTTATCATTTTTCGTATTGACGAATTCGGCGAGCGCGTCCCGTTGACTATCGCAGATCATGACGCAGAACGCGGAACAGTCACGATTATTTTTCAAAATGTCGGAAAAACAACGAAATTTCTCTCCACAATGAATGTCGGCGACCAGCTTCTCGACTTCGTCGGACCTCTCGGAAAAGCGACCGAAATAGAAGGATATAAACGTGTTTGCATCATCGGTGGTGGTGTCGGATGCGCCATTGCCTATCCACAAGCAAAGGCTTTACACCAAACCGGCGCAAAGGTCGACATGATTGCAGGCTTCCGTAATAAAGATATTGTCATTTTAGAAGACGAAATGCGTGCGGTTTCCGATAATCTCTATATCACAACAGACGATGGTTCATACGGTACGAAGGGCTTTGTTACGCAGAAGCTCCAAGAGCTCATCGACGCCGGTAATTCTTATGATTTAGTTATCGCCATCGGCCCAATCATCATGATGAAGTTCTTATCCGAGGTTACACGGCCCTATGGCATTAAGACATTGGTCAGCCTCAATCCTATCATGATTGATGGTACGGGCATGTGTGGCGGATGCCGCGTCACCGTCGGCAATAAAATTCGCTTTGCCTGCGTCGACGGACCGGATTTCGACGGACACGAGGTCGATTTTGACGAATTGATGAAGCGAAATGCATATTATCGACAGCAAGAACAAGAGGACTCCAATCACGCCTGCCGTATTTTGAAAATGGGGGACGAAGCCAATGGCAAACATGAGTAAAACAAAATGTCCGATGCCTGTGCAGCCGGCAGATGAACGCAACAAGAATTTCTCCGAGGTCTCGCTCGGCTATTCAGAGCAAACTGCCATAGAAGAGGCAACGCGTTGCTTGCACTGTGCAAATCGTCCATGTGTAGCTGGTTGCCCTGTGAACGTCCGTATCCCGGAATTCATAGAGAAAGTTGCCGCCGGCGATTTTGAAGCCGCCTATGAAATCATCAAATCGACAAATTGCCTCCCTGCGGTAAGCGGTAGAGTCTGCCCCCAGGAAAATCAATGTGAAAAGTATTGCGTCCGCGGCAAAGCAGGCGAGCCAGTCGCCATCGGTCGACTTGAGCGGTTTTGCGCTGATTATCATCGCGAACATGCTACAACAACTCCCGCACGTGTTCCTTCCAATGGACACCGTGTTGCCGTCATCGGCTCAGGTCCTTCCGGGCTCACCTGTGCAGGCGATTTAGCAGCGCTCGGTTACGAGGTAACGGTATTCGAGGCTTTTCATAAAGCGGGTGGCGTGCTGGTTTACGGTATTCCGGAGTTCCGCCTCCCGAAGGCCATTGTCCAAAATGAAATCGACGGCTTATCTGCGGCAGGCGTCACGTTTATGACGAATTTCGTCATTGGCAAGACACTGTCTGTTGATGAGCTTTTTGCTCAAGGCTTTGAAGCCGTCTTTATCGGCTCTGGCGCTGGGCTTCCTTCTTTTATGAATATCGAGGGCGAATCCTTAATTGGTGTTTATTCCGCAAACGAATACCTGACTCGTGCGAACTTAATGAAAGCCTATTTGAACGAATATGATACACCCATCCGAAAGAGTCAATCCGTTGCTGTCGTCGGCGGTGGCAATGTTGCCATGGATGCCGCCCGTACCGCGAAACGGTTGGGCGCACAAGAAGTGTCAATCATTTATCGTCGCTCTGAAGAAGAAATGCCGGCACGCAAGGAAGAAGTCGAGCACGCCAAAGAAGAAGGTATCATTTTCCATAATCTTTCCAATCCAACACGCATACTAGGCGCGGAAAATGGTGAGGTGAAAGGTATTGAGGTCATCGATATGGAGCTTGGCGAACCAGACGCTTCCGGTCGCAGACGTCCGATTGAGAAGAAAGGTTCTGAGCATACCTACGCTGTTGATACCGTTATTATCGCAATTGGTACTTCTCCGAATCCGCTCATTCGCAATACAACAGCTGGCTTGGATGCGACACCGAAGGGATGCCTCATCACAGATGAAGCTGGCGGTACTTCTCGTTCGGGTGTTTTTGCGGGTGGCGATGTCGTCACCGGTGCCGCGACCGTCATCTTGGCTATGGGTGCGGGAAAAACAGCGGCAAATGCCATCGATGAATATGTAAAGGGATTAAACACATGACCGAACCAATTC
Source organism: Bacillota bacterium (assembly GCA_036782995.1). GTDB lineage: Bacteria > Bacillota > Clostridia > Saccharofermentanales > Saccharofermentanaceae > DAIPXZ01. The sequence goes on from DAIPXZ010000001.1 coordinate 296,806, forward strand.
CGTCTTGTCCGAAAATTGTTGTTCTCGACGGAGCAACACTAAATCCGGGTGATTTATCTTGGTCATCCTTCGAGGCGCTCGGAGCCTTGACCGTATATGATTACACCGCACCGGAGGATGTTGTCACACGGCTTGAAAATGCAACTATCGCACTCACCAACAAAACGGTTATGACAGAGGATATTATGGCGCAGCTCCCCATGCTTCGCTATATCGGTGCGTTAGCAACCGGCTACAATGTAATCGATGTTGATGCGGCCGCCAAACGTAATATTGTTGTGACCAACATCCCCGAATATGCGACCTTTGCCACTGCGCAAATGACCATCGCTTTGTTACTCGAGCTTGCCGATCTGGTCGGGCATCACGATGCTCTCGTTCATGACGGGGCATGGGAAAGCTCGAAATACTTCTGTTTCTGGGATGGTTCACTAACTGAGCTGTGCGGCTTGACCATCGGTCTTTTCGGATTTGGAAAAATTGCACGCCGTGTTGCTGTCATCGCCGACGCATTGGGCATGAAGGTGCTTGCCACAAGAAGGACACCACCAAAGGATTCAGATGATATTCCGAATTTCGTCACGTTGGTCTCGCAAGAAGAGCTCTTCCACCAGTCCGACGTTTTATCATTTCATTGTCCGTTGACGCCCGAAACACAAGGCCTCGTCCGCAAAGAAACCATTGCTCAAATGAAAGATGGTGTTTGGTTGCTCAATACATCACGCGGCCCCGTTTTTCAGGAAGAAGACGTTGCCGCCGCACTCGAAACCGGAAAAATCGGCGGCGTTGGTGTCGACGTACTTTCCCGTGAGCCGGCAGACTCTTCAAATCCGCTTCTTCATGCGCCACATTGCATTATCACACCTCATATCGCATGGGCACCCACAAAGACTCGGGCGCGTCTGATGGAAACAGCAAAAGAGAATATTCGCGCATATCTATCTGGAAACCTGATAAATATGGTATTCTAATCATGTTTTGCCCCCTCCGACCCTTTCGGATAACAAAACATTTATATCAGCGAGCTGATACGAAATCAACGACTCGCTAATAAAAGGAGTTTATTCATGCTAAGAAATGCGATATATGTTTTCCTCATCTCAATGATTCCGGTAATTGAGCTTCGTGGTGCGATTCCGGCAGGGGCCGCCCTTCATTTACCATTTTGGCTTTGCTATATACTGGCCGTTATCGGTAATATGATACCCGTTCCTTTCATCCTTTTATTCGTCAATAAAGTCTTTGATTGGATGCGCAAATATCCGAAACTCAACAAGATAGTTGTCTTTTGCGAAACAAAGTTTGCCAAAAAAGCGGCCAAGGCTGGCAAAGCCACTTTCTGGACGCTCGTCGGTTTCGTTGCCATCCCACTTCCGGGAACAGGCGCATGGACCGGTTCAGGCATTGCTGCAGTACTGGAGGTTCCTTTTTGGAAGGCTTTCCTCGCGGCATTTATCGGAGTCCTTATTGCAGGTGCGATTATGACAGCAGCATCATACGGCCTTGTTTCCGGACTCAGCTTTTTGCTTTAATCCTATCTTTTTTCGACAAATATCTGAAATTTTCCTCTTTCTTTGCGTGGTAGTATGTTAGTAGACTTTCATGCCGTGAAGGAGGATTTTTTATGCGCGCATTAATCATCGGTGGTACAGGAACAATCAGTATGTCTATCTCGAAGTTATTGATTGCCAAGGGATGGGAGCTTTATTTAGTTAATCGTGGAATCCGCGCATCCTCTGTTGAAGGAGCGCACATGGTATCCGCCGATTTAAATGACGAAACCGCTTTTTGCGAAACGGTATCGAAGCTCGGGGATTTCGATGTTGTTGCCGATTTTTTCGCATTTCATACCGATGCAGTCGAACGCGATATCCGTTGCTTTAACGGCAAGACGAAACAATACATTTTCATTAGCTCTGCGTCTGCATATCAGAAACCACTATCCAGTCCCTACATCACAGAATCTACACCCCTTCATAACCCCTATTGGCAATATTCTCGTGATAAGATTGCATGTGAAAGAGTGCTCATGGATGCCTATACAGAAACCGGCTTCCCGATCACCATTGTTCGTCCGAGTCATACATATGCTGATGGTGCGATTCCTCTTTCTTTCCATAGCGATAAGGGACCATGGACGGAGTTGAAGCGCATGATGAACAACAAAGAAGTCATCGTACATGGTGACGGTACATCACTTTGGACTGTCACGCATAGTACGGATTTTGCGAAAGGATTCGTTGGTTTGATGGGAAATATTCATGCCATCGGCGAAGCCGTACACATCACCTCAGACGAATCACTAACCTGGGATCAGATTTACACGAGCGTCGGAAACGCACTTGGTGTTACGCCGAAGCTCATTCATATCAGCAGTGAGATGTTGATTGCACGCGAGCCTTCTCTCCTCGGACCACTTCTCGGAGATAAATCAAATACAGTTATTTTCGACAATTCGAAACTGAAACGCCTCGTTCCGGATTTTTGTGCGACAACTCGCTTTGATCAAGGCATCCGTCAATCGATGGATTGTCTTCTTGCTAATCCAGCATTGCAGGTATTCGATCCTGAATGGGATGCTTGGATTGATGAGACAATTCGTTCCGTGAGAGCTTAATGCGGACATCAGCAATGGTTGGCAATTCCCGAAAAAACAATATACGATCGTCTTCTTTAAGCGTTCGCCGTCTTCTCTGTCTTCACGAAGTTTTCCTGTACGTAATGTATGGCAGGTGTGAGGCTAGAGAAAATATGATCTTCACCGATCTTCTTGAGCAAGTCTGCTTTGGTTAATGCCGCCAACGGCTGATCGTGTACACCCGACAATATCAGCGTAATGTCGTTCGATTTGCATCGTCCTACCATTTGACGGAAGGCTTGAAGTCCAGTCGCATCCATGACAGATACGTGCTTCATTTTGATGATAAGTACATCTGTCTTTTTGCCAGCCTTCGATGCTTCGGCTAAGAATTTGTCGGCCGCTCCGAAAAAGAATGGTCCATTGATTTCGTATATCAAAACATTATCCAACGTCTTACGCGGTGTTTTATCATCTATATCTTCTTCATCCTGCGCCTGCTCGTCCATGGCACGTACCTTCACCTCACCGACATCAGCCATTCTCTTCATGAAGAGGATTGCGGCAAGAACGATACCGACTTCAATGGCTACAACAAGATCGGCAAAAACAGTTAGGAAGAAGGTTACCAGAAGAACGAGCACATCGCTTTTCGGGGCCTTGAATATACCGGCAAATTCACGCCAGCCACACATATTATAAGCAACCATAATGAGGACAGCTGCCAACGCCGCAAGCGGAACCATTTTTGCAAACGGCATGAAAACGACAAGAATGACGAGTAGCGTCAATGCATGAACAATACCTGCGACTGGTGTGCGGCCGCCGTTCTTGATGTTAGCTACTGTTCTGGCAATCGCACCCGTTGCCGGGATTCCGCCGAAAAGTGCTGATGCCATATTCGCGACACCTTGTCCGATAAGCTCCGTATTGGAATTATGCTTTGAACCAATCATACCGTCCGAAACGACCGCAGAGAGCAACGACTCTATGGAGCCTAAGAAAGCGATGGTGAATGCAGAGGGCGCGAGTTTTACAATCATATCCCATGTGACACTCGGAAATGCCGGCATCGGTGGCTTCGAAGAAAGAGAACCAAATGTCGAACCAATCGTCTCAACACCATCCAAGCCAGCGAGCTTTACGACAGCCGACATAACGACAAGAGCAATAAGCGCCGCCGGAATTTTTGCCGTGAGTTTCGGCCAAAATATCAATATCAATAGGGCCGCTGCACCGATTGCGAGCGTAATCCAATTCACAGATGAAATGGCGCTGGCATACACTTTTACCTTACCTACGACGTCACCCGGGAGTTTTTCCGTAGTCAATCCCAGAAAATCCTTGATTTGCGAGACAAATATGGAAATCGCGATACCACTCGTGAATCCGGTGGTAATCGGATAAGGAATGAATTTAATCACGGCACCGAGTTTGCATAAACCGAAGACAATCATCATCAGTCCCGCCATGAAAGTCGCAATAGTCAATCCGGTAATCCCGTATTCCGCGACAATGTTATAGATAATTACCATGAATGCGGCTGTCGGGCCGCCGATTTGCACGCGGCTTCCACCTAATAGCGAAATGAAAAAGCCTGCGACAATTGCTGTATAGATGCCTCTCTCAGGTGGAACACCCGATGCAATCGCGAGGGCGATAGAAAGCGGCAATGCGATAATCGCAACAATCAGTCCTGCGACAACATCTTTGCCGAATTGTTCTTTGGAATAATTCTTGAGTACAGAAAGAAGCTTAGGACGAAAAACATCCTTAAAATAACTCATGGTAATTGATTCTCCCTTTGATAAATTGCCGAATTAGCGACACAACGAGAGAAATATAGTCTTCTGATTTGGTAAAGTCAACGGTTTATATGGTAATTTCTACAATATGCACAAGACGCCGGGCTTATGGGGCTTTTTCTTACAAAGATGCGCGCGAATCGGCCTCGTTTTGCTCTCGAAAATCGCGAGGACTGACACCGATTACTTTGCGGAAGGTTTCGGCAAAATAGCTCGCGCCATGGAAGCCGCACATTTCACTGATTGCAATCATGCTGAGGTCTGTGCCTGATACTAATGTTGTACTTTTCGAAATTCGATAATGACAAAGATATTGCCCCGGCGTTTGGTGAAGCGATTTTTTGAAAAGCTGACAGCATTTGCTACGGCACACCTTGCCCGCAGCAGCAATATCGTCGAGCGAAATATCTTCGGCATAGTGAGCCTGAATAAAGCCAATCATGTCTTTGAGCATGAACGAATCCGGATTTTTTCTCAACGCGGTTTCGCCTTCTTTTTCCGTATGGAGAAAAATGTTGCGCCATAGAGAAGTGAATTTCTCGCTTATTTCCATCTCGTAAAGAGGATGTCTTTCGCAAGACAATGTATGTATGGCAGCGATTTGTGCAATCGCATCCTTCTCCCACGTTTCTTTCCCCCTTAGCACAATCGCGTCACGTTGTGGGTCAAGAAGGAACGGCCGAATATAGTTCTCATCAATAACCGGCGGCGTTCCTATGATTGAAGGGTTAATGAGAAGCACAAGATATTTGGCATTTTCGCAGTCTCCGGCAAATGAATAGTGCAAACGATTCCCATTTATCACGATGCCCTGTCCCTCGGAAAGTGAGTACAAATGATCGTTTACGAACGATGTCATTGTGCCTTGCAGCATTATTAGACACTCCCATTCGTTATGCCAATGGCAAATTGTCGATTGATTCGGATATCGAGATAGCTCATCGATGCTGGTTTTCACCGGAAAAGCCGGCACATCGTATTGGATAATTTCTGACAAATTTTCTCGTACACGTAATTGTTGCATGACAATTCCCTCGAAATAGTTCGTTCGTATATGATTGTTATCGAATAAGCGTCAAAAACGATAGAATGTGTATTTCTACGCACTATACTTGTATTATACCATGCATTGAAAATCGATAATAGACGGAGGACTTATGGACGATAAAACGAAATACTCGAGAAAACTGTTTTTCTCCACCCTAATTACTCTCGTTCTGCCGATTATCATTCAGAACTTTATCGCTGCCGCGGTCAATTCCGCCGACACGATTATGCTTTCTTTCGTGAGCCAATCTGCTCTCTCTGGCGTATCACTCGCGTCTCAGATTCAATTCGTCTTCACGCTTTTCCTAAATGGTTGCATGATGGGTACACAGATTCTTGTCGCGCAATACTGGGGCAAGGGAGAAAAAGATAATGTTCATAAGATAATGGGGGTCGGCATAACTCTTGCTGTCATTGTGGCTTCTCTTTTTGCTCTGGCTTCCCTTACCATTCCGCAATACCTCATGCGGTTGTTTACGAATGAGACCCCATTAATTGAAAACGGCATCGTCTACTTGCGTATTTGCGGCATATCTTTTATTTTCATGGGCATTTCTTCTGTCATCCTGACCGTGCTAAAAAGCACGAAGCGTGCCTTTCTTTCTGCGATTATCGGTTCCTCTTCTTTAATAATCAACATCATACTGAATGCCATATTCATTTTTGGGTTGCTCGGATCACCGAAGCTCGGTGTGGTCGGCGTCGCACTCGCAACACTCATTGCTCGCGCCTTTGAAATGATCGTCTGTATTATCATTGTTTGCAGAACGGAGCACATGAAGCTTACACCTCGCGATTTGATTTTCTCCCATAAAACGCTGACGAAGGATTTCTTCCGTTATGCGATTCCGGTCATTGGAAATTTTCTATCGTGGGGTAGTGCTTTTACGATGTATTCCGTAATTTTGGGACATCTCGGAGAAGATGTGGTCGCAGCGAATTCCATTGCTTCCGTCGTACGTAATCTCTCCGCAGTCGTTTGTTGCGGCATCGGAAGCGGTGGAGCAATCATGATTGGTAACCAGCTCGGGAATGGCGAAATCGAACACGCACGTGTCGACGGCGGTCGTCTCGTTCGTGCTTCCATTGCGACCGGTGCTATCGGTGGATTGTTGGTTTTGCTAGCGCGTCCACTAATTCTGCATTACATGCCGCTTTCGCCTCTCGCAACGGACTACTTAAGCGTCATGCTCTATATCAATTCGTATTACATCATCGGTAAAGCAATCAATTCTACCGTCATCGGCGGCATTTTCGCAGCAGGCGGAGATTCGCGATTTGGCTTCCTTTGCGACACCATCGATATGTGGGTCTTTTCCGTACCGCTCGGTTTCCTTTGCGCTTTCGTGTTCAAAATTCCAGTGGAGTGGGTATACTTCGTCCTTTGCCTCGATGAATTCGTGAAAATCCCGGTTGTATATATCCGTTACAAAAAATACAAATGGCTACGTAATCTTACTCGTTGATGCTTTCTCCGGCAGAATTCGAAACTGTCGATGCTATTGCGGTTTCCGATGCATTCGGTCCGGGTACTGTCGTAACAGCGACCAAATCATTCATGAACATTCTTTTTACAAAAGCACGATTGTCCTTGTTTATGAGTTTCGACGCCGCACCGTCTGCAATCGGTATAAGCATCCTCTCGTATTCACATTGAAAAGCACTTGGCTTATCGATATTGCCCGTCTCGAGCTTGTTGGCGCAAGCACACTTATACGTGCATCTTGTTTTCAGTGCGCAAATTCGGCAATCCGCCGGAGCCTCCCGACGCTCTTCCAATTGAGTAATGGCATGCTCATCTCGACCGGATCGGATATCTCCGATACAGAACTCCGCATCCCCGGTCATTTGAATGCAAGGATAAATCTGTCCGTCTGTATCAACCACCATCTTATCCATGCCGATTCGGCAACGCTTTAAACAACCATTTCGTTTTTCGATATAGTCCCTAATTTTATTATCAAAAGGGCCGAAAACAAAGCTGTTCTCCCCTTGATTCCATTCTTCATACAAAAGAGCAATTTTTTCATATTGTTCTTTGAGCGAGGCGAGTGATTCGTCTGTCCAATGTACTTTACTACCGTGTGCCGGAGTCATATTAACGTGGCGCACGCCCATGTTGTAGAAAAGCTTGATGCTGTCTACGGCAGCCGATACCGAATCCGGGTGCAATGTCATCATTACCGGCGTGGCAGGCATGTATTTCAAAAGAAGCTTCAATTTCTCATCGACGACTGCCTTTGTACCATCTGCCGAAGTATTTTTCCTTGTATAATCATGCAAAACGCCATCATGAGAAACTGCAATCAATATGCGATTTCGTCTGGCATACCGGACAAAAACATCTTCTATCAATACACCATTCGTTGTAATTTCGAAAACAACTTTTTTTCCGATTTCTTGAAGCTTTTGCCGCGCATACGGCACGATTGTATAAATCAAGTCCGTCGAAAGAAGCGGTTCTCCCCCGTAAAAAGAGATTTGCACTTGTCCTTCCGAAGGATTCTGTATGGAACAAAAGAAGTCAATCGCTTGCTTCGCGGTTTCTTCCTTCATCACGATATCTTCATGCGATTGCGTACAGTAGCGACAGGCAAGATTGCACGCACGGGTCACATTTAATGTCATATTCATGTTCAAACTCACTTTACGTCTTTATCAATGGTGCAGTTTACATGTTAGTATTGGCGAGCGTTGTAGCGTCCTCCGGATAATACTCCATCTCTCCTTGAATCTCGATCGGTGTCGGCGTCGGAGTTACCCATTCCATACCACCTTCAATATAGGTCGGTGTCGTTGACTCATATGGAACTATTCCCATGTAGGTTTCAGTTGGAGTAGTGGTGTTCGTCGGTTCGGTATATATCGAGACTTCTCCGTCAATCACCGTTTCTTCCGTATTAATCGGAAACAAAACATGGTCAAATAAATCCCCGGCCCCATTGCGTTCGGCTTCACACGCGCTCATGGAAACAATCAAGGTTGCCACCGTCGCAGCGACGCAGGCTTTCTCAAATACAGTAATATCTTTTGCCGCATTTATCACATCTTCTTTGTTTGGATACGAAGGATTCGGTAGTTTTTCGACTGGTTTCTTTCGCATAGGCGTGAACTCCTTTCGCGTCATCTATATGGTAGACGAAAAAAATGACCGAATTGTTGCAGACCTCTGTGAAAAATGCGGAAATTTGCGTGAAGTATCCCATAGAACTCGTTTGGAAAAGAACAGCCTGAACGTGTCAGGTAACCTTCTTTCGACGGAATTGAATAGCGATACCCGCCCCAATTAATGCCGCCCATACAAAAAATGCAACGACATTTGACTTGGTAAAGCTCACATAAGCATCAGCTAAAAATTGGGGTGTTGTCTTCATTTCGCTTAAGAGAATCATCGCATCAATCAACACGCCTCGTAGCACCTGCGCACCAAGAACTGCCGTAATAACCATAATCGCCGGCTCTTGTAATAAGCAAATAATCAATCCCGCAATCGCCCCAATCACCAAACAAATGCCCGCGACAACCATTAGCTTGTCGAAGGCTTCCTTTCCTGGCAATGAAACCATCACGGAAGCAAATGTCTTTCCGGATGCAGCGAGCTCTTCTGGGGTCGAGTTCGGATTGTTTTTTGCATCAACAACACGAATAAACAGCTCTGTTATTCCCTGTTCTTGCGCAAAAATAACGACGAAGCCCTTCAATAGCGTATAGCTGACCGCGAACATGGAAATAAAAAAGAGTGCCTGTTTATAGATAGCATAGGATAGTACAGCGATAAGAATGGCACACACCAACGGCACGGCGTAAGACGCGAAGGTCCGCAAGTCCGATGCAAATTGATTCACCAAGTAAATGTTCCAGAAAAATCTTCCCATATAGTAACCGATAACAAAACCGGCAACAGCCATAGAAAAACGAAAGAACTTATATCCGTAAAAGCAAAGTATTACACCCACCAAAAAAGTGAGGGCGATGATAATCCAATCCACGCGCATTTCTCCCTTCATTGCTTCTTCCCATTATACCCTAATCACTCATAAGAATAACCTTCGAATGGTTTGACATCCCAATTCCGTTTCTCTATCATGAAAATCAAGAATGAACCGAAGAAAAGGGCGTAATCATGATGACAGAATACAGCGTTTTTGAAGATTCCCGTATCCGCCTCCATGGTCGAAAAAATCCTGATTCGATGCGTTTTTGGATGGACTATACCGCATCCGGAATTGAATTTTGGTTTCGCGGGACGAAGGCCGAGATTCTTCTTTTTGCCGACAATCGAGGAGAAGAACAATGGGTGCTTTTCGAGCTTGACGGAATCCCCGCCCGACGTTTTAAATTGGACGACGGACAACATTGGTATACGGTTTTCGATACAAAGGGACATTATGAAGGCCCATTCTCTGATCTGCAAAATGCCGTCCGAAAAGTCCGCATCTACAAAGAATCCGAAGCATCAGACAATCCCGATGCCCCTGCAACTACTGCCGCGGATGCCATTTCTGTTAACGGTCCATTGGTAGACATCGATGAACGTTATCCTCATATCGAATTTATCGGTGATTCTATCACTTGCGGTGAAGGATCTGTCGCTCCACCTTTCAAAAATATCGGGTCTATCGTTTCCGTGGACGAGTGGTCATCTGCCTACTATAATTTTTCCGGTTTTCTTTCGCGCAAATTACATGCCGACTACCAAATTGTCGCGCATGGCGGTTGGGGCGCATATTGTTCATGGGATAACGTACCCACCGAGAATATTCCCAGAATTTATTCGAAAATATGCGGTGTCACGCCCGATTGTTTTGCCACGTCTCGCGGCGTACACGACGATTATTGTTTCGAATTCAATCCAAATCTCGTTATCGTCAATCTAGGTACCAATGATAACAGCGGCTTTGAACAGCCGCCCTATATTGACCCGAACACCGGCATTTCCTACAAGATGCGTATGGATGATGCGACTGGTCGTTACTTAGAAGAAGATAAGAATAAGGTTCGCGATGCCATGGTTGATTTCATTTTCCTCATCCATGAAAAGAATCCGAGCGCCAAGATACTTTGGGTGTGCGGCATGATGGGTAATCTCATTTGTCCCGTGATTGAAGAAGCAGCCGACATTGTTCATCAAAGAGTAATTCATGCCGCGCCGGATGATGCCATTGCCACGCTCGAGCTTTTTACTTTCGAGCTTCCGAACACCATCGACGAGGATTTGGGCGCAAATTGCCATCCCCTCGCCGAGGCGCACCGAAAATGTGCTGATATCCTATATGACTACATTCGAAACAATCACCTATTGTGATACTATAAAAGAAGCAAAAAACGCCGCCCTATCGGCGGATAAAATAGTGTGACGAATACAATAAGGAGGACTTCACCATGCTCTACGAAAACAAAATTTGGATGGGCGGAACGGACAACAAATGTCTGCTTCATCCGCATATGGCCAATCGCCATGGTCTCATCGCCGGTGCGACCGGTACCGGCAAATCCGTCACCTTGAAGGTCATGGCAGAGAGCTTTTCCGCCATGGGTGTTCCTGTTTTTCTCGCCGACGTAAAGGGTGACATGTCCGGCCTTTGTGCTGCCGGAATGGATAATGAAAAGATGCAAGCGCGTATTGCCTCTTTCGGCCTTACGAATTTTACGTACCAAGCGTATCCGACCACATTTTATGATGTTTTCGGACAAATGGGTCTTCCGATGCGTGTCACCATTTCCGAAATGGGACCGCTCCTTCTCGGGCGCATGCTTGGGCTTACCGACGTCCAGCGTGCCGTACTTTCTATGGCTTTCCGTATCGCAGACGACCAAGGACTTTTGCTCCTCGACATGAAGGATTTGCGCTTAATGCTCCAATACATGGGTGACCATGCCAAGGACCTCGCGCTCGCCTATGGTACTGTGTCGAAGACGACCGTTGGTGCGATTCAGCGTTCCATCGGGCTTTTGACCGACGAAGGTGCCGACACATTCTTTGCGGAACCGAGCTTCGACATTAGCGATTTCATGCGTACCGACGAAAATGGCCGCGGCATGATCAATATTCTCTCTGCAAGTGAATTATTCAGCCGTCCACTTCTTTATTCGACCTTCCTTTTGTGGTTGCTCTCCGAAATCTACGAGACACTTCCGGAAGCCGGCGATCCTGAAAAACCGAAGATGATCTTTTTCTTTGACGAAGCCCATTTGCTCTTCGATGACGCGCCCGCGTTCCTGATTGAAAAGGTCGAGCAAATCATTCGTCTCGTTCGTTCCAAGGGTGTCGGCGTGTATTTCATTTCGCAAAGTCCGTCCGACATCCCGCCTGTCATTCTTTCGCAATTATCCAATCGCGTACAGCACGCTCTTCGTGCCTATACGCCTGCGGAGCAGAAGAACATTCGTGCAACTGCTGCCTCTTTCCGGGCAAATCCTGCTTTTGATACAGAGACTGCGTTGACCGAATTGCAGGTCGGTGAGGCCCTAGTCTCCTTCCTCGATGAAAACGGCACGCCGTCTATCGTCGAGCGCACGCTGATATTACCTCCGGAAAGCTTTATCGGTCCGGCAGGCTTCGAAAAGATCCAAGCCATTTCCGCGGCATCTCCGCTCTATGCAAAATACAAAGAAACCCTCGATCCTGAATCGGCATACGAGCTATTGATGGCAAAATACAGTGCGGAACAAGAACAAGCGGAGGCTGCCGAAGCTGAGAAGATAAAAGCAAAGGAAGATGCGAAGAAGGCCAAAGAAAAAAAGCAAAGTCAGAAGTCATCTCCGCTTACGCGAGTAGGTAACTCGGCGATGTCTGCCGTTGGGCGTGAAATCGGTCGCAGCTTGACGCGCGGACTATTCAAAAACCTGTTGAAATAGTGGCTGGTAGCCTGTAAATCATTTGTCAAATTCTACTCATAATAGAAGTGATAAAAAGACACCTTCATTCTAATGGAGGTGTCTTTTCTCTGTCGCTTGAAAAACAGTGTAGCAATGTAATGGTGATAATACCAAAAAAGCCCGTAGCAACGGGCCATTTCGAATAACAAATTGGTAATGTAGATGGCGCTCCGAGCAGGAATCGAACCCGCATTGGCAGTACCGGAAACTGCAGTCCTATCCGTTGAACGATCGAAGCATCGTCATGTCGGAAAAATAGTTTTCAGGCGGCTTTTATTATAACGATAAGTTTGATAAAAAACAACGCGCTCAGAAAATGATTCCGTTCGAATAGAGATAGCTTACTAAGACTCCCGTTGCCACGCCGAAAACAGCGCTCGTTAGCACATCAGAAATGTAGTGCACATATAGATAGAGACGCGAGAAGGCGATTCCCGTCGCATAAACCAATGCGCAAATACCTATCTTCGGGTTAAACATGATGATTGCCGTCGCCGCCGCAAATGATGAGAAAGTGTGCCCCGACGGGAACGAAAAATCCTTCGGCTCACGAATGATAATATCTCTTCCCTCTCGTACTTCAAATGGACGTGGCCGATGTGTCAGATGCTTGAGAAGAATATTGACCAAAATCATACTGACTGTAAGTGCAAGTAAAATGCAAATAGCCGCTTCCTTTGAAGTATTAGTAAGATAAAGAGTCGCAGCTGCGGCAAACCAAACAATGCCGAGATTCCCTGAACGGGAAAGCCATGGCATAATCGAATCAAAGGATTTACAACGCAAATTCTCATAAATCCAGTCGAGGATGTTTAATTCTTTGTCACGCAATACTGTCCTCATGAAAACCACTCCTTTATTGTCTTTCGGGGGGCTCATTCACATCACTTAAATCATCTATCTTCAGCATATAGGACAGGACATGAAAACGCAATGAAACTCAATGAAATATGACGACTAAAAACATGCTATAATGTCTACTGCAAAGGGATTTGCGGGTTTTAATCTGGGTGAAACGTTTCGCCCAATAGTATACGCATCCCGATGTTATTTTATCCATCCGAAGGAGTATCTTCATGGCATCGTCCCCCCTTTCTCATCCTCTTCAAATCGGTCGATTAACTATTCCGGGAAATATCGCATTGGCTCCGATGGCTGGCACGAGTAGTCTTGTATATCGAGCGATATGCCACGACTACGGCACTTCGTGGGGTGTTACCGAATTGGTCAGTGCTCGAGGGATTCGTTTTCAAGGAAATCTCGATCGAAGCATGCGGTATCTTGCCATAGACCGCGATAAAGAAGGACCCGTTGCCATTCAGTTATTCGGTGCGGATCCAGAGGATTTTCGTATCGCAATCCCGATGATTCTTTCCGATGCAAGATTGTCAGACGTTGATTTTATCGATATCAATATGGGTTGCCCCGTAACCAAGGTGGTGAAAACCGGTGCAGGCTCTGCGCTTATGAAAGATCCCTTACTCGCCGCTGAAATCGTGCGCACTGCCGTCGCGGCTGCAGAGCCTTTTGGTAAAGACATCACCGTGAAGATTCGAAGTGGCTGGAATAAGGATAGTGTCAATGCCCCTGATTTTGCTCTCTATATGGCCGAGGCAGGTGCGAAAATGATTGCTGTGCACGCGCGTACTCAGAATCAGCTCTATAGCGGAGAAGCAGATTGGGCTGTTCTGGCTCGTGTGAAAGAAGCCGTTTCAGGCACATCCATTCCAGTAATCGGAAATGGCGATATTGTCGATTTTGCCTCTGCTTCCCGCATGATTGAAGAGACGCACGTCGATGGCCTTATGGTCGGACGAGCGGCAACCGGGAACCCTTGGATTTTTAAGGAATTATCAGAAGGTAAACGTCCGATGATTTCGGTTTCCGAACGCTTTTCTGTTATGCGTCGCCACGTTACAGGGCTATGTGAGCAATTAGGTGAGACGACCGGCGTGAAAGAAATGCGGACAAATTTCGCTGCCTATATGAAGGGGCAGTTTATGGGGACAACCTTTAAAACACAGGCCTGTAGTGCCGATACTCTTGCGGAACTCTTTTCCCTCATGGAAGAGGCAGAAGCGGTCATGACGGAGGCAGAGACGCATCCTCGTTGCTCATCGTCTCCATCATTTCCCGAAGACGTGACACAATAAGGAAACGTTCCTTCAGGTCTGGGCGATACTGGATATATGGCTTTTTCATCGCAGAAAACAAAATTCGATTCTTGAAATTCTTATGTGCAATTACAGCCGCAAGTCCTTCCATGTTGGGCTTTGCCCCTTCGCGGTAATACAAGAAGGCGACATCCGCCTTGATTTCTATGGTAGCGAACCCGAGTGGCGCAGCTAAGTGGCGGATTAATGCAATATCCATGAGCTTTTGCACCGGAAGCGGAATATCGCCGAAACGATCAAGGAATTCATCTTCGACATCCTGATATTCTTTCGTGCTTGAAATCGTACGAATCCGTCGATAAGAGTCCATTCGCTGTCCGACATCTTCAATATAGTCAGGTGAAATATAAGCATCTTCTTCCATTTTAATGAGTGTCTCTGGTGCCTTCTCTTCGAAAGTGCCTTGTAGCTTTTTGATTTCCTCATCAAGCATACGGCAATAAAGCTCATAGCCGATAACATCCATTTGACCGGATTGTTCCTCGCCCAGAAGATTACCCGCCCCGCGTACTTCGAGGTCCTTAATCGCAATCTTTAACCCCGAACCCAGCTCTGTAAAATCACGGATGGCACTCAGACGTTTTTCAGCTTCCTCTTTCAACTCTTTGTTTTGCTCATACGTGATATATGCATATGCCTGGCGGTCGGATCGTCCTACACGCCCCTTTAATTGATAAAGCTGTGCTAGGCCGAAGCGATCACTTTTTTCGACAATAATCGTATTCACGTTCGGCATATCAATTCCCGATTCGATAATGGTCGTACAAACCAAAATATCGGCTTCCTTGTTCACGAATGATTCAATAATATGCTCCAATTGGTTTTTCGCCATCTTTCCATGACCGTAAAGAATCGTCGCCCCCGGTAAAAGAGCTTGTAGCTCGTCAACCTTCTCGGCAATCTTTCGCGTATCATTGAAAAGATAGAAAACCTGACCTTGTCGGGATATTTCCCGCAAACACGCTTCAGCAATGATTTCCGAATCGTACTCCATCACATAGGTTTGTACGGCTCGTCGATCGACCGGCGGGTCTTCGAGCACGGAGATATCTCGGATGCCGGAGAGCGACATATTCAAAGTACGTGGTATCGGTGTAGCCGTAAGAGTCAGCACGTCGACTGCGTTGCGGAAGGTCTTGAGTTTCTCTTTGTGAGCAACGCCAAATCGCTGTTCTTCGTCGACAACCAAGAGACCCAGATTCTTCGGTGCAATATCCGCACTTAACACACGGTGTGTGCCGACAACAACATCGATTGCACCATTATTCAGTCCCTTCACCGTTTGCTTCATCGCCGTCGGCGATGCAAATCGGCTCAATAAACCGACCTTTACCGGATATCCGGAAAGACGAGCGCATAAATTATCATAATGCTGTTGCACAAGCACCGTGGTCGGTGCTAATAAAATCGCCTGTTTACCATCCATGATGCATTTGAAAATGGCACGAAATGCTACCTCAGTCTTTCCAAATCCGACATCACCGCAAAGCAAACGATCCATTGGCTTCGGTCTTTCCATATCGCCCTTGATGTCGGCAACCGCCGCCAGTTGATCTGGTGTTTCCACAAATTCGAAATCTTCTTCGAATTGCTGCTGCCATACCGTATCCGGCGAGAAAGCATAGCCTTCAACAGCTTGTCGCTTCGCATAAAGAGCAACCAAATCAATGGCCATTTTATGAATCGTCGACTTTGCTCTTTCCACGGAACGATGCCATTCCTGGCTGCCCAAGCGCGCCAATTTCGGCTCGCGTCCGTCCGATGCAACATACTTTTGAATCTGATCCAAACGATCCATAGGTATATAGAGACGGTCGTCGCCCGCATATGTAATTTGCAAATAATCGCGTTTCACCCCGTCTGTAATGAGATTCACGAGTCCGTCATAACGACCGACACCATTTTCGTCATCAACTACTAACTCGCCCGGCACCAAATCGGAAAAAAGGTCAATCTTCATTCCTTTTCTACGCTTCTTTTTTACGCCGCGATCGATACCGAAGAGATCCTGCGAACCAATGACTAATAACCCAATGGTGGGATATTCAAATCCGGATGACAAATTATATGGGTAGACTTCAGGCAACGCATGATTCTCTAAAAGCATTTTTCGAAGATTCTCTTCACGCGCACCGCCACCCGTCATCAATACGGTTGTCATCTTCTCTTTTTGCCGTTCCTTGATTGTCTTGATGAGCGCATCTTCATGACTTCGGAAGCTCGATGATTCCCGGCCCATAATGGAGAGCGATTTTCCACCCGGCAGTCCGTTTCCGGAGCTCGCCAATGTGGATAAAGTGAGCGCATTTGCCACACCATCGATTTCTCGAAATAAATCCGGTCGCCGCCAAAGCGTTTCCCCCGTCGTGGGAAGCACTTGTCCTTTTTCCAATGCGGTTTTATAGCGCGCCATAAAGTCTGCCATAACACCGTCCATACGGCTCTTGACCATCAAGAGTTCATCTACGAACAATATGACATTCGTGTTTTTGATATAGGAAAGAATGGACACCGCGTTCGGATAAATCAAGGATACCCATCGCTCCAGTCCGGCAAGGCTGCCTGTGCCGGAGATGGTATCCGAGTCTTTTTGATAACTCCGCGTAATATTGTCGACTAAATCCCGTGAAGCCCCATTTGCGACGGCTGTTTTCTTGGTTTTTTCGCCCTCTTGAAGAATGGTTTGCGAAAGCTTTGCTCGTGTCTTCTCATTCAATAGAATTTCGCGTGCCGGATAGAAGGTAATCTCTTGAAGTTGCTCTTCCGAACGTTGTGAATGAACGTCAAAATACTTGATTTGATCGATTTCATCATCAAAAAACGAAATACGCACGCCGTATTCGTGACCTGCCGGAAACACATCAATAATATCGCCTCTTCCGGCAAATTCACCAACGCCTTCTACAGAACGGGTTCTTTCATAACCCAATCCCACCAACCGAAGTGCCAAATCCTCTGGCGTGACGTGTTTACCAATACGTAGTGTAACGGAAGAAGAGATGAATTCCTGATACGGCATCATCTTTGTCAGCCATGCACCTGCCGTGATAATCAGGCCGCCTGCTTCGCCGTTCATAAGCTTCACTAATGTCCGAAGTCTTCCATGTTCGATTTCACGACTCGATGCCGTAATCGAAGAGAGGCTCACCTCGCGCCCGCGAAGTACGAGCACTTCTCGATTTGTAAAGCACTCCATGCCGTTTTTCATCGTTCTGGCTTTTAGCTCGTCCGATACTATGACAACCGGAATCGGTGCATCCTTCTGTGATCCTTCGGCGGCCGCTGCCATCGCCATCACAAAGTAGGCCTTTTGCATATCGACCATGCCCGAGAGATTCATATGTACGGACGCGCTTTGCCACACCGACAACGCCTCGTTTAAAACGGGATCTTTCTTCGCCAAAGCGAGAATCTTTTTTATGGGGTCGACCGTACTCATTTCTTGCCTCCAATGAGTTTTTCTGTTGCAATCGCTCCTTCCGTAAAGGATGCAAACATCGTTTCCTGGATTTCTTTCGGAATTTCACTTAATACATAATCGACCAATTCCCATTTTTCCG
This sequence comes from Bacillota bacterium, assembly GCA_036782995.1. Taxonomy (GTDB): domain Bacteria; phylum Bacillota; class Clostridia; order Saccharofermentanales; family Saccharofermentanaceae; genus DAIPXZ01. The sequence continues at coordinate 314,849 of DAIPXZ010000001.1, forward strand.
GCACTGGACCAGTTCCGATGCGAACACGTGGGAAATCCTGCGTGCCAAGTGATGCAATCACGGATCGCATACCATTATGCGTCCCCGCACTCCCATTCGGGCGCACGCGTATTTTACCGACATCGATATCGATATCATCAAAAATGATGATGACATTTTGCGGTGGAATCTTAAAAAACTTCATCACTTGAATAACAGATTCCCCTGAAAGATTCATATATGTCGTTGGGCGCAATAAAATCACGTCCTCACCATTGATGACTCCTTTACCATATTCACCCTGCCACTTCGCTTTGTTGACCTTGATTTTGTTTCGCTGAGCCAATACTTCAAGCGTCATAAAGCCGCAATTGTGCCATGTATATGTATATTTCGTCCCTGGGTTTCCTAAACCGACTACCAGCCACATGGGTAACACCTCATGAATCAGACGCCGTTACGACGACGGTCTGGTTGAATGACATTTGACCCGCGAAGTCTGTTTTTCTTCGCCACCCAATTGTCTTTCACGACCTGCTTTGAACGGGCAATCGCCAAGCCGAGCTCCGGCACATCTTCGGTAATGGTCGAACCAGCCGCAACATAAGAGTTTTCTTTCAAGGTGACTGGCGAAATCAAGTTCGAGTTACCTCCGATAAAGACATTATCTCCGATTATACAAGCGGTCTTATCCATACCATCATAGTTACATGTAATCGTTCCGCATCCGAAGTTCACGTTCTTCCCGACTTGTGCGTCGCCAACATAGGTCAAGTGTCGGGCACGAGAATAATCGCCGATTGTTGAATTCTTAACTTCCACGTATGCACCGACAGTCACATTATCCTTCAAAATAGAATCCGGGCGGATATGCGAAAATGGCCCGATGCGGCAGTTCTTTCCGATTTCACATTGTGTCGCAATTGAATGATCGATGGATGTTCCATCCCCCACCGTGACATTCTCAAGACGGGAATCCTCACCAATGATACATTCCTCACCGATGTCGGTATATCCGGAAAGCACTGTACCGGGAAGAATGATAGTATCTTTTCCGACTCGCACCGTATCTTCAATCCACGTCGTTTCGCTATCGATAATCTGTACGCCGGAACGCATCAATCGCTCGCACACCCGACGATTTAGAATTTTTCCTACTTCCTGGAGCTCGATTCGGTCATTAACGCCGCGCGTTTCGTCGAAATCGGCAACATATGCACCGACCTTATGACCATCTTTAATCAATATCTCGATGGTATCGGTCAGATAATACTCCTTCTGCGAGTTTTTCGAATCTATTCTACCTAGAGCCGAGAGCAAAAGAGGTGTGCGGAAGCAATATATGGAGGAGTTAATTTCGCGAATCTTCTTCTCGTCTGGTGTCGCATCACGATCTTCGACAATACGAATTACATTACCCTCCATGTTTCGAACAATACGTCCGTAGCCTTTCGGATTGGGTGCCTGACCGGAAATAATCACGGCTCCGTAATCATTTCTTTCGAACATTTCAATCGCCGCACGCATCGTTTCCGACGTAATCATCGGCGCATCGCCCGGTAACACAATCGTGCAACCGCTTCTGCCTTCGAGGAAAGGAGCAGCTTGCATGACAGCATGTCCCGTTCCTAATTGTTTCTCTTGAAAAACAAATGCCACATCCTCGCCCAAGACCTCGCGGACTTCTTCTTGCTTATGTCCGACGATATAGACTTGCTCTGTCGCACCGACCTCGCGTAGTGCTTGTGCCACCCATGAAATCAATGGTTTTCCTGCTGCGATTTGTACAACCTTGGAATGATTCGAGTTCATTCTTTTTCCTTCACCAGCGGCCATAACTACTGCACAAATATCCATATCATGTCTCCTGTCTCATTTGTTTTCATGCAAATAGGCATCCGATTTTGTCGCTTCCACCCTATTGCCCTAGGTACAAGCGATGAAAAAATACAGATGTCTTCACCTCTAATTTACCGCAGAAAGAAACCTAAAATGCGGCAAAGAAGAAAGGAATGATGTGTTTTACACATCTCATTATACATGATTCTTCTTTGTTTTACGGTGTGAATTGGCTATTTATATCAGATTTTGTTATGATATAGAAAGAATTTTTTCGGGAGGGACAAAATGATTGCTTTATTACTAGTTGCCGGATATGCAACACGCCTCTATCCTCTTACAATCAACACGCCAAAGCCTTTACTCCCTGTAGGCAAACAAGCTATGCTTGACTACATCGTCGATGAAATTGATACACTCCCTGATATCGACAAAATTGTACTAGTAACCAATCACAAATTCGCTCAACATTTTCATGTGTGGGCCAAGAAGCGTGCTGCTACCTCAAAGAGCGCTCCAATCGTCGTTATCGACGATAATACAACCGACGATTCAAACAAAAAGGGAGCCATCGGTGACATTCAGTTTGTTATAGATACACTCCACATCAACGACGATATGGTCATTATTGCAGGCGACAATCTTTTCACCTATCGGTTAAAAGACATGCATGATTTCTTCTATGAGAAGCAAAAGGATACGCTCGTCGCCATTCGTGTTGATGATATCAATCAGTTACGCAAGCTCGCCGTTGCGACAATTAACGAAGACGGAAAGATTTTGTCGATGGTGGAAAAACCGCAAAACCCAGCTTCCGATACCGCAATATATGCGACCTATTTTTATCGGAAAGAAACGCTGCCACGTATTCGCGAGTACTTAGACGAAGGAAACACGCCAGATGCGCCCGGTAATTTTCCGTCTTGGTTATATACCCGTCAAGATGTATATGCATTCAAGGCGCCGGGAACGTGCATCGACATCGGCACCCCTGAAAACTATCGCGACGTATGCGAAAATTTCGAAACCATTATGAATCAAGATCGACAAATTTGACTCTTCATGATTGAAGTTAAACGAATATAAGAAACGCGGCACTCGGCCGCGTTTTTCTTTTTGTTTGATTTATTCGAAGCAATTACTTCACCAAAAGCGCTTCGACCTGTCCATCGAGGATAAATTCCTCATTACTCTTCGGAAGCAATACCAATTCACCCTTCACCAAATTGCGGCCGCTTCTCGGTCCGTTCTTCTTCGTGTATAAATTTCCTTCTCCTTCTGTCACCAAAACCGCACGCCAGCAATCCTCATTCCCCGGAATTTCAGCCTTCGTTGCTACAATATAGCGATAGACATCGAAATAATCACAAGTTACCAATTCATGTAATTGGAATTTCTCATTTTCTTCGACAATCTTTGGGCGAGAATGCGTCGGCATACAAATCGGCTTCAAAACAGCAAGGGCATCGTCAACATGCAATTCACGAGTATTTCCGTCTTCGTCGACCCGATCGAAATCGAAAACGCGATAGGTAATCGTTGAGTTCTGCTGTACTTCGGCAATCACGATACCGGGACCGATTGCATGAAGTGTACCACTCGGGATATAGTAAACATCCCCTTTATGTACCTCAGTCTTTTGTAAAACATCCAAAATCGAGCCGTCATCTATCTTCTCACGGAGGGTTTCTTCATCTACAGGCGTCGAAAAACCATAATAGATATATGAATCCGGCTTCGCATCCAGAACATACCACATTTCGGTCTTGCCCCTAGTTAAGTGCATCTTTTTTGCATATGCATCATCAGGGTGAACCTGAATGGACAACGCCTCCTTGGCGTCGATTAACTTAATTAATAACGGGAATTCCTCTTCCAGCTTCTCTCCAGAGGATAAAAGAGCAGAAATATCTTTGCCAGCCAACTCGCCGTCAGCTATCACCGACGTCTCTGGACTCGGGGAAAGAAGCCAAGCCTCCGCAATACGCGGCAAGGAAGACAGTATATGATATTCATTAACCAGTCGATTTCCGCCCCAAATAAAGTCTTTGAGAATCGGAATCAACGAAATCGAATCCATTTCGTACCTCCAAGTAAATCCGAAGATTTACATTACTTCGTCGCCATTATATCCCTTTTTCCTGTGTACTACAAACGTTTCGACGGCGATATCGAGGTATTGACTTTTAGATCTCCGGATAACAGAATCCGGTTCGAAGAAAGAGGTTTCTTTTTCTTCATCGAAAGTAGAGTATCTGCAATACATAGTGCCACTCTTGATTCTGTCACACAAATCGAGCTTAAAGGAAACTGTGGATAATCACCAAAAAGGACCACCGTAATATCGCGATTCGGTTCAATAAACCGCTCCTTTAATGCATGAATCAAAAGTCGCGCCGCAAAAACGTCAACGCACACAAAAGCCGTCGGTAGGTGTTCCGGCAAGCAGATGAGTTTTTCCTTCCCGTTCTCATCTCGATCACTTATCTCTAAATTCACATTCGGTGATATTTGATGCGAAAAAAGCGCCTTCACATAACCGAGGTACCGATCCTCTGTCACTGAAGAGTAATGAATCGCGCCAAAAAAGCCAATGCTCCTGTGGCCACATCCGAGTAGACAATCCGTCAATCGATACATGTCATAGTAATCATTCATAAGTACTGTTGGCACATTGAGATCTCGATATGACGTATCAAAAAGCAGCAACTGAATTCCATGTGCAATTAATGTCCTTACATAATCAATGGAAAGCTTTCCGATAATCACCGCCACGGCACATGGATGATTCCGAAGCAATATCGGAATACGACCAGTCTTTTCATCATCTTCTGAAAGGAGTTCCAGCGACGTCTCCATACCCAAAAGTAAATTTTGCGATTCTATCGCTTTGTAGACTCTCCAATAATACGAATTCGACATCTTCATATTTGATGCCGCCGTGATACAAAAAACTTCCCACTCCTTTTCTTCGTGGTAATGCATCTCTCTCGCCTTCGAAAGGATGGTTTTCCTCACTTCTTCACTCACGCCTTTTTTCCCGGAAAGTGCATAGGAGACAGCAACCGTACTTACTCCGCACGCCTTAGCAATATCGACAAGTCTCGTCTTTCGGGATATCGGTTTATCGGAATTCACATTTCACCTCACGAAAGAAAAAAGCGCAATTTCAACGAAATCGCGCTATCTTCTCCTCTTAGTACTTCATAATCACGCATCCAAGCAGTAATCCCGGATGTCAATGCAATCAAGACCGCTAAACTTAAATTCTACAATCCATGGACGAAGCTCGCGAATTCGATCGAATTCATTAAAGCCAAAGGTCTTCATGTAATATTGCAAAATCGTTCCCATTGCATTCTCATGACTGCCAACGACAACATTTCGGTTCATGTGCTTCAAAAGAAGCATGTTCGTCGCTGCTATATTACGGTCTTGTACCGTCTGTAGGCACTCACCCGTTTCCTTACGGAAAAGGAAGTCTGCCCATTGATGTTCAACAAATTCTTCGTAATCATCAATCCACTTGTCGGCAACCTTACGTTCACGGAAATCTCTCTCAAGCTCAATGGTCTTCTCATAACGATCGGCAAGTGGCTTCACAGTTTCAACTGCACGACGATAGGGGCTCGAGTATACAAAATCAACATCGCGATCATGGAAAAATTCGGTAAGTCGCATGCTATCCGCGCGTCCCTTCTTGGTCAACGGGCGATACACTTCATCAAGGCTCGTTTTATCCGGTTCTGCATGTCGTACGAAGTAAATTGTTGTCATAAAAACGCCTCCCTGTCTATCCTATTGCGACCGACACCTTCAAAGTCGTCCGCATCCTCTTATTCACTTCGTTCGACGTCCCTTCACGCCTTCCGTTCTTCATCATCGTCGCCTATAAATGTCAAACGAGAATGAAATTCGGTGAACTCAGTCAACATCGGAGGAATGATTACCTTCACGATCATTATAGTCTCCTTTGCCCGAAAAATGAATGCTTTATCCTGTTATTTAATTGTAAACAGATGCATTCAATTGTGGCAAATTGTGACAAACGACGTATTTATATTATCAAGCCTTTTTAGAGAAAACAAGTCCCTTTTGACATTTTTGATAAAAACCCATGTTTCTTGAAGGATCGGCTTGTATTAAATGAATAAAAAACCCGGTTTTCTCCGCAAAGTTGTCAAATTAATTATGAAGAGATGTGAACGAGGGAAATCAGCCGAAGCTGACGCGATTGCGGCCCTGCTGTTTACTTTCGTACATCATCTGGTCAGCCCGTTTAATGACCGCATCAATCGTGTCGTCTTTCCGAGCCATTGTAACACCGATGGAAACGGTGACCTGAAGCGTCTTTCCGTCATGGACGACGCCGGTGTTTTGCATAACGGTACGAATGGCGTCAGCGACGACCATCATGTTTTGTGAATTTGTGCCAACTAAGACAACTATGAACTCTTCTCCGCCAAATCGCGCGAAAAGGTCCGTCTCACGGATCATCATCTCGCCGGAGGAAGCCACCAGTTTTAGGACTTCATCTCCAAGATCATGACCATAAGTATCATTGAATTCCTTAAAGTGATCGATATCGAGCATCATGACGCCGTAAGGAACACCGCGCTCCACAAACTCGCCGTGACGAGCTTTCAGAAACTTATCAAGGTAACGGCGATTCGGGACTCGTGTAAGACGATCCGTATATGCCAGCTCGCGATAATGTTTGGCCTGCTTTAAAATGGCCTGGCGGTTACTAAAATCCACGAAGACCTCAAGCACGCCCACGATGCGCGTGTATTTCTTAATGGGAATGGTACGGAGAAGCACAGGAATCTGGTGACCATCGCGATGAATGATGTTGACCTCATTCTCGCGCATTTTGCCGTCAAGCATAGCACCACGAATCGTAGAACGGTCACCATTTAATGCCATACCCTCTATGGTCACAGGGTGCAGGATGCTTTCCGTTGATACACGGCCGATGACTTCGTCCGCGCGAATACCCGTGATATTCTCTGCACTGTTATTCCAATAGGTAACCGTATAATTGCGGTCAACAAAATAGATACCTTCGATTGTATCGTTTAGCATCAAGCGGCAAAGCTCCGTCGGGTCGATGGCGCTGTTGTCTACTGAATTTGTCATAAATCCTTTTGCCACAGTTATTGTCCTCAATTATGTCCTCGCTAACCTTCGTCATTGTATCAAGTTAAATGACAAAATGCGATAGACGGGATAACAAACTTTTCCGATAATTCTATCAATATATACGAACGAATTTGCGACGAGGAGAAGAAAACCTTACAGTATGCATAAAAGCTCCCAAAACATTTTTTTCCTTTGAGACCTCTTTGCTTGTTAGTCACCCCCTTTTCGTGGTACAATTTCCACAATCTACCGAGTAATCGAGGTGTTTGCCATTGGGAAGTATAATAGATGATATTTCCACCGCCAAAAAGAATGCCGATGCCATAATTCTTGCCCACCTTTATGTGGACGGAGAAGTACAGGATATCGCTGATTATTGCGGTGATTCCTATTATTTGAGCCAAATGGCTGAGAAATCACCTTGCAAGACGATTTTGTTTTGCGGTGTTCGCTTTATGGCAGAGAGTGCCAAGATTTTAAGCCCCGAAAAGACCGTCCTCATGGCAGATACTTCTGCTGATTGTCCGATGGCACACATGGTTTCCGAAGAACAAATTCGCGAGATGCGAAAAGCCCACGACGACCTTTGCGTCGTTTGCTATATCAATTCCACAACGGAAGTGAAGGCCTTATCGGACGTATGTGTCACATCTTCGAACGCGAAGACTGTGATCTCGAAAATCCAAAACAAGAACATTCTTTTTATACCAGACAAGAACCTCGGAAGCTTTTTGGCACCATCTTTTCCGGATAAGAATTTTTACTACGTGGACGGTTGCTGCCCGATTCATGACAAAATGAATATGAACGACATTTTGAATCTGAAGGCGAGACACCCGAGTGCGAGAATTGCTACGCATCCGGAATGTCCTGCATCGATTGTCGCCATTTCCGATTATGTCGGCAGTACAACTGGCATTCTTAAATATGCTCATGAATGTCCATCCAAAGAACTAATTATTTGTACAGAAATCGGTGTTCGGCATCGTCTCCTTCGCGAGAATCCAGACAAGGTCTTTTTCTTCCCGACCACGAACCCGATTTGTAATGACATGAAAAAGATCAATCTGGAAAACGTTCTATACGCATTAATTCATCAGGATGATCCGATTGAGGTTCCCGAAGAGATTCGCCTCCGTGCAAAAGGTTGCCTTGAAAAGATGCATCAATTGGGAGGCTAAGAATATGTCTGAATCAGTAAAAAGTGTTGACGTTGTCATTGTCGGAACCGGAGCCGCCGGTCTTTTCTGTGCGCTGCATTTGCCGGACACCTTAAGTATTCACATGATTACCAAAGACACGCTCGAAAACAGTGCGTCTTATCTTGCGCAGGGCGGTATTGCGGCTTTACGTAGCAAGGAAGATTATGAGGATTACTTTGAAGATACACTCCGTGCCGGGCATTACGAGAACTCGCGTAAGGCCGTCGACACGATGATTCGTCAATCTCCGGTCATCATCCGTGAATTGCTCGACTATCAAGTTGATTTTGATAAGACAGCTGAAGGCCTTGCTTATACAAAAGAAGGTGGCCATTCACAATCAAGAATTCTCCATCATGACGATATTACCGGACAGGAGATTACCACGAAACTGCTCAAAATCGTCCGCGAGAAAGAGAATATCTGTCTGGAAGAGCATACAACAATGATTGATATCATTTGCGAAAAGAACACATGTCGCGGTATCGTGACGATGAATACTGACGGTGATTTCAAGGCAGTATTCGGCAAGAGTGTCGTTCTCGCAACCGGAGGTATTGGTGGTCTTTTCAAGCACTCGACCGCATTCCGCCACATCACGGGCGATGCATTGGCGATCGCTTTGAAGCACAATGTTCTTTTAAAGGACATCAACTACATTCAGATTCACCCGACGGCGTTTTATTCCGAAAAGCCGGGAAGAAGCTTCCTGATTTCCGAAGCCGTTCGTGGGGAAGGCGGTATCCTTCTCAATAAGAATATGGAACGCTTTACAGACGAATTGCAGCCGCGCGACGTGGTTTCAGCTGCGATTCGCAAGCAAATGGCCATTGACGGACGCGGTTTTGTATGGCTTTCCGTCACACATTTGGATCCTGAGCTTATCAAGAGCCGTTTCCCGAATATTCTCAACCACTGCAAAGAAGAGGGTTACGATATCTTAAAAGAACCATTCCCGGTTACACCGGCGCAACATTATTTCATGGGCGGCATTGAGGTCGATCTTACAGGTCATACTTCCATGGATAATCTTTATGCCATCGGCGAGACCAGCTGCACTGGTGTTCACGGCAAGAACCGTCTCGGCAGTAATTCTTTGCTGGAGAGCCTAGTATTTGCCAGTCGTTCGGCATCCGATATTTCAGATACGATTCCTTACGAACCGACCATTACAATGCCGATGGATTTCGAACAGTATAGGGGGCGCGACTTTTCAAAAGAATATCGCGAAATCGTTCTCGAAGAAATAAAGAGAAGGGATAAAGACTTCTATGAGCAATGGTGTAAATAATATCGTTTTGTGGGATGAATACATTTTGCATGCACTTCGCGAGGATATTACGAGCGAGGATGTTTCGACAGAATCCGTTATGCGTGAGCCCTTTATGGCGGAAGTCGACTTGATTGCGAAGCAAGATGGTATTTTATGCGGTTTAGTGGTTTTCACACGCGTTTTCGAGATGCTTTGTGACAATTCTTCATTTTCGACAACTTTCAAAGACGGCGACTCTGTTACGAAGGGTACTTTAATCGGTAAGCTCCGCGGAGACGGGAAGGCACTTCTTTCCGGTGAACGCACGGCTTTGAATTTCTTACAAAGAATGAGCGGCATTGCGACAATGACAAACGATATGGTCAAGGAGCTTCAGGGCTATAATACGAAGCTTTTGGACACACGAAAGACGACACCAAATATGCGTCCTTTTGAAAAGTATGCAGTCCGCATCGGCGGCGGTACGAATCATCGTTATAACCTTTCCGACGGTGTTCTCCTGAAGGACAATCACATCGGAGCGGCGGGTAGTGTAACAAATGCCGTAAAAATGGCAAAGGAGTACGCGCCTTTTGTCCGCAAGATTGAGGTCGAGGTGGAATCGCTTGAAATGCTCGATGAAGCATTGGCGGCTGGCGCTGACATTATCATGCTTGACAATATGACCGACGAGATGACGCGCGAAGCGGTTTCTCGCGCCAAGGGAAAAGCCGAGCTCGAAGCCTCCGGAAACATGTCAAAAGAACGCCTTCGTGCTTTGGCCGAGATTGGCGTGGACTTTATTTCCTGTGGTGCGCTTACACACTCTGCACCGATTATCGATTTTTCAATGAAGAATCTGCATCCCATCAACTAAGCAGCTGTTACTGTACTTCATTACGTGAGTAGCGACCTTTCATGATGTCTTTTTCTCCACTTCTTCGTTGAGAACACTAATCTTTACAGAATAGACAAATTTTCGCGATATTTAGTACGGTTTTCCACTTTTATCCACTCGCAAATTTTTGTATAATAAATTTATCTTTATCAAAGATGGGGGATTCGCCTATGATTCTCAACAAACGACTGAATAAAACTTTACTTCCGGAAGATCGAGATGCATATTTCTTTCGCATGCACGAATTTAAGAATATGCGAATCTTTCTTTTGTTTGTTTCTGTCCTTTATTTGGTTTTTTTCTTTTCCGACATTTTTCTCATGGATATAACTTCCAAGACTTTCCTTTTACCCTCGTTACGAATAGCTTTCTCGGCCATGCTTTTCCTGTATGGTTTATTTTTCAATCGGGTTTCGTCATTTCGTGCGTATCAACTGATTGTTTTTTTGATGGATTTGACTGGGGTCGCTATTTTCTTCACGGCTATGTGGGAATATCAAAACCCGAATTACCTTATTCAATCCATGGGCATGATGCTATTGGCTGTGGTTTTTTTCATGGTTCCCGGGGTTTTTCTTTATTCAGTACTCGTTTCATTTATTGCACTCGTGATGTTTTTTGTGTCCACATTGCTGATTTTCAACGATGCTCCGCTCTCATCAAAGCTTGCCGGCATCACATATTGCATCATCACTGATGCCCTTTGTGCTTTCTATTCGAAGCGCCTCGAAAATCACCGTATCTCGAAATTCTATACTGATCTCGAACAGACCGTGCTCTTGAAAGTTGACCCTTTAACACACGCGATTAACCGCGCACACACGGAGCAATACGGCGAACGTTATCTGACGGAATGTATTGCGAACAAGAAATCTTTTTGCCTCGCTTTCGTCGATATCGACGGATTGAAGATTATCAATGACACTTATGGACATGCCACGGCCGATACGGTGCTTATCGATTTCGTTGAGATATTACAGAAAGAAATCGGAGAAGTAAATTGTGTTGGAAGATGGGGTGGCGACGAATTTCTATTGCTTTTCCCTGAAAAGACTGAAGAGGAATGTTTAGCGCAATTACATCGCACCATGAACGCCATTAGATCACATCAATTTCAAAAGAACATTGCCGTAACAGCCAGCGTCGGTCTCGTCACACGCACGAGCGAAGAGCGCTTGTTCGATTTGGTACGTCTTGCCGATACTTTGATGTATCAGGCGAAGAGTGAAGGAAGAAATCGTATTGTCACGATGAATGGTCCCGTAGTATGAATGATAAATCACACTTGATTCTCGCAAGCGCTTCACCGCGCCGCAGGGAGCTGCTTTCCCGCATGGGTTTTGATTATGAAATACAAGTCGCCGATGTCGACGAGCGACAAATTCTACTCAACATTCAGAACGAATTGCACTATGAAGATTGCTTTTATTTAGCTGATGCTTCAACGAAAGCATTGGCTTTACATAAGGCGGAAGCGGTTTTTCTATCCTATCCAGATGCAATAGTCATCGGAGCCGATACGATTGTCGCTACACCGACACGGATTCTAGGAAAGCCTGAAAATTCCGAAGATGCCATTCAAATGCTGCGAGAGCTTTCCGGCATGACGCATCGCGTGTATACTGGCGTATCCATTCAAAGTCGTTATGGAAAAGAAACATTTTCTACATGTGCGGAAGTAACCTTCCATCCGCTGGATGCGACGCAAGAAGCACTCATCCTCGCCTATGTGAAATCCGGATCACCTCTTGATAAAGCGGGGGCATACGGTATTCAGGATATGGGCGGCCTCTTGATTGAATCGATAAAAGGAGATTATTACACCATCGTTGGTTTTCCTATGGCGACTGTGTATCGCGAACTAATTAAGGTAATGAATCGATAAGAAAAACAATTCCACGCTTTATGGAATCCGTCTTTGGATTCATAACTTAGATTTCTGTCTCCGCCTTCGCAACATACTCATCAATGATTTCATAAAGATGACGTCTGATGGGATCGAATGTAAATCCGGTACTTTCAGCCCGAGAAATATCTACGGTGTTGGTGTAGCAAGGATTGTATTCACCTTCGACTCCGACTTCTCGATAGAGCGCCTTTCGTCCGCTTTTCTTCTCAATATAAGAGATAACATCCATAATCGCAATTTCACCTTTGCACGAAGCGTTCATAGGACCTATTTCATCACGTTCGCAAAGATAGCTTAAAAATTCGCCCGCTTGATGAGATTCGATAAATGAGAGCTTCACATCCGGGTTCGTGACATGAATGGGCTTCCCCTTCGTGATTGCATCAACATAGGTATAAAGACGACGAGTATAATCGTCCTTACCGATAACAATTGGGAAACGAACCGCGACAGCGGGTACCTCAAAATTCTGAAAAAGCACGCTCTCGCACAGCCGCTTCCCTTCCTCATATGTAAAATCATCACGACGACCCATCCGTACGAGATAGGAATATGCATCAAAATCTTCTTCCTTGTGGTTCTCACCCATACTGTATACCGCAGTTGAAGATGTGAAAACATATCGATTGGTTTGTAATACATGCAAAAGATTCTCTGTGTCATATGGAGAATAGTTGATATTGTCGTATACGACATCAAATGATAGCCCTGTAAAGGTCTCTATCACGCTTTTCCGATCGGTACGGTCGAAAATAATCCTCTCGACGCGATCTCCAAAGATGTCAGGAGTCAATCCGCGCGTAGCGATTGTAACCTCGTGATTTTTTGCCAACAATGCATTCACCAAATGAATGCCAAAATAGCGTGTACCACCGATTACTAGTATTCTCATGAAGTTACCTCCTGCTATTTTTCGAATCCGCAATTTTTCCTTCTACTTATCAAAATTATCACACATTTGCGAACCACTCAATAGTTTTTACCGGTATATTTTCGAAACATCAGTATTGTCTACTCATATTCACACAACAAAAGAACAATGCTCTCTTCTTTCTCTTCTGCTATAATAAGTAAAATATTGTAGTCACGATGGGAGATAGTCCATGAATATTTCTTTTGGTTTCGGTAAAGAAAAAGTCGACGTCACACTTCCTGACGAGAAGGTCTCGGCGGTTTTACGCCCCAATCAGGCAAAAATCGATTTGCGTGGTGAAGCGGAGGTCGCCCGCTCGATGAAGAAGCCCATCGGTTCTGAGCGTCTCTCGAAAATTGTGAAGCCAGGAGAGAAAATCGTAATTATCACCAGTGATATCACACGACCGATTCCGAGTTACAAGGTATTGCCTTCCGTATTAGAAGAATTGGCCATTGCCGGTATTCCAGACGAAGATATCACCATCGTGTTCGCCCTCGGAAGTCATGGTGGCCATACTGAAGAACGTATGCGCTATATGGTCGGAGACGCGATTTACGAGAGAATTCATTGTGTCGACTCCGACATGAACGATTATATCCATCTCGGCACCACAGCTCACGGTACTCCCGTTGATATTTTCACTCCTGTCGCAAAGGCCGATCGTAAAATCTGTCTTGGAAATATTGAATATCACTATTTTGCCGGATACAGCGGTGGCGCTAAGGCCATCATGCCGGGTGTTTCTACACGTGCAGCCATTCAATCCAACCACAGCGCCATGGTTCGCCCCGAGGCGTGTGCAGGTCGCCTAGAAGGAAATCCTGTACGTGAGGATATCGAAGAGAGCGGCCGCATTCTCGGTATCGACTATATCGTAAATGTCGTTCTCGACGAAAAGAAAGAAATCATTCGTTGTTTCTCTGGCGACTCGGTAAAAGCCCATCGAGCCGGATGTGATTTTCTTGATTCCTTCTACAAGATTGAAGTGAACGAAAAAGCCGACATCGTGATTGTCAGCGCAGGTGGATTCCCAAAAGACATCAATATGTATCAAGCACAAAAGGCACTCGATAATGCGCGTCATGCCGTCAAGAAAGGGGGCATCATCGTATGGATTGCTTCCTGCTTGGAAGGCCTCGGTGAACGGCATTTTGAAGAATGGATGACGGGACATGAGAAAGCCTCCGATATGATTTCACATATCCGTGAAGAATTTATCTTAGGCGGCCACAAAGCCGCCGCCATAGCGATGGTACTCGAAAATGCCCGCATTTTCCTCGTTTCTGATCTCGAACCGGACTTCGTCTCGTCGGTTTTCCTTGAGCCGTATCACGATATTCAGGAAGCCATTGATGCCGCTATCGCCGCATCTCCTGCCGATGCTCAAATCATCGCTATGCCATACGGCGGATCAACACTTCCTAAGGTTCTTCACCCATGAATATGACAAATGATCCAAAATGGTATCGCTTGGATAATACCGCCAATCTTTTCCCCGTAAATTCGACACCGACGTACAGCAACGTCTATCGAATCAGCGCGTATGTGAAAGACGACGTCGAGCCGAAGGAATTACAACAGGCATTGGCCGACACGTTGCCGCTCTTTTCGAGCTTTCGTGTACGATTGCGTCACGGATTGTTTTGGTATTATTTGGAAAATAATCCGTTGATTTGTCCCATTTACGAAGAACCGTCAACGCCTTGTACATATATTGAAACGGCGCAGAATAATCATTTTCTTTTCCGTGTCATGTATTACAAAAATCGTATCAGTATTGAGACGTTTCACGTGATTTGCGACGGTTCAGCTTCCATAAATTTCTTGAAGGAAATCGTGTGCCGCTATCTGACCTTGATCGCAGAAAGCAAATCTGCCGGTGGTCCTACGCAAGAGGCGGCGGCTTATATCCCTTCGTCAGTCGATGTACCTTCGAACCCGGAAGACAGTTATAAGAAATACTGTGCTAATTGCAAACCGCAATCCTATTCAACACAAAGAGCCTACTCCCTCAAGGGCTTGAAGCTCCCTTTGTATGCCAAAGGCGTCATTCATGGAATCCTATCCGCGCGGAAAATGATTGATTACTGTCATGCACATAATACGACCGTCACACAATACTTGGCTGCTTCCATGTTACGGTGCATCTACGAAGAGGATTTTCATCATCAAGCCGGGAAGCTACCCGTAAATCTTTCGATTCCCGTCAATTTGCGCCCTTATTTCCAATCAACAACGACGATGAATTTCTTTTCGCAATTCATGGCGGGTATGACTTTTGATTCGAGTGATATTACTTATGCCGATGTCGAAAAAGCTGTCAAAGAACAATTCGAAAAGGAATTGGTAAAGGAACGTTTTTCGGAGAAAATCGCATACAATACTTCTTTCGAGAACCGCTGGTATGTTCGCATTTTCCCGCTACCACTCAAGAATTTATGCCTAAAAATCAGCTTTCTCCGCGCGGCACGTGCGAACACGATGACACTCACAAATCTCGGAAAAATCACGGTGCCGGATGCTTTTCGAAACGATATACAGGGATTTGAAATTCTGATGAACACAACAGATAACGCTCCGCTGAAATGTACGGTATGCACATATGGCGATGACATGCGTATCACCTTCATTTCGCGACTCCGTCAGCCCTATCTGCAGCAAGCATTCTTCAAAAAACTCATCGCCGACGGCTTTGACGTGTCAATCAATACGAATGGGGTGTTTTACGAATGAACGAATTGCATGAAAAACCCATCAAAAAATGCGCGAGATGTCGTGTGACCGTAACGGACTCCACTGATTATTGCCCACTTTGCCATAGCTTACTTGAAAATGCTGATGGTGCCAAGTGGGACTATCCCTATCCACCGATTCACATCGACGAGAAGCAATACAGCTTCCTATCGCGTCTTTTCATACTAATCGCCTTTGTTGCGTCGACGGTTTCTGTGCTTCTAAATATCGTTCTGTATGAAGGTATGCTTTGGTCCGCCATAACTGTTGCAGGAGTACTCTATCTGTGGTCTCTGATTTTTTATGCCGTATTACATCACGTAAATGCCGCGGCAAAGATTATTGTGCAAACACTAACCGGCTCGGCTCTCGTTCTCATTATTGACTACGTGACGGGATTTAGCGCCTGGTCATCAAACTATGTAATTCCTAGTCTTTTCATCTTGGCAAACCTCTCGATTGTCATCGTCATCTTATGTAATCGACTCCATTGGCGTCAGTATATTCTCTACCAAATCGGAAGCACAATCCTAGGCTTTGTTCCGTTGATTCTCTACTTTTGCGGCATCGCCGATCAGCTCCTTTTGGTATCCCTTTCCGCATGTACATCGATATGTACATTTGCCGGTAGTTTGCTTTTCGGAGACCAAACATACCGAAGCGAGCTAAAACGCCGTTTTCACATCTGATTTTGTCAAAATTCGCCAAATTTCAGCCTTTTAAATCAAAAAATCGACTATTTCTTTTTGAAATGGAATTTCCCTTACTATTCTCTATTAATGGTGCTATAATGCTTCTTTAGAATACTATTTAAGGAAGGCATAGCGCATGCATATTGAAATGAACGTACTTCTCAGTCTGGCATTGATTTTTCTTCTTGGATTCATGATCAGTGGGATATTTAAGAAACTTCACATTCCTTACTTGCTTGGCATGCTGATTACCGGCATCATTCTCGGACCTTACGTATTGAATTTAATTGATGGCAATTTGCTCAATATTTCGGGGGATTTACGCGAGATTGCTTTGATTGTTATTTTGCTGCGCGCAGGACTAAGCCTCGATATCAATGATTTGAAAAAGGTCGGTCGTCCGGCCATTATGCTTTGCTTTATTCCAGCATCATTTGAAATGCTTGGTGCTGTCATTCTTGGCCCGCTGCTTCTCGGTCTTTCTCGCGTGGATTCCGCCATTATCGGGGCCATGCTCGCCGCCGCTTCTCCGGCTATTATCGTTCCGAAAATGCTTTGGCTTATGGAGGAAGGATACGGCGTCAAAAAACACATTCCGCAGCTCATTATGGCCGGTGCATCCGCCGATGATATTTATGCTATCGTCATGTTTACGGCATTTATTGGAATGAGCAAGGGTGGCTCCATCAGTCCATGGACCATCGCCTCTATTCCTATTTCCATTGCAACCGGCTTCCTTATCGGTGTCGGTATTGGATTGGTTTTCACCGAAGTTTTCAAACATATTGATATCCGTGACACAATCAAGATTTTACTGCTCTTTGGTGTGTCCTTCCTCTTTGTCGGCTGTGAAGACTTCATTTCACAATATGTTCCTTTCTCAGGATTACTTGCGGTTATGGCGTTAGGTGGTACAATATTAAACAGACGTGAGATTATTGCCAAAAGAATCTCGGGAAAGATTTCCAAGATTTGGGTCGGCGCCGAGCTCCTCTTGTTTGTTATGTTGGGAGCCGCCGTAAACATCGATTATCTCTTTAAGGCGGGTATCGGTGCCGTAATCTTGATTCTCGGAGCATTGATTTTCCGTTCGGTTGGCGTCTTTGTTAGCTTAATCCGATCGGGACTCAGTTTTAAGGAAATTCTTTACTGTGATGTGGCATATTTCCCTAAGGCGACCGTCCAAGCTGCTGTCGGAGCTGTTCCGCTGGCTGCTGGCCTTGCTTGCGGTAATATGGTCCTCACCGTGGCAGTTCTCTCCATCTTAATCACTGCACCATTAGGTGCATTACTCATGGATGTCACTGTCAAAAAGTGGCTCACCAAGAATTAGGAGGAGCATAACCCTTATGGAAAACGAATTATCCTTCCCCACCCCCGAACAAGTGATTGAAATCATCGGAACGAGCGGCTTAGTAGAGGGACGTGATGATCGTCTTTACGGTGACTATTCCGGGCTCAACACCATGATTCGCTTTGATCGAGCGCACAAGACACTTTTCTTGACGATGAGTCTTCGCCTAATGCGACAAGACTTATCAGGAGAATTCCTTAAATATGTGTCGACACTCGCACCGAAAGCTTCCTATGAGTGTTCATACGAAAACTATTCCGCGCGTATTTCTCTTTATATGGATCCGAAATATGTAGACAAGCTTCGTCTCATCATGGATGGTATCGTTGCCTATGCGCGTGAAAACCATTTGCGAAGCGTATGCTGCACGTGCGGTAAAGCCACACCAGACGTAAAGTTCCGACAAATCCCTTCTTTGACAAATTTCTATTGTGACACCTGTTTTGGAATCACCAGTGCACAGAATAAGGATGTTGTCCCGACAAAGCCTCGTCGTACTTTCATGCAAACACTAAAATTTCATTTTGGCGATTCTCGATTTTGGCTCGGCGTGCTCGGCGGTCTTCTCGGACTTGTACCAGCATTTGTTTTCCGTATTCTTTTCACCAACTATTTACTCTTCCCATTAACGATGCTCACAACAGATAATGCAAAATACGAAACCATCTATACGTTGGGCTGGAATGCTTTGAACGCTGGCGTCGTGCTCGTGTTTTTCTTTGGTGCTGTATTTTTTGCACGACTTTTGGCGAGAACCTATTCACGATTGATTTTTGTCGTTAACTCCATTTTCATTGTCGCAGCCATCTATGTCTCGTTATTCTTGGGTACAGCAATTGAAATAAAGGATTATCTTTCTGAACGTGCTCTTTCTTTGCAAACCGTATTCTTCGATCTGTCTTTCTATGTTAAAGATATTGGTCTCTCGGATTACAATTTGCAAATGATGATTTCAACGACATTTACTCTGCTCGTCCTTGGGCTGATTATCCTCGTTACTCGTGATTCCTTTTTCAAATTCTGGGAAGCCGACGAATAATCACACAACTGAAATGAGAGAAAAAGAAAAGCCGATTTCCATCGGCTTTTTTCTTTTCCTTATCTTAATATGTTAATTGATTAAGAACACCATTCATGTATCCAATCATGACACCATAGTTTGTAATCGGAACATGTGCGATACCTGCACATTTTACGCGGTATGCCATCTCGTTTGGCGTTAACATGCAACCTCCGCAATGAACCACCAAATCATAATGATTCAACTCTTCTTCTGTCAAAAAAGTGCCTCCGGATGTGAAGTCATATTGGAAATGCTTACCGGTATACTCTTCCATCCATTTTGGCAATTTCACCGTTCCGATATCTTCACACTGTCGGTGATGCGAGCAGCCCTCCGAAATCAAAATATGCGCTCCCTCAGGAAGTGTATCTATGCTCTTCGCGGCTTCGACCATCGGTGTTAGTGTACCCTTATATCGTGCCATTAAAATGGAGAAAGTCGTAAGTGGTACATCCTTCGGTACGATATCCTTGACAATCGACAAAGCCTGACTATCTGTAATCACAAGGCGTGGTGGTTTTTTCAAAGAAGCGAGCGTCGCCGCCAGCTCGGAATCACGCGTCACCATGCTGATGCCGCCTACCTCTAATATGTCGCGGATTGCCTGTTGTTGTGGAAGAATTAGTCGTCCTTTCGGGGCCGACGAATCAATTGGCACCACAAGCACGACAACATCCTCCGCTTTAATAAAATCAGCGACTAAATGGCGTTCATTTACAGAATCCGGCCGCAAACGAGAAACCATCTCTCGTAATGCAACGATATTCTCATTTGTCTTCGCACTTACCCATATTTCATTGTCTTTTTGCATGTCGCCAGATTCTTCCGGCTTTCCTGATTGATTTTTGATCAAGTCTGCTTTGTTATAAACGATGATGTATGGGATTTTTCTTTCACCAATCAATTGCAAAAGATCTCGGTCTCCGTCTTCCATGCCGCGATTTCCGTCCACAACGAGAATCGCAATGTCGACCTTGGCTAAAACATTACGGCAACGCTGAACGCGCATTTCGCCGAGACTTCCTTCATCGTCAATGCCGGGGGTGTCTATGATGGTCACCGGACCGATTGGCAAGAGCTCCATCGCCTTCGTGACAGGGTCCGTCGTAGTCCCCTTCACGTCCGAAACAATGGCAAGCTGTTGATTTGTAAATGCATTGACCACGCTCGATTTTCCGGCATTTCGAAGTCCAAAAAATCCGATATGTGTCCGCTCCCCCATCGGTGTTTCATTTAGTCCCACAAAATCATCTCCTATCCATAGAATTACTCCGCCTCACGAATCACAATGGTTTCGCCATACTCCAGAATCATTCTGCCCTCTGGCTGAAAACGTTCACGCTTGGTTTCCATATTGCTAAGTTCATGAATTGGAATATTGTATTCTGCGCCGACGATATTGGCAACTTCCGTAGCTTCAGATGAGCCCATATTATAGGTACCATCAATCGGATACATCGCATAATCGATATCCTTCTCAGCGAGTTCACTCATAGTATCGAGTTTTGATGTATCGCCCGCATGATAGATTTTGATTCCGTCCACCGTGACAATATATCCGACACATGATTCCAATGGATGATTAGCATTACCAGCAGGAACCGCCTCGATAGTGATATCATCGATGGTAAAGGTCTCATACACATCATCGTGATGTGCTTCTGCCCAGGATATCGTCTGGCAGTCTTCGCTTCTTATCAAGTCATCTATCGGCATATGATCATCATGATTATGCGTGATAAGAAGAATATCGGCAGGATCGCTATAATCTCCGTCGGTCCATGCCGGATCAATATAGATTGCTGTACCGTTTGCGGAAACAATCTTCACGGAGGCATGACCAATATAGGTAAGCGTAGTCTGTCCGTCCTGTCTCACAAAAGGGGCCGTCGTTTCTTCAGATGGTTCGACTGTCGTCGATTCTGAAGTTTCTGAAGTTTCCAAAACGGTTTCAGTGGTCGTTGGCGCCGTCTCCGTAGCAATATCTGCTGTAGTTGCTTCAGTCGTCTTGCTCGTATTTCCGCAGCCTCCCAAAAGTGTTGCAATCATGAATACTGTTGCCACCGTACAGGCAAGGGTCTTTGCTCTTTTCATTTATTCCTCCTCGCAGATTCTTGCTCAGGTTATCTTCTCGTTTCAGTGGTTTTCTGTCCTTGCATTGTTGATTTAGTATTTTGATTTCTCTATTTTATCATGCAATATACAGAGACGATAGCTTGCATCTGTTGTATCATTCAAGTTCTGATGGTCACAACGGACGTTTTTGACGTCAATTCTCAAGTGCTTTTGTCCGTTATTGGTGCGACAAAAGAACAACCGTCTCAACTGTACTTCCATTTTCCCAACTAATATCATCTATCACAGTACCATTATAATATACCGGGAATCTGAAGTGTATATGTTTTAGAAACTTGCCATTTTCAAGGCGTTCCGGATAAAGCTCAATGCTTTCCACGAAGGTTCCCATGAATTCCTTCTTCTCTGCATCTGATAATTTATCATATAACTTATCAAAGGCGATTAGAAAATTATAGATTCTGTCCCCGGACAACTGCTTTCTGCGAATATGCGCCAAACGACTTTGTATTTCATCCATATGATTTTCTGTCAGAGCCATCTCATTATATTTATCATAAAAGCGCTTTTGAAGGTCATCATATTTTTTCTCATACATAGAATCGGTTACATCAAGATTATCCATCTGGATAGCAATCTTGTCCTTTGATACCTCAAGTTGCCTCATTTTCTTCTTTAATCCATCAAGCTCCTGCTCCAGTTCAGAGGTATCAACTCTGGCTGCAATCTTCTCTCTGATACCTTTTTCAAAGTCCGGAGAAGTAACCATTTTCTTAATCAGCTCAGCTACTGCATCATTTACAATATCCTGCCCCCATTGCTTATGGTAATCGCACTTATGTCCAGTTGTACCGGTAGGATGCTTACAGGCATAATAGAAATAATCTCTATAAGTGCCACCTTTTGGATGTCTCTTACGATTTACATTACCATACATATTGGCACCACATCCCGGGCACTTTAAAATACCGGTCAAAATATGTTCGTGTTCAAGGCTATGCGTCTTAACGCGCTTCACTCCCGTAGTTTTTCTCTTATCCTGAGCCGCCTTCCATTCTTCTACGCTAATAATCGCTTCATGTTCTCCGTCTACAACCATGAATTCATCTTGTTTTACAACATGAAACTCATTTCTTTTACCCTGGACCTTCTCTGTTTTTCTTCTTCCATAGGCTAATTTACCGCAGTAAACAGGATTATCAATTACTCCTTTGACAAAAGATGCTGCAAAGCCATCAATCGTATTATTCTGGCGCTTCTTTTTCACATATCCGCTTTCATTGAGAAACGCAGCAATTGCAGCTACTCCCATAGTTGTATTGATATATTTATCAAAGATGATTTTTATTACTTCCACTTCATCTTCCGCAATAAATAATGATCCATCCACTAACTTATATCCATATGGAGCAAAACCACCATTCCATTTTCCTTCTCTGGCCTTCTGCTTACGACCTTCCATAGTCTGAACAAGAATATTGTCTCTTTCAATTTCTGCAACAGCAGAAAGGACTGAAATCATAAGTTTGCCGGCATCCTTAGAAGAATCGATGCCATCCTCAACACAAATCAGGTTGACTCCAAAATCCTGCATCTTCTGAAGAGAGCTAAGAACATCAGCGGCATTTCTACCAAAACGGGAAAGCTTAAATACAAGAACATAATCAATATCATCTGTGCCTGCTTCAATCAGCTCAAGCATTTCCTTAAACTGTGGACGACCATCAACATTTTTACCGGATTTACCTTCATCAGAAAACTCTCTGACTACAACCATATCCTGATAATCAGCATATTTCTTAAGTTTTTCCTTTTGAGCATCTAAACTGAATCCATCGACCTGCATAGCAGTAGATACTCTTGTATATATGTAACAACGTTGCTTTTTCAAATAATCTCTCCTCCAAAATCTATTTCAATCATTTTGCCAACGCCGACAAAATGATTGAATATTATTGCTCCTCAATTCTATTATTGATTTTTTCAGCCTCATTCAGGACGCGAAGCTGATACTCTGCAATTTCCTTCAATGCTTCAAACCTATCTTTCTTATCCATTCCCTCACGGATCATTTGTGCGTTATGCGATTCAAGATTCGATAAAACTGTTAATTCATTTATTGTTGCGTAATCCCTAACATTACTCTTTTTTGCAAGCTCTGGATTAGCCTCTCTCTAAGCTTTTGCAGTAAAACCAAATAATGCTACATTAAGTAAATCCGCCTCTTCAGCATAAGGGAGCCACTGTAAATCCTTTCGATAATTGCATACAGGAACCAAATAATTTTTAACTGCATCCGTTTGAATTAAATAATTGTTCTTAGATAAAAATCTCTTTGCATCCCATTCAAGCTTCTGCAAATCATTTTCAGCTTCCTTTAGTCTTTGGAACTCCTTAATTAGATACAATTTGAACACCGGACTAATAGCAGAGGCAAACTCAAATGCAATATCCTTATGCGCAAACGTTCCACCGTACTTTCCACGCTTAACATACAATCCAACCGCATTAGTCTTTTCTACCCATTCTGATACGCTTGGTGTAAACGTAACAAGTCCTGCCTCTTTTTTAAAGTGTTCAGATTCGAACACTTTAAAATTCGGATTATATATTTCTTCCCATGTTGATAAAAATTCCAAAGTACTTCTATTTCTTAACCAATTTCGAATAACATCCGCAGCTCGTGAATTATCCGATTTAGCAGCTGCTATATCTGTAATACAGATATAGTCTTCTATGTCTTCATACGATACAGTAACCGGTATTCCCTGAACTGTAATAACTCTATTTTTTGCCACTACTCTGTTCCTCCTTCTCCTTATTCATCTGCTCTGCCTTCACATAATATTCCAACAGTCGCAGAAAGTATTTTGGAACACGCTTCTTGCCATGCTCCCAATCACTTACCGTCATATATGGAATTTCAAAGTACTCACAAAACTGATGCCTGTTCATACCGGTACTTTCTCTAAGCTCGATTAAAATATCTTTTGCATCTCTATCATCATTTAAAATATAGTCTGTCATATCTCCGCTCCTTTCACGCTAAGCGTCAATATTATATTATCACGCAACACGTGAATATTCAAGATTAAGTATATAATCCTGCTTGTCCCCAGACGCATTAATCCACTCATATATCAGCGCTACTTTCTGCACGGTTCCAAGTTCTATGCTATCTCCATATTTCTCGATCATTCTTGCTAAAAAATCACAGCAGCGATTAAAATCTCCCTGCTGTTGTCTTGTCATACTAATCATATATTTCCTCCATTTTTTCTAATCAACATTTCAAAAAGTCTGCTCACCTTGCTCATACTGCTCCCCTCATATCAGAATGAGCACCATGAGCAGGTATTTCTCCCATATCAGTCAAACGGTGTTTTTCCGATAACCGGGCTAAACTCCGCTTTGCATACATTATGAAAGCCTCTACAATTGCCAATACATTTCGCATCATAAATAAGTCCATAGCGTTTTTGATTCTCCTTTATATAATGCAAAAAGCCGGCAGAAGCCCTCGGCTTTTCGAGGTTATCTTCACACCAGCTCACATAGATATTATAAAAATCCGTTGAGGAGATTTTCTTGCCTGTCTCAAATTGCAAATACCCATCAGACTTCATAAATGCCAGGATATTATTTCCTTCTTCCTGGGCATCCACCAAATTCTGCTTGGCATCTACGCTCTCGGTAAACACATAGTTATTTGAAATAAGTCTTTGTAATCCTTCAAGTGCCCAAATGAAAATCCCATCCCTTTCTTTCCTAAGTTTATCAATAAGATAAGGATCATCTTCCCTACCATCAACCTTATCCTTAGTAGTCAGTATCAACTGTCTACGATAAAAACCATCAGTTTTATCATAAAGTGCATGAAGGCCGCCATTGCCAAATGCTATCAGTCTTGCATATACCACACCCTGAAAGCTCTGCTGGCCTTTTCGCTCCAAATCAATCTGATCCTCCAGTGTAACGATACTCTTTATATGATTTGTCTGAGGCAAAGCCTCCAGCTTCATATCATCGTCCACCGTAATCAACATATATTCCAGATTTGCTCTGGCAAACTTATCTACCTCAATTTTCTGTAGGCTGCAGGAATACATATTATTTCCAAACAATTCCCTGAGTACAAGACCGATTCGAGATTTGCCTTCACCACCCTTTCCAATTATGAGCATCATTTTCTGTGCCTTCGTGGTTGGCAACAGCATATATTCCATGTACTCCTGAAGTGTCAAAATGTCATCCGGATTTAAAAGTTCCTCCATAAACTTAAGCCACCTCACCGGCTTTTCTGCATTGGGATTATATATTACCGGCAATCGGTTAAGGCAAAAATCCTTCTGCGCTGAAAATTCCCCATTCAAGAATAATGTTCCATTTGCCACATGAATCCTATCCGTCTGAAGTGGCAGTGGTTCTGAATAAGCCTCAAGCTTAATCGTCTGTAATAGTTGTTCCACCTTTCTGGCAAGCCCTGATGTTACATAAGGACGAACCATAGAATAAATATCATTCTTAATTCCGGATTCATCAGATACAATGCCATCAATTGTAAAAAGTATTCCATGAATACAAATCATAGGATGCATTTTTAGGTAACACTCTGCAAATGCTCCCTCGATTATTTTGTCTTTGTCATCCAGCCAATCCATGCTATACAGCTCTCTTCTCTGTGACTCGTTGCTCACCTTCTGCAATTTTGTAGTCAAAAAGTCTTCTCTCAATATTCTCAATCTCCTTTTTCAATTCTTCATAAATTTTCTTTTGTTCCTCATCCGTTGATTCCAAAATAAAAAGTTCATAATAATAATCCACGATTTCAAAATCATCTACCGCTAACTTAAAAGGAGGACTCCAATCGGAATCCTCTATATTTTGGGGTGCATATTCAATTTTCATTTCACGCAAATAGCAATGGAGCTTTGATATTCTTTGACAAGCTCTCTCTTATCTTCTGCCCATTTCCGGTCTTTAGACTTTTTCATTTCATAATTTCTTTTTTCAAAAGAAGTGGGCAGCTTATCATCATAAAATATATGAAAGTCAGTAGCTATTTTTATAGCAGCCTCTTTCATCCCGATACCATATAAATTAGCGACAAAGTCAATCGCATCACCATGCGCCCCACAGCCAAAACAATAATAACGCTTATCAACCTTCATACTGGGATGCTTGTCCTGATGAAATGGACAGCAAATCATTTTTGCTCTATTAGGCCTTAAGCCATAATTTACTGCAGCATCATAGGCTGTAGCCTCTTCCCTTACTGCATCAAATAATCTCATCGGCATTCCTCCTTCTTCTTAGCAGACGGTTGTTCTCTTTGTTGATCAGCAAGTGCAACCTGTTCTTTCTGTTCCTTAAGCTTTGCCAAAACAGATGCTTTTGCAAAGCCCGCAATCTCATCTGTATTTTTCTTTTTCAATGCTGGATCAGCCAAAGCTTTTTCTATTTTCTTTGATATTGCACCCTTGCCTCTCCTTAAAAGTTCAACTACATGATTCAGCAATTTTATTGCAAACGGTTTATTTTCCTTTTTTATTCCGGCCTTATCAGATTCAATTCTTCCTTTATAGGCTTCTACAATTCCAACATCTTCTTCAATCGTCATAGCACGAACTTCTTCAGCAACTACTTCACAGCCTTTTTCATAAGCAACCTTTGCTATCTCTTCTGAAAAAGTTTCTATATCTTCGATTTTAAGCTCAAGGGATTGTAGCCTAGCCTCATTATTTGCAATTTCCTCCGCCTGCTTTGCCAAAATAAAATCATTTTTCTCAAGATGCTTCTTGCCCTCAAGAGGAACCTTCTCAATCACAACTCCATATTTTTCTGCAATCTCAATATAAAGTTTTCTAACCTCCTCATCAAAAACCATCTTGGCATTATTGAATTTGTTGGATTTCTTTTCCGTATTTGGTCGTTCAAATCCCAGCGCTTCACAAGCCTTTTCCTGCTTTGGAAAATTCATTCCATAGCCATCATCAGCAAAGAAAACGTGTCTCTCATGAATATGTGGTGTTGCTTCATCCATGTGTAAAGCCCAGTCAAGTACCTGCACATGAGAACCAAATCTTTTTGAAAATTCCTCCACAAGCTCTGCTACAACCTGTGCAAAGAGAGCAGGGTCTTCATGTCCGTCTTTAGTACCTAACTGATAAACTGTTTCTTCAGGACAAGTCTTTGGGTCCTCTCGTATTTGATCCATGGTTCTGATTCTGTCTTTATGTCTGGACTTGATATGTCTCTCAGTCTGTGCATCCAAAGAATCTCCAAACTGACTGCAATAAAATGCTTTTTCAATTTCTTCAAACGAAAATCGTCTTTCAGGTCTTACCCCATCTGCACCGGCAATGTTATATCCCTGATACATATCCCAGTACACATTCATGAAACTTCTGCTTGAATCAATATGCTCAGCTGCATCAACATCAAATGTTCTGTCATTGTGCCCAGCCTTAAAAACACCATTTTCTCCTTTGCGACCATTATGTCTGGTTGCTCTTACTTTTTGTTTTGCCATTAAAATATTTCTCCTTCCTACACTAAAAAAAGGAACCGATTTTATTCGATTCCTCTTAATATGTCACTATTCATTTTTTATTTTTTCTTAAAAGACTAACTTGCATTTCCCGGCGAAGCCGCTAATTCTGCGCGAAGCGTTACAGATAATAACCCAATATTAAGTGTCGCGTCCAACACTTTATTGGGCCAAGGTTGTCACCCTGGACGGACTAAGGCGCTCCGCCCTTAACCAGGCACGGCATTTCATCCGCGACCCGATGAGGCGTTGCCCTCAACCCACAAGGTGTTTCACCCTTGACCTGACCGGATCTTGTCCTGGACCTACCAGGCTTTCCACCTGGACCCGAGCGGGAACTATCCCTGCACCCAGGCAAAGGCTCTGCCCTTGCATCCTGGCGGAGTCTTCCTCCTGCACCACGCCTAGTTTCATCGCCTTCCACACAAATAAAAAAGCAACAAATCATTATTGTGCACGGTAATGATTTATTGCTTTATATCTGCTTCTTATCTGCAAGTTATATCTCTCGCGAGTATAACAATATCACACCTTTTTTCTTTTGAAAAGGGACAAATGGTGTTAACTTCGTGTCGTCGATGTGTTATAAAATTAAATTATGCCACTTTCCCTTCTTCCAAAAAGCTCAAGGTTCTTTCTTTTAGAAGCTTCTTTAAATCTCTGATTTTTCCCTTTGCAGTCTCATAAGCAATTGTCCGTTCTGCCGCAATTCCTTGAAGGTCAATTTCTCCCATAATATATCTTTGAAGCAATTCCTCATCTTTACCGCCAATGCTATTAAGCACATTAGCAAATATTCGAAAGTCAACTCTCATAGTTATGTAGTTCTTGTAAGAATCTAAAATATATTCCGGAAGTTCTTCATCCCCAAACACAAAATCTATTGCCTCCCCCTTGCTCATGCATTCAGAGATGCGAGTTATCAGGCTATTTTTGTTTAAGCTGTTATAATACTTACAATACTTCTCCCAATGATTCTTCATCATAAAACTTTCAATCATATAAATAACGCAGTGTCTCTCACAGCTTAATATATTTTTGTAATTATGATAATACTCATATAGAAATTCAAACCTATCTGAACTACTGGCAGTACAATAGGTTGACATTATATCTCTTCGTCTCAATCTCTCACCCACCAAATCGAATATTTGTTCGAATAATATAATAATATAATTTACTCGAAATGTGAAGTGGAAGAAAAAAATACTACAACTTTGTCAAAAGAAGATAATCCTCTTTTGTAATAGCCATTTCAATAATGTTGTCTCTCTCATGTGGAACAATCTCTTTGTCAACAAAGCCAACTTTTTTATAACAGCTATGAGCTATATCATTATGTTCAAATACACCAATTGTTACAGTATGAACTCCTAAGATGTTAAAAGCGTAATACAATCCTGTTCGCAACATACTTGTTCCATAACCTTTTCCTCGGATGGAGTCGTCAACTATAACCCAGCCCAAACGAAGAACTTTGTTATTCCCATGAATATATCTCATGATAAAATGCCCGATAACGCCGTCCTCATCTGTAAATGCAATCCAAGGATAGAAGTTATCTTCCTCTTTGCAATCGCCGTTATCGTTCAAATATTTGTTATCTATAATCTCAGCGCTAATAGGATATAAACCAAAATGATCTCCGCCCCACTTAAGGAAAACTTCCTCATCTTTTATCCAGCTAATAATCTTTTTTGCATCGCAGCTCTTATATGGTCTCAGTCGCATTTTCCATACCTCCGTAACACTTATTTTATCTTTTCTCGTAATTTACCAATGTCATCTTATCGTTTATAATATGTTCTTCACCAACTCGCACAAAACCACATTTTTCATACAGGTGGCAGTTTCCGGATTCTTGAAGAATTGTATCAAGCTTCCATACCTTAGTGTCAGGATACAATGCGAAAGCTTTTTGAATTGCAACATATCCGATTCCCTGCTTCTGATATTTAGGAAGAATGAAAAGAGGGCTGATGTATAGACAGGGTTCTTCTGGGTCGGATAGTCTTTTGCCGATATTGATGGCTCCGACTCTTGCTCCATCCTTAACAATAAAATAATACTTTCTATTTTCCTGTGAAGCCCTGTCTCTTACTCTCTCTATAGATTCAATTGCAGGTGATCCCTCATCATGATATTTTTCATATAGCGACATAAAACTCTTAATCTGCATGTCATAAAGCTGCTCTATTTCATCTTCTCGGACTCCTTCAAGCTTCACCCTATTCATCAGTTCAGTTACACTAATTCCCTGTAAGTTGAATCTCTCCTTTATCATAAGAGCCACCTCTGAAGGCTCAAGATTCGTATTATCAATCTTCATATAATTTTCGAAAGGAATCTCACCATCATTACTTACAAGTCGATATTTTGTCTCCTCACGAAGCATACGATCTTCTGATACCACAATATCCCGCTTAGAAGCCTTGTTCTTTAAGCGGTTTTCCGTTTTGTTTCGTTCTATTCTAACTGCCCTGTCCGCAACAAGCTCCACATAATATACATTTCCACCGGTAGCCTCGAATTTATCTGTAACCGACTTTATATAATCCCAATCTGACTGCATATCAAAGGCCCACATATAAGTAAATATTAATCCACTATAGTCAGTTTTTAGAAAGGCATCAAAGATATCTTCCCGAAGTTTGCCTACCACTGCTCCATCAAATTTACCAAAGATCTCGATTACCGGCTCTATCATATGATGATTATGAAAGAGTCTATAATCTGTTATTTTCATCAATTCCTGGCCCACGGTCATCTTACCAACCGCACCACTTCCTATAAGTACTATAAGATTCATTTTTATCACTTCCTCCGTACAAAACAATAATTAATCTACAAATATGTTGCAGCCTCCAGAGCTATCAATGCTTTCCCAACATTATGGTTAGCATCATGCAGTCCTTCAAACTCATATCCGCTGTCTCCCAATACATCTCCTGCTTCCAGAAAATCATAAAGTTCTAACCCGTAAAAATCACATATTGCCTGAACACCTGCAAGCTCCATTTCTACTGCTATGCACCCTTCACCTTTTCTTTTTGCCACTATTCCCTTCGTTTCACGGAGCATAGAATCAGTTGTCCATACACGGCCTTTAACATACGGAGCTTTTATTTTTTCAAATACCTCTGCCAACACATCACAATTTTTAATAGTAATGTAGTCAGAAGATGGTGCGTAATAATGGGATGCTCCCTCTCCTCTATAACTTTCAGTTGGGATAATGAACTTACCTCTGGTTGTTTCTTTATCAAGACTTCCACAAGAACCAAACATAATATACTTTGTTGCACCAATAACATGATGGCTTTCATAACACATAGAGGATGCAACAGCAGAACCTATTCCCGTCAGATAAAAAGCTATTTTCTCTCCCTTGTAATCCAGACAATAGATTGAAATGTTTCCATTACAAGCGCCAATTTCACCTATAATTTCACATTTATAATGTGATACTAAATATGTATGTATCTCCTTAGAAAAGATAATCATACATTTGTCTGTAATATGCTTTCCGGCTCCATAAATAACATTTAAATCAATTAATGCCTCTGTCTCTTTGTCAAAAAAATCACTCTGTAGCATAATATCGCTCACCCTTCCTCTTCAATTATTGTAACTACTTTATTCGGATAAAAAAGACCACCTACCTGCAAAGATAAGTGGTCAGCATATACTATATTCTAATTATTGAACCATTTTCTCATCTTAGCAATTCAAATATTTACATACGCAATTAAGACCATACACGTTCATAATGTGCATAGCATAAATTTCAGTATATGAATATCCGACTGCAAATCTATTCATGAGAAAACTCCTTTCAAAAATTATTATGTTAAGATTACTCTTGTTTGTAACGCTTGTCAATCATTTTTATCTGTGGATGTACATTCTTGTCATTTTGGGTTCATCATCACCTTGAACCATACATAAAAATTCCCATCCGTATCGTTCATAGAAGCCAATATGATCCGTCACCAAATATAAAGGCGTTACTCCTTTATTTCTCATATCATCAACAACTTTGTTTAGCAAATTCCCTGCTAGTCCCTTTTTTCGATGTTCTTCTTCTGTATATACGGCGCATACATTTGGAGTCAAATCCTTTCTATCATGAAAGTCATTTTCTATTACCCCAAGCCCTGCGACAATTGATTCATCATATAAGCATAGATACCAACCATACTCTGTTTTCCCCGATAAATATGCTTCCATACACTCCAGGTATGCCTCTTCCGGCACACCCCACTTACTATGAAACCACTCTGCTGCAATAGCTACTAATTCCGGCCGTTCTCTTAATGTTATAATTTTATATTCGTTCATATTGCTAATATCCTCCAATAAGATGAAAGGCAGGCTAAAATAGCCCACCTTATCTCTAATTCTTAATTAAATTCAGCATTATTACGTTTCAAAAATCCCGCTTGCTCTTCTCTTCACGACTTGCCACGCACTCTCTTTCCTTCACGAACGATTCTTTGAATGCTTTTCTCCGAAAGTGAAAACTGCTTGGCAAGACTGGCAATAGAGCTACCACCTTGAAATTTCTGGCTAATCTCGTGATTTCGCTGTATCAGGTATTGTCTTGTATCAGTATGACTTCCCCACTCCTTTTTAGATGTGCTGGGAATATATATTGCTTTTCCATTTACATATTGCTGAATAGTTTCTATTAATTCTTTTGGCAGAACCTCTTCTGCTCTAATATAGCTCATAGTATCCTCCTAAATATAATTTCTTAGGATTCATCTGAGCTTAATTATTCTTTTTATTTTAAGCTCAGACTACTGAGCCAAAACATATCTTTTTTTCATAAATAAAATGCTCCTTTCCTTTATTAAAAAGACTTCCCTAGGCAATTAACATCACCCTTATTGAGTCCACATTTTTTATAAAACTCTAGATTATCATTTATCGAAATAAGTTCTATTGTATGAATATCCTTTACTTTAAGTTGCTCCTCTAAGGCGCTAAGCAGCTTACGCCCTACTCCTTTTCTCTTCCACTTTGGAGCAACAAAAATTTCTGAAACAAAGAACATATCATAGTCTGCATAAGGATCCACAAATCCCAAAAGACCACCTATAATTTCATCGTCTTCTACTGCAGCTAAACCCAGGGCTTCAAATCCACACAAAATGGACTGCACTCTTCTTACTGCCTTTTCCTGAACCCAAGCCTCATTCCAAGGCTCCTCTGAATATGCCTGTCCCATTACTCCGGCAAGCTCCTCGATATCATTATGATTAACTACTCTTATCTCCATTTATTTATCCTCCTGGCCTCGTATTACATAAAAGCGATACAATTCTTCTTTTTCATCATCAATATCTTTGTACATTTTCTTTTCTATTAAGTTGAAACCAGATTTCTCTGCTACTTTCCATGATGGTGTATTCGCATCGAGAATAGTTGCTATTATTTCAGACTCACTATATTGTTTAAAGAAAAACTGAACATATGCATTTATCGCCTCTGTCATATATCCTTTTTTCCTAAAAGGTGTTCCTATAAAATAACAAATACCAACCTTATCCACATCTTCATAATATGTAGAACCAACAGAGCCTATGACCTCTTCTGTTTCTTTTAGTATAACAGTGCAAGGTATATAATTTTCTCTTGGATTATCATTATTTGTTAATTTTAAAGCCTCTTCAATCCAATCATTGATCCACTCTGAACAATTAGCATCAAACCCAACTTGACTAAGACTCCCATCTTGAGACATACCAGAAAAGATAATCTCGTCTCCGCGCTGTATGGATCGAATAATCAATCTATTAGTTTCTAGCCACATTTAAATCACCTCTTCTGATTAAGTATAAGTTCCATCCTAATATATGAAAACCTCAATTTTAATTATAAATAAACTTGCTCCAGTATGTTTATATCATCTGAAACGCCTTAAAAGCCTCCGTAATGGCCTCTTCCTTATCCTTCGGACACTGTGGCTGTCTTGCGTCCGCTGACTTAGGCAAATTAAAGTTCTCTGCCAGTTCAATACCACATTTTCTCTTTACCTGAGCAATATAAAGACTTGAAACCTTCATCCCATCATTATGCTCTGCAACATACTTCTTGATCTTCTCATAGGTTGCCTTTGTTTCAGCAGAGGTACCCTCCAACTCAGCAACATCCACATCTACTTCAATATAATCATCCGGTCTCTGGCGAAGTTGGGAAAGAAGAACAACCGTCTCGGGTGGCTTTGCATCATCCAAACCATCAGAGTCACCCTCTGGATTGATTGGAAGCCTGAATCTTATAGCCTTTAGCCACTGTCCTTCAGCAGTTTTTTCTTCGTGTATTTGTATTTCTTCGATTAGGGATTCCATTAGTTTTCGTCTCTCTAATTGATCCATTACTTCATACACTTTACCAAAATCAAGAAGAACCTTGTAGATGTTATCTGTAGTAATCTTATTTCTTTCGATAGCAGATTTCTTCTTCAATGCAATATCGATTAACTCTTCAAGTTCTTCTGCTGTATCGTAAGATTTATAAAGACGCTTGTTTAAGTCTGCCTTCAGTCTCTCATAGTGTTTATCTTCAAAATCCAATTCATCAATATCAGATAAGATTCTGTCTTGAAGCATAATATTGTGCTTCAACTTCTTGTTTAGTGCCTCGAGTTCAGCATCAAGGTCTGAAGTATCAACTTTTACTTTTATCTTATTCTTCATTAGCTCTGCAAACTTAGGATTACTTACAAGCTCTTTAATTACTTCTTCAATAGCACTATCAATTACTTCTTCGTTAATCTGTTTACTGAACTCACACTCATGGCCTCTTGTTTTCTTATGGTGTTTACAACCATAGAAATAGTAGTCCT
>DAIPXZ010000002.1:0-303270 GCA_036782995.1 Bacillota bacterium
ATTTTTCCAAATCGCGGTGTTTTCGCAAAACCAACCGAATAGACTCATCCTCAACATAACCATATAGACCATCTGAACATAACATAATCACATCTCCTTGCGTAATGCAAACAGAATATGTATCGGCCTCAATATATTCGTTCACACCGATAGATTTTATGAGTACATTTCTTTTCGGGTGATTCTTCGCCTCCAGCGGTGTAATTGAGCCACTGTTTACCAATTCCTGTACCAAGGTATGGTCCATAGTAAGCTGACTCAAGCTCGCTCCGTGCATCAGATATATGCGACAATCTCCGACATGAGAAATATAGATCTGCCAATCTCTTAGCACAGCTATCGTCAATGTTGTGCCCATCCCCTTGTAGCGGCGATTGTACAATGAATTCATGTAAACACGAACATTCGCATTCTCAATTGTATATTTTAGTAAGGAAATGAGTTTTTCGGGAGTATCATTCTCGGGAAGGCTCTGTTTTAGTGATTCGGTGACGTAATCGACAGCAATACGACTGGCAATCTCTCCGCCCGAGTGTCCACCCATACCGTCGGCAATGACGAAAACATAATCATTTCCGACTTTAAATGTCGTAATGCAGTCTTCGTTATTTACACGTACAAGTCCTCTATCCGTAACACTAACTACCTTCATGTCGTCGGTGTCTCCTTGATTCCTCTGCGTAGTTGACCACAGGCCGCCATAATATCCGTTCCCATCTCACGACGTAACGTGACTGTCATGCCGAGCTCTTCAAGCAATTGACCAAAAGCTCGAACATTCGTGTCCTTGCTTCTGTGAAAAGGACTGCCATCAAATTCGTTGGCGGCAATCAAGTTGATATGGCAATGGATCCCACGAAGTCGCGCAGCAAGTTGTCTGGCATCCTTTGGCGAATCATTCACCCCATCAAACAGAGAGTATTCAAAGGTAATACGTCGATTCGTCGTTTCTGTATATTCTTTACATGCATCAAGAAGTTCAGCTAATGAATACTTCTTGGCGATTGGCATTATCTCTTGTCGAAGCTCATCCGTCGGTGCATGAAGCGATACAGACAGGTTCACTTGCATATCAACATGAATGAATTGTAACATTTGATTTACAAGACCGCAAGTTGACACAGTGATGTGGCGAGCGCCCAAATTAAGCCCTTTTTCGTCGTTTGCGGCATGTAAAAAGTCAATCAATGCATCGTAATTATCGAATGGTTCGCCAATACCCATGACGACTACGCTATGAATACGCTCACCCGCCATTTTACCGGCAAGCAGAATCTGACCGAGCATTTCTCCTGAAGTGAGACTCCGCCCAAAGCCAGCATGTGCCGATGCGCAAAATGCACATCCCATCTTGCATCCTGCTTGCGAGGATATACATACGGAAAGCCCTGTTTTATATCGCATAAGCACCGTTTCGATAAGGTGTCCATCATGTAGACGGAAAACAAATTTTTGCGTACCATCAATCGCCGACGTCAGATGCTTTTCTATAACCATGCTCTCGACGATGTAATCCTCGCGAAGTGCATCTTTAACGGTAGCAGGTATATTTTTCATCTCGTCTGGATTCATAAAGCCTTTCATGAGCCATTCGTAAATCTGCTTTGCCCGGTATTTCGGGAAGCCTTTTTCCACACACCATGCTTCCCATTCGGGTAAGCGCAAATCAAAAACAAATCGTTTATCCATTTGTCTTTCTCCTTAGTTTTGCCATGTAAAAACCATCGCAAGGGAATTCGTCAGGAAGCAAAGTCATTTCGCCGTTCGTTGCAGATTCTCGAATACGCGGTATATCCAGCAAGAAATCGGGTAAAAGTGATGTAAGCGCCACACGTTCGAAGTCCGTATGCTTTTCTAAAAATGCAGCGATTTGCTTTTCATTTTCAGACGGATTCACCGTGCATGTACTGTACATCAGAACGCCACCTTCTTTGACTTTCGACGAAGCTGCCTCGAGAATTTGCGCTTGAATCGGGAGCAAAGTCATGATGGTATCGTAATCCATAGTCAATCGAATATCCGGCTTTTTATGTAAAAGGCCAAGCCCGCTGCAAGGAACGTCAGTAATGACAACATCATAGCTCTTCTCTTCTATTGACGAATTCGTTTCAATAGTCGTTGCATCACATGCCCGAGTTGATATCGAATGAAAGCCCAGACGAGCGGCATGTTCTTCAACAAGGCGCAAACGAATTTCACTGATATCTATACAGTCGATGGTTCCTTGATCCTGCATCAATGCTGCCATGTGGCAGGTTTTTCCGCCTGGCGCGCCGCACACATCCAAAACACGGTCATGAGCGGCAGGAGAAGCCAAATGAGAAACGAACATAGCCGATATGCTCTGCACCATAAATAAACCTTCCTTATAGGCGCGCGTCATCTCGATTCCTCCGCCGGGAAGGTCAATCCAATAGGCATACGGGAGTATTCCAGTGGGCTTGGCAATGATATTTTCGGATGCAAGTGCATCGATAAAAGTCTTTTCATCAAGGGAAAGAGGATTCTTTCGAACACATATTGTAGGAGCCTCGAGCAGCGCTTGCAAAATCGAAGCGGCCTTCGATTTCCCATAGCCTTTAACAAAAATGCCGGCAATTTCCTTTTTCACCGAACATGCGATATCCATAGTAAACTTACAATCATCATCGATTCCGTTCGGATACTGTGCGGCCAGCTTACGCAAAACGGCATTCACAGTCGCATCACCACCGCGATTGGAGATGGATTTGGCAAGGGAGACCGACGACGTAACCGCGGCATAGGAAGGTATGGATGTTGAAAAAAGAATCTGCCATGCACCCATGCGAAGTATTGTACGAATCTCACCGTCAAGCTTGGCAATCGGTTTGGACAGAATGGGGGCAAGAACATAATCCAAAAGATAGATTCTCGTGATGGTGCCGTAGAAGACTGCCGTGGCCAAAGCACGATCGCGCGCATCTAATTCAACATCCTTCATCTTTTGCTTCATGACAAGGTTCGAATAACCGCCGTGCTCCAGTACCTCCAAAAGCATGTCATAGGCAAGTTTTCTCGCATCGTCCTTCTTTTCACGCATCCGATGATTCCTCCATCAACGAACCTACCACATAATTATGTGCGCAATCCTTCGCCAACATGCGTTTACCGGATTGCGGTTGTAGCTCGAGAAGACATATCGGTAAGTCATTACACATTACTGCAAGAACGCCCTTTTTTGCCACCAGAATGGTTCCCGGCTTTGGGGCTGCTGCAACTTGTTCTTCATATTGCTGAAGGATTTCCTTCGCATTAGGCGCGACCTGTGCATCGTATATTTTGATTCGTGTTCCGTTCCATTGCGTAGACGCGCCGGGCCATGTCGATAAAGCATGAATCTTACGGTTTACAAGGCGTGCATCAAGTGTCCAGTCAATGATACCCATTTCCTTGGTTATCGGTGGAGCCAACGTAACCAACGCTTCATCCTGTTTCGTTTTTTCGAGCGTTCCCGCAATATAGAGCGGAAGTTTTTCCAGCAAAAGCGTTGAACCGAGCAACGCCAATTCATGCATCAGCGATTCTGTGTGCGAATCTTCATGAATCGGACATTCAATCATGGAATAGACGTCACCGGTATCCATTCCAACATCCATATCCATCAATGTCACACCAGTTTTTTCATCACCATTCAAAATGGCCCAATGAACAGGCGCCGAACCACGATACTTTGGCAAAAGTGAAGCGTGCACATTAAGACATCCGATTGTTGGAATCGCCAACATATCAGCAGGAAGAATCTTACCATATGCTGCCGTTATGATGATATCCGGTGCAAATGCGCGCATCGTCGCAAGTGCTTCTTCATTACGCAGAGAGGACGGTTGCCACACAGGAATTGAGCATTCGATTGCCGTAAGCTTGGCCGGCGGTGGTGTCATAACCATTTTTCTGCCTACAGGTTTATCCGGTTGGGATACACAAGCGACGACGTCATAGCCAGCGTCAACTAAGTGACGCAGTACAACGGCGGCAAAATCCGGTGTTCCCATAAAAACGATACGTTTACTCAATTGGATGTAATCTCTCCCTTCACTTTATCAATAAAGAGAATACCATCAAGATGGTCATATTCATGACATATGCAAACCGCGAGCATTCCCGTCGCCGTAAGCGTAAAAGATTCGCCTGCACGATTCAATGCTCGTATCGTAATTTCTTCAGGACGCTCAACCTCACCAGAGCGGCCGGGCACAGAAAGACAGCCCTCTGGTCCGACAGCTGCGCCTTTTTGCTCGAGCATTTCAGGATTGATAAACTCAATAAGTCCATGTTCATCTCCCACGTCAACAATAAAAACACGGCGAAGAACACCGACCTGCGGAGCAGCAATTCCAATTCCTCGATTATCGAGATACATCGTATCTGCCAAATCATCCAATAAAGTGAGAATACGTTGATCAATATTTTCGACCACTCGTGATTTTTTTCTCAAAAGAGGATCGCCCTCTATAACTATTTCGCGCAAAGCCATTTTCATTCACCCTTCCATGCAAAGCCAATAAACATATATTCTATCGTCACCTATTCTATCACAAAGGATCGATATCCATTTCAAAAAACAATTGATATGTCGCATAAGTTTGCGAGATATTGGTGAATATCTTTGAAAGCATGCGTGTATCTGCCGCTTTTATATTGATTTGGAATCGATATCGATCTCGTAGACGAGGAATAAATGCGGGACAGGGGCCGAAAACCATACAAGTGTCCTTCACCTTTTCAGTCATCTGACGTAATGATGCAGCCATCATCGATGCATGTTCCCTCGCGGTTGTTTCGTTGATATGACAAACCGTAACTGTCCCAAGTGCCTGAAAAGGTGGATATCCCAAATCTTTTCGAAAAGCGATTTCAGAGCGATAAAATGCGGGATAATCTTGTTTTGCCGCCATATTGAGAATTTCTTCCTTTGTGGAAAATGATTGAAAGAACACTTCCCCTTTTTTATCGCCTCGACCAGCCCTTCCAGCTGCCTGAGTCAACAATTGAAAAGCACGCTCCCGCCCGCGAAGCTCCCCCGAATGTAGCAAGCTATCCGCTGACAAGATTCCGACTACGGAAACGGACGGAAAATCATGGCCCTTGGCTATCATTTGCGTACCAATCAGAATATCAGCCTCATGATTACGAAATGCGTCCAAAATTCGAGCATGTGCGCCACGAGATGCCGTTGTATCTTGGTCCATCCGCAATACACGCGCATTCGGAAAATCGTGTTTCACCCATTCTTCCAGCTTTTCAGTACCCATGCCAACACGTTTTTGCAAGGTGCTTTCACAGGAAGGACACTTGGTATCTACGGGTAATACATATCCACAGAAATGGCAAATGAGCACTTCGCGATTGCCCGTTTTTTGTTGGTGTATCGTCATATCAAGGTCACATCGTGGACACTGTATGCTTTCCCCGCATGAACCGCAGATTAGAGATGTGGAATATCCGCGTCGATTCAAGAAAAGCATCACTTGCTCTTGGTTTTCGAGAGCGCTCGACATCGACGCATATAATGCTCGGGAAAAAACAGAAGCATTGCCGGCATTGAGTTCCTTGCCCATATCGACGATATGAACATTCGGAAGGCTCTGCTTCGTGGCACGATTCGATAATTTCAGTAGCTTGATTCGATTATTAACCGCAGCATAGTAAGTTTCAATACACGGTGTCGCAGATCCGAAAACAATACGTGCGCCCTGTGTCATTGCGCGGAATGTTGCGATATCTCTCGTATGATATCGAGGGTGTGTCTCTGATTTATACGAAGAATCCTGTTCCTCGTCCATGATAATCAGCTTCAAATTAACCAGTGGTGCAAAAACCGCAGACCGTGCCCCAATAACGATGCGCGCGCTACCCTCTCGAATACGTTTCCATTGTGCATATCGTTCACAAATCGTCAATCGGCTGTGCAGAATAGCAATCGTGTCATCAAAGCGTTCCTGTATACGTTTGACGGTTTGCGGTGTGAGTGATATTTCGGGAACTAAATAGAGTACCGAGCCGCCCTCTTCCAAAATTTTACTGGCTGCCTGTAAATAGACCTCTGTCTTTCCGCTTCCAGTTATCCCGTAAAGGAGAAACATCGAGTGCTCGGGGTCATGCAAAATAGAATCAATCGCTTTCACTTGTTCTGTATTCGGCGTATATGTTGGAGTCACAATCTCGGTATCAATCGGTTCATCGAATACCGCGTTATCTCGTATCACCTTCCGTTTCTCAATGCGAATCAAACCCTTTTTCGCGAGCGTTGTAAAAGGAGAGCGTGATACAGAAAAGGCATCCATCAATGACGAAAGCGGTGCATCATCATTTTCCAGAAGCCACTCTAGTATCCGAATGTGTGTAACATTGTCGACAGTCACCCCTTCGATTGCTTCCATTGCAGCTTCTTCGGATACTAATGAAACAACCATTTGGTCGCGTCCATGAATGGCAGCCGCATTCCTTGGTACCATCAGACGAATGGCATCACCGTAGGTACAAGAATAACGTCGGCTAATAAACTCAACCAAACGAATTTGCTCATCATTTAGCACCGGAACAGGATCAACAATGCTATTGACTGCCTTCAAAACAATTGTATCAGCCGCTTCGGCCTTCATTCTTAAAGCATAAACCAATGCTATGGTTTGCTTATTTCCTTTGCCAAAAGGAACGGACACAAATTGACCTCTACGAATATCCGCTTCCAAATCGTTCGGCACAAGGTATTCGTATATTTTATTTGTTGCCCACACGCATTCGCGCAAAATTACTGCGGCTATCATATTATTTCCCTCACATCAAAGAGAACAAATCAATCTGATTGGATTCAGGAAGATCGTCGAGCACCTTGGATTCGACCAGTTTTTTCATGGCAGAAGGACCGATTAATGAGCGTCTGGCCAAATCCTCACGTGTTTGGAACGGCCCATCTTTCCTTGCCTTAACAATCGATTCAGCCATCGCCTTACTAATGGATGGTATGGCATTGAGGGGTGGTAATATCACACCCTTTGCGATCTTCTTGAAGCGGTAGGCATCGGATTCGGTAATGCTGTACGGGGCAAAAGTAATCCCACGCAAATACATCTCTTCTACCAATTCACACAAATAGAAAAGGGCCTTCTCGTTCGGTTTACGGCTCAAAAAGTTATTATTGAGCTCCATGCGTTTATCTTGGACACGACGAATGCCATTGCACAAAATATCTCCGTCAAACTCATCGGCTCGAATCGAAAAGAATGCACAATAATACTCTTCCGGATAGTAAACCTTAAACCATGCAATACGCAGTGAGGAAATCGCATAAGCAACAGCATGCGCCTTCGGGAACATATACTTTATCTTCTTACAAGAATCAATATACCATTCAGGCACATTATTTTCACGCATTAATGCTTCATGCTCCGGAGTGAGTCCTTTACCTTTACGTACCTTTTCCATGATGGAAAAAGCATCGACCGGTGGTACATTCCAATAGATTAATTGCGTCATAATTCCATCACGACATCCGATAACACTGTTTAGTGTGCAGGTGCCTTCGCGAATTAAATCTTGTGCATTACCTTTCCATACGTCAGTACCATGGGAAAGACCCATAAGCTGTACTAAATCATAGAATTGATGCGGCTTCGTTTCCTTAATCATGTCACGTGCCATTTTCGTACCCATTTCGGATAGTCCAAGTGTCGCAGCCTCGGCTGGTGACGTTCCATTTGGGATACCGAGTGCTTCCGTCGAGAAGAATAGTGACATAACCTTCTCATCCGGAATCGGAATATGTCGCACATCAACGCCGGTCAAATCACTCAGCATGCGAAGCATCGTTGGGTCATCATGGCCGAGAATATCAAGTTTTAGAATCGTATCATGCAACGCATTAAAGTCGAAATGCGTCGTTGTAATCCCGCAATCAATTTTATTCGCAGGATGCTGTATTGGTGTAAATTCGTAAATATCCATTTCTTTCGGCAAAACAACAATACCACCCGGATGCTGTCCCGTTGTGCGTTTGACGTTAATGATACCGGAAGCACGACGCAACTGTTCGGCTTGCGTTAATGTTTCATTTTTCATCTCCATGACTTTACGGACAATACCTAAAGCGTTTTTCTCCGCATAGCAACCAATTGTACCCGCGCGGAAGGTATGATTCTTCCCGAAAAGCTCTTCAACATATTTATGTGCGCGTGCTTGATATTCACCCGAAAAATTCAAGTCGATATCCGGCTGTTTATCGCCGTGGAAGCCCAGGAACGTCTCGAACGGAATGTCCTGACCATCTGAAATCATCA
This sequence comes from Bacillota bacterium, assembly GCA_036782995.1. GTDB lineage: Bacteria > Bacillota > Clostridia > Saccharofermentanales > Saccharofermentanaceae > DAIPXZ01. The sequence continues at coordinate 8,298 of DAIPXZ010000002.1, forward strand.
TCGTACCGCATTTAGGGCATGCTTCAATCGGCAAATCATAACCAGAACCGTACGTGCCGGATAAATCAAATGCAGAATAATGGCAATTCGGGCAACGACGATGCGGTGGCAATGGATTGACCTCCGAAATGCCGGAGAATGTTGCGATTAAGGAAGACCCAACAGAGCCACGAGAACCGACAACATAGCCGTCCTCATTTGATTTCTTTACTAATTTGTAGGCGATGTAATACATAATCGCATATCCATGCTCAATAATACTGCCAAGCTCTTTGTTGACACGATCCGTAATAATTTGCGGAATCTCATTTTCATATTCATAAAGGCTTTTTGCCGTATTCCAAACAATATCTGTGATTTCTTGGGCCGCCGTAGGAATAATTGGCGGGTATGTATCTCCCGGGAATGGACGCATATCTGCCTTGATTCGTTTGGCAATCGCATTCGTATTCGAGATGACCACCTCGTGTGCGCCTTGCTCACCTAGATAATCAAATTCATCCAGCATCTCATCGGTCGTGCGGAAATAGAGGTCCGCCTGCTGCTCCGCATCCTTATATCCCATATTCATGAGCATGTAACGCCGATATTCACCGTCCTTCTTCTCCAGGAAGTGCGCGTCTGTCGTAGCACAGCACGGCATGCCAAGACGCTTCGCAACGGTATATATGATGTAGTTAATGGCTTTCAAATCCGATTCTGTATGAAGCCCGGATTCTTCATCACGTAGATAGAATGCATTATTGCAGATGGGCTGAATCTCCAAATAATCGTATAAACGAACCATAGAGAGGAAGGTCGGCGATACCATCAGTGCATCCGCCGTTTTACTTGTATCCAGACCGGACGCAACAAATTCTCGATGTACTTCTCGGAAAACTTCTCCTCTTTCGCATGCACTTCCAATAATGATGGCATTTGAAAGATATCGAATCACTGATTTAGGTAAGCGAGGGCGCAAGGAAAAATACTCCATGTGGCTCTCAGATACCATGCGGTACAGATTATACAGCCCGAGCGTATCACGTGCGAGAAAGATGATATGGCAGACCGTTTGTTTACGTTTAGTAATTTCACTATTCGGAAGCTTACCCACCTTTTCGTTCATTTCGGCGCATTCTTTGAACGAAAAATCTGCTATCGCACGCAACAGAATACCCGCTGACGCCTTCGCATCAGAAAGTGCACGATGTGGAGTCGAGTTTTCAATCGATAAAAACGAACAGGCTGCAGCCAAATTATGCTGCTTCATATCCGGATAAAGATATGTGGCGATGGATACCGTATCGATTGCGACCTGGTTGAATTTCACGCGATATCCGGTATGCTTTTCAATATCAATTTGAAAACCAGCTTCTCGAATAAAGCCCATATCAAAGAAAATATTATGCCCGCATAACGGCTCATCGTCTTTCAGAAAAGTAGCCAATAGCTTGGCGGCCTCGTATGGAGTCGGTGCATCTTTTACCATATCATCCGTGATATTGGTAATCTCAATTGCCTTTTCCGGAATCGGAAAGCCGGGATTCACAAAGGTGGTAAATTCTTCGGTTGCCGCATACTCTCCGATATCATTTCGAACATAACGTACTGCTGCAATTTCAATCAACTGATCTTCTACGCAATCCAGTCCGGTCGTCTCCACATCCAGAGCAACAAAGGAATCGAGAGTGATACGGTTTTCTTCATTCATGTGATATGCAATGCACGGACCATCATCTACCAGATATCCTTCCATACCATAGATAATTTTGAAAGATTCAGGATCTTTTCCCTTAATACAGGAAAGACGTTTCGCATACGCATCGTTAAATGCTTGAACGACACCGTGATCAGTAACCGCACAAGCGCAATGCCCCATTCGATATGCCGTTGAAATTAATTCAACGGGATCGATGACCGCATCATTATCACTCATCTTCGTATGGACATGTAGCTCAACTCGTTTCTCCGACGCATCATCCATTCGTTTAGCAGGTGGGTCAATACGATAAATGCCTTTCACCGATCCGATGGTATCATTTTCAAACCTGTTATATTCCATATTGCATTCGACGCCCATGTAAGGCGATTCTTTCATGGCTTCCTCGAGCTTATCCGCGTCCGCAGGAGTCAAAAAAGAAACGCATTTTACACTGGATGTCGCATCGGTAACAAAAAACGAGAAAATGACCTTATCCCCTTGTTTCGTCAGCTTCGCCTCGCAAAGCTTGGTACAGCCCTCAATGCGGATTAATCCTGCATCTGATGTAGCATGACTTGTTGGAATGATCGGTGTTGACTTCTTCACTCGACCATAAATCGTATTCTTCATAATGTCTTTTATATCAAATGCTTTTTTGCCCTTTTTATCCGGCTCTTCTTTCTTTGTAGTCTGTGCTAATTGTGCCTTATACGCCCATGAATCCTTATTTAGATTCGTAGGTGCTTGCTCAGCATTCTGTTTCGCCTTCTTGTTTTTTGGCTTGCCCTCTGCATTGACATCGATCGATGTCGACGAACTGTCATCGGATGGATTGTTCATTGTATCATCCATATGGCTACACATTTTATCTAAGCTGGTTTGATAAGACTCATAAATATCCGCAAGCCTTTCTTCACGCTCTGTTTCCGACAATTCTTTAAAAACGATATCCATATCAACATTGAAAAGCTCTTGAAAATAAGCTTGCATATGTTTACGCGTCGTCGCATCTTTTTCCTCAATATCACCATATTTCGGATAGAAAATTGAAGCTTTTCCACTCTCATCTACAGCGACAGTTGGCTGAGCTATCATCGGAGAAACATTTTCAATTACATCCTCGCGTATCATAAGTAGACTTATCCAATCAAGCGCACTTTTGACGGTCAATTCACTCAAAAAAGATGAAATGTCCACAAAAAAACGTACGTTCTTTATATCGGTACTAGCCATTATGGCTTTTTCAACATACTTTAGAGCATGACGAGGCATATCACCTAAGAGTCTCATTCTTATTTCGACAGACGAATACTCTTCGCTTAAATTGACCGAAGTCACTTCGGCCGAAAAACCAATCTTTTCGTCCACAGGTCGGTTCGTCATTAAAAACAAAAAATCATTAAGCTGCATAAAAAGACTTCCTCTATCAACTAAAGCAATCATATCGACATATAGTTTTGTAATGTCGTAATGATTACTCTTACTTTATTTGTTGTTTTCCAAGTAAATGAATCTCGTTCATTAATTCTTCAAAGACATTTTCTGATTTGATTTTTCGTATCGATTCTCCATGCTTAAAAAGCAAAAATTCATCGATGCCACCGGCAATTCCGATATCCGCTTCGCGTGCCTCTCCAGGGCCGTTTACCGCACAGCCCATAACAGCCACCGTCATATCGTACGGTAAATCGGCAATTGCGTCCTCCACGCGTTTTGCAAGAGGAATAAGAGGTACTAATGTTCGTCCACAGGTCGGACAAGAGACCAAACGCATACCACCGTTTCGGAGAGACAATGAGCGCAATATACGAAGGCCTGCTCGAATCTCCTCCACCGGGTCATCCGTCAAACTGACTCGAATCGTGTCACCTATCCCTTCGGCGAGTAAAGTGCCAATTCCGACAGCGGAGCGAATGATGCCCTCCCCCTTCGTACCAGCTTCCGTAACGCCGACATGAAGCGGATAATCAATGCGCTCCGAAAGCATACGATAGCTCTGAATGGTAAGAAGCGGATCTGACGATTTTATGCTGACGACAATATTGTCAAAATGCAAATTCTCCAATATACGAACAGATTGCAAAACGCTTTCTGATAAGGATGAAGCGTTTACACCGCCATACTTGGCAATCATGTCTTTACCGACGGAACCAGAATTTACTCCGACACGAATCGGAATACCCCGTTCCTTACAGGCATTGGCAATCTCTTGTACACGTGAAGCATCACCGATATTACCAGGATTAATTCGAATCTTGCTTGCACCGCTTCGAATAGACTCCAAAGCCAATCGATAATCAAAATGGATATCAGCAACAACCGGAAGTGGCGATTCCTTCATAATCTCTTTTAATGCAAGTGCTGCTTCCATATTAAGTATCGCAACACGAGTCAAATCACAGCCCACTTCATGTAATCGACAAATCTGCTCTAATGTGGCTTTAACATCACGTGTATCCGTATTATTCATCGATTGCAAAACAATCGGTGATTTCCCCCCGATTGTTAATGATCCGACATTCACTTTGCGTGTAGCTTTTCTTTCCATGATGACCTCACTGCGTCAATCGTATGATATCGGAAAAGAGTGCAAACAGGACTAATCCGACAATCAATACAAGGCCGACAATATTGATAATTTGTTCCGTACGTTTCGAAATCGGCTTTCCACGTACCATTTCTACGACTGTCAACACGATAGCATTACCATCGAGTCCAGGTAAGGGTAACAAATTCGTAAATGCGACGCCGACCGAAATCGCACCAGCCAGAATCAAGAGCATCTCTGTTTTTTCTTCCACCTGTGTGTCTTCTTCATCCACTACGTCGGAAACAACGGAAGCAATACCGACAGGTCCGGAAACAACATCATATGGTTTAACCGAACCAGAGAATGCCTCCGAAAGTGAATCAATCGAAACACGGAATAAGGAAATTGGAAACAGGAAAGACTCACGAATCTTATTCAGGAACCCACTTCCCTCTTTTAGGAAAACACCGCGATAATTTGATGATTCCACCATTTGTGGGGCAAGGCTCACGTCCATTTCTTGTCCATCGCGAATAAGATGTACCGTAAGAACAGCTCCGCCAGAACCAGTTATAACACTACTTACATTGGGATCAGATACCGAAACACCATTAATCGACAGAATCGAATCATCTGGCTGAAGCAAAGGATTTCCGTTATTTTGCGAAGCATCAACTTCAGAGACCAACCATCCGCCGTTCTCGTCAAGGTCAGCATAACGGGTAATACCCAACATGTATTGATTGGTAATAGTCGGTGTTAAGGTAACTTCATATTTCTCACCAGTACGAGCAGAACGCATCTCCAACGTCATTGGATCCTTATTCGGTATCTTGTCATAAAGATAAGAGAAATCAATTTGGGTAAAAATCGGTTCGCCATTCAAAGAAAGAATCGTGTCACCTTCTTCAATGCATGTCTCCGCAACCTGCGTATCCTCAACAATAATGTCCTGATTCACCGAGTAGAAGCCATATATCGAAAAACACGAAAGAAAAATAATGATTCCCAAAATGATATTCATAAATGGCCCGGCAAGTGATACTAAAAGTCGTTTCCAACGGGGTTGATTGATGAGCTGATGCGGATCATCCGATGCGATTTCTTCGCCTTCTTCCGACAAATCACTAAAACGAACATAAGCGCCAAACGGAATGAGTCGAATATAATACTCGACATCGTTTTTCTTCCATGAAAAGAGCTTCGGGCCAACAAAAATCGATAACTCATATACGCGAATCTTAAATAATCGCGCAACGAAAAAGTGCCCCAGTTCATGAACTGTCGCAATAATACCGATTCCCAATATACAAATGATAATACTCAATGGCGACATATTATTCTCCTTCTTGTAAAGCAGGCATAAATCGAGAAACCATATCTCGTGCATGCTGATCGATGGCGTATACTTCATCAAGTGAAGGATTCATTATGACTCCTTCTTTCTCGTGCTCATTCATTGCATATTCGACACCACGTTCGATATCCATAAAAGAAATCTTTCTCTTCATAAATCCACCAACCAGAGCCTCATTCGCGCCATTCATGACAATCGGAAGGGAGCCAGAAACACGGCCTGCATGATATGCCAAATCCAAAAGCCGAAACACGTTTCGGTCGCAGGGTTCAAATGTCAGATTGTGGCTTTTTTCATCAAAAGGATCAAATGTAGGAACGAACGCATTGCTTCTTTCCGGATAGAACAAAGCGACCTGAATCGGTAGCATCATATTTGGAAATCCGATTTGTCCCAACACCGAGCCATCCGACAATCGAATCATGGAGTGAACAATGCTTTGGGGGTGCACGACGACGTCAATGGCATCTACGGAAACATTAAATAACCACGATGCTTCAATCACTTCGAGTCCTTTATTCATCATGGAGGATGAATCAATCGTAATCTTTCCACCCATATTCCACGTCGGATGTGCCGATGCCTGTTCCAGTGTCACGTTTGAGAGCTGTTCGCGAGAATAGCCACGAAATGGGCCGCCTGAAGCAGTAAGCAGAATACGATCCAAGGAGCCATTAGGCTGACCCCAAAGACATTGCCAAATTGCGGAATGTTCACTGTCAACGGGCAAAAGCGCAACATTTTTCTCGCGAATCATTGGCATAACAATATGACCGCCGGTGACTAATGTCTCCTTATTGGCTAAAGCTATATCTTTTCCTGAAGAAATTGCCGCAACAACCGGTCGAAGCCCCTGCATGCCGACCATTGCCGCCACGACGGTATCCACCGAGGATAATGTGGCACATGCCAGATTTCCTTCTTCACCGAACAAAATATCACAATGAACATCTGCTGGTAAAAGCGAAAGAAGCTCTTTGCGCTTCGTCTCGCTAGCGACACTAACCACTTGTGGGCGAAACTCGACGATTTGCTTTGCAAGAAGGCTCACATTCATTCCACACGAAAGCGCAGAAACACCAAATGCCCCGGGAAATCCCCGAACCACTTCTAATGTTTGCGTCCCGATCGAACCAGTTGAACCTAAAATACAAAGATTTTTCATCAAATGCTCCTTAAACAAGTAATAAAGCCATTGCAAAAGCAATCGGTAGCGTGAAGAATGCGCTATCAAAACGATCCATCACACCGCCGTGACCGGGCATGATATTTCCGTAATCCTTTATCCCGACCATACGTTTAATTGCGGATGCAAGCCAATCGCCCAATTGAGAAACCACTGAAAGAATCAACCCCGATACTGTAGCCAAAGCAACATAAAGCGCAAAAGGCAAATCCGAGTCGACAATACGATTCATCACCAACGCGAAGAATAGTCCAGTCACGATGGCACAACACACTGCGCCTCCGATGCAGCCTTCCCATGTTTTTTTCGGGCTGATGTGCGGGCATATCTTATGTTTACCGAAGAAAGACCCCGTAAAATAAGCGAAAACATCCGATATCCATGGCGAGAATAAGCCTAAAACCACAAAATACCATCCGTGTTCAACATAGAGTGCCATGATATTCGCACACGCAATCGGGAAAGAGATATAGAGAATCAGCGATGACGAGGCCACGCCCGCATTCAATGCATCAGGATCTTCTTTTAGAATCGGAGGTACCATCGTGGAAACAAAAACATAAACCAAAACCGGTAATGCATAAATCACGAAAGCAACATACGGAGAATCTACACAAAAATACGTCAAAGCGGGAATAAAAGACATCATCGAGCCAATCCATACTACCCATGGCATAATCGATTTATTCTTCACTCGTACAGCGCGAATCAATTCAAATGTAGCAATAATACTGACGACGGCCGTCAAAAGAAGAATGAATATTGGCCAAAAGAATGCCGGTGCCAGGAAAGCTACGATAATTACCGTAAAAACGGCGCCGGTAATGATTCTCTGTTTCATGTTCTATCCTCAACTCTCTTCACTTTTCGAAAGCCCGCCAAATCGGCGATCACGCTTCGTATAAGCAACTAATGCCTTTTTCAATTCTACCATACCGAAATCTGGCCACAAAGTATCCGAAAACCACAACTCCGAATACGCACCTTCCCATACCAGAAAATTCGAAATGCGCTCTTCACCGCTTGGCCGAATGATTAAGTCAGGATTCGGTACATCAGGAAGATACATCTGCTTATCCAGATATTCTTCCGTAACATCTGAAGACTGAATATTTCCTGCGAGCACATCAGCAATCGCTTTCCGACATGCATTGACAATCTCTCGACGTCCACCATAATTAAATGCCACAATTAATGTCATCTTGTCTCGGTGTTTCGAATTCTCTTCTGCCCGATGACACACATCACGAATGTTATCCGGAAGTGACTCTAAATCGCCTGTAAATCGAACACGAATACCCTCTTGCTCCAGCTCAGGATCATATCGATCAAAATACTCAACAAATAACTCCATAAGTGTATGCACTTCAGATTCCGGACGGCTCCAGTTTTCTGTAGAAAAGGCATAAACCGTTACGTATTGAATTCCAAAATGGCGACAGTTCTTGCAAAGCGTCTTCAGATTATCGGCACCTGCACGATGTCCTGCAGAGCGTGGAAGCATTCGGGCCTTTGCCCAACGTCCGTTACCATCCATAATCACTGCTAAGTGCATCGGAATCTTCAGCAATGATTCATCGATATCATCGTCTTTCTTCTTCGTGAACGGAAAGCCAAATTTTTTCTCATCAGAAAGCGACATAGATACTCCCTTCGAAAAAACAGCGGGATAATTACGTCCCGCTGCTTGCATCATACATAAACATACGGAATGGTTAGATAGCCATCAAATCTTTTTCTTTGGCCTCACAGCATTTCTCAACTTCTTTGATATACTTGTCTGTCAGCTTCTGAATTTTCTCTTCAAAATCTGCAATATCGTCATCGGTTAACTCCTTCTTCTTGTGAAGGGAACGATACTTATCAATCGCATCGCGACGGATATTTCGAATGGCTACTTTTCCTTCTTCACCATACTTTTGCACACTCTTGACGAGCTCTTTACGACGTTCTTCTGTCAAAATTGGAAAAGCCAAACGGATAATCTTTCCATCATTCGATGGATTGATGCCCAAATCAGATGATTGAATCGCTTTCTCAATCTCACGAAGCATGGATGGATCCCATGGTGTCAAAGTAATCATTCTCGGGTCAGGTACCTGAATATTTGCGACAGCATTTAATGGGGATTGGGTTCCATAATAATCCACGGTGATTCGGTCCAACACATGCGGATTTGCACGACCTGCACGAATGGCGTTAAAATTCTCACCTAAGCTGGAAATGGTCTTCTTCATCTTTTCTTCATACTGATCATAATCATTCTTTGTAATTTCAATCATTCGTCATCGCCTCCATTAAATAATTTATTGAACTAATGTACCAATATCTTCGCCCATTACAATTCGGACAATATTTTCCGGATCTTGCATCGAGAAAACCATAATGGATGTGTGGTTATCACGGCAAAGCGCTGCTGCCGTCGCGTCCATTACCTTCAAGTTTAATTGTAACACTTCATCGTGCGAAATCTGCCTATACTTCTTTGCATCCGAATACACATTCGGATCCTTATCATAAACACCATCCACCATCGTTGCTTTACAGAAAATATCGGCCTCAATCTCTGCCGCACGAAGTGCAGCGCCCGTGTCTGTAGAGAAAAATGGATTTCCGGTACCGCAACCGAAGATGACAATACGTTTCTTCTCCAGGTGGCGAATAGCACGTTTCCGAATATATGGCTCTGCCATTTGACGAATATCAACAGCCGATAATACGCGTGTGATGGCGCCCTCCTGCTCCAATGCATCGGACAATGCAAGAGCATTCATCATCGTAGCCAACATACCCATATGATCAGCAGTCACTCGATCCATTGCCTCACTCGTTCGGCCTCTCCAGAAATTACCGCCACCGACAACCACGGCGATTTCAACGCCTAAATCAGCAACCTTCTTAATCTTCGAGCAAATCTCCCGAACAACTTTATCATCAATACCTACCTTTTTCTCACCGGCCAGTGCTTCGCCACTGATTTTGAGAAGAATTCTTTTATAAACCGGATTGCTCATGAATCTGTCTCCTTACAACTTTTCAAATCTTTATCTATTCTATCGTTAATTCCTCACAAAGAAAAGAGGAATTACAAAAGTGATAAACTTTCATAATTCCTCATATTTATTCATTCACTAAGAAAAGAATTACTTGATTTGCTTCATTACTTCAGCTGCAAAATCTTCTTCCTTCTTGGCAATACCTTCGCCCATTTCATAACGTGTGAAACGACGAATCGAAATATTCTCGCCAATAGAAGCAATCATTTCCTTTGTAAGGATCTCGATTGTCTTCGAATCATCCTTAACATATTCTTGCTCCATCAAGCAATTTTCTTTATAGAACTTCTCGATGTTACCAGGGAGAATTCTCTCCATGATGATCTTTTCAGGCTTACCTTCATTGAGATTCTTATTGATGATGATTTCCTTTTCCTTCTCGATTTCTTCGGCAGGAACTTCCTCACGTGTAACCCAACGCGGGTTAGCAGCAGCAACCTGCATCGCAATATCACGAACAAAGGCCTTAAACATATCATTCTTAGCCGCAAAGTCAGTTTCAATGTTTACTTCAAGAAGAACACCGATACGTCCACCAGCATGAATGTATGAATCAACGATACCTTCTGCGGCAATACGGCCAGACTTCTTAGCAGCAGAAGCAATACCCTTCTCACGAAGCCATGCAACTGCCTTTTCAACATCACCCTCAGAAGCCTGAAGAGCTCTCTTACAATCCATGATGCCCGAACCGGTCATCTCGCGAAGTTCTTTAACCTGTGAAGCGGTAATTTCAGCCATGGTACTATTCCTCCAATATACAATTCTTAAGTGATGATTAAGCTTCTTTGCTCTCTGTTGCTGCAACTTCTTCTGTAGCAACTTCTTCTGTAGCAGCTGCTTCTTCAGCAACCTCTTCGGAAGCTTCTTCGCCTGCATCCATTTGCTCGCCCTGACGTGCTTCAATAACAGCATCTGCCATACGACCAGCAATCAGCTTTACGGCGCGAATAGCGTCATCATTACCAGGGATAACATAATCTACTTCTTCAGGATCACAGTTAGTATCAACAATAGCAACTACCGGAATACCGAGACGCTTTGCTTCTGCAACAGCCAAGTGTTCCTTCTTTGTGTCAACAACAAACATGCAAGCCGGAATTCCAGGCATACCTTGGATACCGCCGAGGTTCTTCTCAAGCTTCTCCATTTCGAGCTTCAATTTAGCAACTTCCTTCTTCGTGCGAAGATCAAAGGAACCGTCCTCAGCCATCTTCTGGAGTTCGTTCAAACGAGCGATTCTCTTCTTAATTGTTGTGAAGTTGGTGAGTGTACCACCGAGCCAACGGTTGTTGATGAAGAACATTCCGCAACGTGCTGCTTCTTCGGCAATAGAATCCTGAGCTTGCTTCTTCGTTCCTACGAAAAGAACATTACCGCCGTCCATTGCGATTTGACGCATGAACATGTAAGCCTCATCAGCCTTACGAACAGTTTTTTGCAAATCAATAATGTGAATGCCGTTGCGCTCTGTATAGATGTACTCAGACATCTTCGGGTTCCAACGACGTGTTTGGTGACCAAAATGGACACCGGCTTCAAGAAGCTGTTTCATAGAAATAACTGGCATAACTTTTTCCTCCTGTTTTACCATCCACAAGGTGTCACTTCTCCTTTGGAAAAGCACAAAAGTATCCCTTGTGTGTTTTTTAGCTTTTCGATGTTACCATGACGAGAAAAGAAAGGCAAGTCTTTTTATCGAAAATATGCAGAAAAATCAATCATTTCCTGCATTTCACTCTTTGTTATAATGCTACAATAGTACCATTCAAGGTAAAGGAGTCAATAGCATGAAGCCACAAGCATCCGATAACGAAAAGAAAGCCTTGCTAGAATACTTATCCGCACTCATCGCCATTCCAAGTGTCAAGTCCGAAGCGCACCCCGAAGCGCCCTACGGAATCGCACCAAAGATGGCCTTAGATTTTTTTCTGGAACGAGCCGCAAATGACGGCTTCATCACGAAAAACATTGATAATAAGGCGGGTTATGCCCAATGGGGACAATCCGGTCCGTTAATCGCTGTACTTTGTCACTTGGATGTTGTCCCAAGCGGTGATGGTTTTACCACTGATCCGTTTATGCTGACAGAGAAAGACGGTATGCTATATGGACGTGGTGTCGTCGATGACAAAGGACCACTTTCAGCTTCCTACTTTTCCTTGTTACGAATTAAGAATGAACATCCCACGCCAAATGCTCGTTATAGACTCATCGTTGGAACAGATGAAGAACATGGCTCGTCCTGTATGGAACGTTATGTCGAAACAGAAGAAATTCCAGACGCTGGTTTCACGCCCGATGCTGATTTTCCCTGCCTCTTCGCCGAAAAAGGAATTATGCAAATCGCATTTCGCGGAGAAGGAAATCCCAATGTCACCATTCATGGCGGTAATGCGCACAACATGGTACCTGCCCTATGTACTCGTTTGGACATCGGCGCAACGAAAGAACTGCTTTATCATGGTATATGTGCACATGCATCCCGTCCAACGCTCGGAAAGAATGCCATTGAGATGTGTATCAATGAGCTTCCGAAGCATTTCATTGATGCCTCTCCGTTACTACATTTCGCGTACGATAAGCTCGTCACCGACATCGCATCGTCTTCCAGTGCCCCGCTTTTGGCGGATGTTCCGGCAGACGAAAGCGGAGCGATTACATCCAATATTGGTGTAATCGAAGTGAATGCAAATGAATCTGTCCTTCATATCGATATTCGATATCCGGTAAATGTTGATGGTGACGCTCTCTTAAAGGCGATTACGCAAGAAACCGCCGCATATGGACTCACTGTCACGATTGACGGTCATCAAAAACCACTGTACAAAGAAAAGAATTCGCCTACCATTCACACACTTGTCGAGCTTTATGATAGTTATCGTGACCTCTTCCCCTGCATTGAGCAAGAAAAAGAAGCCCATGATCGATATATGTCTGAGAAGGTCGAAGCTATCGCCATTGGCGGCGGAACCTACGCTCGTACCATGGACAATATCGTAGCCTTCGGCCCTGCTAATCCTTGGGAAGAAGATCAATGTCATCAAGCAAACGAGCATATCGCAAAAGAATCCCTTTTCATTCTAATTCCTCTGTATGAGGAAGCGCTAGAAAAGCTCGCTAGCGACATCATCTCGTAGCACACATTTACGCATTAAAACAAAACGGACGGTTTATCAGTTTATACTGAAAACCGTCCGTTACTTATTGCGCGAAAAAACTGATTAGAAAAATCTTCGAATCGACGTCATCGACTGCATCGGGTACGTAGCACCAATGACCATTCTGTTTGAGCTACTAGCATGTACAGTCTCGCCATTTCCGATATAGAGACTTACATGATCGACACGACCGTCTCCATTATAGTCATGACAAATGACATCCCCCGGAAGTAATTCTTGCCCCATAACATTTGTTCCCATGGAAGCAATCGATGCCGATTGATGCGGCAAAGAGATATGGTAATAATTCGCATAAACGTACATTACAAAGCCAGAACAATCCATGCCTGAAATATCACACCCCGTGTAGTGATATGGAACACCGATAAAGGCCTTCGCATATGTGGCAATATCACACGTAGAAGGATCTGGAATAGAAATAGTAGATGTACCAGGTGTTGTCGGTGTCGGATTGGTAGGTGTAGTACCAGTTTGCGGTGCGGGCGTCTGTGATGAAGACACCAGAGAGCATTTCACATACGTCCCAACTACAGTCTTGAACCAACCGTTGCTTGTTTTCGCAACGACTTCGATGGCTTCTCCCGCTACTAGCTTACGAGTTGTATCATATTGTGTACCCGGACCGGTACGAACATTGACTTCACCAATAGCATAATACGTTCCGCTTGCCGAAGTCTCGGTAACAACAGGTGTAGGAGTCGGTGTATTCGTTGGACGTGGCGTCGGGGTTGGCGTAGCAATAAAGTCAGTGGTAATCATCGAAGAGACCACATAGCCTTCCGCCATGTCCTCCATTTGGATGCAAGACCAAGAAGAACCATATGCGACGCGAATGGCGGTGTCGGAATAATGCAAAGTTGCAATAATTTCAGCGTCCGCTGAAGGTGCTGAGCGTACATTCAATTCTGTTGCTGATACATAAACGGGGGTAGTATCCAAAGTAAACTCCGAAATGGCAAGCAATTCTTCCGGGATACCTTCTTCATTGATTTGTTGTGTAATCGTGAATGTGTTATCAATAACAGCATTTTGTGCAGATAAATCCCCATCGATTGATGTGCCTAAAATGCCACTATTCGTTCCACGATCCGTTAATGTTACGATGCCTTCCGGATTAAACTCTTCAAATTCTGCAATGGAAACTGTTTCTGCAGGAACCTGCAAATAAACGTCCGAAGCACTATTTTGACGCAATTCCGGAATGCCAACCAATACAATTCCCGTAGCAAGAAAAACTGCCGCTAATTTCACACATCGAACTGCGGTCAGATTATTCCTCTTACCGAAACTGTCTTGAGTATTCATTTGACTATGTTTCACAAAATAACCTCCTGAGAGTAGATTCATGTAAATTTCACTTCATAAACTCCCACATAAGTATTATAACCGAAATAACGAGGCTAGCAAACCTTTGTAGTATATTTGTAACATTTACACCTGTATTGCCTCAATTCAAAACCAGCCGAAAAGCGTGTGTTTCAAACATTTGATAATCCAAATAGTTTTGAGCGCCAAAAGACATATAGCAAATTAGTGATATTTTTACTTTTGAATAGCGAATACATTGTGAAGCACGGACGAAGGTATACTATCCCGAAAACAACGTGCTGCTCGTATGGTTCTCCATTACTTTCTCAGCGATTAAAGAAAAACGAAAAGGGATGCATTATTGCATCCCTTTACTAAACTCAAATATGTGATAAAGAATTACTCAGCCGGTGTTGCTTCTGGAGCAGCTTCTTCTGCAGGAGCAGCCTCTGCAACCTCAATTTCAGCAACCGGAGCAGCTTCCTCAACAGGAGCAGCCTCTGTTGCCTCAACTTCAGCAACCGGAGCTTCTTCCTTAGCAGGAGCGGCGTAAATCTCTTCATTCTCCGCAGTAACTTCTGGATCAATCGGATTTACTTCCTTGATGCTGATGCTGATACGACGTGCCGTAGCATTAACGTCCAAAACCTTTGCTTCGACCTCCATACCCTCTTTCAAAACATCCTGTGGCTTATTCAAGCGAACGTTTGAAATCTGAGAAACATGGCAAAGAGCATCAAGATTTGGCTCAAGCTCGACGAAAGCGCCAAACTGGAACATACGAACGACCTTACCACGAACAATTGATCCTACTGGGATACGCTCTTCGATATCAAAGAACGGATCGTCTTCTTGCTTTCTATAGCCGAGAGAAATACGCTTCTTCTCCGCATCAAAATCCTTAACATATACATGAATGGTATCACCAACAGAAACAACTTCCGAAGGATGACGGATACGATTCCATGAAAGCTCGGAAACGTGAACCAATCCATCAACACCACCGATGTCAACGAAGGCACCAAAATCGGTAAGGCTTCTCACAACACCGTCGTATTCAGCACCCTTCTCAATTGCGGCCCAAACTTCGTTAGCCTTCTCGCGACGTTCATTATTCAAAAGAGTTCTTCTGGATCCGGATACACGCAAACGACGCTTGTCAGGGTCGAATTGTGTAATCAAAATCTCAATTGTCTTTCCCTTATATGCATCCAAGTCTTCGACAGTGGACATTTCGAGCTGTGTACGATGGATATATACATCAACACCGCCGTAGTTGCCGATAACACCGTCTTTTACAACACCGGTAATCTTAACCTTAACCGGTTCTTTGTTTTCAAACGCACTCTCAACAAGAGCCTTGTTCTTACCAAAATCAGCATGAGACTTCGAAAGAAGAATCTCCTTACCCATATCAGAATTACGTACGCTACGTACATATACTTCCACTTCTTTGTGTTCGGCAATTGCCGCTTCCAAATCAAAGTCAGGATCATTCTCGAACTCTTGACGAGGAATCTTTCCTTCAGACTTATCATGAACATCAACGTAGACAAATTCACTATCAGCCGAAGTAATTGCTCCCTTCACGGTTGCATTCTTTCTAAGCTGTGGAATGCTCTCGATATAATCTCCAAAATTGATGTCTGCCTGTTCTAGATTCGCGTTAACCTCGTTCTCACTCATTGTTCGGATAACCTCCCTGATAATCTTATCTGGCGTCGACGCTCCAGCAGTAATGCCAACATGATGAATCTCATCCGAAATAATGCTCGGTAGAAGATTCTTCATCTCGCTTGCCGTTCCTACAAGAACAGTCTTCGCAGATCGACCTTGGCAGATTTCAAGAAGCTTCTTCGTATTGGAGCTGTGTGCCGAACCGATAACAATCATCAGGTCAGAACGTGCCGCCAATTCTTCAGCTTCCCGTTGCCTACTTTCAGTCGTACTACATATTGTATCAAAAATTCGCTCGTTTGCAATTTCATTTTTGATTATTTCACGAATTTTTTGAAATTCATTTGCTGAAAATGTTGTTTGAGACACTAAAATCGAATTCGCATCGACAAAATGCAGTGCTCTTGCTTCTTCTTCCGAAGAAATGACACAAACATCGGATTTCGCTTCACCACAAATACCATCCACTTCAGGATGTCCTTTCGTGCCGGTTATGTAGATCTTTTGGCCCTTTTCATCAGCATCACGAACAATGTTGTGTATTTTCGACACAAACGGACAAGTACAATTGTATATCTCACAATCGCGTGCAGCGAGTGCATCGAGAATCGCTGGTTTAACGCCATGTGCGCGAATCACAACAATACTACCGGGTATGATTTCGTCACAGGAATGCACTAGCTTCATACCTTTTGCCAGCAAGTCATTGACTACGAGTTCATTATGCGTGATTTCGCCGAGCATATAGATATCGCGTTTTCCCGCGTTTTCGTTGAGGACTTTATATGCAGTCTTTACCGCATGATCGACGCCAAAACAAAAACCAGAGGATTTTGCTAATTCAATCGTATATCTGGACATATCATTTCTTCTCCCCGATATTGGCGTCCGCGCCAAGGTGGGATAACAGGATAGAAAGCGTTTCTTCCGGCGAATGAACCGTCGTGTCGATTTCAATTGCATCCGGCATTTTCACGAGTGGGGACGCCGCTCGCGTGGAGTCTTGATGGTCACGATATTCGATATCACGAAGCACTTCTTCAAAAGTCTGTGTCGTTATCCCTTTGCCCTCGAGCTCGATGAGTCTACGTCGAGCTCTTTCCTTTGCATCTGCAGTAAGGAAGAACTTATATTTCGCTTGTGGGAATACATGAGAACCTATATCACGACCATCCAGAACAACGTTACGATCACCCGATATTTTTCTTTGCAAATCAACCATTGCTTTTCGTACACAGGGCAAGCTGGAAATATCAGATGCTGCGACAGAAACCTCTGGCGTACGTATGGCGTCCGAAACATCTTCGCCATCAAGAAATATGTGCTGCCATCCGTCAACAAAGGATATATCAATCTTAATATTCGGTAAAAGTATCGCAACGGCAGCTTCATCTTTAGGAGACACGCCGGCACGAATCGCCGCCAATCCGCATGTGCGATACATCGCCCCAGTATCAAGATATAGGATACCTAATTGCGCAGAGACTTTTTTTGCAAGAGTGGATTTACCGGAACCGGAAGGTCCGTCGATAGCAATTTGATAGTGTTCCATAGCGTCCTCCATGTGATTGATAGGTGATCTACAGGTGATTGATTTTGCTTACATTCTAATCAGATAGCGCGATGACCGAGTCCAATGGCAATCTCATTCAGGTGCAATAAGCCAATGCCGAAGAAAACGCAAACGCTGATGTGGTCATTATATCGGGCGATGCCGATTTTACCACCGACATTTAGCCCTATGGCTTTAGATGAAATCTGTGAGACAGCCTCACGAGCCGCACCAGCCAATGCACCTTCTTCATTATGACCATTACCGATGATGCCCTCGCGTTGAGCAGCAACAACCGTTCTTTCGATAATTTTCGATACAGAAGAAATGAACTCACCGCCAAAATCGCATGCCGTAGCGTGGATATTATCCTTCAACAATTCTGCCTTGAGTAGCGTTTCATCTTCACGTGTATTCGTAAGCGCAATACGTATAGCAGAAGATGCCGTTAGTTTACTGTTTGCAATGATTTCTTTCATTTGGCCTCCTTATACGTCTGTATCTTCACGTTCCGGCAGGACACGGTCCTTCCCGGTATCGTATACTTGATACTCGGTCCATAGATTCTCTAATGCTTCAAAAGACTGTTCGATATGCTCGCGGCGATGGATACCCAGTGCCACTAGGAGAGCGTTAATAAGCGATAACGGTGCTGTTAACGAGTCTACAAACGATGCCATATCCGAACGAGCAAAAAGAGCAACATCCGAGTGTTCTGTCATCGGTGTGTCGCCCTTATCCGTAATGACGACGACATTTGCGCCTCTTGAACGCGCATATTGCATGGATGAAATAGTACGAGTTGAGTAGCGAGGAAAACTGATGCCGATCATAACATCGCCGGGCCCGATGGGAAGGATTTGTTCGAATACCTCATTTGCGCTGCTGCTATGAATATGAACAACATCATCGAAAAGAAGCGTCATATAATAATGCATAAATGAAGAAAGCGGTGATGAGCTTCGAAGGCCCATCAGATAAATCCTTTTTGCATGAAGTATTGTGTTTACGGCCTTTTCAAACGATTCTTCGTCAACGCACTCATTCGTGTGCTTTAAATTATCAATATCGGCGCATAGGATAGAGTGCAAGGCCTGGGAGTCATCTTCAAAACGTTTAGAAGCATTCAGGCGTTGTACTGATGTGAGCTTCACCTTCAGTTCTTCTTGCAAGACCTTTTGGAAATGTGGATATCCGTCATATCCCAGTTCCATTGTGAAACGGACCACCGTTGATTCGCTGACGCCTGTACTTTCACCGAGCTTCGCAGCTGTCATATAAGCGGCTTTTTCATAGTCGGAAAGGACAAATCGTGCAATAGCCTTCTGCCCTTTACTCATATGGTCCATATTATTCTCAATTTGTTCGACTAAGCTATAATGCAAATTCTCGCGTTTCTCGCCTTCATGAATCGACATGAACGTACCTCCGATGAGATAGTAATCTCTATTCCCTACTATTCAATTCAGAACCTTTTGTCTCCGAATCATTTTACCAGTGTTTCACTGTTCTCAAATTTACCCTAAACAATGCCATTATACACAATTTTTCCGTTGAATACGAAAAAATGAAAGTTCGTTATTACGAACTTTCATTTTTGTGTTATATGACAGAATCCCAAGAAAAATCAAACAGGTTGGTATTTCTCTGAGCCATTGCCTACTACGTTATCAATTCCGTACTTTTTATCCTGACGGTTTTTGAAAAACTTCTCGGCAACCTGCGGGAACATCGCCCACGTGAGGACATCCTCTTCCTGTTCGATGTAGGCCTTGCATGCCTCACGAACAGAATCAAGCTCAGGAGGCAATGCATCAGCGGGACGTGTTGTAATCTGCTTCTCATCACCGAGAATCTTTTTTTGGATTTCTTCGGAAATCGGAGCTGGAGTACGTCCATATTCGCCCTTTACCAAAGCCTTGGATTCCTTCGGAACCATTTTATATCGCTCACCAGTGATGACATTCATAACAGCTTGTGTACCGACGATTTGTGAGGATGGCGTAACGAGCGGTGGGAAGCCGAAATCCTCACGGACGCGAGGAACCTCTTCAAGAACCTTCAAGAGCTGGTCATCTTTTCCGGCCTGCTTCAATTGTGAAACAAGGTTAGAAAGCATACCACCAGGAACCTGATACTTCAAAGTATTGACGTCTACGCCCAATACCTTTGTATTCATTTGACCATTCGCAAGATACTTCGCGCGGAGTGTGGATGCATATGCCGAAATTTGTGATAAAGCATCGAGGTCAAGGCCAGTATCATATTCGGTTCCTTTGACACAAGCGACCATAGGCTCTGTTGCCGGTTGAGATGTGCCGAGTGCCATCGGCGCAAGTGCACAGTCAATAATATCAACACCGGCTTCAATGGCCTTTAGGTATGTCATAGAAGCACTGCCAGAGGTATAGTGCGTGTGAAGCTCGAGTGGGAGCTTTGTCGCTTCTTTGATAGCCTTAACAAGACGATAAGCTTCATACGGAAGCAAAAGTCCGGACATGTCCTTGATGCATATGGAATCCGCGCCCATTTCTTCGAGCTGCTTGCACTGCTTTGCGAACAATTCGTTGGAATGGAAAGGACTGGTCGTATAAGCAATACACGCTTGTACATGACCGCCTTCTTTGCGACAAGCATTCATGGCACGTTCAATATTTCGATAGTCATTAAGTGCATCAAAAATACGCATAATATCGATTCCGTTGGCAATTGATTTTGCTACAAAGGCATCAACAACATCATCGGCATAATGCTTGTATCCGAGAAGATTTTGTCCGCGAAGAAGCATTTGAAGCTTTGAATTTGGACATGCCTTGCGAATTTTACGCAAGCGATCCCATGGGTCTTCATCAAGGAAACGAACGCAGGCGTCAAATGTTGCACCGCCCCAGCATTCAAGAGCGTTATAACCGATTTTATCCAAATCACTAAGCATCGGTTCCATTTCTTCGAAAGTCATACGGGTCGCAATCAGCGACTGGTGCGCATCACGAAGAATGGTTTCGGTAATTTTTACCATGACTTATTCCTCCTTCAATTGCGCCTTAGATAAACGAAATCATCGGGTCGCCCGCATTCACGGAAGATCCCTTGGATACGAAAATAGCTTCAACCTTTCCTGCATCAGGAGCCACAATTTCGTTTTCCATCTTCATTGCTTCGAGAGCCATCAATACTTGGCCCTTCTTCACTTCATCACCGACCGCAACTGCAACGGAAAGAATCGTTCCCGGCATCGGTGCAGGAAGCTTCGTGCCGGAAGCAGAGGATGCAGAAGCCGCAGGTGCAGCTGTTGGGGCTTTCGGTGCAGGAGCCGATGCGGTTACCGTCGGAGCCGGTGCAGCCTGTGCCGCAACAGGAGCCGCTACAGGTGACGCATTCGTGCTACATCCCATATCCTCGACTTCGACTTCGTATGTTTGACCGTCTACAGTAATCTTGTACTTTTTCATAATGATTCCTCCAACTTAGTTTTCTTCCAAAGGATAGGATGCAAGTAACATATCCAAAGCGCTGATAATGCGCGGACGAGATGCGGAAGGCAGAATAATTTCATCGATTTGCCCAAGATGTGCGCTGACTGTCGGGTCAGAAATCTCGGACTTATAGTCGGCTATCATCTTGGCGCGCATTTCTGTCGGATTATCTGAAGCATTAATCTTCTCCGTGAAAAGCACCATCGCCGCCGTATCCGAAGACATAACTGCGACTTCGGCGGTCGGCCATGCATAGACAACATCCGCAGATAACATTTTGCTGTTCATCGTAAGATAGGATGTACCTATGGCTTTTCCAACCAGCAATCCGATACGAGGCACATCCGCCTCATAAAGAGCATCTGTCAGTGCAGAAGCAGCTTCAATCACAGAAGAATCTTCGACATCGAGGCCGATTGCAAAGCCTTCTGCATTCGTTAATGAGATAATCGGAATCATGAAAGCATCGCAGAAACGAACAAATTTCGTTAGCTTCTTTGCCCCCTCCAAAGACATACGGGTGGAAAGATTGCCGATCATGCCGACCGTCATTCCATCGAGACGTGCGAGAGCGGTTAAAGAATCATCGCCGAACGAGGATGCAATTGGATAAAGATCGCCGCTGTCAACGATTTCTTTTGCCACAGCAAAAACATCAACCGGTTGTTCGTCGGACTTTTCTGCCATTTGATTTAGGGCTTCGGATTCGCGATTCATATCATCCATCGCTTCTGCGGCACGAATAAAGGTCATCTCATCGCCGGTTTCAACCGGAATATATGAAAGAATTGTTCGAACTACAGAACACGCTTCATCATCATTTTCGGCAACAAAGGAAGCAAGCCCAGTCTTCGTTTGATGTGATTTTGCAGTACCGATATCAGAAGGCTTTATACTCTTTCCTTCGTGATTGGCGGTTACCACCGGACTATTAATATAGAGACCGGAAGCATCGGTCATAACGACAAAGTCAGCTTTTGCCGCAGCGAGACTTAATCCACCCGGGCAATGTCCATTAATGATGCAAAGAAGCGGAATCACATATTTTGCTTCGCAAAGAGAAGCAATCAAATGTCCCATACCCTCTAGAGCCTCAACGCCTTCTTCGATACGAGCACCGCCCGATGCCAAAGAATACACAAACGGAGCTCCCGCATCAATTGCCAGCAATATGGCCTTTACGATTTTTTCAGCATGGGCGCGTCCCATTGAACCGCCATACACGGTCTCGTCCTGAAAAGCACCAAAAACTAATCGTCCATCAACCGTACCATAACCGGTAACCACACCATCGCCGTCTACCGGTTCTCGTGCAAATGCCGGAGAAGCGGATACGGAACGAACGAGTCCGTCGATTTCCACGAAGCTATCCGCGTCAAATAGACTCGTCACTCGTTGTCGGCATGGTACATTACTTTTCGTTGTTCTCTTTTCCATCTCCTTTTTAAAAGAAGACACCTTGTCCAATGAACCCATACTCATCACCTCTTCTTCTGTATCGTACTATTAAATTGAAAAATCCTCAATGTCATTTGCGGCATTCTCTTGCGTTTCAGTCGTACTCTTCGTTTCCACGGATTCGGCTTCTTCCGCATATGCCAAATTATCAAGTGATATCTGACGGTCATCCTTTGTGCCGGCTGCTTTGGCAAGAGAATCCTCGAGATCCTTAATCGTGCTGTACATCATCAAATCCATAGCCGGCATTTCTTCCACGGAATCGATACCAAACTCCATAAGAAATTGACGCGAGGTGGAAAAAAGCGTCGGACGTCCGGGTGCATCCAAGGTTCCGCTCTCTTCGACCCAGCCGCGCTCAAGAAGACGAGATACGATGGAATCACTGTTTACGCCACGCACCGCTTCGACCTGTGCACGTGTTACAGGCTGATTATAGGCAATGATAGCAAGTGTCTCATATGTCGCTTGAGACATAGGCGGACGATTTCTCGGCTCAAACAACCGCTCCAAAACCGGCTTCGTCGAAGGCTTCGTGCACATTACATACTCCTCGTCCATGCGTCGAATTAACAATCCGCCCCATGGATTCGTTTCATATTCCTTCGATAATTTCGATAAAGTCTCAATAATCGCTTCCTTCGGCACTTCTGTGATTTCGGATAGACGTGTCGCAGAAATCGGGTCGCCCGATGCAAAAAGAATCGCCTCGAGTGACGCCGGAAGCTCCTGAATCGGTATGGAAAAAGATGGTTTTATATCTTCAGTCATATGAAGCCAGCTCCTTGTTATTGCTATCATGCATCATGAGGATTTCTCCGTCGGTCTCGTCACTTTTACGTTCAAGTTCAATAATATCGAAAGGATGCTCCTGATTTGCCATTATCTTGTTACTGCGAAGCAATTCCAAAACAGCAAGAAATCCGACGATTTTATCCATCTTGGATACATTTTTTGCTGGGAAAAGCTCATGAAAAAACAGCTTGCCCCGAGACGTTAATTGCCCCCACACAAATCTGATTTTATCACGAATCGATATCTTATCTCTTTTCAAAATATGGGTTATTTTCATCGAAATATCGGCAAAACGATTTTTATTCCGTTCGCAAACATCTTCACAGGCTTTCTCAATTAAAGTGTTGTCGAACTCCTGTACGGGCGGCTTGACCTGAATGTCTAACGAAAGCGGCGTTGCAGGTAATCGATATGTACATTTCGAATAATCACTGAATCGGTCACGTAAATCCGAAGCCAAAATCTTGCATCGACGATAATGCAATAGTCGGATGACCAATTCTTCACGCGGGTCCTCGCCTTCCTCAGCTTGCAGAGTTCGTTTATCCGGTAGTAGCATACGCGATTTAATATGAATGAGCGTCGCCGCCATTACCAAAAAATCCGATGCCACGTCCATATCGAGTGTGCTCATCTGATCCAAAAACGCCATGTATTGATCGGTTATTTCCGCAATCGGGATATCGTATATATCGATATCGTTTTTTTCAATCAAATGAAAAAGTAAATCGAGAGGGCCTTCAAATTGTTGAATCTTTAGTTCAGGAACCGCGTGTTTCGTCGGCATCAACATTTTCACCCCCTCGATTATTTACTCTTTATTTCTGGAAAACGCGAAATACTCAGAATCCGATACGAACCGCTTTTCTCACTTCTTCCATTGTCTCTTCAGCCTTAGCAGATGCAATTTTTGCACCTTCGCGAAGGACATCAATCAATGAATCTTCATGGGAAAGCAATTCTGTACGTTTGTCGTAAATCGGTGTATGGAATTCGCTCATCTTTTCTTGCAGCATGCGTTTACATGCGACACAGCCGATGCAACCACCCTTGCATTGCGTTTCGATGTCTTCCACTTTGTCTTCGTTGAATACCTTGTGGAAAGCAAAAACAGTACAAATATCAGGATGGCCCGGATCGTCCTTGCGAATTCGAGCAGGGTCTGTAATCATGCTCATCACTTTTTTCTTTACTTCATCCGGCGTATCAGCCAGTGCGATGGTGTTGCCATAGCTCTTGCTCATCTTACGTCCGTCTGTGCCCGGAAGCACCTTCGATTTTGTAAGAAGTGGTTGCGGTTCAACAAGAACCTCACTGTTGTATAAGAAGTTAAAACGACGTGCCATTTCACGAGAAATCTCAAGATGTGGAATCTGATCTTCTCCTACAGGAACGTAGTTCGCACGATAAATCAAGATATCGGATGCCATAAGTGCCGGATAACCAAGGAAACCATAGGTCGCAATGTCTTTATCCTTAATATTCGCCATCATATCCTTGTATGTTGGACAGCGTTCGAGCCAAGAAAGCGGCGTATTCATGCCAAGAAGCAAATATAGCTCAGCATGGGCTTTGACATCAGATTGCAAAAAGACATTCGCCTTATCGGGATTGACACCAGAAGCCAATATATCTGCCAAAAGTCCCAATGTATTCTTGCGAAGCACTTCGGTTTCATCATAGCCTGTCGTCAAGGCATGCCAATCGGCAATAAAGAAATGACACTCATATTGGTCGTCTTCTTGTAATTTGACCCAGTTTTCAATCGCGCCGAAATAATTACCGAGATGGATGTTTCCGGTCGGACGTGTACCGGACAGTACAATTTTTTTACTCATTTTTTTCTCCTCAACAACCAATATTTATACGATTAACGAGCTTATTAAAGTCGTAACAAGACTAATAATGAATCGCGCCGGATATGCAATGACGTTGATAATCAGCGATAGAATATCAAAAGGCATAAAATAGCTTAGTACAATTAATCCTAACAGAATATAGCGACCATATACCGCCAATTTATCCAGTTTACTTCTGTGGCGATACGGCACAACAGTCTCCAACAAGCGGAAACCATCTAATGGCGGAATCGGGATTAAGTTAAAGGCCATCAAAAGAATATTGTATTCAGCAATCATCTGGAAAAGAAAGGCCAACAGAAAAATCGCAAGTTTCCCGGAAAATGCTTCATTATTCGGAGAAAGAACGATATCCAGTCCAGTCTTTGTAGACAGAGCCAGCGTTATTACCAAAGTATAGAGAATAGAAGAAATCAACGCCAAAATGAAGTTGGCAGAAACACCGGCAACTGCCACCAAACGCATACATGTTGGACGCTTGAATTTATGCATCTCATTCGGATTAATTTGAACAGGCTTTGCCCATCCAAAACCTACCATAATCATCATAATTAATCCAATCGGATCGAGATGACTCAGCGGATTTAGTGTTAATCTACCCTGCATTCGCGGTGTCGAATCGCCCATCTTTGTCGCCACCCATGCATGAGCGTACTCATGCACAGACAATGCCATAGTAAGCGCAATAAAAGAGGTCGCCACCATCATTATGATTTGCGCAGGCGTATAGCCTGAAGAAAAAAGTCTAAATATCATTACTTATCCTTTCTTTATGCCGTAATATCACGGCAAACGATTTTGACACCATTTCTGAAGCAAGGACGACTCGAAAAGAGATTATACCTTCTCAAGTGCGATATGCATTGTCTTGCCGTTGATTTCAAGCTCTTTGGCATCAGCAACGGTCTCCTTCATCATCGAGTCAGCAAGAACTGCCGAGGCAATTTCCTTTTCATTATCGGACAATACTTTCTCAATCACCTCATCGCCATTGTAACGTACGCGGATGTGATCTGTGACTTCGAACTTCGACTCCTTACGTTGCGTTTGAATCTTCGAAATAAGCTCACGAACGTAACCTTCTTCAATTAGGGAGTCATTTAATGTCGTATCCAAGGATACCGTAAAGCCCTTGTCCGTCTGAGTAGAAAGGCCAGCTGGCTGCTCATTCTGTACAATCAAGTCTTCAGTAAGAAGAACAAAGTCCTCACCGTCTACGGTAATGGTAATTTGTCCATCCTTTTCAAGCGCTGCCATAGTCGCCTTGCCAGGCAAGTTGGCAATAATTTCCTTCGCCGCATTCAGCTTCGCGCCAAGCTTACGTCCGAGAGTACGAAGCTGTGGTTTGAAAGAGTAATCCAAAAGTGACGACGCGTCCTTCAAGAAAACGACTTCATGAATGTTTAGCTCTTCGGCAATGATGGAAAGATAATTCTCTCCCAATGCATCCTCGCAAACGACATAGAGCTTCGAAAGCGGCTGACGGTTCTTCAACGAAGCTGAGCTACGGCAAGAACGACCGAGAGTAACAATATTCTGGACATCGTCCATATCATGCTCGAGTTCCTTTTGAATCCATGCTGCGTTCAATGTCGGATAATCGCATAGGTGAACGGAAATCGGCGCATCCGGATTGACCGAGCGAACCATATTCTGATACATGGACTCTGTGGCAAACGGAATAAACGGAGCAGCGAGACGGCAGAAGTTTTCGAGGACAGTGTAAAGCGTCATATACGCGTTAATCTTATCCTGTGTCATTTCTGAGCCCCAATAGCGTTCACGGCCACGACGAACATACCAGTTCGAAAGCGCATCAATGAAGTCTTCCATGAGACGGCTGGCTCCCGTGATATCGTATGCTTGCATCTTTGCATCGACTGCGGCAATCAACGAATGAAGACGTGAAAGAACCCATTGATCCATGACAGAGAGCTTATCGTATTCGAGTGAATACTTCGTCGGATCAAATCCGTCGATATCGGCATACATAATATAGAAAGCATATGTATTCCAAAGCGTTCCGATAAACTTACGTTGCACTTCAGAAACTGCCGAATCAGCAAAACGAGATGGCAACCATGGCGCATTTGCGCTGTAGAAATACCAACGTGCGGCATCGGCGCCTTGTTTATTCAAGATATCCCACGGGTCAACAACGTTGCCCTTATGCTTACTCATCTTGATACCGTCTTTATCCTGAACAAGTCCCATGACGATAACATTTTCAAATGGTGAACGTCCGAAAAGCTGTGTACTGATGGCAAGCAAAGAATAGAACCATCCGCGAGTCTGATCCAATGCTTCGGAAATGAATTGGCACGGATAATGGGACTCGAAGAATTCCTTATTCTCAAATGGATAATGGAATTGGGCAAAGGGCATCGCGCCCGAGTCAAACCAGCAGTCGATAACCTCGGAAACACGTTGCATCGGCTTACCGCATTTTTCGCACGTGATATGCACATTATCTACATATGGCTTATGAAGCTCGATATCATCCGGGCAATCGGTCGACAATGATTTCAGTTCTTCGATAGAACCGACGCAATGACGATGTCCGCACTCGCATTCCCAAACCGGGAGTGGCGTACCCCAATAACGCTCACGTGATATGCCCCAATCTACGACATTTTCAAGGAAGTTGCCCATACGGCCATCACGGATGGTCTCCGGATACCATTTTGCCATTTTGTTGGATGCGACTAAAGCATCCTTCACCTTCGTCATGCCAATGAACCAAGAGGATCTTGCATAATAAATCAATGGAGTATCACAACGCCAGCAGAACGGATAGTCATGCTCATAAGGCATTTTACGGAGAAGCTTACCTTCCATGTTCAGCTTCTTGATGAGGAGCGGGTCGGCATCCTTTACAAACATACCGGCAAACTCTTCCGTCTCTTCCGGAAGTGTACCGTCTTCTTTTACCAATTGTACAAACGGGAGATTGTATTCGTGTCCGACACGAGCATCGTCTTCACCGAAGGCCGGAGCGATATGAACAATACCCGTACCATCGTTCATGGTGACATAGGAATCAGCCGTAACACGATAAGCCTCGCAACGGCTTTGTTCGATGGCCTTCTTTGCATACGGGAAAAGCGGTTCATACTTCATGCCAACTAAGTCTTTACCGACAAATCGCTCGAGAATCGTCGCATCTTCGAAAAGACTAGGTACTAAAACGCCCGCCATGTAGTATTTAACTTCCTTCTCTGTACCATCCAAATCCTTCGATACAGAAAGGAGTACATATTCATCGTCTGGATTTACGCAAAGTCCGACATTTGAAGGAAGAGTCCATGGCGTGGTTGTCCATGCGGCAAAATAAGTATCGGTCTTACCTTCAACAGCAAAACGAACGAATACAGAATTCTCCTTGACGGCTTTATATCCCTGCGCGACCTCATGTGAGGAAAGAGCAGTGCCGCAACGCGGGCAATATGGAACAATTTTATGTCCCTTATAAAGCATTCCCTTGTCCCACATCGTCTTTAAAGCCCACCATTCGGACTCGATGTAGTTATTATCATAGGTAACGTACGGATGCTCCATGTCGGCCCAGAAGCCTACACGTTCTGACATCAGCTCCCATTCATCCTTATACTTCCAAACGGATTCCTTGCACTTCGCAATAAACGGCTCGACACCGTAATCCTCAATTTGCGGTTTTCCATTGATGCCGAGCATTTTTTCAACTTCAAGCTCAACCGGTAAGCCATGTGTATCCCAGCCTGCTTTAAACTGCACATGCTCGCCCTTCATGGCATGATAACGCGGGACAACGTCCTTTATTACACGAGTTTTAATATGTCCGATGTGAGGTTTACCGTTTGCCGTCGGAGGTCCGTCATAAAGAGTAAAGCTAGGCGTGCCGTCCTTCTCTTCGCGAATCGATTTCTTTTGGATATCATTTTCTTTCCAAAAAGCTAAGACTTCTTTTTCTCTGTCAACAAACTTCATGTCCGGGGATACTTTTTTATACATGATTCTTCCTCACTTGTTCTACGTAAAAACTATGGGCATTATAACACACACAAAGTGTCGTTATAAAGTACGATTTCAGAACCTTTCTTCGAGTATGTAGGCAGCCTCTAAATCAGCTGTGTGAATCGCCGCTACTGACGGAAAGCGAGCTGCCGTCTCGGAGAACGGATCAGGGTATTGATTTTTGTCCGGGCCCATGTGAAGGCGAATCATCGCATATTCTTCCGGTGTGATTCGAATAAAATTCTGAATATACCAGCATGATTTTTCACCGTGACCGACCGGAAAACTATCTTGTACCGTCCAAACCTCTTTCTCCACCCAATTTGCCACGCTCTTCCCGTAGGCATTCACCTTCGTGCCTTCTTTTACATTGCGCATTTCTTTGACATAGAAATTCACCTTACAAAGGTCATGCAAAAGCGTGGTGATAATGATTGTATCCGGCTTAATGGATACCAATCCCGACTCTGTCTTTGCCAACAGTCTTTGATAGACAAATATGCTGTGCTTTGCTAATCCACCCTCGCATGCTAAATGATACTTTGTCGACGCGGGCGCCGTAAAATAGTCCGTTTTTTCTTGTAGCCATGTAAGCAGTCGGTCCATACCCGGTCGCTCCGTGCTGCGCAAAAGCTCGAGAATGTATTCCTTATTTTGTTGGATTTCCTCTTTTGAAATCGTAGTCGTTTTCTCTTCGCTCATAATTGCTCCTTTTCTACTCTTTACTAAACTGTGCCCATGGCGCTTCATCACTAATCGAAAGATCAAAAGTCATCGGTGCACCCGATATCGGATGCGAAAACCCGATATGATATGATTCAAGGCAAATGTCGCCCGCATAATGATTCGGTCGAGGGCCATATTTTCGGTCACCAACAATCGGCATCCCGACATCAGCAAGCTGTGCACGAATTTGATGCGATCGGCCGGAATGTAAATCCACGGAAAGAAGCGAGACTTTCTTTCCGAGCACTTCGCCTTCCCCAATCAGTTCATAGTGAAGCGACGCGAGCTTTGCTCCCTTCGGGGCTTTTTCCTTTGACGGATAAACCGTCACCGTATTCTCTTTTTCATTCTTCACCAAATAGGAAACAATCTCGCCCTTGCTTTCATTAGGCGTACCATAAACAATAGCGCGATAATACTTGGTTACTTGTCGTTCGCGAATCTGCGCACTGATACGTGCCGCGCATTTACTTGTTTTTGCGAAAACCATGACGCCGCGAACAGGACGATCCAGTCGATGTAATAGTCCCAGATAGGCTTCGCCCGGTTTATTGTACTTCTTGCAGAGATAGGCTTTCAAAAGCGTCAGCATATCCGGCGCACCGGAAGCATCTGCCTGGGATAGCACACCGGCGGGCTTCACCGCAACAAGGACGTGATTATCTTCGAAAAGAATGGTCGGTGTACCGACATAAGCATCCGCCATTACTTTGCCTCCGTATTCGTCCATCGTGCCGTTGAGCCGCAAGGCAGAACCAAATCCATCTTCGTGGCAGGAATACCGAGCTCCTGTGCATCGACCGAACCGCCGTGACGTTTGCATACCGTAAGACGCAAAATATCTTCCACAACAAGACCAGAAAGACCTGTTGTATAGGAATTAACCAGGAAAAAGAGCGGATTATCGGAAAGAAGCTGCGCACATTTTTCTACCAAAGGGAAAAGCGCTTCTTCGAGCTTCCAGAGTTCACCGGAAGGGCCACGACCATAAGATGGCGGGTCCATAATGATGGCATCATAAGTGCGTCCACGGCGAATCTCACGTTCCACAAAGCGGCTACAATCTTCGGCGATAAAGCGAATATAGGCATCCTCCAAATGCGATGCGGTAACATTTTCTTTTGCCCGAGCAATCATGCCCTTTGAAGCATCCACATGAACGACTTCTGAGGCACCTGCTGCGGCACACGCCAACGTGGCACCGCCCGTATAGGCAAAAAGATTTAAAACACGAGGGGCTTTTCCAGCCTTTGCACGCTTCGCAATTAAATCGCCGCAAAAATCCCAATTTGCCGCTTGCTCCGGAAAAAGTCCTGTGTGCTTGAAGCTGGTAGGTTCAATAATAAAGGTTAACGGATGGCCCGAAAAATCATAGGAAATGGTCCACTTCGGCTTCATCGGGCGTTCTTTTTCCCAATGACCGCCGCCGGTCTCACTGCGATAATAACGCGCATGTGGAATAGGCCACTCTGCTTCTTCCATATCGGCATATCCAGTCTTTGGCCAGATCGCTTGCGGATCCGGTCGGGCAAGAAATGTACTGCCCCATCTTTCAAACTTCTCGCCCTCACCTGCGTAGAGCAATTCATAATCCTTCCAGCGATTCGCAATGAACATTCGTTATCTCCCATATTTTCGAGCTTAATCGAGTCAAACGACTCAATGACTTCCCTATTATAACAAAATGCCATGGAAAGAAAACGAAACGATACAGAAGTTCCACCGATTTTTTATACAAACA
Organism: Bacillota bacterium; assembly: GCA_036782995.1. Classification (GTDB taxonomy): domain Bacteria; phylum Bacillota; class Clostridia; order Saccharofermentanales; family Saccharofermentanaceae; genus DAIPXZ01. The sequence goes on from DAIPXZ010000002.1 coordinate 39,878, forward strand.
AAGAAAACGGGTGACTTCCGCCACCCGTACATTCTTTAGTAATTTCGATTCAAATCGAATCAATAAACGGTAGTCGTTTCCATACGAATTATTTCGCCGTTTTCCTCCAGCGAAATGACTATAGTATATTCACCAGGCTCGTAAGTGCCCTCTTCACATTCGCAAGTGCAATCAAGATAGAAGAGATTACTGTCAGGATATTGATATGTCGTCGCGATACCAGAATAAATGACCTCATCATTTGCATCTTTCAGAGTATATGCGACAGAAATATTGAAATTCACAGTAAATTCGAACGAATATTCAATCTTCGAACACGTATCCGATTCATATGGATTATTGCCATTATTATCGTAAAGACCCGTTTCATAGTTATAGAAGCCTTCAAATTGAATTCTCGGTTCGATTTCCATCCATGTGGCATCAACCGGTTCTCCTCCACCCTGCAAGCCTAATTGTGTAAGAAGATTCATGTAATCCACATCAGAAAATGTGCCATCGTTGTGCAACTCTTCAAGTGTATCTTCAACAGTTGCGATTAACGTATTTGAGTTAGTGTAATCCAAGGGATAAAAATCGTTATAGATATCAGTAAAGAAGGTTAATCCTTGAATATCCTTCACGTAATTATTTTCGTTAGCTACCGTGACAACAACTTCACTGGTCGTCATATAATCAGCAGTTAAATTACTAATTATGTAAAGATAAACACCATCCACGAAAACCACTGTCTCCGCATCGGTCAAGCTATTACATTCATTTGCTTCCAATAAGAATTCTCGTACAAGATTGCTTAGTATCTCATCATTCGATATGTAATCCGTCATAGCTTGTAAATAATTCGGATATGTCGCATTCAGTGTGAAAATGGTATCTCCACCCGTTTCCTCAGTTGAAACGATTTCGTAGGTGAAATTCGACATCATCGCTGCTGCAATATCCTGTGAAACCAAATACTCAGCATCAATGAAGCTGTCTTCAGTATAGACTCCCATCGTAGAGAGCGCGGACCAATTCGTTGATGCTAAGGTTGCAAAATACTCGTCAAGAACCGGATTGGATTCCGGTAGAAATGAAATCTCGTTCAATGCAGAAAAAAGAAAATCTATGGCGTCCTCCGCGTCAGAAATATACCAATCATCGTCATAAATGCACTCGATATCGAAGCTATCCTCCGTTGTAGGAGCCTTCTTGTCAGAAATGGCATCAATCATATCTTCTGGTAAATATCCATCCTCTAAATCATCCAGAATCGCTTCCATATCGACGACTGTCAACGTCACCGAGCACGAACCTTCCTCATCATCTTTATCACCCTCAGGCTTTTCCACGACGAATTCCATTTTTTCTAAGAACGCCGTGTACATATCCTGACGTTCGACCTCAAAATCCTCGATTGGAGGCAAAAATAAATCATCAGTCATGTAACGATAAGCCTTATCCATATTCGCGTCTTGAAGCTTCAAGAAAAAGGTTTCAACCACTTCGCGAATTTCTTTCGCAGTCTCATCTTCTTTGTTTCCGCTGTTATTTAGTCCGGAACACGAAGTTAAAAGCAATGTCGTCGAAAGAATCAACGCAAGGCCAGAAAGCAATTTGTGGGACAGACTCATTTTCATTTCAGGGAACCTCCAAATCCATTGTGGCACCATAATACGGTTGAACTTGTAGTACTAATCATTGCACCAGTCATTCTTCTTTTCATTTATGTCAAAGCGAGAAAGAAGCACTCAATATGCTGGCACGAACAAAATAAGTACAGAAGGCGCCATATCAGAAGACGCCTTCCGTACTACTTCTTTATGAAGATTTAGCAATGATATCAATAGATATCATTGAGCATAAACCGTTGTTGTAACATTGCGAACAACAGTTCCATCTGAGGTACTGATCTCCATCGTATAATCACCTGCTGGGAATAATCCCTCCATATACGTACATGTGCAATCCAAATACCAATAAGACGATTCATCACTATAATGATATGCAGATGTGGAGCCCATGTAAACTACATCACCAATTTCGTTTCTAAGGACAAATTCCAATGTAATGTCGGTATCTGTTAGCAATTCAATGGAATACTCGATTGTATCGCAAGAGTCGGCAAAATATGGATTGTTTCCGTCCTCGTCATAGTATCCATTTGCGTAATTATAGAAACCTTCCATCGAAATATAGTCTTCCAATTCGTTCCAATCGCTGACTAAGTCTCCTTGTGTAGGATCTGGTACTGTCACTTCAGTTGTCGTAGGAATCGGTTCATCAATATCAAAATCAATATCTTCAATCGGATTAAAGATAAATTCGACTGCGTCATCCACATCATCAATCAACCATTCATCATCATAAATGAAAGTCACTTCAAAAGTGTCGCTGATTGTGTCAGCATCGGAAATCTCGTCAATTACATCTTCAACAGTTAATTCGTCGCCCAAATCATCCACGATGGCTTCAATGTCGGCAATTGTTAACTCCACTTCGCATACGCCTTCTTCGTCATCCTCATCGCCTTCAGACTCCGTGACTTCAAACTCCAAGGTATCAAGATATGCTTCGTACATATCCTGTATGTCACTTTCATATTCATCGATCGGAGCTAGGTCAAAGCTATCATCTGCCATGCATTTCAGTGCTTTATCCATTTTGCCCTGCTGAAGCTTCGAAAAGAATTCTTCTGCCACTCCTTGAATATCTTCTGCTGTCGAATCGCCCTTACTATCTTACTTTAGTAGAGAGCAAGAAGAAAGCAAAATCGTCGCCGAAACAAAAATTGCGCTGACTGCTAGTATTCTCTGTGTAAATCTTTTATTCATAAATTGCATCCTCCAATATAAGATAACCTAATAATACACACATCAACGAAATTTATCCACACCCCTTCTCCATTTTAAATGTGTCCAATATGTTAAAACGAAACATATATTTTCGTTTTGACTTCTGAAATGTTCAACACACAAACGAAATGTGTCCAATATGTTAAAATGCTTCTTATACAATCGTTTTGTCTTCTGAAATACGCAACGAGCGATGGAGAGGAAATATCAACGTATGAAAACGATTCTTCTCACAGACGGAGAATTTACAGGCGCCATTCGTGCGATTCGTGCGATTCGTGCGATTGCCGGCGACAGTTACCGCATTGCGGGCTTCGTTTTTTCGCCTTCTGCTCCACATCGCGCTCTACTTGACGAGCCGATTCTCGTATCTGATATCAAGCAAACCTACGAATACGACTATGTTCGCGACATCATTTTCGAATATTGTGTCGATTATGTTTTTCCTGTCGTAACCTCCGGATTGGAAGCTTTTGCTTCCTTTGCATCTCGACTCGAAGCCGAGACCGGAGCCATGATTTTCATATCTTCTCCCGACGCCATCTCCATCGTCAATCACAAGGACCGTCTTTACGACGCTTTATCCAGCCACCCCACACTTCGACCGATGATTCCAGAATTCCGCATATGCCACACCGCTTGCGAGCTGAAAGAAGGGATTCGAGCGCTACATGCTTCAAATGAAGCATTATGTGTAAAGCCCACTATTGGAGAAAATGCCGAGGGATTCTTTCGAATTACTTCTTCTGAGAATAGGAGTAGCACTTCCGCCGAGGATGCATGGCATTATCTGACAACAAAATCCGTCCTCCATACAAACGACATCAATGCTCTTCCCGACGAGCAAAGTATCGGCGAACAAATACTTCTTCCCTATTACTCCGGACAGGAATGGGATGCCGACGTATTATGTAAAGACGGTCACATTTTCGCAATCACAATCCGTAAAAACATCTCCATGCTTGGTGGCTTAACAGCCTCATCAGAAACAGCCTTTGATACAAGAATCATGGATGCCGTTACAGAAATCGTAAAAACCTTTTCTCTTTCCTACTTACTATCGATTACCTTTCGGGAGAATTCTCATGGCGAGCTATTCTTGCTTGAAATCAATCCACGAATAATGGGCAGTATATTCGTTTCTACATTAGCCGGTAACTCTCTGATCGAAAAATGTATGCATCTTAGTACCGAGAGCATACCGAATCATACTCCGATAATCACCCAAGAAGGTATAAAGACGGCAATCTATTACGATTTTGCTAAAATAGACGACTCCCCTGAACGGCAATCGAAAACAGAATCATGAATTGTAAAGGAATATCACATGGATAGCATTAAGTGGAGACGCCTGAGCGTCGATGATCGTGAATTATATGAACGATATTACAATCAATCGCACACACAGATTACAGACATGACCTTTCATTGTCGATTTGCCTGGGACAACATTTTCGAATCCTACATAGCTGAGGTTGATGGTTGTCTTTTGCAAATCTCATGTGGTGGCACATATACAAAGCCCTTTGCACTTATGCCTTTAGGTGAAATCAACCCAGAAAAGCTCGCCTCTTTTGCGATTCTCCTACGTGACGCATTTACAGAACGCGGCTGGAGTTATTGTCTTCGCGGAATCGATGAAGACCTCTTGCCAATTACCGAAAAAATCACTTTACCACATATGGCACCTACATTTGACCGTGATTCCTCCGATTATCTTTATCGTGCGGATGATTTACGTTTACTCGAGGGGAAAACATATCAGAAAAAGAGAAATCATATCCGTAAATTCGAAAAGAATTATCCAGAATTCACCTATGAGACGGTGACAGATGCTATTGCCGAAGATTGTCTGGCACTCGTATCCTCATGGAGCGAAGCAAAAGGTGTTTCCGTAAACGACACGGATCACTCCGATTACCGCATGATTGAACGTCTTTTTACAAACTGGGGCGCCCTTCGTATTCGCGGCGGAGCTATTCGAAATAAACCGGGCGGTCCAATTATCGCCTTTTCACTCGGGAGCTTTGCCAAAGACACCGGCTTCATTCATTTTGAGAAGGCAGACGCAAATTATGACGGCCTCTACGCTGTTATCAACTGGGAAACCATCAAGCATGAATTTCCCGATGCGCAATGGATTAATCGTGAAGAAGACATGGGTATTCCGGGACTTCGAAAATCGAAACTCTCTTATGCCCCCGCCAAGCTTCTCTCGAAATACAAAATCTGCTTCTGAGATGTTTCGAAAACTGTCAGGAAAGTTTTTCATAATTACGCCATTTATTTGTTTTTTTTTTCACAATTCGTATATAATGAATTAAGAATGTAAAAAGAGTCGAGGTAATAACAATGGCGATAGCACCCCATATCCTAATTTGTGACGATGATCCCGTCGTTCACGAGTCGCTCGGAATCTATTTTGAGAACGAGCATTTCACTTATTCGAGCGCGTACGACGGACGCGACGCTCTGGCACATGTTACTTCGGACAAGCCCGATCTTATTATTCTCGACATTATGATGCCGGAAAAGACAGGCATCGAGGTTTGTCGTGAAATTCGAAAGACTCTTTCTACTCCGATCATTATTTTGACTGCAAAAGGCGAAGAGATTGACCGTGTTTTAGGTCTTGAGCTAGGCGCCGATGATTATATTGTTAAACCGTTTTCACCTCGCGAAGTCATCGCCCGTATCAAGGCCGTGCTTCGTCGTATCAACGAACCGCAGGAGAATAACTCCTTGCTACGCTTTGAGGGACTCGAAATTAATCTCGACAACTACCAAGTAAAGGTTAATGGCGAGCTCGTACCTTGTACCCCGAAAGAGGTCGAGATATTGCATCTTTTGGCTTCTCATCTCGGTCAAGTTATGGATCGTGAACAGATTCTTTCTCTTGTTTGGGGATATGACTATTTCGGTGATACACGTACTGTAGATACACATATCAAGCGTATTCGTCAGAAGGTTTACTACGAAGGTGCTCCTTGGTCACTCATTACTGTTTACGGTGTAGGCTATAAATTTGAGGTTACCGCTTAATGTTTCGCAGCGTTTTCCTAAGTCGTATGATATTCGTGGTGCTCATAGCACTGTGCGCCTCTGCCATACTTTCAGCGGCTTTATTTACGATTGCCGCGAGCTTTACTGTACAAACGAATCGTTCTGATGAGCTCATCAACAAAGCGGCTGCCCTATCCGAAACATTATCCGATTATTCAACATCGACCATTCCGGTCACGAATGATACGGATATGCAAACCGAAGGCGATGTTATTTCTGATGAGACAGAAATAAGCTCAATAGATACAGTTTTGACAGACACAGTCACACCTACACCAACAGAAAATAATCCGATTCTCGAGCCACTCAGTATCACCTCTTATTATCTTAATTACGACATTTTGGATGCCTATTTTCTTCTCTATGACGAAGAGGGTGTTCTTTTGCAGACTACGCAAATGAATGATGCGGAGGATATTGACGAAATTAACATTCTTGATTCCTACGCCAAAGAAAAAATGCTCGTAAACAATACCAATGAATATCTTTATACAAAGATTCCCGGAGAAACCCGCTTTGATAGCTCCATTATCGTGCAATGCCCGATTTACGACGATGATGTTCGCATCGGATACGTTGTCCTCGGTTCGACCGTGGATGCAGAAAATGCAATGCTCGGCAGCTTCGGCGATGTTTTGATTCTCGCTACTTTCGTAGTCGCACTCGCGATGCTCGTGCCCGTCTATTTTGCAACATTGCATCTGGTACGTCCGCTGCAAAAGGTAAACGAGGTCGCGCAAGCCATGGGGCAAGGCGATTTTTCCGTTCGCGCGAATACAAAGTCAAAGGGTGAAATTGGCGAGCTGGCTGTTTCCTTTAATGAATTGGCCGAACAGCTCTCGAAGTCGATTACCGATTTGACTGTCGAAAGAAACCGCTTGAAGGAGATTTTCGATATCATTTCCGAAGGCATTGTTTCCGTAAATGCAGATTTGCAAACAGATTACTATAACAACGCCATTCGCACCCTTTTCGAAAAGGCACCACGAAAGAATCTCTTCACGGAAAAGCTTCAGCTTATTCCATTCGAAGATGTTTGGACCGATTTTGAGGAATGTATCAATACCGGCGAAACGAAGGAAAGAACTATTGAAGCACAGGATTGCGCATACCAATCGACAATCGTGCCAACTTTTAATAACGATAATGTCATCATCGGTGCGACCGGATTCTTCCGTGATATCTCCGAATCTGAGCGTCTCGAGCAGACTCGTCGCGATTATGTTGCCAATGTTTCCCATGAATTGCGTACACCACTTACCGCCATGCGCGGTCTTGTGGAGCCGCTCGCAGATGGCATGGTTAAGAGCGAAGCCGACCGCATGCGATATTACGGCATCATCTTACACGAGACCATGCGTCTCTCCCGTTTGATTGATGACATGCTCGAGCTTTCGAGACTGCAAGCTCGTACCCTCGCCTTCAAGACATTCCCATTCGATCTTAACAAGCTATTGAATGAATTGGAGCAAAAGTTTACGCCGATTATGAACGACTCCGAGCTCGCCTTCAAGGTTGAGTTTAAAACGGGTACATTACCAACTGTTGTAGGTAACCCAGACCGTGTCGAACAGATTATCGTTATCTTAATTGATAATGCAAAGAAATATACACCGGCAGGCGGCTCCATTACCATTTCAACAGAATACAATGACGAGACCGGACAAGTTTTCGTATCCGTTATCGATACCGGACAAGGTATCCACGAATATGATATCGACCACATTTTCGACCGCTTCTATAAGGCCGATCGTGCGCGTGGTAAAAAAGGTACCGGCTTAGGACTTTCTATCGCCAAGGAGCTCTTGAGCTACATGGGTGAGACGATTACGGTACAAAGTGAATACGGCGAAGGTACGACCTTCACATTCACACTGAAGCGCGTTACAGGAACCGTGTGGTATTGAGAGATATCATAAATGCACCCGTTGACTATAACTGTCCGCGAATAAGCAATAAAGGATAAAGTATGCCAAATGAAGAAACAACGCCACAAGAAGGCGTTCGTATAAATAAATATATAAGCTCCAGCGGCTTTTGCTCGCGACGAGAAGCTGACACCTATGTCGAAAGAGGCGTCGTAACGGTGGATAACGTTATCGCCGTAAACGGGACGAAGGTAATGGATGGTCAAGTCGTCCGAATCGAAGGCAAACCGATTCTACCAGATGAAGATTATTGCTATATTGCCCTTCATAAGCCTGTTGGCATTACATGTACGACCGACCGACGTGATAAAGATAATGTCATCGACTATCTTCAATACGGGAAGCGTATTTTTCCGATTGGAAGACTCGACAAGAATTCAAGCGGACTTCTTCTTCTCACGAATAACGGGGACATTGTAAATAAGCTTTTGCGTGCAGAGGGCGGCCATGATAAAGAATATGTCGTCGAAGTCGATCACCAGATTGACGATGGGTTTGTGAAAAAAATGACTTCCGGAATTCCACTTCGTGAGCTGGACGCAGTGACATTGCCATGCGAGGTCACCATCACAGGAAAATGCACATTCCGCATTGTTCTTCACCAAGGTCTGAACCGTCAAATTCGACGCATGTGCGAATATATGGGATATCGCGTTATCCGCTTAAAACGTGTACGCATCTTGAATATTACGCTCGGCAGTCTGCCCGTTGGTGAAATGCGAAATCTCACAGCCAAAGAAGTGCACGACTTGCTACGTTTAATATCGTAGGCTTCACATAGATACTTCATGGTTTGTACATTCAATACCACAAACAAAACCCCGTTTTCGCTTGAAAACGGGGTTTCATTTATGTGAACAATGAAGATTTGCATAGTAAATATCCTTACGCGGGAGAAATCGTCATCTCCGCTTTGTATTCGATATCCTTTTCAAGTCCGCGTTTAGCAATCGGATTATCCGTTCGCTCGATGACCTTCATGAAAAAATCAACAAAGAGATGGTCACCGTCATCTGCCTTGAGCAGTTCCGGATGCTGACAATCATCCAGCATCTCCGGAGAATACGGCAAGACACTGAACGAAAAGGACTCTTGCTGAGGCGCGAGAATCTTTATACTCTGTGCCCCCTCCTGACGGAGCAAAAGAAGCTTCGTATCCGTATGTCCACCACTTTCTGCCGGACGGGCATATTCGTGATACAGCTTAGAAGTCAGAGAAGTATACCAACCAATTCGTTGCGATTCTTTACGGTCGACATACGATTCACCGTCGCCGCGACCATACCATGCCACATAATTTGTTGGGTTACTTTGTACACGAAAACCATAACGAACGAGATCGTATTTCGGCGTGAATGCAAGTGTCGCAGAAAGCTTTCCGTCTGCCGTTATTTTGTACTCGACGAGAATCTGCCCTCGCATTGCAAAGGACTTATAATGTACGAGCATCGAGAATGTCTCGTTAATGACTTCATATTGCGAGTTCACATATTCGAGCTCATCTTCGATTGTGCGCCAATCTGTTTCTTTCGAGAAAACGGTCGAGGACAACACATACGATTTATCAGAGCGATCAATATTGGTTGCCGCTCTGAAAAAGCTCGGTTTCATTGAGGAAGCCAGATATTCCATGCCTTCGCTCTTAATCGAACAAAGACCGCCGTCCTTGCGGCTGAATCCATAGGTCAAATTATTTGCCGTTACAAATAGCATTGAAGGTACAGTAGAAAAGGATATCTTGGCCTTATCCACTTGTAGTGCAATAGCATTATCCGAATACGATTCAATAATTGGCGTCATTAAGGCGTCAACCGACAGGAAATCATCGGATGGCATTGAAGGATCAGCGACATTCTCGAGCAATACTTGCTGGTAGAAGGCGATTTCATGACCGGCCGGTGCATAGAAGGAATCCTTTTGCAGTGTTAAGCGTATATCAAATAACAGCTCCTTCACGAAGGCTTGGTCGTAGATTGATTTCGCGTTCGGATAGGTTTCTCCCCATTTCGACGAGATGAAATCAGTTACACGGAAATCAAATTGCATGGTTTGATTACTAAGTGCGGGTATCGACGGAATCGGACCAGAGCCGCCAATGAGGCGCTGACCACCAATGAGAAGCTGCCAATGCAGTTCAAGTGCAGAAGTCGCACCGAACGGATGAACGTTTTGTATAGAAAGAATCGCTGGATTCTCCTGTGAAGCAAAAATCTTCACCGTCTCACATTGCTTTTTTACCTCGAAAAATATCGGATGCGGCACGCGATTGCAATCAACAATACCTTGTGCGATTGGTGCGCCAATATGCTCACCATAGTCTACCAAATCGCCTTGATGAATATAGCAAATGTCCATATCGTCTTCCGCGCGTTTGGGGCGGGCAATCATCGATTCAAAAAGTGTCTTATCCTCTTTGAGCAGTTGACGTAAATGTGCGCGATGCAAGCACAAATCACACCATTCGCCGTAAATATATCCGACCTCATTGGGGAAAGGCATAATATCCGAAACAGTGAGTTTTCGATCCATTTTGCAATATATCGGACGGGAGTCATCAAGAGAAAGCACCTTTTTCTTGACCTTCAGATAGGCCTCCTCGTCATACTTCTTACCTGCCATTGCCCACATAATAATCGACGGATGGTGCATCAGCGAATACACAGATTGTAGCAATGTCGCTGCAGATGATTGCGAAATGACATACATACCATATTCGTCACACAAATCGAAGAAATGCGCATCTGACGGGTGATGCATCACAAAAATCGCATTAATATTCGCACGTTTCATCAAGAGAATATCCTGGCGGAAACGTTCGAGTGGCACCGTACTTCCGCCGTCCGGATCAAACTCATAGTATTTTACGGCATTTAATTGCATCGGCTCGTTATTGATATGAATATGCTTCTCAAAAATATCCGTCGTGCGGAAGCCGAAACGCTTCTTCTTCACACTGAAAGTCTTACCATCCTTAGACTTCACCTCAACCACTAAATCATAAAGATGTGGTGTCTGGTCAGTCCATGGCAAAACCATTTTGGCAAATATCTCACCGGATATGGTATAAACGGATTGTTTCGGAATCGTCTCCTCCATCGGTTTACGGAAAGCAATACGATGCTCCGGCAAATTATAGAGGTCATACTCGGTACGTGTCTCCATTAATCGACATTCCACAACTACATCAATATCACGATCCTCGTGATTCACGACATCCAAATCCAGCTTAATTCCGCCATCCTTTCGGATATCGGCAAAAGAAAGTATTTCCATCTCCCTTTCCCTTGAAGAATCAGCAACATTCGGTGCATAGAGACTCGAAACCATCGCCGTTTTCGGTGCAACCTCCTGCGAATAATTCGCGGTGAGCCAGCTCGTTGTCAAACGTGCCGCGGTAATCTCTATCGAGCGTGGTTCTGCAACAATATACGGTGGTCGAAACAGACCGGAAAAGCCAAACATTCCGGTAGGACGTGAAATTCTTCCCTGCTTCGTCTTGTCAAATCGATAGACCAATATGGTTAGTAAGTTTTTGCCCTCTGTGATTTCACCCGAAAGCAGACACTTCGAGGTCGCGAATTGACTCTTCGATTCTGCAATCAAATGATTATTCATATATACTTCAAATCGGGAAGCGACACCCTCGAGCACCAAGTAAACCACACGCTCGACATATTGCTTTGGAAGCGATACCCAAAGTCGATAAACGCCGACATCATCTTCCGATTCGCCTGCCGCTATATCCGCAAGCTTCGACGTAATCTTGCCCTGCTTCTTTTTCGTTTGTACTGTACTTTTCTCATACATCAGTTCACTTGGATATCCGAAGCCTTCCTGTTGCCAAACAGAAGGTACGTGAATGGCTTGCCATGACGAGTCGTCGAAATTCGGCGAGGCGAAATCGAGCGGTACACTGTCACGACTCTTTGCATGAAAAAAGCGCCATTGTGGAAGAGAGAATTGCCAAAGAGACGGAATTAAACCGAACTCCGGTTGCTTTTTATCTGTATACAGCTCATCCGTCGAATCATAAGGATAAAAATATCCTTGTGTCTGTATCAGGCTCATCTTCATTCCATCTCCTCTTCACAGATATCCAATTATACTTTTATACATTTTACCATTATCTTATTTGATTCATATATCAATGAGATTTCATTTTCTGTGCGCTTTCGAAATAAAGCAAAGGGCTTCGCAGGAATGATTCTTGCAAAGCCCTTTATCAATTGAGTTATTAATCTCGTGCGGCAACGAAATGCGCACATAACGGTTTACAGATTAGCCGAAAATATTGTAATAGAGGAATAATGTCGCCATCATCGAGGCAACCAACGATACCACGGTTACCTGTGTGTTGATGGAAGGTCCAGCGGTATCCTTGTATGGATCGCCGACTGTATCACCGACAACCGCAGCCTTATGAGCATCAGAGCCTTTACCGCCGCAATTACCGGACTCAACATACTTCTTCGCGTTATCCCAGAGTCCACCGCTGTTCGACATAAATAGTGCCAAAAGCAAGCCGCTGATGATGTTACCGGCAAGGAAACCGCCGACCGCTTGAACGCCGCCGATAAAGCCTACTGCGAGCGTTGAAAGTATAGCCATCAAACCCGCAGGAATCAATTCCTTCAAAGCGCCCACCGTTGCGATATCAATACACTTATCGTATTCAGGTGTGACACCCTCTTTACCTTCCTTCAGGCCGGCAATTTCATTAAACTGGCGATGAATTTCTTTTACCATGCGTTGTGCATTCTTATCAACACCTAACATCAGCATTGCAGAGAATACGGCAGGTACCGCAGCACCGACCAAAAGACCGAAGAATACGACTGGATTTAAAATGTCGAACCCTGTAATCTCTTCAATTCCGGTTTTTCCTGCTTCAATAGCAACACGTGCCGCTTCGTTAACCTCAGACATAAAGGCTCCGAGCAAAGCGATAATTGTAAGACCGGCAGCACCGATGGCGAAGCCCTTCGTAACCGCCTTTACCGTGTTACCTGCACTATCGAGCGAATCAGTGATTTCCAATGCTTCGTCTCCCAAGGAACCCATCTCGACGAGGCCGCGTGCATTATCAACAATCGGGCCATATGCGTCATTCGAAATAACCATACCAACGATGGAAAGCATACCGACCGCCGCCATCGAGATACCGAACATACCCGATACAACCGGATTTCCGTCAACAAGTGGTTCGCAAACCTTATACGAAGCGAGTGCCGAAATGGCGATACCAATCATCGGAGGGAAAACACTTAAGAAGCCATAAGAAGTACCGGAAAGTATGGTGAAAGCCGGGCCTGACTTCGAAGCATTAGCCACATACTTTACCGGTGGCTTATTATCATTCGTAAAGTAATCACTGACAATTCCGATAATCGTACCAACAAAGAGTCCGATCGTCATCGCGCCCCATACACGCCAGCCAGCTTCAGAATTGAAGAATAGATATGAGAATAGAGCCGTCATTCCTGCAAACAATGCTGTTGTAATATATGTACTCATATTCAAAGCACGTGTCGGATTTCCCTTCTTTCCCATGCGAGCAAGAAGAACGCCGACCGCCGAACAGAAAAGTCCGAGCGCTGCATAGATAAATACCATAATTGCAAAATCTTTCTTTCCACCGCCCAAAGAAATTGCCATAACAAGAGATGCTGCGATAGAAGCTACATGCGAATCAAATAAATCCGCGCCCATGCCGGCAACATCACCGACATTATCACCAACGTTATCTGCAATAACTGCCGGATTTCTCGGATCATCTTCCGGAATACCGAGTTCAACCTTACCAACCAAGTCGGCACTGATATCGGCCGTCTTCGTAAAGATTCCGCCACCTGCCTTCGCAAACAAGGCAAGGCTCGAAGCGCCGAAGCTGAAACCGAGTACGGCACTCGCATCACCGACAATCATATATACCAATGTAACACCGAGAAGACTCGTTCCGACAACAGCCATGCCCATAACGGCACCGCCACGGAAACCAGCCAGGAAAGATGGCGCGATACCCTTTGTCGCGGCCTCCGCCGCCTTCGCATTCGCAATCGTTGCTACCGTAATACCAACAACGCCTGCGGATGCCGACAAAATTGTACCGAAAAGATAAGCCGCCGCCATACTGACGTTACTCGTCCAGTTCGCAAAATCATCTGCCCATATTGGATGAGGTAAAAACAAGAGAATCAGCAACGCAGCAACACCTGCGAAGCGGGCAAGGAGTAGATACTCGCGTTTTAAGAAAGTATAAGCGCCTCGACGGATATACTTACTTATCTTTGCAATGGTCTCATTGGAAGATGGCTGTTTCTTCACCCAAAAGAAGAAATACAAAGCAACCAAAAAAGCCATCACTGATACACTGATAGACAGGATAAAAGTGATCGTGGTAGTCATGTTCATACCTCTGTTTCTCAAGATTGATACACATGCTTTCTTCATAAACAACGGCATTTGCCAAAATTGTCAAAAAGAAAAATGCACACCTAAAATCAAGATAACATAACGGAAGCAAAACGCAAGTAGTTTTACAAACATTCGCCGTTTTTTTGCAATGTATTTGTGCATATTATACAACACAACAAGAAACATACCATTTGGTCACATGCCTAGGTTCATATCCTTCTTCCATTTTCTCGCTTTATTCATTGCAAAGATTCCTTTGAAGAAATGACCATTTGCCATCAATATGTAGGCATCCATTTCTTTGACCGTCATCATGGCTGGCGAGAGTATACACATTGCACGAAGCGGCATATCGTCAATCATGGATTCGAACATGCGCACTTGATCTTCACGTCGGTCTTCTTTATACATCTTCTTTTGCTGACCACGCAGCTTAGAAAGCAACAATTTACCAATCAAACCGTCTTTCATGTCGGCAAGCGTGGCATTGCAATCAAAGCACCCCTTCTTTTGTACGACTGGTGCCGGAATCTTTTTACCATAAACGGCTTCAAATTGGGCCTCATCGAAAATCTTCGTTTGCGCATCCAATGCGTAATAGTGCGGAGCCTTTTCTTTGAAATCCGGGAGTTGGGCTTCCGGTATCGATGATTGAACGGTTACACTGGCTTTGAGGCGAATATCGCTTGAAGAAGCACCGACACGAATGGAATAGTTTCCTGATTCGACGTGCCAGTCCGAAATATTCGTGTTGTAATAGGCAAATGCACGCTTATCTAAAGTCATCGTGACCTTGACAGTCTCTCCCTGATGAATAAAGACCTTCTTAAAAGCGCGAAGCTCTTGTTTCGGTCGGAAAACAGGCGATATCGGCGCAGATACATAGAGCTCCACGATTTCTTTTCCGTCATAATCCCCTGTATTTGTCACATCAACAGAGACCGTCAGAACCTCGTCATCTTTCATCGATGTCTTATCGAGTTCAAGATTGGAATATTTGAAATTCGTGTACGAGAGTCCGTGACCAAACGGGAAAAGTACCTGTATCTTTGCTCGTTCGTAATAACGATATCCCACGAAAATGCTCTCACGGTATTGTACCTGACGTGTACCACCAAAGTTAAGATATGCCGGTGTATCCGAAAGCTTGACCGGGAATGTCTCAGCGAGCTTACCACATGGAACCACCTTACCGTATAGCATATCGGCAATCGCGCCCGCACCTTCCTGACCCGGAAGATATGCCAAAAGAACGGATTTCACTTGGTCAATCCACGGCATCTCTACCGGAGCACCTACATATAGAACGACTACAACATTGCTGTTTACCTTCGTCACTTCGGAAATAAGCTTATTTTGCACCGGTGGGAGAGCCATATGCTCTCGGTCGAAGCCTTCTGATTCATATCGATCAGGAAGACCCGCGAAAATAACAACGCAGTCTTTGCCCTTCGCCGCGGATACTGCTCGATTAAATTGCTCCTCATCGAGGTCATCTGAGGTCAAAGAATAAGCAGGCTCATATACGAAGTTCGGGTTCGTTCCTGCAAAGCCCTCGTAAGCATGCATCAGATTCGTCGGCTCAATATGCGAGCTGCCCGAGCCTTGATAACGCGTTTCTTTTGCAAAGGCACCAAGAAGCGCCACACTACTGCCCGCTTGAATCGGTAATAGCTTATCATTTTTCAATAAAACCGCGGATTCTTCAAAGGCACGTCTCGCCAATGCCTGATGCGCCCGATACGGTGCGGACGTTGGCTTCGGCTTCGCCAATCCACGAAGAATCATCGTCAGAATTCTGGTTACTGCCTGGTCAAGAATTGCCAAAGGTAATTTACCGGATTCAACCGCTTCTACGATTTCCACGTCATGTTGTCCGCGAGAGCTCGGCATTTCGAGCTCGAGTCCTGCGGCAAGAGCGTCCACACGATTGTTGATTGCCGCCCAATCTGTCATTACAAGACCTTTGAAACCCCACTCCTCACGTAATACCTTCGTCAAAAGCCAGCGATTTTCGCAAGAGTAGGCTCCGTTAATAAGATTGTATGAGCACATTACGGTTCCGGGATTTCCCTTCTTCACTGCGCGCTCGAAGCCCGACAAATAGATTTCTCGAAGCGCACGTTCGTCAATAATCATGTCCGAAACAAAACGAGCTTTCTCCTGATTATTTGCCGCAAAATGCTTGATACATGCTGCAATGCCCTTCGACTCCATTCCCGCCACGAGCGAACCTGCCAATTCACCAGCAACAAGCGGGTCTTCCGAGACATATTCGAAATTACGTCCGCAAAGCGGTGATCTCTTGATATTCATTGCCGGCCCCAAAAGAATGGAAACATCCTGATCAATCGCCTCTTCACCGAGTGCGACTCCAATTTCTTTCAAAAGCTCAGGATCAAATGAATTCGATGTCGTAACTGCAGGCGGAAAACATGTCGACTTGCGACTGCCACCAACACCCAGCTTTACGCCCTGCTCACTTTCTTGCTTGCGAAGTCCGTGCGGCCCGTCCGTCATCATAATACTGGGTAAATTTTGCAACGGAATCGGCTGTGTATTCCAAAAACCATAGCCTGAGCAAAGCGATGCTTTCTGCTTCAAGGTTAATTTTGCTAATATATCAGTCACCGATTTCGTTTCCATAAAACCCTCCTGAGATGAAAATACTATGTTCATTATAAAGGAAAAAAGAAACATAACAACACAGTATGCCAAACAATCATTGAGCAAATCACAATAGAAGTGGATATGTATCGATACGACTTTATGAAAAAATGGAGCTACGAATCGCAATAAATTCGTAGCTTCCATTTTGACACTAATTATTCAAACAATACTGTTTGATAACGTGTATTATTCCTCAGTATCGATTTCACTTTCAACTGCTCTTAGATATTTGTTCTTAAAGAATATGTTAATCACACTTTCAATGAACATTGCTGAAACAAGAGCTGCAAATACAGGTGCGCTAAAGTATCCCGAAATCACTGCAGCAACCAAAATAACAACTTTGGAAACAGTAGTACTATCCTTCCCTGCTTTCTGCACTGCAAGAATCTTACGCTCGTCATGTTCTTCATTGTATATCCGCTTACATAATGTATCGTCCTTTAGTGCCTTATGGTATTTTGCCAGGTTGATTGCTGCGAAAACGTCTATTGTTACTAACAATCCAACCTGAAAGCCGTTCAAATAATTGACGATATCTTCATTAGTATGCTGCATTGGTAATACGCCACTTATTACGATACCCAGTAGAATCGTACAAAAACCAATTAGTGTTACCAGTACGTATGACTTCTTCTTCAGTTCTTTTCTCATATTAACTAATTTCTTTTCCATAATTACTCTCCTCTTATTCTTCGTCTTCAATATCACTAAAATCAAATACTTCTTCAATGGACAACTTGAAATAATGTGCAATTTTGTATGCTAGTACAAGCGAGGCGGTATATTTCCCGACTTCGATGGATGTTATTGTCTGCCTAGTCGTTCCAACTGCATCCGCAAGCTCAGTCTGTGAAAGCTTATTCGCCTTTCTTAATTCCTTAATCTTTGTATACACGGATTCACCTCCTGTTAGTTTTTGAAACGTTTCAATATTTGCCAAGTGCGCTTTGCATGTTTAGAATAGTACACTTTGCATTTTGTGTCAAGTGCATTTTGCAAAATTTGCAAAGTTTATTTTGCAAACACCATTTGAACGAAAAAACTGCGTAGTAGATGAGTTCTACCACGCAGTTTATGTGTGCCTATTGCGCTATTTATTACTGAAACAAATCATCAGCTGCCAATAAATGACTTGTTGAGCATTATCTCTTTCATATCATCCGTCCACCTATTTTGCAATTCTGCACAAAAAGTCACCGGCTTCTTTTAAGTCCTTTTCTGTCGGACAGTCTTTGTTGAGACCGCCAATAAGGCGAAGCAAAAAAAACTTATTCAGTCCCAAGCAAGAAAAATCTCCAGCTACCGTTTTGTTTTTCGCCTCAAGACTGGTAATCAATAATTGATTGTAGTGTGTATCATCGCCACCACTGGTAGAGAAAACAAATGTATTAGCCGACTCGTCATCGAGGCTGTTCACCAATTTCACAATGCGCTTATCGAAGCCTCCAGCATAAATGCCGCTGCCAAAGCCCACAAGGTCAAAATCATGAAGGTCATAGCTCTTAGCTCCTTTAGTATCGGTAACAATCGTACCGGGTAGTGCCGCTGCCATGGCCTCGGCCACCTTGCGTGTACTCCCGCAGTGCTTGGACTCTACAATAATCAGTGTTTTCATTTTTTCTCCTTTTACAGCGATTCGGCTGGGCAAGCGTTTATATGATTCTTAATATAAACACAACTTACACCAGTTTGCATTACTTTTCAAACATGCATTGGTTGTACTTTGGAAGCTTGATGAGTACAATTTAAGTAAGCAATGACATATTAGCAATCGAGCATATTGTTTCATCATGACAGCGGAGAAAAAACAGTGGAAATTCTATTCAGTGCAAGATATGTCCTTCTATATTTTATTATCATGGCGAGCGTGGCACTACTATGCCGATGCCTCATCCGTATCCCGGATGAGATTTTTCGCAAGGTCTTGCATTGTATTCTTCTTTTCTCTCTGTTGGTGTTCATCTTTGCCTTTACGGCTTGGTGGGCTTCGGCAATAACTGCCATCGCTTTTGAAATCGTCGTATATCCGATTCTATCCTTTTTGGAGCGAAAAAAATCCTATTCCAGTATGACAACGGAACGAAAAAAAGGCGAGCTGAAAGCAAGCCTGCTATATGTGTTTACTATGTTTGCCGTAACAATTGCTATCTGCTGGGGTTGGCTAGGAGATAAGTATCTGGTGCTGGCAAGCGTTTATGCATGGGGCTTCGGGGACGCAGGCGCCGCCTTGATCGGCAAACGCTTTGGTAAGCATAAATTCAGACTGAAATACGTAGACCAACATAAAAGCATTGAGGGCAGTACTGCGATGTTTGTGCTCTCCCTCGCCTCTGTTTGCATTATCATGACCATCCGCGGCGGATTAAGCATCGTTCCTGTTATTGTAATTTCACTTGCAACGGCATTCGCCGCCACCGTAGCAGAACTGTATTCCAGTGGCGGTATGGATACCGTCATTTGCCCGGTATCTGCAATGGTGGTGCTTTTACCGCTGGTATACGCGTTTGGAGGGCTGTCATAAGCACAGTAAAATCAGGAAAGCGCACATTGCTATGGTCGGTCATCATGAGTGCCCCCGGACCGCTCATTGTGGGGCTCGGATTACTTGTGGGACGAAGCTCTACACAGACTGCCGATTTTGTTCGACGGAGTGCGGAGTTATTAGCTATTATCATGGCGTTTGTCATTTATTTGGTCACAACGAAGGACGGCGCGTGCGATGAGGCGCGAAAAGCGAGGCTGGAAAAGCTCTCCAATATCTTTGTCGGTGTGATGATGTGCCTAGGCGGTGTAGCGATGCTCATTCTGGCGTTTGGGTCGGACAATTCGGACACGGGAAATGTGATACCGGGTCTCGTCGTCGCACTGATGGGGCTTATAGCAAATACCATCTTTTGGCGACGATATACGCGACTCAATCGCGAGGAACCAAATGCCATTTTAGCAGTACAAGCACGCCTCTACCGAGCGAAAAGTCTGGTTGACGGCTGTGTCACTGTGGCGCTGATGTCAGTGGTGTTTGCACCCGGAACGACGTTTTCATACTATCTGGATCGGATTGGTTCCGTGATTGTGGCAGTCTATCTCATCTGGTGCGGTGCACAGACAATCCGTGAGCGTTTGGTACGCGGTGATAAGACATAGGTGTTTACTGCGATGGACTCTCGAAGCCTTGGTTTACCTGATGAATATACTCTTACAGTCACGCTCCAGTTCCTTGGATTGAATCGTAAGTATCAATTCTTCCAGCGTGGAAGCAAAAGCCACTACACATAGAATTACACTTGTAGCAATTAATCCAAACAAAACATACATAACAGGCGCCATAAATAAAAGTACACCCGTTATCTTATTGGCATACGTGTGTAGTGACGCAAAAGTATGAAATTTGAAAAAGCCGATTCCATAATTGATAAGGCGCAAAAGTGCAATGAGCAAAATCAAACACCACAGCCATATCGGAAAAACAAAATTCCTTACTGCAACTATTGCAATCGCTATTGCAAAAACAAAATCAGCTACACTATCAAGCTTTGCACCGAATACGCTCTCTTGATGCATCTTTCGTGCAACGATTCCATCAATAATATCCGTTATTCCCCCGCAAAAGTAGAAAACCCAGAAGCATACAGAAAACGGAGCGAAAAAGAGCATCGCTACGGCAAAAGGTATGCGCAAAAAGGTTATGATGTTTGCTACATTATTTTTGAAGAATGCTTTTACTTCGACTATCATTACACTGAAATGCCTCCGCTCCCTCGACGATTCGGATTGCGAATATCCTTCTACCCATCTATATACAGTGTGGCGTTAGCTTATTTGACTCTGCACCAGCTTAATGAATTTCTTGTCGTTCAGTTCCTCGTTTGTAAGGTACTCTCCATTAAAGAATAACGCGTAGGTGGTTATAGGGGTCGGAGCATTTTGCGCTTCTTTCATGCTTGTGAGACGAATTGCTTTGAATGCTATCCCATTTTCTTTCGCGGTTTCTTCTAAAATCGGGACATATTTTGCATTGAAGGGGCATTGATATGTGTAATACAGAACATACCCGGATTCATCAATATGAGGATGCTTCGCACAGTCCTTGAATTTCGGCTCCCCTGCATCTTTACTAAACATCAGATACCATAATTGAATACCATTATCGGCTTCATCCGATATGGAAAAGCCCTTGTGCGCAAGAAATTTGGGATCAGCTAAAAACGGTTTTTTCTTGGCAGAGGACAGTATACAAAGACCTTTTTTGCCTTTTGCCTTGCTGTCTGCAATACACTGGGACAGTAAATCATCAGAATACCCATGTCCTTTAAACGAGCCGGAAACCCAAAGACAATTTATGACCATATATCCGTCTGCGATAACAGGAATCCATGCATATTCAGCAGGAATATACTCAATAAAACACTTGCCGCGTTCCATACTTTTCAGAAAAACAAGACCTTCATCCAAGCGTTCCCGAAGCCAGTCTTTCTTTGAGGATACCTGAACATCTTTGTTGTTGCTAATGGCACAGCAGATGTGTTCTTTGTCGAGATTTTCCTTTGTGATACTGATGTACTCCATATCAATGCTACCTCCGACATACGTGATTGCGTGCATATTGCTTTGCCATATTTCGCACCGCATTTACTAAATAGTACATTTCGGCTTATTGAATCGTCAAGTGAAGTAACCACATCGCGTTTCGCAAGAAAAAGAACCTACATTTTCGATAACCATCCCCTACTGAAATCAATAAAGCTGAATTTCTAGAGGAAATAAAAGAAAATTTGTGGTAATTTATTGGTGGATGCAAAATCGTAAAGGAAGGAAAGAAAATGTATTATTCAAAATGCTGCGAAGTGTCCTATGATGAAGTCAATAACGTTGTTTTTGTGAAATGGAAACAGTTTTGTTGCGGAGAAGCGTATCGAATGCCGCTAGAAGAAGCCATACGAATCATGTCTGAAAATGACGATTGTCATTATGTGGCAGACACGAGAGATGGCTTTGAAGATGAAGCTGAAGACACAAAATGGGTTACTGATGTGTTTTCCAAACGAGCTTATCAGGTTGGATGTAGGTATATTTTCTTTATCATTGATGCGAATAACACATTAAAAGAGGAGCTGGAAGGCCAGACGACTGAATTAAGTAAGCTTTTTACTGTAAAAGCATTCTATAGCATGGATGAAATTGCCGAATATCTGAAATCGGAAAGAGCAAAGAATGCCACGAAGCAATGAGGATTTTGAAATAAAGATACAAACGCCCAACAAAAAAACAGGAGGACTTGGAAAAATATTCCAGTCCTCCTGTTCATTGTTTAGAATTAGATAATATTCTGTATCCCCTCGCAGATTTTTCGAGCAACAACCGGATTATTCATGGTATATAAATGAATTCCGTCAATATCGCTGGTACACAAATCAATAATCTGGCTTAAGGCATAAGACATTCCCGCATCAAAAAGAGCCTCTTTGTCATCTTCGTACTTCAGTATGATTTTCTGAAAGCGCGTCGGAAAAGATGCACCGCACATCGTAACCATTCTCTTAATCTGTGCAGCGTTAATCACAGGCATAATCCCCGGAATGATTGGCGCATTGATTTCGGCAATCTTACAATCCTCGTGGAATTGGTAAAATCTGTCATTGTCAAAAAACAACTGCGACAGCATCACTTCCGCTCCGGCATTCTCTTTCACCTTTAAGTACTTGATTTCATTCACTCTACCTACCGATTCCGGGTGCAAATCAGGATAGCAAGCGCCTAAAAAGCAAAAGTCCCATTTTGATTTCATATAGGTAATCAGATCAGAGGCGTGTTTGAAATCGTCTTTTTCCTGTATATCCGGCCGTCTGTCGCCGCGAAGGGCAAGAATGTTTTCTATGCCCTCGTCGTTCAGGACTCTAGCAAACTCGTCAATTTCTGATTTTCCGTAGTGTAGACAGGTCAAGTGAACCACTGGTTCAATATTGTATTTACGTTTGATTTTCTTGGCGAGTTCTATGGTGCGGTTGCAGTTAGAACTGCCTCCCGCACCAAAAGTCACACTAATAAAGTCAGGCTTCAACTCGCATAAAACGTCCAGTGTTTCATCAATATTTTCTAGTTCACTGTCTTTTTTCGGCGGAAATATCTCAAATGACAGACTTTTTTTCTTGGAGCGCTCTCCATCTGAACCCTTCTGGTAAATTTCAGAAATCTTCATCTATCAATCCAGCTTTCTTACGCTTCGTTTCTAATCTGCGCTGCCGCTTGGACCAGATTCTTAAGACTTGCCTCTGTTTCTGGTGTTCCTCTCGTTTTCAAGCCACAGTCAGGGTTTACCCATAATTTCTCTCTACCAATTTTGGAGATCATGATGTGAAGTGCGTCAACAATCTCTTCTACGGACGGAACTCTTGGAGAATGAATGTCATAAACGCCAGGTCCAACTTCCGTTTCAAAATGATGCTCGCGCAAAGAATCCAAGATCTGCAAGTCAGAACGAGATGCTTCAAAAGTAATTACATCTGCATCCATATCGTCGATAGCCGGAATAATATCCGTGAATTCGCTGTAGCACATATGTGTATGAATCTGTGTCTCTGACTTCACGCCACTGTGCGTCAAACGGAAAGCAGGTATTGCAAAATCCAAGTACTCCTTCTGCCAATCTGATTTTCTAAGCGGCAATTTTTCTCTTAATGCTGCCTCGTCAATCTGAATGACCTTGATTCCGTTTTTCTCTAAGTCTAATACCTCATCACGAATCGCAAGTGCAATCTGTGATACAGATTCCTTGATGGAAATATCCTCTCTTGGGAATGACCAGTTCAATATCGTTACCGGACCTGTCAACATTCCCTTCATCATTTTGCTTGTCAAGGACTGTGCATAAACTGTCCAATCCACGGTAATCGGCTTCTCGCGGTACACGTCACCCCAAATAAACGGAGGCTTTACACATCTCGTTCCATAAGACTGTACCCATGCCTTCTCTGTAAATAGGAAACCGCCCAATGACTCGCCGAAATACTCAACCATGTCATTTCTTTCATATTCACCATGAACCAAAACATCCAGTCCGATTTCTTCCTGCCACTTTACGCATTCAGCAATCTTCTTTCGGTTAAATGCCACATAATCACTTTCCGATATCTCCCCTTTACGGAAAGCGGAACGATTCTCCTTAACATCCTTGGTTTGTGGGAAAGAACCAATTGTTGTTGTTGGGAACTCAGGCAGCTGGAAAGCATTTTTCTGTAATTTCTGACGTTCGCTTCTGCTTGGCAGTCTGACATAATCCTTATCCGATACCAAGGACAGTCTCTCTCTTACTGCTTCATTTACACAGTCTCTATCTCCCGTAAACAGCTTTGTATTACTTTGATAGGAGCCCTCAGTATGATAATCCGCACATTCTGCAAGAGCTTTCAATTCCTTTAATTCAATAAGCTTCTCTTCAGCAAATGCAAAATATGCCAAGTATTTATCTGACAACTTGTTCTCATGCTTTAATGTGTAAGGCACATGTAACAACGAGCAGGAAGTGGACAATATCGTATTGATTTCCTTTTCCTGCAATTTTGCCAAAACCTGCAACGTTTTCTCATAATGGTTCTTCCAGATATTCTTTCCGTTTACCAGTCCAGCAAACAGAATCTTTTCCTTCGGGAAACCGAATTTTTCGATCAAATTGACGGTTTCTTTGCCCTCAATAAAATCAAGACCAATTCCTGCAAATGGCAATTTAATCAAGTCAGCATAGATATCTCTTACATCACCAAAATAGGTTTGCAACAAAACACGGCTGTTTTGTCCAACAGAAAGAATGGCATTGTAGATTTTCTGGAACAACTGAATATCGCTTGCACTCATATCCTGAACAAGAGCCGGCTCATCGAATTGAATCCATGCAATGCCATTATCTTCACACTTCTTCAATGCGGCCTGATAAGCACTAATCACAGCATCCACAAAATTCTCAGCCGATTTTGTTCCGGTATAGCGGCATAATTTCAATAAAGTATATGCACCGATAATAACCGGCTTCGTCTCGATACCCAGTGCTTTCGCCTCGGCATATTCATCCCAAGCCTTGGTTCCGGCAAGTTTGATTTCTGTATCATCTTCAACTTCTGGGACAATATAGTGATAGTTCGTGTTAAACCACTTCTTCATAGCAAGTGCCTTAACATCACCAGAATCGCCCTGATAGCCACGAGCCATTGCAAAATATGTATCCAGCTCTGGCAGATTAAGTTCCTTGTAACGTTTTGGAATGATGTTAAACAGCACAGCTGTATCCAACATCATGTCATAAAAAGAAAAGTCATTACAGGAAATATAGTCAATTCCTGCCGCTTTCTGCGTATTCCAATGTATGCTACGTAAGTTCTTACCTGTCTTTATGAGTTCCTCTGCACTGATTTCTTTCCGGAAAAACTTCTCGGAAGAAAATTTGAGTTCTCTTAAAGTACCAATTCTTGGAAAGCCAATTACTGATGTCTTCATATCATTCTCCATTTCAAATTAGTTTTATGCTAATTATGGTAAATTGTTTGACTTCATTTGCATAATACATAAAAAAACAGGTTTGCCATAGCTTCATGCTATGGCAAACCCATCTTTGTTCGTTATTCGAATGTATAGTGCATTTATTTTCTTTTCACATCAGAATGCAATGTATCCTCGCCAATAAACTGCGCATACTTGTTATTTCACTCTTTGGAGGGTACTCCGGTATACTTTTGCAAAGTCTCCAGGTATGTCGTGCCCAGTCTGCTGAGCATACCCTTATGGTGGGCGATGTATCCAATACGCATATTGCTTTCTTCTGCAAGTGGAACAGAGATGATTTCTTCACCGTTCAGATTTCGGTCGATGATGCCGCTACACACTGTATATCCGTTCAATCCAATCAAAAGGTTAAATAAGGTTGCTCTATCGCGTACACGGATGTTTTTCTTTCGTTCCGAAACGGAGAAAATTTCTTCGGAGAAGTAAAAGGAATTGTGCTCGCCTTGTTCAAAGGACAAATAGGGGTACGGCATAAGCATTTCATTGGTAATGACCTTCTGACTTGCGAGAGGGTGATTTCGGCTAATAAACACATGAGGAGTAGCGATAAAAAGCTCGTGGAAAGTCAGATCATGCGCTTTAAGTATTTTACGAATCACCGCCTCATTGAAATCGTTCAGGAACAGGATGCCGATTTCACTTCTCATCCGTGCCACGTCCTCAATAATCTCATAAGTTTGTGTTTCCCGAAGGGAAAAATCATATTCGTCCTGTCCATATTCCTTAATCAAATCCACAAAAGCGTTCACGGCAAAAGAATAATGCTGTGTCGACACACAGAACTGCTTTTTGCCACCTTCGCCGCCTTTGTATTTATCTTCCAGAATAGCCGCCTGCTCAAGCACCTGCCGTGCATATCCCAAGAAATCCTCGCCTTCTTTAGAAAGGCTGATTCCCTTATTTGTTCGATTAAAAATCTGAATATTCATTTCCTTTTCTAATTCGTGTATGGCATTGGTCAGGCTCGGCTGCGAGATATAAAGTCTGTCAGCAGCCTCCGTGATCGTCCCCGTTTCGGCAACTGTAACCACATATTTCAACTGTTGTAATGTCATCTTGCACCTTCCTTAAAAAAAGCGTATATCAGCGTTTATCCATGTCGGACAGGTTCATATATATAAGGACCGAAGCCAATCTCACAAAAAAGCTCAATCCATCGGGCATTGCCCATAGTCACATATTATGCCTTACTTCTGTAAAAATGAATGAAAGAAAGCACGCCAATTGGAATGAAGTAAACGCACCAGAATTCAAGTGCTATCACCCCTGACATGTCGCTGTTTTCCGATGCTTTGAAAATGCCAAGCATGGGCATAATGAAGCATGAAAGGAAAAACACACCATGAATAAGCAGAAGCCATTTCAGCCACTTATCTACCTTGGTAGCAGGCTTAATGGTTAGGCCGATAAAGAATGTTGCCAGAGCCATTATGCCGTACCCCAACAGGTCATAGTTAAACAGCAAGCCTGCTTTCGAATAATCCAATATCTGTGTCGCTTGTTCATTCAATCCGTCATTACGAACCGAGGTGGTTTGCGCAAAATAAACCAAAAGAATAAGTACGGCATATATCGCGGCGAACATCAATGCAGCATACGACGCAGCTTTTACGCTTTGCTCACTCTCCTGTGCAAACGCCGCAATCATCATTACAAATGCGATTGCCAGAATCATACAAACAAAGAAGCTTCCAAAATGAAAATGAGCAATCATTGCCACGGCAAAGAATACGACAGACAGGCAGTTTACCAAAGAGCCTACCATTCCAATCTTTCTGTTCATGTTGCCACCTCCATTTTCGAAAAGTGCGATATACAGCCATTTCAATATATCATTTCTTCCCGGAATGCAAAAGTTGATTTAATGATGAAAACAATCATATATGC
This sequence comes from Bacillota bacterium, assembly GCA_036782995.1. GTDB lineage: Bacteria > Bacillota > Clostridia > Saccharofermentanales > Saccharofermentanaceae > DAIPXZ01. The sequence goes on from DAIPXZ010000002.1 coordinate 67,227, forward strand.
GTATATTGCAAAGCGGAAAAATATATAGAAGCCTTCATATCAGTTCGACGATATCACTATGAATATCCAAATCACGTGTACCATTTCTTTTTCTTGAAAATCAATATCCAAATGATACAGACCAAAACAGAAATACCGGCAACAAAGATATAGCCGTATTTCCATTTGAATTCCGGCATTTGCAGATTCATACCGTACCATCCGGCAATCAGCGTAAGAGGCATAAAAATGGATGTCACAAGCGTGAAAATTTTCATCAGATTATTCTGTTCAAGACCAATCTGAGTCTGATATGAACCGAAAACTTGAAAGATATAGTCCTTAAGTTCCATGGCCTGTGTCGAAAGCCGCACAGCTCGATTGCGAAGAATCTCAAAATCGGTCAGCCCGTCCTTCGTAAACAGGTTGTTATCATTGTCGCAAATGTCTTCAAACAAAAGCCTTAGCTGTTGATAGTACTTCTTTGCTCGGAGAATATCTTTCCGCAAAGAGATGAGCTTCTCGCGTAAGCCGTCTTCGGTGCCATCCATTACATCATCATCAAGTAAAGAGACCACCCCTTCTATTCTCTCTAGCTGTGCTATGCCGCCCTTGAACAAATTGCGAAAGAAGAGATAAAGCGAATGCTCGTTCGAAGGATCAGTTGAAAAGTTTTTCGTCACGATGCGGTATGTCGTCTCATTTTCACACATGAAAAACAGAACGTCCTTATCAAAATAAATCAGTATCTGCGTAGGCGGGACAGTGTTATCTTCAATATCGTACCAGTCAAATGCAATCAAATGAAAACTATCGAAGCTTTCGTAGGTTTCAGTCTGTCCTTCAGCAATATAATCGATAACGGCTTGGTCGATGTATTTCGAGTACTCCTGAATTTGGTTAGTATATATTACTTTTTGCATATTACACTCCTAATTGATGGGTGGGGTCTTCCCTTGCAAATAGCTTACTTCATTCGATGGAATAATATCAATGATGGGAGATAAAAGGAAGAGTTGAATGCGTAAACTATTCTTTGAAAGCCATCCGGAATCTCAATGCATTCTTGTGATTAATCAAAATGCACTACCAGATTTGCTTCGATCCGAATATACGTACCATCTTCAAAATCTCTGTATCTGCCGGACAAAACTCATATTGTGGTATCTGCTCAACAGTTATCCATCGAATATCGTTGTGCTCCAGCCTCTGCGGCACACCCTCGGCAATCTTACAGTTAAACAGCGTCAGGTGAACAGTTATGTCCGGGTACTCATGCACGACATCTGTAAACACATCGCCGACAGCAACAGTAATTGCCAGCTCCTCGCGACATTCACGGACAAGCGCCTGCTGCTTCGTTTCTCCCGGCTCTACTTTACCGCCGACAAATTCCCACAGGAGCGCGCGAGCCTTTGTTGCTGGGCGCTGGCAAATCATGAACGTATCGTTATTCCATATAAGGGCGGCAACTACTTCAGTCATTTATCCCACCACCAGTTTATTTGTTTTCTTGAGGAACTTCGCAGGGATTGGTTTATCCAGATTCCATGTAATGTTCATTGGCCTTGAGCCTTCATGCTTCACATAGCTTGCCGTACCGAGATAGGTGTAAGCGGCGGCGTCTCCAGTAATTCGGTCCTTCTTAAACTCGCGAACGAACAACAGAATTCGATTGTCTCTCTCGCGATGTTGAATATACCGCTGTCCAGTTGTCGAATCCGCTGCTGTGGTACTTTGGCTCTGCCAGTGGAATAACACATCGTTGATTGAATAGTCGTTATACATGGTCGTAGGCGAATAATCCTTGTCCGACTTATTGAGTGTTACAAAGAAAATATCCGTCTTTTTCTCTGGCAGGTACTTCACACCCTCACGTACTGTGGACGGCTTAAGGAAATCAAAGGCCGTCAGAACTTGATCACGAGTATAGCTACAATGCAAATCCAGCGGGCAGTCAAAGCCCACGTCAACCGGCTCGTCGATGAAATCAATTTGGCTATAGTTGTATTCCAGCAGCTCAATTAATTCATTGCACATGACGGGATATCTCTTGATAGAACGGATACCATCCATAACATCAGTAAAACCGCAATCTTCAAAAGACTTTTGCCATACGGTAAACTGCAGCATCTGTAACATCCGCTGTTCAGCTTCCGTAACGATTTCAACATTCTCTTTTAAGGCACGAAGAAGAAATCGGATGAACCGTCGAGAATCCAACATAGCAAAACGTGGAAAAGCCTTTGTCATTATTATTTCAAGTGATTCTTCAAAATCAGGCATTACATCTGCACGTGTACACAATCGTGAGAAAGAAGAAAACTTGTAGACAGTTCGCGGGTTAAGATGATAATAATCAAAGAAATTGGCAAAAGTGAGCGGCAGACCACTATCCTCCGAGAAGCTCTCCAAACGCGACACAAGCCCTGCACTGTTTCCATAAGAGGCACGGATGTTCTCAAGAATGTATTTGGCTGCTTTCTTCTCCAGTTGAATATAACAGCCCTTCGGGACAGAAACGAAACCATCCTTAATCTCGCGTGTTACGCTTCGTGTAGTATTTGAGAGCAATGCCGCGAACTTATCCTCAAAGTTATACCGCTTATTTGCCTGTCCGATGAAATCGAGTACAGTCAGACAGTCTTTATCCTCTGCAAGTCGAAGGCCACGTCCAAGCTGCTGCAAAAACACAGTCAAAGACTCAGTCGGACGAAGGAACAACACCGTGTTTACCTCCGGAATATCCACACCCTCGTTATAGATATCCACCACGAAGATAAATCGTACTTCACCTGAAACTAACTTTTGCTTTGCAGTTTTACGTTCTTCCTCTGGCGAGTCTCCAGTCAAGAACATAGATGGAATGCTATGCTCATTGAAATACTCTGACATAAACTTGGCATGTTCAATAGAGACGCAAAAGCCGAGGCCCTTTACATCGTTGATATCCGTTACATATCTTAGTAATGATGTGACCACCGCGTCAGCTCGACGTTTTGCAATTATTCCACTGATGGTATACAAATTCGAGAGTTCAGTTTTATCATAACCGCCCGAGCGCCATTTCAAATTCTCGAGGTCAATAGTGTCAGTGACACCAAAATATTGGAATGGGCTCAACAACTTACGATCAATGGCCTCTGGCAGACGAATTTCCGCCGCAATGCGATTATTAAAGTACGGCAGAATACTTTTACCGTCCATGCGCTCGGGAGTAGCCGTCAATCCAAGTAGAACTTGAGGCTGATAGTATCCGAGCAGCTTTTGGTATGTAGGTGCTGCAGCATGATGAAATTCATCCACAATGATATAGTCATAGAAACTAGCGCTTGTCTTCTCGGTAAAGCTCTGTGAGTTGAAGGTCTGAATGGACATGAACAGGTTATCGATGCTATCCGGTTTATAACTGCCCACAAACATTTCCCCAAAGTTAGCATCCTTGAGAACAGCACGGAAAGTATAGAGACTTTGCTTGAGAATTTCCTCCCGATGCGCCACAAAAAGCAATCGACATGGCTTATCCGGATTTTGCTTTCTAAATCGCTTATAATCCAACGCAGAAATTACCGTTTTTCCTGTGCCTGTGGCAGCCACAATCAGGTTACGGAAATATCCCCGAACCGTTCGCTCCGCCTCAAGCTTATCCAGTATTTCCTGCTGATAAGAATAAGGTGTTATGTCCATTGTGTATACTTCAGCATTATTTGTGTCGAAATACTTTTCTGCTTTAAGCGCACGAGCGAGACGTTCCTTCTGCCCCTCATCGTAATACTCAAACTCATTGGAGTTCCAATAGCTTTCAAAGGTAGCTGCAATCTTATCAATCGTCTCAGGCAAATCTTTTCTCGTAACCTTCACATTCCATTCGAGGCCGCTAGATATGGCGGCATTGGAAAGATTGGATGATCCGACGTATGCCGTTGTAAATCCAGTGTCACGATAGAACACATAGGTCTTTGCATGAAGACGAGTGCGTTTGGTATCATAGCTCACCTTAATCTGTGTATGTGGCAATTTGCAGAGTTCTTCAATGGCTTTAACATCGGTAGCTCCCATGTAGGATGTTGTGATTATGCGAAGCTCCCCACCATTTTTCGTAAACTCCGTAAGCTCGTCCATGATAAGGCGTAAGCCACTCCACTTGATAAAGCTTACCAGCATATCAATTCGATTAGCGGATACAATCTCTTTCTTAAGCTCGGTATACATCTGCGGCTCGTGAATTGCGCCTGTAAACAGACTGCTCTGTGCAATCGAGGTCTCCGGCCGTACAATTTCTGATGCAGTCTTACCAACCGCAAGACGTGGATCATTCTCTCGTAATAACACGAGAAGCTGCTCGGCACGCTCATCCACAGACATAGCGGCAAAGTCAGCTTCTTGGGTGATATTATTTATAATCTCTACAATTTGATTCGTAAGCTCAATCTGTGCGGAAATTCCTCCACCATTGTCCATGACATTATCAAGGCCTTTTTGAACTACATCAGTGACATATTGAGCAAGCACCTTGGATGCTTCTGCCTTGTCAATCGGCGCAACGCTCTTACGGGCTTCTGAAACTTGTGCAAGCTCGCTTCTAAGTGCTGTATTGATGATTTGTTCGTATAGGCCGGGTTGTAGCATAAGTATCTCACCTTAAATCAGCGCTGATTATGTATGCTCTTTTATCAGTCGCTATGTAGCAATTGAACTAAAATGGTCTTGCCATATACTTCCCCTTGAAAGAATCAACTGTCATCAGCAGGTTTAATAAATATTTTCCTATGCTTCTATCAAACATGCTTTTTTCATCTACTTTCTTTGAGTTCCATTTCTTCACGAATATCAGTCAGGCGTTTCCCGTTATAGGTAAACCAAAGTGTACCCTGCATTGGATAATCAAGCTCTTTTAGTGATTGAGCTAAAGAAGATAATGATTTTACTTCACCATGGTAAACAACATGTCGATCATCTTTTACTGTAGCTGTAATAGAACTGTCTTCGATAAAACATATAGTGCTACCGAAAGGAATGCCACATTTTTCAAAAGAAAATGGTGAACGGCGCTCTTTGGCTTCTGCATAAATCTCCTTGGCAGTTTCTTCGTCGATAATTTCATGGCCTTCAGGTGTTAATCGTTTCAACTGTTCCATTGTTCCGCTGAGTGTAGCAATATTTTCTAACAGCATATAAGCATCTTCTGCACTCATTGCATAGAATTCTTTTGTTCTAGTTTTTCCATCAAATGTATCTATGGCACGTAATTCCGGATTTAGCTGGTCAATGATGCTATGAAGTTTTTTGTCTTGCAGTGGAGCATCTACCTGATAAGTCGCATAAACACGAAACGCAAATGGAACACACTCACTTCTATTGAGTTGCGACAATCGTTTTTCAATATCCGTTGCATACCCAATCTTCAAAAAATCTGGAAATGATGGATTTGTCAGAATGTAAATTACGCCAACTTTTTTCATGTTATTAACCTTTCTTGGATTATTAATTACAGATATCAAGCTATTTTTCAAAATATATAAACCAGTTTATCTTATAAACCAGTTTATCTTTCCCGTTCTTCTCTCCCCCCACATAACACGCACCAAAAAAGCTCCGCCGTCTATGGCAGAGCTTTCACTTTTTCAGTAATAAACGCCGCGAATGGACAACAGAAATTTCATATCAATGAAATAATTTTAACATTAGAATCAAATATCAACAATGAATAATGATGAATGCAGCCGAATAAAAATTACTACAGAATCGTTATCACCATTCTGTGATAGCTTTGTCCGCAATAGAGCAGCATTTTCTCGCTTGCCTACGCTTTTCTCTCAATCGGCCGGCATTTGCAAAAGCCATTTTCACCGAACGAGCTCGATAGCAATGCACTGAGCGCTTGTTCAATTTTTTGCGAATGTTCGAATGATGCAGAAATGATGAAATAATCGCGTATTGTGCATTTGGGAAAGGTAATCGCGTATATGCGTTTGCCTGTGATGGCTTGGGTTTCGTTAAAACGGTTAATCATGGATGAAAAATAGATGTCTTCCTTAATTCGTTGCCGGTGGTTGTAGAGAATCACACTTTTTCCGCAGCGAATATAGTCCTCAATTTCATCCATGTAGACATATTTCGAGCTACGTTTTGACTGCGCTCTCACGCTTTTTACTGACAATCCATTATCCGGATCAAGGAATACTATATCGCACGAAGAAAAGACCGCCATTGCTTTTTTCTGCCAATCGTCTCGTTCGGCTTTGGGCGGAACATAGCAATCATAATAGCATGCAGTCTCCAATAGCTTTGCATTTTGAAGTGCTTCTATGGAACGATTCTCGCTTGTTGAAATTGCAAGTAGTTTTCGGGCAAGCTCAGGGTCGTAAGATTTATGAGCTTCTGAGATTAAATAGCGTCCATCCGCGTTTTTCTCTATTTCTGCCGTTTTGGATTTATACCAATTTACACCCAATCGAAGGCCTGCATTTTCAACGGATTTCAACAATGCAATTTTGCCGTAGTCACCTATATCACCGGCATATCGATCCTGCATACATGTACCCCCTTGAACCATTCTTACATCACATCTATTTCATTGTAACAAAATGTGAGTATCAATACCCGTGTCCATACACCAACCATGCTTTCACAAAAAATGAACCCCCTTAGTATTAAGGGGGCTCAAGCGTCTATAGGGGGTGAGAAATGTGTTTGCTAATCGTTGCATCACCAAACTCTTTGCAAATGAAATCACATGTGATGCATCTGTTTTCTGAAAGTATCTTACGTGTTTAACTCTCCGCATCCTCTTCTGTTTTGACCCAGCGCTTTCCAAAAACGAGAGCCACCACGGATGCCACAAATAAAACGCCGCCTGCTATCCCAGCAATCCACGTCACAGAAGGATACGCCATATCGAAGCCTGTTGTACTGCTATGCTTGATTACGATGCCAAGGTACGCCCATGCCATTGCCAGACCATAAACGGGGTCGCGTTTTGGCATAATGACCAGCAAGCCAATGACCATGCCGACGATTAGCACCAAAATCGTCCAGAATTCATCTGACATCCCAAATCCGTCCCAATCCAAACTGACAAGCAGCGTAGAAACATTTGCAATTGTGGCCACAGTAATCCAGCCAAAGTACACTGAGAATGGGATGCGTACCATCGCGCATTCACGCCATGACAGCTTCTTTTGGTTAATGCGACCATGAATCAGGATTAGCATACATAGTAGAGCGACGATACAACAAAGCGACAACGCAATCTGTTTATAGTGCCAGCAAAATATCCAAGCAATGTTAAATAAGGAGGAAAGAATAAAAAGTATGCCGATTCGATTTACCACCATCAGCTTTTCCGGTGAGCGCATCGTAAACAAGCCCGCCTGGAAGAGCACGAATAGGAAAAGCATCAGATAAATCACACTCCATATTGAGAAGGTCATTGCTGCTGGGGCAAACAGGTTCGGGTACGAGTCTGACACCTCGCCGGGCGTGATACCGTTGATTGGCAACAGCACCGCGAGGGCATTCACTGCGACCATAGCAAGGAAGGCGATCCCGTTGCCCCACTGCAACAAACGAAACCTTTTATGGTTGTTCTGTATATCATTGGATACTGTAGCATCTGCCATAAAATCTCCTCCTGCAGCTTGCGCAGTCTTATAAAATCATATGTATGAGGGTACTCCCACGAGACGTAAAGAATGAATTTCACGTCTCGGAGTAACCGAAAACTGAATTAGCTGATTTCATTTTTCCACAATCCGTGAAGATTGCAGTACGCAAATGCTGCAAAAGGCCGCTCCCCAGGTTGCAATGAAAAGCTCGCGTGAGGGGACATTCCGGGAAGCAGCTCATAGCGATGTCCGCCATGGCTGGTCATTAGATAAATCCACTGAATCCAGTGATCTGCATTCATCGGATGAGGCGACTCCCCTATCCTTACATCAACACGACTGTCCGAGACATCAATAACAGGTACATGCTTTTCAAGACTCGCATCCGCCGTATTTGCTTTCAATTCTGTCATTGGCTTGCCGCAACAGACGGGAATCATCCCGCTATCATATATCATCCCAACAAGATTTCCACAGATCTGACAAACATAGAATCTTTGCGCCTTCATATACTCTTCTCGCCCCTTTCGAGCTATCTGACAGGGCAGTGTTTTACTGAGCTGTCGGTTCGTTTTCAAAATCGTTTTGCACGATGGAAATCATGGCTTCCGATATCCACATTTCTTGCAAACACCATTTTCATCAAGTGCTATACCACACATCGGGCAACGGTCTATTTCCATTCTCACGAAAAATTCTTCGGAGGCGGCATTCACACCACTGGTAAACGAAATTTTTGCGATGTTCAGCTTATCCTTGAGCAAGTCATACACAATTTTAATCATGCCCTCCACGGTCATGGTCTCTTTGGTCACGACCAAACGACAATCCGGATATGCGGTAGCGAGCTCTGTTTTGAAAGCCGGCCCCTTCATCTTGTTGGTCGGCGCACCGTCTTTGATGCCCTGTGCCTCATAGACTTCAAGAATGGCAGGAAGAAGCGGATCGTCCTCTCGCAGAACCAGCGCGTGGTCGAAGTTTTTCAGCAGATTCCATGCCGTTTTCTGAATCTCATTACACGGGAATACCATGTTTACACCCGGCTCCACGGAATCCTCAACTTCAATCGTCAAAATACCGGTGTGTCCGTGCAAGTATTGTGCTTCGCCCTTAAACCCATAGAATCTGTGTGCGTATTGTAAATCGAGCTTGGTAATGCTTCTCATGTTACAACCTTCTTTCTATGCTTCCTTTGGATAGCATGCGGTTTATTCAAAAATGAGCGGTTCGTCTGCCGTGCATAAGGTTTGCATGGAGTGATTAACAGCCAATACACGTACCTTATTTTTGGATGGTAACACATCCGAATGTATCGGTCAAGGTACGTGAATCATCCAGAAATGAAAGATTTATAGCAGAAAAAACATGCCCGTCGAAAGGCATTTAACAGGTAAATTATTTCCGCCCATAGTCGGCTCCGCAGGCATCTCATAATCACATGAGTGAAACGTTTCCAATCATCGATTGAGGCAAAAAAGTAGCCCTTATCTCCAATAAAGTGATAAGCGGCTGCAAAAGGCTGTATCTTCAATTTATGGTATTTTGTGGGTAAAATGTGCCGTCCGCGAGCGGAATCAGTGAATCCGAATCGCGTACGCGATGGTCATTCCATGCCCTCTTCACGCTCTTCGTCAACGATTGAGTAACTGGTCTCACGATCAAGTGCGGCTTTTCGGGCCTTATATATCGCACGATCCAAAGACTCCATATCCGGCAAAATATTCTCCGGACAAATGATGTTATTCAGAGCTTTCTCCATTTCATATACATTTTTGGTCAACACCGCCTGCGCAATTCTCGACTTAAGTGGCGTATGCAGATAAGCAAGCATCAGCTGCAAAATCGCATTTGGAGAACTGCCATGGTTACCATAGAACAAATAGATTAATGCTCTTTTACTGCGAATAGGGAGTTGTTCAACTAAGGTATCAAACGCCTCTTCGATTTTATCATCGCCGTCTTTTCCATTGAGGTGTTGAAATTCATCGGGAAAAGAAAAGGACAAGTAATGTGGGAAAGGATTGACGTTTAACGCGCTGAACCACTCAAGGCTTTGGAAATACGAGGGAGAGCTGATTCCCTTTTCCCAGTTCTGCACCGTTTTCTTGGACACGCCAAGCTCAAGCGCCATATATTCCTGTGATCTCCCAGCCGTTTTTCTTGCAGCTACGTGCATTTCGGCAAATCGTAAAACCCGGTTAGAGCGAGTTTCCATATGAATCATTTCCTTTCCATTAATGCTTACGAGTAATACCACTGCACTATCATAAGCCTTTGCAAATCTACGATGAAAAAGATGAGTTACGTATGTGTTTTGATACGTATTGTTTGATAAAGAAAAATTTTGCAAGTGACTGCTTTAGATGTGATGTAGCTTCGGAAGAATGGGATAAATTGCTAAATTATGCTTTTATTTCTTTATATTTATTTACAATTTATCTTACTGGAAATCGATGAAGATAGCAACAGAATTTGTGCAGGCATCGTTTCGATGTGGCTCGAAAAAGCGCTATCGTTTGGAGCAGAGCGCTGAGCGATACTATTGGAAGGAAAACGATTTCAAAAGATTGAACTTCATTTTTGAAGTTCAATATGAACATCATAGCCATAGTCAGAAAACATTTTTACTAGATTTGAGCCATCTATTAACGTTATGGGTTTATCCTTTGCAAATTCACGGGAGTCGTTTCCGTAATAACTTGTAGTAACGAGAATACCACGTGAAGCTCCTTCATTGAGCATCGTGCCATAGAGATCACGTGTCGCTGATACCGGAACGACGCGGTTATATCGCTTTGCTTGGATTACAAATTTCCCACCGCGAATTGGGTCAGGATCAAACGCAATGGCGTCAACACCACCATCGCGGCTAGATTGTGTAACCTGAACATTTGCACCATTATCTGAAAAATACTTTGAAAATAGTTCTCGAACTAAATGCTCAAACGATTCCCAATCCATCGTTGCAAGGTTCTCACTGGCATCCAAGGAATCGAGAATGTCCTTGGCTTGAATGAAGCGAGAATCATTTTGATCAAATTCCAGAATGGGGTTAACAGGTGCTAATTGAGCCAAGTTACCTGAATATATACCTTTTAAACTACGAACGCATTCGTTCGCATCTATCTGTACAAAGTTTATGTTCTCAATATCTTTTCTTGCAGCTTGAATAGATAAGATGCAAGTTTCAACTTCATATCCTTTTGCTTTATTTATGCTAGTTACTCGACCATTGAAAACAACAGAGAGTATCTTTTGCGCATAGTCAGATTTGATAACATGCTGAATTATGGCCAAAGCAATTTGTTTGATTGTATTGTCATAGAATGCATTGAATTCTTTATCACTCATTTTGACAGTCTTGATTGATTTTGTGGTTGCCACATACTTGAACTCGCGTGTAGTTGGAATTTCCGTGGTATTCGGCAGAGAAACCTTGACAACAAGAACCTGTGATTCTTCATCAAAATGCACTTCAAAATTACTGATGCAGTTTTCTGGAAAAAACATTCTCTCAATTGCTCGCAAAGATAAGTACTCGACTCCAGCATGTTTTCCGTTTTCATATGAAACTCTCAGTTCGTCAATACCGGCGTTGTGCTTAGCTACTTCTTCATCATGTTTATTCTTCGTTTGCGTCCACATGTTTAACGCAATATCTTTTCTCTTATCAAAATCGGATACAGCTTCCGAAAAGGCTTGGTTCGCTTTCTTTTCACCTGTCACTCTTTTCTCCTCGAGCTTATGAAAAAGCTTTTCAAAGATGCTTTTCTTGGGCACGTTAAATTTATCAAGGTACTCCGTCAATTCGGGAGCGACTTCGTTAAACAAAAACGCTGGATACTGATCTTTGCGATAATAGTCTTTCCATACATGTTTTGTAGAAACAGAAAGAGATAAAACCAGAATCTGTTTGTACTGATGAATGAGCTTGAAAAGCTCTTCGTTTTTCTCTTCCGTACGATGTTTTAAATCCAAAATCCGGTCACGTTCGCGTTGTAATGCTTCTTGCCTCGACCAAATGGCCAACTGATTATCAATCTTATCTTGTAGTTCTCCTCTTGTATGTGCTTTGAGCAATTTGGTTTTATCAAGATAGTCGTTTGATATCCTCGTATAAATATAGCCGTCTGCCATACAATTTCCTCCAAAACTGTGATGTTCTTTAAATTAAATATAAAGCTTTCTAGAATTTCTTCAACCCCAAATGATACTAACATACCAACCGCGTCTACCCAACAAAAAAAAGAACGCAAACTTTTTATCAAAATTAGCGTTCTTTTTTGGTGGAGGCGAGGAGAATCGAACTCCTGTCCGAAACCGTATCCGATGGGACATCTCCGGGTGCAGTCAGTATTCAGAGTATTCCCCTATGAAGCAAGCCTACTGACAGGCCGCTTCGTCCGGTAGCTTCATAAATACATGAATCACGCAAAGCTTAGTGAGACACGTTCTCCTGTTTAACCTGCCGACAGGTAAGGTCTGCTATCTGACATCCCAGATCCGATCAGCAGATCGACCGGTAGGATGGAAGCTGACTTAAGCAGCTACGAGTGTTGTTTTGTTTGCAATTACTTGCATTTCCCCGTTTTTTAAAGAGGCCAACGAGGATCCTCTACCCGCTTTCCCAGCCTCAACAACCCCGTCGAAACCAGTACGCCCCCACATCAATGAGAGTTTTCATTTTATATTCTTTTGTTACTTGATGCAAGAGGAGATATACGTCACATTCTGTGCCAAACAAACAAATGCCCACGTGAAATGACTCTCACGCGGGCATTCTTTCATAAACGATAAACAATTATCAGCGAACTCCGTATGTATTGCATAGTGCTCTGAATTCAGCTGAATTAGCAAATCCACGGAAGCAATCTTCGCGCGATAATCCTCCTGCCAAGGCATTCATCCAATGAGAATAACCTTCTGTATCAGGCTCACGACCGAAACATGCCGAATAGAGAATTGACACGAATTCCGCATCAGATACATTCCGACTGGTAAGTTCATTACTGAAAATGAATCCATAGGTTACTTCTTCTGCTGTCATATCGCCGTCGATGAGATGCTTTACCCAGCAAATTTGACCGCTCATATCGCCAACACGTCCGAGGCATGTTATGTAGAGTCGTTCGACGTAGCAATTAATGGCGCCCTGACGCATCATTTCGACATTTGGCACATAATAACCAGCTGTGATACCGAAGTTTTTACAAACCTTGAAATACTCTTCAGAGTTCACGAAGCCGCGGAAAATGTCATCGCGCGTCATAGCACCACTCTGGAGTTTTGCCAACCACATAGCTTTACCGGGGCCATCAGGTTCGCGATTGAAGAACATATAATACATGCGATTAAGGAATTCATCATCGGTAATGCTTAATCTTTGGAATTCGTCGCTGTACATAATGCCATAAGCAAGTTGCGCCGCGCATATTTCACGATTTGAGATTAGATTAGTCCAGTCTTGAAGTCCTGCATCTTCGGCATGTCGACCAAGCATGGCGACATAACAACGATCAACAAAGTTTTCTACACCGGTTCGGTCAACTCCCAAAACGCCAGACGGAACAGCAAGAGCCACGAAGTCAAAATTAAAGATTCGACCTATCCTTGTCGAGACTTGATATGTCGTCGATGATACGGAATAGGAAGCTGCGGTTATATTGGAAAGTGTTGTCGAGAGCTGGAGCGCCGGTGCAAGTGCATAGTCTTGATTCGGTTCGATATTTACGACTAAACGATATGCCTTACTCGGTTCAAAGGTATCGGACGATGTCATCCATTCCTGATCATTAATGTTATACCACATGGCAGTCGTAACATAGAACACGTTATAGTTCGAGCCACTCGGTACGCTCACCGTGGTGTCGGGATGAGCACCGATTGTTGGAGCCGTCACGCCATTAACCACGATTGACGAAATGATTTCATCTTGTGGCGATATTCTGATATAGAGGTAACCATTATCAAAAGTGGTTGGTAATGGAGTAACATCTGTTAACCATAGCTTTTCGCCTTCACCATCACGAGTAGTAATGACTTTCGGGTTAGCGTAGCAATTACTCCAGTCAATTTTTTGATTATTGATTCCATCTGAAAACGATACGACAGGTACACTCATTCGAAGAATCGCATGCTCACGTATGGTCAACGGATTCGTATCTGAATGATTACCAGCATCCATTATGGCTCTCGTGAAGCCACCGATGGAAGCATTCGCATTTCCGGCCAAATCAAATCCACCATCAATACCATAGATTCCATATGAGCTATCCTGATCTGTCGTATTGACAGTTAATTGTGTGTTTCCTAAAACATCCAATCCGGTGCCGTATCGAATGCCGATGTCTTTGGCATCTATTTTCAAGGTATCGCAGTTGATAACGATTGAACCATCCGTATATATTCCGTTAACACTATCTCCAATGGCATTACTATGCGTTAATTCCTTGGTAGCGTTTATCTGCAACGAGCCTGTGCCGGTAATGCTGAGTGCGCTTTTCGAAATCATTTCAATACCTGTAGAGCTATATGTTCCTGCAGGTACAATGATTGTATTGGTTCCTTCCAACACGATTTTTAGATTACGCTCCGAACGAATAGCAGATACAAATCCGGTCAGGTCATTTGCTTGATTAATTGTGGCATTCTCTAAAGTTAAGATATATGTACCCGATGTCGTATTCGCTGGCACAGTAAGCTTCGCGGTTCCCGTGCCACACGCGATTCCACTTGCTATATTCGTCGTCATGAATTGCGTACCATTTACGTAGATTGGATACTTTACGTTCGCAGATAAGTTTATGTCTTCTGATACTGATTTTGTTGGTAGTTCCGAAATATACGTAGTACTTGATCCAAGTCTCATCGCCGTAGAAGTTGAACAGGTCACGCTACTACCTGTCGAATTCATACGGAATATGCTACGGTCAGTACCCGTAATTCTCGCAATTGAACCGTCAGGCACATCAAAATTCAAGACAGATTCTCTATCGGCTTCACCAAACATTCTGATGCCGTATCCGCTTTTCGTTGAGCCAAACCCTTCGGTTAATCCAGTCTCTCCTATTGTGCCCCCCTATATGGATGTATTTGAGTTATAGGTCGCATAAATTGCATATTCACTGCCCCAAATTTTCGTTGAATTACCTTCAATAATCGACGTTCCAGTCGAGTAGATTCCATAATTTGTTCCGAGAATCATTACTCTATTCTTGATATGAAGACGACCGGAATCCACTCGGATAGCGCATAATTTGGTCACGTTGTTTGTCGAAATTTTCTGCGTTGAACCACTATTCTTGATTGTAAAGCTTCCTGTCGTAGTTGAGAGAATAATGAGTGCATGGTAAGTTGAAGTCGATGTTGTTGGTTAAAAAGATGAAGAGGCAATGATACTGTGTCCATTCAGGTCCAACGTTAAGTCGGCACCAGATATTACTATCTCATGATCTAATGTAACATCTTTCTTTAGCGTCACCACGCTACCCGTGCTCATAGCATATGATGATCCACCAAGTGCATTTATCAGCTCGGCAATTGTATTAATTCCTGTTCCCCCATTTGCCGAAACCATTGCAGGTACCAGTGTGCACATTAAAGCGATAGCCATGATAACCGATAAAACTCTTCTTCTCATTTTGTCCCCCTTATATTGTCAATATTACCTGCAGAAAGCGGGGAGCACATATGCTCCTCGCTTTCCGCATGATGTCTTTATTATGCGATTTTATCATATAACTTTATGGTTGAATACCCGCGGCAAGACAACGATTGGTGAATTCCGTACTTGCAAGGAATTCATTTAATACAGAATCACGTGTAGCCCCGCCATTCAGTACGTTTACCCAAGTACTGTGTCCAGCAGAATCTGCGGCTCTGTTTAGGCAAGTTGCATACAGAATCTGCACATAGCGATCATTACTATAAGTCTGAGCTGTAAACTCTTCGCTGGAAAGGAATTCTTTAACAATATCACTTCCGGAAATTTGACCGGTGATTATCATGTTCGTCCACATGTCCTGACCAGCCTTATCACCAATACGTCCGAGTCCATCCACATAAAGACGATCAACAAAGCAGTTCACCGCGCCCTGAGCATCATTATTGATATTGGGGAAGTAGATTCCAGCCGTCACGCCAAAGCTCTTACAAAGCTCGTAGAACTCTGTCGAGTTAACAAATCCTCTAAACACATCATCGCGACTTACAGCGCCGCTATCCAGCTTGCTCGTCCAGTCTTGAATGCCTTGTGTATCTGATTCACGATTCAAAAGTGCCGAGTATAGGTATGTGACATATTGCTCATTCGTGAACTCGTGGCTCTGGAATTCAGGACTGTAGAAGAATCCATATGCGACATTTACACCGCAGAGTCTGTGATCAGCCAAGCCGTCAATCCACGTTAGGGATCCCGGAAGCTCTGGTTCACGGTTCAAGCAGATACGATAGAGACGAGTGACAAAGTTTTCAATCTCTTCACGATTAACACCGAGAACGCCGCTAGATGGTGTTGGCGTAGGTGTAGTCTGAGCAGGTGTCGGAACCGGTGTTAACATCGGAGCTGTTTCTTCCTCATACTCATGGCCACAAATTCTGCATTTGAATGTGGTTATTTCTGGAGCCGTGAGTGATGCTGGTGTTACGGATGCAAGCTCAAAATCGCAGTCTTCAGATTCTTCTTCACCACATACTTCACATGAACGTACGTGTGTGTGTGTTTCGCCAGCTTTATGCTGCCAGTCGCCGAAGACATGACCAGTAGCAGAGTCTCCAGCTACCGTATAGGTATCTCCGCATTTCGAACACGTAAATGTTGAATATCCGGCTGTAGTACATGTAGCATCAGTAACTACCTCGACGTAGTTATGATCCGTAGCAGGAATAGTTTCCGTATAGGAATAACCACAATCCGCACATGTATACTCTGTATATCCGTCTTCAGTACATGTTGCTGCTACAACATTTTCTTCAAAGGTGCAGTCTTCAGATTCTTCTTCACCACATACTTCACATGAACGTACGTGTGTGTGTGTTTCGCCAGCTTTATGCTGCCAGTCGCCGAAGACATGACCAGTAGCAGAGTCTCCAGCTACCGTATAGGTATCTCCGCATTTCGAACACGTAAATGTTGAATATCCGGCTGTAGTACATGTAGCATCAGTAACTACCTCGACGTAGTTATGATCCGTAGCAGGAATAGTTTCCGTATAGGAATAACCACAATCCGCACATGTATACTCTGTATATCCGTCTTCAGTACATGTTGCTGCTACAACATTCGATTCGAAGTTACAGTTTTCTGTTCGAATGGTTTTTCCGCACACAGTGCAATTCACATTATGTTGAGACGCATCATTATTGGTAGCAGCATCGTGTATATATTCGAGCGATTCACTATGTTGTTCATTGGCAACATATTCCATACTACCATTACTAAATACTTTACTGAATGTGAATTTCTCATCAGGGCCTGATGGAGCATTAATCACCGCACCATCATTGTTCGAAATAGTAAGTGTACCATTACCGAGACAATAGCTGCTTGCATTTACACCATCAATAGGTTGTAAATCAACACTATACGTAATGCCTGGGATGATATAATAATATAGTTTCCCAGTGAAGTCTAAATCATCCCCATTCGGAGTAAAGGTATCCGAAGTGAAAGTAAGGAGAACTGCATCGAGAGTAAAAGTCCTTTTATTCGCCGTACTATTATTGATTGTAATTTTTTTCCCAGTATCTTCGTCATTGCAATACACACTATACGTACCATTCGGTACGTTGTTAAAGCAAACCTTTTTATCAGTTGTATCTTCCGCACTCATTGGGTAGATTTCTGACTCGTAAACCAAGGTGAAATCCATCTCAGTTTTATCAATGTTCAAATAATTTGCCCAAAACGTTTTGAACTGTATATAAACTGTCTTTCCATCGCTGTCGGGAGCTTGATACTGTGCCATGGTTTGTGGCGCGTCACTTAATGTTGCCGCAAATGCCATACCCATCGGAATCGCTGCAAGTGCGATTGCTATGGTACACATCAACGTAACCAGTTTCCTAGTCAAGTGTTTCATTTGAGTTCCCTCCTTATTTTAATGCCTTTTGAGACGAGAATAACGCGTAAACAAAATCAAGTCAATAAAAATAAAGGATTAATAAATTATGAATTTTTTTATCATTCATTATGAAAACATGATAAAACAATAAAAATAATGAATTAAATTGGACATGAGGTAAGCAACCACATACCCCATGTCCGATTTTTTCATTCTTATCCACTATATAAAAAGTTTGCGACTCAATTTCTTTGTTCGCCACGAACGGCGACGTAGCTATATGTTCACATACCAATACTAAATCAAATCAGTACGGGCGAATGCCCATTCTTTGGCATAATCCGACGTACTCTTGTGACCTAACAAATTCTTCAAAGATTGCTCCTCGTGTCATTCCACCATTCATTGCATGAAGCCAGTTATTCAATCCATCACAATCAGCGGAGCGACGAAGGAACACAAGATAAACAAGTGATATATATGTTGCATCGCTCATTACTCTTCGGGTAAACTCCGGACTACACATAAATCCGGAAGCAACTTCTCTTCCGCTCAGCTGACCGCTGACAAGTGCATTGACCCATGATGCGTGTCCCTGTCGATCCGCTTCACGCAATAAGAGAATGTTATAAAGCCATGATACGAAATAATTCACTTGACCTTGTGAATCTATTGGAATTCCCTGAAAATACACACCCGAAAGGCAACCATAATCATTACATATTTCATAGAATTCATCCGCATTGGCAAATCCAGCAAAAACATCATCGCGGGAAAGTGTTCCGTCATTCAGTTTTCCTACCCAATCTTGAAAGCCGCCATCATCAGGGTCGCGCCCCATAAAAATATGATAAAGGCGATCAACATATTGTTCATTGGATAAATTCGCATTCTGCATTTCATTACTATAAACAAATCCATACGCTACCTGAGTTCCACAAAGCTCGCCGGAAACAATTTTTGTTACCCAGTCGACCAAGCCTGCATAATCGGACGGACGGCCAAGAGCAATTTCATAGCATCGTTCAACAAAATCGACAATACCAGGGTATCTCGAAATATCAACATCGGTTCTTGGAATTAACGTGAATCCACGATTGATCATCAAACTTCTAGAAAGAAATCTTCTAATATAATCATTATCATGATAACCGACGATTGTCTCCAGAATATTACCATCACCATCAATAATTGCGACCAATGGCATACTATAAATATTGTTCTCAATTAGACCTGCATCTACCGCATGATGGAAACACATATAGTAAAGATCATGTATGTCACTATTTTCTCTTTCATCCGTGAGACTGTTGGATAAATAGACAAACGGGTTCGTATATGGATTTACAGATGCGCGAACATCATCAGCAGTATAGCCATCATCTCCAACATTAAAGATATTGAATGCATATAAATCAGTCGCATTTTCAAACATAATATTGGACATTTGTCCGACCAATGAATTGAAAACGGATTGACAACTTGTACAGTAGGCAATAGAGCCGAAAAAGATAATTTTTGCTTTTCCGTCCGCCAACGAGAAGGCCCCCAATTTATTTGAGTCGAATATATCCTGTATGGTAATAGTCGTGCTCGCTGATAATGCATCAATTTCGTCATTATTTTCGATTTCTGTTGTATCTGCACGCAAATTCGCAGACGGCAAATAAGCCATAAAACCAAACGCAATGAGAATTGAAAGAAGAATGGAAACAAGAGATATTTTTTTCATTTTTTCACCCCTTTTAACAAAAAAATCTTGTTTTTTTATCATAACACGACACGCAAAAAAAATATACTATTTTTGCAACTTCCCATCGAGGATTATATCAACCTTTGTTTTCGGCGCCACTTGATTCACATACGTTGCAAATTCTTCACCATCGGTTTCTTTACCGGTAACACTTCCGTAATGCGTCGGAATAGCAATACTTGGTTCAATTGCGCGAATTAATTCTGCGGCCTCGACAGGATTCATCGTATATGTGCCACCTACCGGGAGAAAAGCAATGTCTGCTCGAACCGCTCGAGCTTCCGCAGTATTATCCGTGTCCCCCGCAACATATACCGAAGTTTGTTTATTTGAGAGAATATAGCCTACGAAGCCTTCTTTTTTCGGGTGAAAAGGCTGCTTGATATTATATGCCGCGATGGCTTCGCACGAAATATCCTGTGCAAAATTAAAGTGTTCTCCAACGGTTACTAAATGCATGAATTCTTTTGATATACCGATGGTACGCAATTCTGATTCCATGCATGTCGGCGCGATGAAAAAAGTATTTTTGTTGGCTACTTTCTCAATATCATTTGGGGAGAAATGGTCATAGTGTGTATGCGTGATGAAGATGATATCCGCATCATGCATCGATGTTCCTTCATCAAATGCAAACGGATCAAAATAAATGATTTTGCCATGCATATCCATGCGAATACTGCTATGTGCATTGATGGTATACGATATGTCCTTCATCCCTTATCTCCTTTTCTATGTTGATTATCATTGAATTTGCCGATGGCTTCCATCTCTTTGCATTTGTTTTCATAGAGCTTATGAATGACATCCCCCGATATCACTACGTTGTCACTAAAGGGGTTAATAACGATGCCCTTGGCCGGTGTCGGCTGGCTGAACAATTGGTTGTAAAAATCAAGATTCGCTCCGATGCGTTTCTTATCTGCACAATCCGGAAGGCCTTTTGCTTCTTCTTCATCTGTAAAAACCGGAAAAAACACATCGCCTGAATTTGAGGTAAGCATGGGAAATGTAACCTTTTTGGGTGTCGCATTTGCCGTCGTTTTTGTTGGAGTGGATGATATTTCTGACTTCACATCATCAGCATTCATCGGCTCAATTTGATTCATTACGGAAAGAAATCTCCCGTTCATTGCAATTTCTTCAAAGATGATTCCGAAAAACTGTGGAATCGTTGTGTGCTTTTTCTCACGGAAAAGTGCCTTCAATCGTGGATTACGGATGTCTTTGTCACCGGAAGGTACAGAGGGTTCACTTGACAGTACATCACCAATATCAACGCGATTCCATTCCGGCTGCTCGTCAAGCAAATCTGTGATAAACGATATAACAATCACGGCAGTACTGCCTTCATATGCAGATGTGATTGAGCCTCCGGAAATGTTTTCCATGCGCTCAACAAGCACCTTCGCCATCACGCCGTGTCGTTTCAACAGGTAAAGGGATTGACCGACCTTCATGTCAGTTCCTTCCAGAAAGCATGTGATTTTCCAAAGCAGCTTTTCTTGCTTCGGATTCTGGACTTCTGGTTTATGATTGGTATAAGTAACTTCTATTATTTCCGGTTCATATTTCACTTGGATAGCTTGAATCTTCTGTGCAACGGCAGAAAAAAACTGTTCACTCATTTCATTCTCCTAATATACGTAATTCATCTTCGTTTCATATTTTTGATTCGAATCCATGTAATTATAGCAAAGAATTCAAGATGACCTGTGAAACATACTGTCATCTCCGTTATAATAAAGAATAAACAATTAAAGGAGTATCCCTTCCATGAATGATTGTATATCTCGTATCCGCGAACTTCTTTATCAAAACCAAGATTTAAAGTACCGCGATTTCAATATCAATCTTACACCGGCCTTGCCCCCTTCTGCCTTTATCGGTGTTCGAACCCCGATCATACGCAATTTGGCAAAGGATATCGAAAAATGGGACGATATCGATGTTTTTCTTTCGGCTTTGCCGCATCAATATTTCGAAGAGAATCAAATACACATGGTGATATTGAGCAGACGAAAGAAATACGAACAGGTACTCGCGGAAATCAAGACTTTTCTTCCCTACGTGAATAACTGGGCAACCTGCGATTCTTTAAAGCCTACGGTTTTTGCCAAAAATCTCGACAAGCTCGAATCGGAGATTCCTACATGGCTCGCCAGTGACCACACCTATACGCGTCGCTTCGGAATTGAGATGCTTATGAATTTTTACCTAGATCAGGCATTCGACCCTAAATACCCGGATATGGTAGCTGTCCTTCGCTCTGACGAATACTATGTCAACATGATGATTGCCTGGTATTTTGCGACCGCACTGGCAAAGCATTATGATGAGATTTTACCTTATATTCGCGATCGAAAACTGGATACATGGACACATAACAAAACCATTCAAAAGGCAGTTGAGAGCTATCGCATTTCGGCTGAGCAAAAAGATGAATTGCGTGCTATGCGCATTAAGGCGTAAACGGTTCACCGCTTACAGTACGAAAGAATTTACGTCACGGGAAGCATATTCCCGTGGCGCTTTTTTTCGAAATGGTAAGTAATAGCAAAAAGGACGCACAACGCGATTATGGCTATACACCATGAGATTGGATAGGAAAGATAGATGGTATAGACGCTGTGGTACTTATCCATCTTGAAAACAGTCGCAAGCCATAACAAACGAATACCGCATACGCCGACTAATGACACAATCATCGGCAGAAGCGAATGACCGATTCCACGCAAGCTACCGACAAGGACCTCCATAATCCCGCAAAGTGCATACGTCGTGCTAATCACAAGCATGCGCTTGACACCTGCCTCTATGACCAACGGGCTATCAGTATATACCGCAAGAAGCGTGTGTGAGAACAGATAAAAGAGATTGCCTAAAATCACGCCAACGACAATAACACACGCCTGACTCGAAAAGAATATCTTCTTTATGCGTTTAAACTGGTGCGCCCCGTAGTTCTGGCTCGTAAATGAGATTGTCGCTTGATAGAATGCGTTCATGGAAAAATAGACGAACGACTCAAGATTCGATGCCGCGGAATTGCCTGCAATCGTTACCTCGCCGAAAGTGTTCACGGCAGATTGAATCACGACATTAGAAAGCGAGAAAATAACGCCCTGGATGCCCGCCGGTAAACCAACCTTCGTTATGGCGATGAAGCAATCCTTATGAATCCGAAGCTTCTTTAATTCCAAACGGAATGACGAAGTCTCGTTCATCAGACATTTCACAACCAATATAGCGGAAATAATCTGTGAAACCGCCGTCGCTATGGCCACACCGGCTACATCCAGATCAAATCCAATCACCAATAGAAGATTCAAAGCAACATTGATAATACCTGCCGTCAGTAAGAAATAGAACGGGCGCTTGGTATCACCGACTGCACGCAAAATGGCACTGCCAAAGTTATACACCGTAGTACCTGTGATTCCTAGAAAATAGATACGTAAATAAACAGTAGCAAGCCGTAAAACTTCACCCGGCGTACCCATCCAAATAAGTATTTGCTCCGTACAAAAGACACCGAGTACGGTGAGGATAATGCCGCTGATGAGTGACATTAACATGGCCGTATGAATCGTACGTTCAAGGTTCTTTTCATCCTTCGCACCAAAAAGCCGTGCGATTCGTACGTTTGCACCAATAGAAAGACCGACAAACAAGTTCGACAAAAGATTAATCAAAGAGGTCGTCGCACCTACCGCGGCAAGCGAATTATCTCCCGCATACTTTCCAACTACGATAATGTCTGCTGCATTGAAGCAAAGCTGTAGTATTCCGGACAGAACGAGCGGCAAGGAAAAGAGAATAATCTTCGGCAAAATCGGGCCGACACACATATCGACGGTATGGATTCGTGTCTTAATAATGGTTTCATCCTTGGCCATATTCTCGTTCCTTTCTGGAAACACGGAATGGTTCAATCGGTATCAAGAATGGCCTATTCATTTCAGAAAATTCATTAATTGACCGAGCGAAACCCCACTGTTTGCAATTTGATTTGAATAATAAAGTATACACTAGAAAGGTAGTATTGACAAAGCATTTGTTGTTGATTGCATTTCTTTTTCTTAAACTGTATGCTTGTATAAATTGCATTAACATCATTGAGGAGGACATTACATGTTGCAGCCAAAACCGAGATTCAATCGCGGGCTCATTATTTTGCTTGCTTCCGTCGTGTTATTCACCGGATATTGCATCGCAAATTCCATTTATCATGCATCCATAGAGCGAGCCATTACAGATGATGTAGAAGATCGTATTGATGATTACATCAACGAACAACAAGATGCTGGAGAACTACCTAACAATACTGACTTTCATGATTGTCGCATCACCAACATCTTAACCAGTGACAATTATGCTTCTGTTCAATGTGAATATACTCTGATCGATAACGATAACGACAACGAATACGAATACAAATACAGCATGTTCTTTTGTTATGAGAAAAACGGAAGTGACTGGGAATATGTTTTCATGAAGCAAGATTATTATGGCGGCGGATTGATAGAATAATTTGGAGGATAGCATGAGTAAACTTAGCTCGAATAAAGTTGACATCATAATGACCGACATGCCGCTTGATAATCCTACTTCGGCAATGTCACAGCCCGATACCCACACGTCGACTCCCGGCATCAGCATACAAAACGTAACAAAGCTATATGGGCACAATGTCGCAGTTAATCACTTCTCATTAACCGTGAATCATGGTGAAATCATGGGACTTCTCGGACCGAATGGTTCTGGAAAAACAACACTCATCAAGCTCATCCTTGGCTTCCTTTATGCCAAAGAAGGACAAATCACCATTAACGGATATGACAGCGATAAGGATTACGAAGCCTCTTTGGAAAAAGTCGGTGCCATCGTCGAAAATCCTGACATGTATCGTGAGCTTTCCGGGCTCAACAATTTACGGCTGTACGCATCATTGCACGACGGAATCGACGAGAAACGTATTGAAGAAGTGCTGCGCTTAGTCGGAATGACCGATGTCGCAAAGAAAAAAGTCGGAACGTATTCTCTCGGTATGAAGCAACGAATTGGCATCGCAATGGCAATGCTGAATAATCCATCCGTATTGATACTTGATGAGCCGACAAATGGTCTCGATCCACAAGGTATCTATGCACTACGTTCGATTCTCAAGGATCTGGCACACAATCACGGCGTCGCCGTTCTTATTTCCAGCCACTTAATCTCCGAGATGGAGCAAATATGTGACCGATGCGCTGTCATCGCTAAGGGCGAATTGCTTTCGGTTTCGCCGATTGCTGAATTACTCTCTTCTTCATCCAAGGAAAACATGGATGCACCGGTTAAAAGAATAACCGTATCGGATGTCGCCAAGGCGAAGGCAAGCATTGACGCTGAATATGGTGCCCTTATCGTCGAGGTGACAAGCGATTACATAGATATTCGCCTAACCGCCGAACAAACCGCGAAAATCACGAAGCTTCTCGTGCTCAACGATGTGGATGTTTTCAATATCGAAACAGTCCATCGCTCACTCGAATCATCCTATCTTGAAATCGTCGGAGGTGAAAAACATGAGTAAGCTATTTGCCATCTATAAAAATGAAATGGTTCATTTTACGAAAACCTTGTTTTTTAAAGTCTTCATGATTATTCTCGGGAGTGTCTTGCTCGTCACATTCATACTATCCTTACTAACGAATGCAATGATAACGAACAATAATGACAAACAAACCATCAATTTCTCCACGTCATTCTTAGATATGTACTATTCTGATAATGAATCGAATGATTTCGGCGAAGGTGATGAATATCTGAATCTCACCAACGAAATACGCAAATATACGGACAGTGAAGAAGCTCGGAAGGATAACTACTATGATGTTATGGAACAAATGGTAGAGGATGACGTACAGTATTCTGATAGTGCTGTCTCAACATTCAGTGTTTACTCGTGGATTTTGAGTGCTTTTCTCTATCTTTTTATTGCAATCACCGTTTGCACCTCTATTTCCAACGAGCTCTCGTCTGGTTCTATCAAATGCATCTTGATTGCACCGATTCGACGCTGGAAGATTTATGTTGGTAAATACATGGCAATGCTTTCCATGATGGGAATCCTTACCCTTATATATGCCATTTTGACCGTCACACTTACCTATGTGGTGTATGGCGTCGATGCACTTCCCGCCTACTACATCACACCATCGATTAAAATTCCATCCTATTGCTTTTACATTCTCTATATGATCATATCAAAAGCACAATTCATTCTGTATGCGACGCTGGCGATGATGTTCTCTTCCATTACGAAAAAGAATGCCGTGTCTGTATGTCTCACCTTCTTATCCATCGCCGGAACATCCACCCTTACGTCCATTTTCAGCATTATTTCAACGCGTTTCTCGCAGATTTTTATCAGCAGTGTTTTTGATCCAGTGACCGTGTTTTTCCCAAACGAATTTTTGTTATCAGAAGGAATATTCAGCATCTTTAACCGTACTAACTTCTCAACAATTATCTTCAAATCTCCGATTTATGCGGTATTCTTCGGATTACTTTTGGTGTCTATTACATTCTTTATCGGATTTGATCATTTTATTCATTCTGATATCAAGTCGTAAACAAACCTTTCTCATTGTCTTTCAAAGGCAGGAATCTTCGGAATCCTGCCTTTTCTATTGTGAGAGATTGCAATCCAAATCATTACAATATGTTCATATTTTTTGACACAAACGAAAATAGTTCATATTTCCTTTACAGTCTTTCCTGTAAAATGTCTTTGACATCATTATATGGGGAGGAAAATCGATGCCATTTTCACGCGAAAACACATCTTCAGTCGAAGATATCAACGGTCGTAGCCTTCTTCCCATGTACCTTCTTTTTGCTCTTACCATAAGCTTTCCGCTTTATGACTTAATTGATGAAACATGGTTCTATACGACATCGATTGATCGATTTTACGAGGTTCTTTCATTGGCGTTCGAAAAGCATGTTCTCTTTCTTTTATTCATCATTCTCGGTACGCACCTGATATGTGCGCTTTCTCTCATCGAATGTCTTATGAACGGCATTACCAACCAACGATTCCCTCTATGGAAATTAAACTTTAGAGAAATGCTTCCAAATACTCGTTTTTTTATGCTACATTTCTTGCTGGTACGAGTTTTTGCAGAAATCGCCAATAACTACGTGTATGGAAACACGCCAATCTTAGATAATCGTATGGTTTTCATGCTTGTTTTCTCATGCATCATTTCTGGCTTTTCCTATTTCTTCTTCGAAAATAAGCATGCCCCTCTATCCGCTTTTGTGCCGCTCCTTTCCGTCATCATTTTGACTGTTGGTATCTTTCTTCGTAGTGTCGTCTTTGCATTGTGTTGCGGATATGAAGCAGATGATGTTTTCTCGTCTGAATCTATAAGTGATATGGGGCTTCTTTTCAGTGTGGTCTTCTATTCTGGGCTCATTTTGTTTCTTTTACGGAAAATCAGCGGATTTTTCGCAAGAAAGAAGGTCTCCGTAGAAATCGCGTCGAAATAGTTTTTGATTTTTGCGCGTTCAAATTCCGTGAAAATGCCGCATTTTCAGGCTTTTCGCACGCGTTTTTTCTTTATGTGGCTTACATTGTATTGTATCTCATTCACACTTCGACGCCTTGGTGGGCTTATAATGAATAAATATGGGCTTCAGGAGGTATGGGATAATGATTGTATCGCAAAAACCAATGGTTTCTCGACGAAAAAACAGAGTATTTCGTTATTTGTGTCTACTTATAGTTATCCTCTTTTCATTATCTCCTATGCTCGCCATGGATGCCCCCGTCACCGCTTCTGAAGTCAATGCAGCAAGGGATGGAGCGAGCTATCGCGTTGGTTTTTTCTCTTTCCCGGGTTATCACATGATAGACGACTACGGGAACTACAGCGGCTATGGATATGACTATATGCAACAGCTCGAGACATACGGCGATTTTATGTTCGAATATGTCGGATTCGATAATAGCTGGGCCGAGATGCAATCGATGCTCGAGAATGGTGAAATCGACATATTGACGTCCGCGCAAAAAACAGAAGAACGCATGGCGAAGTTTTTATTCTCCAATCAGCCAATCGGGTCGAGTGCAACGATTCTTACTGTGAAAGCCGGAAACAGTCAATATCTTACCACTAACGCACAAAAGCTAAACGGAATTCGTGTCGGTATGATTGCCGGTAATTCTCGAAATCAAGGATTTGCAGATTATGCAACAGAGCAAGGGTTCACCTATGAATCAGTAATCTATGACTCACTTGATGATATGACGGCGGCTTTACAGGCCGAAGATGAAATTGATGCCATTGTCACAAGCAGCCTTCGTTCACTTGAGAATGAGTGGATTGTCGCTGAATTCAATGCCTCTCCATTTTACATAATGACGCGCAAAGACGATGAAGCACTCATGACGCAGATTAACAATGCCATCGAACAGCTCGAGCTTGTCTCCCCAAATTTGCAAACGATTCTTTTTGATAAATACTATTCTGGAGAAGATGGTAATAACATTCCCTTTTCCATTGAAGAACGCGAATATATCAGTACGTGTCAGAGAGATAACGTTCGTTTAAAGGTATTGATTAAGCCGGGACATTTACCCGTTTCGGGTCTGGATGCAGATGGGAATCCGTCAGGCATTATTGTATCCGTCTCAGATGTGTTATCGGCTCGTACAGGCCTTTCATTTGACTTTGTCATACCTGAAACGCGTGAGGAATACAATGCCATGCTCCTTGATCACTCTATCGACATTGTCCTTGATGCATCCATGACATCGATTGAAGCGGAGCAATATAGCTACCAATTGACGTCTTCCTATATGACGCTACCATTTGCGATTGTCACGCGCGCCGGAGAATCCAACGATGACGATGGAAAAATTGCCGCGATGCGACATGAAAACATCACTTCACACTATATCGAGTCGCATTATTCCGAGTCACAAATTGTATATTATGAAACGCAAGAAGATATCATCGATGCGGTTCGAAATAATAAAGCCGACATGGCTATTCTCGATATGTATTCGGCAGAACGGTATGTGAATGAGGATACGAAAAAAAGCTTACAGCTCTCGTACTTTCCGGAATATTATGCGACGCTTTCCATCGGAATTCCCATGGATCGACCGAATACTCTGCTTTCTATCATGAATAAAGCCGTGCTCTCCATCGATGAAACACAAATGAACGCCATAATCTCGGAAAATGCCGTTTATTCGGATCCCGAGATGTCACTCGAAGCCATGCTTTACAAAGAGCCCTTCCTGTTTGCTGGATTCTTGACAATCGTTTTTATTCTTACTGTTTTGCTCCTTGTCGTATTCATGAGAAATCGCGCTCGCAAACGCGAAAACGCACTGGAGAAAAAGAAAAATTACGAGAATACCTTGTTTATTTACCAAGTGTGTCGTGCATACGATCAAGTTTTCGAAATCAATATCGAAACGAAATACCGATTGCTATATCGAATAATCGACGGCGAAATATCCAAAACCGAAGAGTATTTCGATTGGATGGATATGGTTTTACACAACATCAGCAAGGAAGATATTGATAAGGTCTCGCAAAAGCTGCAAATCGATGCTCTTCGCGAATTAATTCGCAATCACGAAGAATGCTATTTCGAGGCCCGCGCCTTGCACGAAGATGGGACACACCATTGGTATTCGTTCTTGATTCAAGCGTTACCCGTTGATGAAACCCATCCTAATAATATGATGGTATTTATTCACAACATCACACAAACAAAGCGAGAAGAAACAAAACAAAAGCAGCTTCTCGAAGATGCCTTAGATGCGTCCACGCAAGCTAATGCGGCAAAGAACGTCTTCCTCTCTCGTATGTCGCATGAAATTCGCACTCCCATCAATGCTGTAATCGGCTACATGGCGCTCGCTTCGGCATCGCAAGCTTCGGAAGAAAAAAGGCTCGATTGTATCATAAAATCAGAAACCGCCGCAAAACAATTGTTGGCGGTTGTAAACAATATACTGGATGTCTCTGCCTTTGAAAGCGGCAAGCTTAAAATCGCACATGAGAGCTTCAATCTCTCTGACTTGATTTCATCGCTGACTGTGCTTTTCTATAACCAAGCAAATGCGAAGAACGTGCATTTTGAAACTGTGCATAACGGAATTACCGCCGAAAGCATTATCGGAGACAAGACACGCGTCAATCAAATATTGATTAATCTTCTCAACAATGCCGTGAAGTTTACCCCAGAAGGCGGACGTGTCACCTTTATCGTGCGTCAGCTCATGGAAAGAGATACACAAGCCCATTTCCAATTTATCATCAAGGATACGGGAATCGGGATGGATAACGGCTTCATGGATCGTATCTATCATCCTTTCGAGCAAGAAGACAAGAGTATTTCGTCAAAATACGGCGGCAGCGGACTTGGTCTCTCCATCGTGAAGAATCTTGTAACATCAATGAACGGAATCATTAAGCTCGAAAGTGAAAAAGGCGTCGGCACGACTTTCACAATCGAATTGCCATTTAATGTCGATTACGCGCCAAAAGCACAATCTGGTCAGCAAATCGATCTGAACGACGTCCGTGTACTTGTTGCGGATAACGATCTTGATACACTCCAATACATGCGACTCATTATCGAGCGCTGTAACGCACAATGCGTGACCGTCGATAATGGAATGGACGCTTTGAAAATGGCAAAGGAAGCCATCGACTCGAATCATCCATTTGATATGTATCTCATTGATTGGAAAATGCCGATCATGGACGGACGCGAGACGATTATCAAACTGAAAACCATGATTGGAGAGAACATTCCTGTAATTATCGTGACTGCGTATGATTACGCGGAGTTCGAATCAACTTCAGGTGAGATTGGCATCCAACGTTTCCTTTCAAAGCCGGTTTTCCAATCGACCATGTACAATCTATTGCTGAATCAATATGGTGCGCCTGAAGCGCAAGAATATACGAAGCCCCCCAAGCTCACCTTCGATGGCAAGAAGGTATTGCTCGCCGAGGATAACTATATGAATGTAGAAATCGCCCACGAGCTTCTAAAATCTCGAGGTTTTGAAGTAACGGAAGCCTTTAACGGAAAAGAAGCCGTAGACATATTTATGTCCACTCCACCCGGAACATTCGATATCATACTCATGGATATACAAATGCCTGAAATGGATGGATATGAGGCAACAAAAGCGATTCGTGAATCGGAAAAGGAAGATGCGAAAACCATACCGATTCTAGCCATGAGTGCCAATGCTTTTGCCGAAGATATTACGAAGAGTCTCTCGGTCGGCATGAATAATCACATCGCCAAGCCGATTGATGTACGTCTGCTTTTTGAAATCCTTGCAGAATACATCTGATTCATGGTTGTTTTCGGTGATTTTTCTCATTACACATTGACAACAAAGCGGCCTTTTCGGAAAATACGATGGAAAGGCAGGTGGACGTTATGCGAAAAACTTTTATTACGAAGATGCCGGATAAAGCTGGTGCATTTCTTACAGCCAGCCAAATCATCGGAAGTCGAAATGTTAACATCACCCGCGTGAGCTACAACAAGGCCATTGACATGCACACCCTTTTCATCGATGTCGAAGGCGAAGAGTCCGCCATTGCTGAAATCTCCGACGAGCTTTATGCGCTCGGCTACCTCTCTTCCGAGAATGAATCCGCACAGATTCTACTAGTCGAATTTCGTATACCTGACGTTCCGCTCGGTGTCACGCCGATTCTCGAGGTTATCAATCAATTTCACGTCAATATTTCTTACATCAGCTCGCAAGGAACTGGCGAGCCCTATCAAGCCTTTAAAATGGGACTTCTGGTCACACAACCAGACGATATCAAGGCTTTTCTCGACGCGATTTCAAAGATATGCGATATCCGCATTCTCGACTACGACAAGAGCGAGAAAAACCTCGACAACACAGTTTTTTATCTCTCCTTTGCTAATGAAATCGCATCAAAATTATGTCTGAATGCCGAGGAAAAGAGCGAGCTGATTTTGCACTCAAATTACATGATGCAAAATCTGGATGAGCGAAATGAATTTCCCTATAAAACCTTCGAATATATCGGAAAATATGCTGACTATCTGATTCGCAGTCGCGGTGACGCGTATAAGCCAAGAACAAGTAAAACGTACTTGTCGCACGGAATGGCCATTCACACGATTGAACCTCCCTGCGGCTCGAACACCTACGTCATTGAAGCTGATGATCGCCTCTATTTCATAGACAGTGGATATGCCATCTACGAAAAAGAATTGGAAGCGCTTCTCCGCGAGCTTTTCCCGAAATGGGACGAGCTCCCTAAGACCTTACTTCTCACACACAGCGATATGGACCATTGTGGCGTGCAAAGCTTCTTTGAGAAAATCTATTGTACTGAAAACAGCAAAATGAATTTTGTTTGGGAAAACAACGGTGAAGACAATATCCGCGAACACAATGTTTACCACAAACCATATTGCAAAATCAGTGCGTTGTTATCCGGTTATCATGCCCCAAATCTCGAGAAAATCGAATCCTTGGGAGATCGTGGTGACAGTGATAAGCCCTTCGTCAAAATCAGAGATTTTAGTATCGGTGAGATGCAACTGGAAGTCTTTGAAGGCAACGGCGGTCATGTCGCCGGCGAAATCATTCTGCTATGCCGCGATTTTCATCTCGTGTTCACGGGAGACATCTTGGTCAATGCAAATGGATATACGCCAGAACAAGCAGCATTCAATGCGCTGGCTCCTTATCTAATGACCAGTGTCAACATGAATTCTCCCAAAGCTACCGAGGAGAGAAAAGCCCTTCTCGACATGCTCGGTAAAGAAAAGTACCTTGTTTTACCAGGTCATGGTGAACCATACGCGACAAAATAAAAGCCATACACGATTGCGTATGGCTCGTTAATTACTTAATTATGATATATGGCTAGTCGTTCGTTTTCATGGATGCACAAAAATCGGCTATGCCTCGACAAATGAGGAATTGATAATCTGCATCGGATAAAAGAGCGTCATCGTCACTGTTCGTCAGGTATCCCATTCGAAGCATGAAGCTCGGAATCTCATTTGCCCAATTCAATCCGGAATAATTACTGCTTGCATAGCAACCGCCATTTTGCGCGCCGGTCGCCGTTGCTACAGAATTGGCCAATGCCGTTCCCCAATCAGGAAGTGAGGTCGCATAGGTGCCGCTGTTGGCAACACATACGTTAATTCCAGATGTTAACGAATCATTTGCCGCATCACAATAGAGACGAATATACAAGTCTGGATTCTGTTCGACGGCAAATGCCGCACGTTCATTATTCGACATATCGACATCATTTTCGGTACGTGTCATTCTTACGTCAGCACCGAGCGCTTGCAGGTATTGGGCAAGCAATTGTGCGACTTCCAGATTAATTTCACTTTCTTCTCGTCCAGTCACGCAACCGACAAATCCCTGTGATGATTTATCCTTCGAACCTGACATCGTACTCGAAAGCGGCTCTTGCTCTTCATTCGGAGTCGCTTGATGTCCGGCATCAATGACAATGACCATTCCCGTAAGATCTGGTCCGTCAGTCGGAATCGGTGTCGGACCCGGCGTAGGAGTAGGAGTCGGCGGGACAGTAGACTCAGTAATCAATACCAAATCCTCACTTGTAGTCGGCGCTTGCTCTGAAACGGAAGTTGACGTGGTATCCTTATCCTTCGCAAATGACGGATAGTATTTCAATATAACAAATACGCCTGCGCCAATGACAAGCAATGCCGCAACGATGGCAAGAACAATCGCGAGCACCTTTTTCTTCTTTGGCTTTGGTTCTTCGTCAACCATAACGATATCAGCCGTGTTCGGGTTACGCGGTGGCGGTACTCTCCCGTATGTCGCAGATGTTGGTGGTGGCATTGGTGGGCGACCCTGCTGTGGCGGGATAGGTTGTCCCGGCATGCCATTTTGCGGCATAGGTGGACGACCCTGCTGTGGTGGGATAGGTTGTCCCGGCATGCCATTTTGCGGCATAGGTGGACGACCTTGCTGTGGCGGCTGCATCGCTGGATTTTGTTGTGGCATCGGACGCATCTGCGGATTTACCCTTCCCTGCATCGGCGGAAGCGGTTGTCCCGGATAGCCTTGCATTGGAGCTCCGTTGGGTTGTCTTGGCGGGATTGCTTGTCCTGCCATGCCATTTTGCGGCATTGGAGGGCGACCCTGCTGGGGTGGCTGCATCGCCGGATTTTGCTGTGGCATCGGGCGCATCTGCGGATTTACCCTTCCCTGCATCGGCGGAAGCGGTTGTCCCGGGTAGCCTTGCATTGGAGCTCCGTTGGGTTGTCTTGGCGGGATTGCTTGTCCTGCCATGCCATTTTGCGGCATTGGAGGGCGACCCTGCTGTTGTTGCTGCATCGCTGGATTTTGCGGTGGCATAGGGCGCATTTGCGAATTCACTTGTCCCTGCATCTGTGAGATCGGTTGGTTCGGATATGCGACAGGTGGAACGGCACGCGTCGGAGCTTGATTTTGTATAGCTTGCGGTTTTTGTGGCATACCGGGATTCGCTTGGTTTAATGATTGACCCGGCCATATCGGGCTCGCGTTCGGCGAAGAAGGCGTAGCTTTCGGATTCGAAGAAGGTGCCGTTTGAGGAGCTTGCATTGCATCACCAAAAACAGGAAAATCAAGTTCTTCTGGTGATTGGCGGTTCTCGTTCGGTTTTTGTGATTGCGAGTTAGATGAATCGGATGGATTCGTAGCCATGTTATATCCCTTCTTCTTTTGATAATGAAATTATTTTACCATAATAGAGAGGTTTAATAAAAAAATAACGTGCTATTTTGTTTGATATCAGATAAAATAAACAAGTAAAGATTTCCAAAAGAAAGGAATCATTTTTTTATGTCAAAAATGGCTGTCGTTGTCGGACTCGGATTTGCCGGTTCCGTAATAGCAAGAAGTCTCGCTGAAGCGGGATTTGAGGTAACTGCATTAGAGAAACGTCCTCACGTCGCAGGAAATATGTACGAACATACTCGCTTAAATGGTGTACGTGTCCATAATTACGGTCCTCATATTTTTCATACCAACAATCAACAAGTTTATGATTACTTGAAAAGGTTTTCGGATTTCTATCCCTATTCCCACCGCGTTGTCGGTTGGATTGACGGGAAGCTGGTCCCGATTCCATTCAACTACACATCCATAGACAGTCTTTTCGCACCAGCCAAGGCTGCCATGCTGAAGGACAAACTAACGAAGGCTTTTCCCGGTAAAGAAAAGTGCTTTATTTCCGAATTGGTTGAACACACAGACCCGGATATTAAGTCACTCGGAAATTATATTATGGATAGAGTGTTTGTACACTACACGGCCAAGCAATGGGGCGTACCAGTCGAGGAAGTCGACAAGAGCGTCATCGACCGTGTTCCGGTAGTCTTAGGTACAGACGATCGCTACTTCCGTGATACAATTCAGATGATGCCGATTCACGGCTTCACCGAATTGTTCGAGAACATGCTTTCTCACCCGAAGATTAATGTACAAACTAATTCTGATGCCATGCTACGACTCGCTTTGCATGAATCTTCCGGCAATATTTTGCTGGATGGGGCACCCTTTAATGGTCCGGTTTGCTACACTGGCGCAATTGATGAGCTTTTCAATAATGAATTTGGCGTTCTTCCTTATCGTTCGACGAATTTAGTTTTCGAAGATATTGAGAAGGAATCCTATCAGAGCAATTCTGTTATCAATTATCCGAATTCCGAAGAGTTCACGAGAATTACGGAGTTTAAGTTGCTGACATTGCAAAATGTACCAGACGCGACGACGATTTTGAAGGAGTATCCGACTGCATATAAACCAGGAAGTGCGATTTCGCCCTTCTACCCAATTGCAAATAAGTCGAGTCTTCTCACTTACGAAAAGTATAAAGATGCCGCTTCATGCTACAAGGATTTGTACCTGTGTGGTCGACTTGCCGAATATAAGTACTATAATATGGATGCAGTCGTTGAGCGTGCGTTACAAATTTCGCGAAGCATCATCGAATCAAAACGCTATAAATAAGGAGACAACATGAGTACTACAGATTCACTTTATATCGTTATGCCCGCTTACAACGAGGAAATGAATATCGAAGCAGTTGCACGCGAATGGCATGAAGTCGTTGAAAAAATCGGAAATGGCTCGAAGCTCGTCATCGTAAATGATGGCAGTAAAGACGGCACATACGATAAGCTTTTATCACTTAAGGAGTCTTTACCTTGCTTGGAACCGGTAAACAAGCCGAATTCCGGCCATGGCGCTACAGTTCTTTTTGCATATCAATATGCGCTCGACCATGGCGCTGACTATATTTTCCAGACAGATAGTGACGGACAGACATTACCATCTGAATTCGATTTTTTCTGGGAAAATCGCGATCAGCACGCGGCTATTATCGGACATCGTAATCACCGTCAGGACGGCTTCTCTCGCAAGTTCGTAACGAAGGTGCTAAAGCTCGTAATTCGTATTATTTTCCATGTTAAGGTAACGGATGCGAACACGCCATTCCGCCTTCTTCCGAAGGCCACATTAGCAAAATACATCACTCGCATTCCGAAGGATTTCAATTTGTCGAATGTTATTTTGACCGTTTTGATGGTCGATGCAAAGGAAGATGTGCTATTCGTTCCGATTACATTCCGTCCTCGTCAAGGTGGCGTAAACTCGATTAACTTGAAGCGGATTTTCAAAATCGGTAAGCAGGCGCTTAAAGATTTCTCGGCAATTCATAAAGAGTTGAAGAAATCGAAAAAATAATCGAACGGAATTATTCTTCGAATTGTGAAATGATTCACTCTTTTCCTGTGCTCTCCCAGCGGATGGCGATGATGTCGGATATCGCAATGATTTTTCCGTCCTCAAAAACTATGCGGCTCGGATACTCGTCAAATTTGCGAACGATTCCCGTCCAGGTGTCATAACAGCCGCCGGTTTTCTTTGTGTCCGGGACAAAATATGTAACAGATATCAGCGAAGAAAGCTCACCTTGTTCTTCGTACATACTATGCGTACCATTTTGCAAATGATCCCGAATTCGAAACAGAATCTCGTCTAAGGCTTCTTTTTCGTCATCTGTCAAATCAATTCTTCGATCGGTCGTTCTGGCTGTCTCGATTATTGCGTCATCGTACCCGGAAAGTGCTGCAAACGAAGCAAATTGAATAGCTCTCGCATCCATCGACATCGGACGATGTTTTGCCGAAATCGGTCGAGAAAGAGATATGATATCATCATAGCGATGCATATCATTACCCTTTTCAGATGACTCGTTTGATTGGTGTTGATTCATATCTTCTCTCCAACTCATCAGAAACAACGCGCAGATTTACTTGTTCTTCACGCCTTATGGCCACCGATGCTATCGTTTCTTTCTATAGTGGTTGCGCCCTCTTTCAGATTCATACCTTTGACGATTGCATTTTTTCCGTATTTTTCCTTCATCGAAAGAATTGCTTTTTGTATGTTCTTTTCCTTCTCATCCGCCTCGTTTGTTTCTGCCTGTTTATCGGCACCGAAATCGGTAAACAAATCAAGCTGGGTATACTCTTCTTTTGGTATTTTCGATTCCGGTATCGTGTGGTTCATCACTACATAGACACGACGTATCGTTAGTTCCTTATTGATGAGAGAATCATAGAGAGTCATGAATGCTTTCGTGATTTTCTTTGTAGAGGAAGTGTAACCGCCATCGATATTCATCGACGCATGAGCGGTCTTGGGTATTTCGCGTCCGTATCTGTCGGTCTCAATCTCACCACTGTACGCTTTTCGTTTTTCAGGTGTGCTTAGATTCTCGATATCATAAACGATGGTTAACACGATTTGATCGGACACAAGATGTTGATTCACTAATTCCATAACAATCAAATCGACCATTTCACCGACAATCATACGTCCGTCTTGGGCTGAATATGGGCCCTTGAGTACCTGACCACGACTGATGGATTGCGATTTCGGACGGTAATCCTTGATGTTTTTGATGAGACACGGTTCATATCCCCAAGCATGGTCAATTAAGAATTCCGCGTTGACTCCGAACATTTTATAGAGTAAGTCTTCGTTGTAGTATTCATGCTTTTCGCCCAGCGAGCATCGAGCGATGTCGCCCATAGTATAAAGGCCCTTGGCTTGAAGCTTCTTCGCATATCCGTGCCCGATGCGCCAAAAATCGGTAAGTGGCTCGTGCGTCCACAGCTTCTTCTTGTATGTCATTTCATCGAGATATGCCATGCGAACACCATTTTCATCAGCAGGAACATGCTTTGCCATGATATCCATAGCAATTTTCGCCAAATAGAGATTCGTCCCTACTCCAGCCGTTGCCGTGATTCCGGTTTCCTTCATAACGTCGCGAATCATTCGAATACATAATTCCTGCGCTGTCATCTGATAAAGTGCCAAGTATTGTGTCATATCAATAAAGACTTCATCGATTGAATAGACATGAATGTCTGATGCCGCGATATATTGAAGATATACGTGGTAGATTTTTGTGCTGATATCGATATATTTAGCCATTTGCGGCGGTGCAACAATAAAATCCAAGGATAACGACGGATTATTCTCCAACTCAGGAGCAAAATAAGAAGAACCTTTAAATACGTGCCCCGGAGCTCGGCTAAGGCGACGATCATTTTCTTCCTTCACTTTGGAAACGACTTCGAAAAGACGCGCACGTCCTCCGACACCGACCTTTTTCAAGGAAGGCGTCACGGCAAGACATATGGTTTTCTCGGTACGGGAAGCATCCGCGACTACGAGATTTGTCGTCATTGGGTCGAGCCCGCGTTCCATGCATTCTACCGATGCATAAAAGGATTTCAAATCAATCGCTGCATAGATTCGTTCGCTCATCGTTTGCGTTCTCCGGTAGCTCGCTTATTGGATTTCGCGTAAAACGACCTCGTTTACGTTCTTATAGATGTGTTTTGCAGGGACATAGCCACGTACCATGGAAAGCGGATACACACTGGCTTCTCTCCCGATAACCGACGCCGGATTCATTACGGCATTACAACCGATTTCCGCATGGTCACCTAGGATGGCTCCGAATTTACGAAGTCCGGTTTCAATCGTATTCCCATCAAGATTGATGGTCGTATTCTTCTTATCTGCCTTCACATTCGATGTGATTGATCCGGCTCCCATATGCGCCTTAAAGCCTAGAATCGCATCGCCGACATAATTGTAGTGCGGTGCTTGAACATAATCGAAAAGAACGGCATTTTTGAGCTCAGTGGAGTTGCCGACGACTGCATGCTTACCGATGATGGCATTGCCGCGAATAAAAGCGCAATGTCGAATTTCGGCCTCGTGGTCAATAATGCATGGGCCGGTGATGGAGGCGGATGGATAGATAGTTGCATCCTTCGCAACCCATACATTTTCAGCTCGCAATTCGTATTCATTCGGATCGAGTGTCGGGCCCACGGTTAAAATAAAGTCGTGAATCAATGGCAATACTTCCCAAGGATACGTATGATTCGCGAATAAATCGCTCGCCAGGGTTTGTGTCAAATCCAATAATGCATCAATTCTTAGTCTGTTCATTTATTCCACCGTTACACTTTTCGCTAGATTTCTCGGTTTATCGACATCACAACCCTTATTCACTGCCATGTAATAAGCAAAGAGCTGACATGGCGTCGCTGCCAGAAGTGGCGCGAAAAGCGGATCGCCGTCCGGGATATAGAATACTTCATCGCAGGACACCATCTTATCCTTCATGTCCTTCGTGGATATAGCAAGTACGCAGGCACCGCGCGTTTTCACCTCTTGGATATTGGAGAGCTCCTTGGCTGCAAGGTCTTTTTGCGTAACCGCGCACACCACTAAGGTACCCGGTTCAATTAAGGCGATTGTGCCGTGCTTTAGTTCACCGCTGGCATATGCTTCCGAATGGATGTAGGAGATTTCCTTGAGCTTCAATGATGCCTCCATCGAAAGATAGTAATCAAGGCCGCGCCCCAAGAAGAAAATACTATCCGCGTTATAATGCAAAGCGGCAAAACGCTGTATTTGATCTTGTTGCGCAATGGTTTCTTCGAGCTTTTTAGGAATTTCAAGCAGTGTTTGCTGATATTTCACATAGTCTTCATCGGATAAAGACCCGATGCGATGCGCCATTTCGAAGGTCAAAAGATATATCGCCGCAATCTGTGTCGAATATGCTTTCGTCGAGGCAACGGAGATTTCCGGGCCGGCAGCGGTGTATAAGACATAATCGGCCTCACGGGCGATGGAACTGCCGATAACATTTACGATGGCCATTGAATAAGCACCCATAGAACGAGATAGCTTCAACGCCTGAAGCGTGTCAATAGTCTCACCCGACTGGCTGACAATAATGACAATGGAATCTTGATCCAGAATCGGGTTGCGATATAAGAACTCTGATGCCACGTCGACAAATACAGGTATCCGGCAAAAACGCTCAATTAAGTATTTACCGATACATCCCGCATGATATGCTGTTCCGCAAGCAACGATATGAATGTTCTTGGCACGCAAAATACGTTCCTTCGTTAAATTGAACTGTTCGAGCAATATTTTTCCATCACGAATGCGCGGGGCAATCGTCGCATTGACCACCTTCGGTTCTTCAAGCATTTCTTTCATCATGAAGTGCTCGTAACCGCCTTTTTCTGCCGCTTCTGTATCCCAATCAACATGGGTGATTTCACGTTTAACCTTATGTGCAAACATGTCGACTACTTCGTAGGAATCCTTTTTTACGACGGCAATCTCATCGTCCTCGACGATAACGATATCACGGGTGTATTCGAGCACAGCCGGAATATCCGATGCGACATAATTCGCATTTTCCCCGATGCCGATAATTAACGGATTCTCCTTCTTTGCGGCAATCAGGCAATCCGGGAATTCCGTGCACATGACAACAATCGCATAAGAACCTTCAATTTCCTGCAAAGACATTTGCACAGCAGAAAGCAAATCCAAATGACAATGAACCAAATAATGATATTCAATCAAATGAGCAATGACTTCCGTATCGGTTTCGGAAATAAACTTGAAGCCTTGTTCCAGAAGCATTTTTTTGAGCACCATATAGTTCTCGATAATGCCGTTATGAACGACACATATATGATGATTTTCCGAGATATGCGGATGTGAGTTTTCATCGCTCGGTGCACCGTGTGTGGCCCATCTCGTATGACCCATGCCGATATGAATGGTTTTTTCACGCTCCGAGCCAAGAAGACCCGCTTCTTGTAAGGTTTGCTCGAGAACGGCGACTTTTCCTTTCTTCTTCACGAGGCCAATTGACCCGTTTTCCAAGAATGTCACACCCGCTGAATCATATCCGCGGTATTCGAGCTTCTTTAATCCCTTCACGAGAAAAGGAAGAGCCGATTCATCTCCGATATATCCTACAATTCCACACATAAGTAATTACCTCCAAATAAAAGTCAAATGAAAAGAAGCACGGTTGCTTGGCAAAAGAAAATCATGCCAATGACCCATACTTCTCGCAAATCATTTGAACCAATTCTTGCGCCATTTCCGTGATTTGTTCGATGTCTTCGCCTTCGAGCATGACACGAATCATTGGCTCCGTTCCGGAAGCACGTACCAAAACACGGCCTTTCCCTTGTAAGTCTTCTTCAAAAGAAGCAATCTTTGCAAGCAAATCAGTATCTTCCATGGCAATTGTCTTGTTTTCATTGGCAATATGCGCTGGCAAAAGCACCTGCGGCAGTATCGATATCACGGAGGCGGCGCCTTGCAGCGTGGTCTTCTTTCGCGTTATGGCACGAAGGAGTGCCAATGCAGTCAGAATGCCGTCACCCGTTGTTGAATGATCGGAAAGAATGACATGACCGGATTGTTCACCACCGATATTGAAATTACCGTCCAGCATGGATTCAAGAACATAGCGGTCACCGACCTTCGTCTTTTTGAGAGATAAGCCCTGCTCTTTCGCCATAATATCCATACCGAGATTACTCATCACGGTTACAACAATCGTATCGTCATGAAGCTCGCCGTGCTTTTTCATATCAAGGGCGATGATGGAAAGAATCGCATCACCATCTACCAGATTACCATTTGCATCCACGGCCAGAAGTCGATCCGCATCGCCATCAAATGCGAGGCCTAAATCGCACTTCTTTTCGATTACGGTACGGCATAAATCTTCGATATGTGTGGAACCGCAATCCTTATTAATATTAAGTCCATTCGGATGATTATGAATGACATAGTTCGTCGCGCCTAAATCTTCGAAAATCTTCGGTGCAATTACGCTTGCGGCACCATTCGAGCAATCAAGACAAATGGTGTAATCCGTAAGGTCAACGCTCATTCTTCTTTTGAGATGCTCTTCATAAAGATGAGCCGCGTCATCCATCGTCACACATGTACCGACATCAGCACCCTGTTTTCTAGTTTCGGATGCCATATCGAAATTCTGTACAATCGCTTCTATTTCGTCCTCAATCTGATCCGGAAGCTTAAAGCCCGTGCCAGCAAAGAACTTGATGCCATTGTATTCATACGAGTTATGCGACGCGGAAATGACAATACCCGCATCGAAATGATATTTTCGCGTTAAGTAGGCAATGCCCGGTGTCGGAATTACACCGCAAAGTGTCACATTTGCACCTGCAGAACAAATGCCGGAAACCAAAGCTGCCTCCAGCATTTTACACGAAATACGCGTATCCATACCGATGATAATCTTTGGTTTATTTGCTCCACATGTATGGGCTGATGCCAATACAACCGCACCGGCATAACCCAATCGATAAGCGAGCTCCGGTGTTAAATCCTTATTGGCAACACCGCGTACGCCATCTGTTCCAAATAGTCTGCTCATATTCTTCTCTTTCCTTCTTCTTTACTCTTCCGTTGGTGTGACTTCGAAAATCGATACAGAAATCACTTCCGGATTCTGCATTTCAATACGATAGTACACATTTTCATCGGATGATATCGTAACAGGAAGACGTGCTACGCCCGCTTCACTGACTTGCGAAAAATCAATTGTCGCCTTTAGATCGGTAAGTAAAAGCTCGTCAAGAACTTCTTTTCGACCGACAATACGGACGGTAACCGTCTCAACAGGATACGACGCTTCTAAGTTCTTATCCTCCAAGGTTGTCGTGTTCTCATAGGTCAATGGAATCTCATACATTTTTTCCATGACTGGGTTATTGTTTATTTGTATGTACATCCAAAGTCCGAGTGAAATCACAAAAGACAAAATAAGCAAAACCACTCTTTGTGAACGCTTCACCTTGCTCGTTCTCTTTGAAAGACGAAGACTCGTAATCGGGACATCGTCGGATATGGAAGATGACGGTACAATCACACCGTCCGGAACACGAGACTTCGTCATTTCGTTTTTCACGATCTCTGCTTCATTCTTCGGTTTCTTTTCTTCACGATTTCTTGCCTTACGCGCATCTCTAATCTTCTTCTTGAGACCAGATGATACGTCAGAAAGATGAAGCAAATAAGAGAGATTCTTATTTAGTGTATCAGCGTCCTTCATGAGGAAGAGTTCACCGCCGACGGCAATAGAAATGCTGCCTCGTTCTTCTGAGACAACCACGCAAATGGTATCTCCGATTTCACTGGCGCCGACTGCTGCTCTGTGGCGCGTACCGTATTGTTCCAAAACATGAAGCGTTTCTGCAAGTGGTACATGGCAACGAGCCGCAATGATTCGACCATCACGGATAAGTACTGCACCATCATGCAACGGAGAGCCCTTATAAAACAATGATTGAAGCATCGAATTCGTTACCGAAGAATCCAATCGCACGACGTTTTCCTGCTCGAGTAATTCACCGAGTTTTGTCGCACGTTCGATGATGATAATCGCCCCGGTATAGGTGGATGCCAGCTTCCCGCATGCCATCGATAATTCATCAACCATATGCGCATACTCAGAGCGCAGATGTTCATCATTGCCATATGGGCTGGATGATGAAAACGAAGCGAAAGACCGCAATCCGACGGTCTCTAATGCACGACGCAGCTCCGGCTGGAAAATAACAACAAAAGCAATCGCGATAATATAGAGCAATTTATTAAAAGCATAGCTAACCATTTCGAGACGCAAAATGCTACATAATAGTGCAAAAAGGGAAATCAAAATAACGCCCTTAAGTAGCTGCCATGCACGCGTTTCACGGATGATACGTAATAGATTGTACAAAAGAAATGTGATAAGAATGATATCAAAGCAATAGCGGGCTATATCCCAAGGACCGCCGA
The DNA here is from genome assembly GCA_036782995.1 of Bacillota bacterium. Classification (GTDB taxonomy): domain Bacteria; phylum Bacillota; class Clostridia; order Saccharofermentanales; family Saccharofermentanaceae; genus DAIPXZ01. Next base: position 110,928 of record DAIPXZ010000002.1, read on the forward strand.
AGAAAAGAGAACCGCTGTCTAAACCCGAAAAGATTTCGCTGATAAAATCGGTGATTTTCTCAAACATGCTCACTGTCTCCCGCACTTGATAATTAACGAACATTATAACATATTAATGCAATAAACCCAATTATGTCGTCATTGCATATCCTTCAACAATATCATTTTCCAGACGTCTTACATCTAGAAGAGAAATCTTCCTTCCATCGACCGCGATGAGGCCATCTTTTTCCATCGCAATCAATTCTCGGGAAAAGCTCGGTCTTGGCATCGCGAGGAGCTTCGAAATGACTTCCTTCGAGCCCGGCAGCAAAATCTCTCCTGTCGAATGAATACCGTCCTGTGTTTGACGCAAATCCAAAAGGTAATATGCAATCTTTTGCCGAATCGTCTTTTGCGAAAGCAAAGCGATACGGTAATTCTGTACATGCACGCAATCGGACAATATCCGTAAATAGTTATTCATGATCACGGGACTCGAATCCATGAGACTGCTTAATGTGTCCTTTGAAATGAAGAGTACCTCCACCAATGAAACAGCCTCCAGTGTAAAGGAGTAGTGATTCGAGCTGCCGAAAAGCAAGTCTTCGCCAAAAAAATCACCATCAACTAATAAGCCGATTGTGGCAAAATCACCGCTTGAAGTGTATTTTTGCATCGCGACCTGCCCCTTTTGAATAACGGCAAGACTCGTACACGCGTCGCCTTCCGCAGCGATAATTTCACCTTTGGAAAAGGTTTTCACGCGCATAAGTGAACAATAGTTATGGAAGCTCGACCGCTCCAACCCTTCAAAAAGAGATGTCTTCAAAAGCGCATCACATGGCTTAATCATGATAAGTTCCTCATTCTTCCTTCAGGTAATGCAGAATAAATGATTCGTCCGTGGCTCATAACCATTTTAACCGAAAACTTATCATCAAGAGCAACCATATCGGCATATTTACCCTTTTGAATCGAACCGATTTCATTATCCATTCCAAGGCATCTCGCGGGATTAATTGTTGCCGACGCAATCACCTGATTCCACGGGATTCCAGCCTCCAGAAGAGTAATGATTTCTTCGCGTATATTGGTCGTCGAGCCAGCAAGTCGCCCGTCGGCGAATGACGTGACACGATTCTTAACGATAATGGGCTGTCCACCCAAGGTATAATCACCATCAGGCATTCCGGCTGCCCGCATGGCATCGGAAATAATAACTGTTCGTTGCATACCAAGAGTGTGAAATATCAGTCGCAAAACAGCAGAATGTATATGTACGCCGTCGCAAATCACTTCAGCCGTTGCTTTCTTCGAATCAAGAATGGCGCCCGGCACGCCCGGGTCGTGATGATGCAAAATCGACATCGCATTAAACAGATGTGTGGCATGTGAAAGGCCATGCTCAATGGCCGTTTTCGATGTATCGTAATCCGCGATGGTATGTGATGCGGATACGAGATAGTGCTTAGACGCTTCAGAAATGAATGACATTGCACCCGGTAGCTCCGGTGCGACGTCAATGATGCAAATCAGATTCGGGAAGGTCGCTTCAAGATGATGAATATAAGAGATATCCGGTACACGAAGGCAATCCTTCCTTTGTACTCCGCTCTTCTCTGGCGAGAGAAAAGGTCCTTCGAGATGGACGCCAAGCATACGTGCGCCCGGTGCGTTTGTTCGGCGAAATGTGTCACAAATCTTCAAAACATGCTCCAGCTCAAGCATCGGTATTGTCATTGTAGTCGGACAAAATGAAGTGACGCCCTGTTCTCCCAAGAAACGTGACATCGTTTCAAGTGCCGAAATCGAGGCGTCACATGTATCTGCACCTTTACAACCGTGAATATGCATATCGATGAAGCCCGGAAGTAATGTATATCCGGTCAAATCAATCGAGGGAGTAGGCTTTGTTGAGGATTCTCGGAGGCCTGTGAAAGAAATCTTTTCAGCGTTCGTTTCCACCGTCCATGGTTTCTTTGTAAACTCTTCCGTGCAAACAATGGCATTTTCGAGAAGCATCAGGTCCTATTCACCTCCTGTGCATCGGCTTACGTTCCCCATCTGCACCCAAAAGCTCATATCCGGTCCCGCGGCGAAGAATGCGAATAACATCTTCTATCGTGTTCGGGACTTTGTTGATTGCAATGCCAGCTCCGAAATATCGACCAGCCACATGGCAATCTGATCCAGAGGTCATTGTGAGATGGTGTTCTTTGGCATATTGATAAGCAAGCTCGTCCCATTCCGGATCCGAATTACCGAGATTGATAACTTCGACCGCATCCTCTAATTCCGGAAATAGTCGTTGGGCTCTGATATAGGCTTCTTTACGGAAAGGATGTACATGAATCAGATAACCACCTTCACATCGAACCAATCTCAGATAGTCTTCTAGGGGAATCGTCATTATTTCGGGATGCGCTTTCAGCCACTTATCGTCAAGACCTAAAGTGATAAATTCTGTCGTATCGTAGTTATATTCAAAACCAAAGAAGACCCTCAAATCATGAGTGTCGCCCCATGCCTTCGCTCGTTCATATCCACGGCAAAACCCATCAATTTGTTCTTCCCACGGGAGTTCTCTTGAAATGGCACAATTTCCATTTAAAAAGTGATCCGTAACTATGATACCGTGATATCCAGCCGCTTTGTAGGCGGCAGCCATCTCTTCGCCATGCGCTGTACCGCATGCAGAAGCGTCTGATGTGTGCATGTGCAATTCAAGAGCAAAAGTTGTTCCGCTTGGAAGAGAAATATTGCGTATGTGATTAGCCGTACAATTGATGTCTATGCTGTCTTGATTCATGATGCATCCTCCATTTGATAATTTCATTCTAGCCCTTTGTGAACAAAACCTCAATAACGGAAAATTGTCATTTAGTAACAGTATTAATCAATAATGCGATGTGCATACCAACGCTTGGTTTTGAAACGAACAAGAAACACCACGCATCGCACAGCCCATTCGAGCTCCATGGCGACCCAAATACCGAAAACACCGAATCCACATGCGACACCCAATACATAGCTTAGAATCACGCGTACTGTCCACATGGTAATCATTCCCGTAAGCGACGTGAACTTAATGTCGCCCGCCGCCCGAAGCGCCGCGGGCACCAAAAAGCTACCCGCCCACAACAGACCCTGCGCCGCCGTGTTTACATAGGTGATGAGATAAATCTGATTGAGAATATTCTCTGTCGGTCCAAAAATAGAAACGATGTATTGTAAAAATGGCAAAATCACGAGGCCAGAGAACACAAAGGACAAAGACGTCAGCCACAAAAAAGACTTCACACTTCGTCTGGCTTGCTGAATGTCCTGATGGCCGATGCAACGTCCGACAATCGTGACAATCGCAAGAGCAAAAGTATTCGCCGGAATCATGAAAAGTGCCGTCACAGAATTGGTAATTGCGTTCGTTGCCATTGCCAGAGTGCCCATGCCAACGATATACGTCTGTGTGAGAATTTTGCCACCGTTAAAAAACATTTGCTCCGAGGCAAAAGGCATACCGATGGCGAGTATCCTTTTCGTCATAGATATATCAATGTGGAAAAGTCGCACAAATGATACTCGATATTCCGCATCTGCTCGGACGAGGTGCAATATCGATAATAGTGCCGCAAGAAATCGTGCGATAACCAATGCAATTACCATCCCCCATATTCCGAAGCCAAGTATCGTGACGAGGATGAAATTCAATCCTAGATAGGTGAAATTCATGAGAAGTGTGAGTTTTAATGAGAGGCGCGTCTCTCCAAGCCCACGAAGAGCGCCACAAACAGCCTCCATCACAGCAAATCCAATATAGGAAAGTGCACTTCCCATAAGATATATGCGCGCATTATCCATAACAACCGGATCTGCCGCACCGAAAAGCAAAGAAAGCAAAGGACGCGACAAAGCAATCATAAAAATGGCCACCAAAGATGATGACCCCACAATCGTGGATACCGAGCTGGCCATCGCCGCCGGGAGCATCTCATTTTGTCCGCGCCCCTTATATTGCGCAACAAGAATCGTACCGCCTGTCGCGAGTGCAACAAAGATATTCATAACAAAGATATTGATAGAATCCACCATATTCACCGCACTCACTGCTTCGAGTCCGGAATTACTGATGATGGAAGTATTGAAAAGATTCATGGAAACCAAGAATGCTTGGTCAATCAGAAGCGGAAAAAGAAGCGAAAGCACCTGTCGATAGTCCATCGTATTCCCGCCAAAATAGCGCGTCAAGCAACGGTCCAAACGACCGGAAGAAGAAAGCGCTGATTCAATACTCGGTTTCCCCATAAAACACCCCAAAAAGCGCGATTTCACGGCTGTTTGTCTTTCAATCCATTTTACCATAGGAAAGCATGACAAATACTATTCTTTCATTTGGCGCATTTCACAGATAAATCAGTCACTTTGACCCGTAATGTGGCGTATTTTTTACGAAAAGCAACATTTTTCGAAAAAAGTATTTTTTTATGTGCTTCACTCACGAAATAATACTATAATGTGAAACAACGAATCAAAAGGAGGATTTCTTATGTTTCCAGAAATAAAAATTATTAAGACGACCTCACCTAGAAAGCGCCCTGAAGCAGGAGCTAACCTGCCTTTCGGTAAATACTTTACTGATCATATGTTTGTCATGGATTATGTTGAAGGTGAAGGCTGGATTAATCCGAGAATCGAACCATATGGCCCGATTTCTATCGAACCTTCCGCCATGGTTTTTCACTACGGCCAAGCTGTTTTCGAAGGATTAAAGGCATATCGCTGCAAGGATGGTTCCATTAACCTGTTCCGTCCAGCATGCAACTATGAACGTCTGAACAAATCTGACGATCGTCTTGTTATCCCACCGATCGATGTTGATTTCTGCGTTGAGGCCACAAAGAGACTGGTTGACGTGGATCAAGACTGGATTCCAGCAGGCGACGGCGAAGCACTTTACATTCGTCCGTTTGTTATCGCAACAGACCCATACTTAGGCGTACGTGCTTCGGATACCTACAAATTCATGATTTTGCTTTCGCCTTCCGGTGCATATTACCCACACGGAATTAATCCGGTAAAGATTTATGTTGAGAGCGAATATGTTCGCGCTGTACGCGGCGGAACCGGTTTCACAAAATGTGCCGGTAACTACGGTGCAAGCCTGATTGCGCAAGAAATCGCACATAAAAAGGGCTACGTTCAGGTATTGTGGCTCGACGGTGTGGAGCAAAAGTACATTGAAGAAGTTGGTGCTATGAACATTCTCTTCGTCATTGACGGAAAACTTGTAACACCAATGCTGAACGGCAGTATCCTTCCGGGTATCACCCGTCGTTCTTGCATCGAGCTCGCAAAATCAATGGGCATGGAAGTTGAAGAGCGCCGTGTTTCCATCGATGAAGTCATCAAAGCAGGTCAAGAAGGCCGTCTTTCCGAGTGCTTCGGTTCCGGAACAGCAGCTGTTATCTCCCCTGTCGGTGAATTGAAGTACAAAGATACTGTCATCACCATCAACGAAGGTAAAATCGGACCGATTGCACAAAAGTTCTATGACACCATCACAGGCATCCAAAAGGGCACTGTGGAAGATACAATGCACTGGGTTACAAAGGTCAACTGATTACCGAGACAAATGGTTAGAGTTTAGGAATGAGAGTTCCACATAACATAAAAGGCGTCGCATGAAGCGACGCCTTTTCCATTTGTGTTACAAGATATTTCATAAATCGTTCGTTCAAGTCAAGCCCTGTTTCCTCTTAGATTCCGTTATACTCAGGAAGATCAATATGAATATCTAAGTGCAAAGCATTTTGGAAACGAATGATAAAGAAATAGATTAAAAGCAATGCCACAAAGAATAAAGCGATGCCGATAAATCTCGGTGTTCGCGTGGTATTCGTGACATGGGAATGACAAATTCGATCATGAATGCTTTCCGAATCGATATTCGAGGTTGCAATCAAGTAGGATGCAAATACAGGAATTACCAATATAACCGTAAAAACCTTCACTAAAGAACGGACAAAAGAACGCGTGAAAGTATTACCAAAACGGAAATCGATATCAGCATTCATGCAAAGCTTACCGGGAGAGGAAGAAATAACTCGAGTAAATAGTGTTTCAAAAAACAGATAACCAACAAGTACGATGATGATAAGGTTTCTCCATACGATTGTATTTCCTGCATATAGCTCAGAAACCGGGTAAAAGACCGTAAGATCATCAATCAAAAGGAATCCGCCGCAAACAAAGCCAAAGAAGGTAATGATGTCGATAAGAAGAGCAATAAAGCGACGGAAAAGTGGTGCCTCATTCATATAGTATATCCCCCTTTATTATGTCGTTTACAATATATCACTATGGCAATCCATGTGCAAACAAATCTTGATTTTTATCAATAAATCAAAGCAAATAAAAGTATGAAAAGTAAAATCCGTTGCTATTCTCGATTAATAGTAGAAAAAGAATTTCAAAACATCTCCGGATTGCCATTTGAAATTAATAGATTGATATTCGCCCGGATGGAGTGTCGATATTTTCTTTGAGTCATTACAATGCGGCATGATGACATACTCGGGATTTTCAGGAATGTCCGGACTCCAAAAGCCGATTAATTCATGGTCGTTAAGACTGACCTGACCATTTTTTGCATCTTCAGGTATGAGTACGTCGAGTCGGAATCGCGTCGGTTGGTCCAAAAGAAAAAGGAATCCGACACAAAGGCGGTTGTCTTGGGGGCGTGTTACCCGTTGTATTACCGTTATCTCGTGACCATCAAGAGTAAATGAATGATTGATGTCTTCATAATTCGATACAGCGATACCGGAAAAAAGGTCACCCTCGATGAGAGTGTTCTCTACACGGATATTTTCAGGCGTAATCGATGTATCGGTTGGATTCGTATCCATAATTATTCCTCCGAACTGGATGTTTCTTTTTTCGGGATGGTTGTCGGAGCAAGCGTCTCACCTGCTTCATATTGTGAAGTCGTTACGGAGTTGTGAGAGCCTTTCGCCACGGCATTAATCACGATAAATGCCGTGTTGTTAATACGTTGACTCAAACGTTCTTCGTCGAGAGATTCTGCCAAAATGGTGCTCGAATCAAGGGATGAATGGCGAATCAAGCCACCGTTATCCTGCAGATTCAAGTTTTTTGTTTCTTTCATATTTGCAAGCTCAGAAAAATCATAGTCATAGGATTCGAAGAATACGATGGGTATACCCGCTTGATCAAATGGAACATAATCCGAGGTTGTTAATGTGACTTCACGAAAGATATCATCACGGCCATCGCCATTCACGTCCATAATGATACCGGACATGTTGTAATATAGTTCGACACCGTTTAGTGAAGATAGCATGTTGTCATATGCGACATCGTACGATTCATACAGCTTTCTACGGTAGCTATATTTTCGTCCGTCCTGCAAAGAAGAAAGACCGGCACTTGCATATAGCTTGTCGCCTGCATAGATGCTTTCGATACAATACATGCAATCAGTACGATTGATTTCATCTTGAGTCATGGAAGAGACAAAAGCGCGTGCGCCTGCATAATTTGCACTGCCCGCGCCGAATGCTACCAGGATAACATCATATCCGTTATTCTGTCCCTTGATTTCCTTGGCAATGGTGAGCAGGCAACCGATGCCGCACGCATTGTCTTGAATACCGTCATAATCAGGATATTGCGCTGCATCCGCAACAGAATATGCGTTATCGTAATGCGCACCAATGATGACGGTCTTTCGTGTCGGTGAATAGTCACCGAATGAATCACGGGACATGAAGCCTTCACCCGGAATTCGTACGATATAATTCAACGATTGACTGACGCCATCCATACTGGTGACGACTTGTTCTTCCACGGTATAACCGAGCTTTTGCAATTCGCTTTTGACGTATGCGCCGGCGGCAGCCTCTTCGGCCGTAAATGCCTTCCGGTATGGATAATTATGTGCAAGGGTTAATGCGATATTTTCACCATAGTCGCCATACTGCGCTGGTTTTACTGTCTCTTCATCATCTCCGCAAGCGGTAATAAGCGGGGCAACAAACACAAGCAAAAGCAACCATGCCATGATTTTGACGGGCCATGTGCGATATTCTTTTTTGGTTTCTTCACTGTTCGCAAGCATCGAAAACTCCTTCTATGCCTTCCGTATCAGGCGTTTTGCGGCAGGATGGTGGCAAGACGCTGTGCGAAAAATGCCGTCGCTTCTTCCTTGCTCATCATCTGTTTTTTGATTGTACCATTTCCGTTTGCCAATATCACGGGCACTTTGTCCTCATAAACAGCAATATGCGCCGCAATGTGCTTTTGTAGTGTTTCCTGCGACACCCCGTCGATGACTGTCGGGAACCCCATATGCGTATAGAGCTGTATCAAAGCCGGTGACGGATTCATCGCGAGCATGGCAAATGCGAGTGACTCTCCCTGCGAATATTTAAGGAATCGGAAGTGACCTTCAATTGCATCCGCGATTTCGTGCCCGAAAAGAAAAGCGTCTTCCTCTTGTTCTTCGATGCGAGACTTCGCGATATAACATTCGTCGATGGTGATTAGCATATCGGCTTTCGTTACGAGTCGATTCAGAAGTGTAATTTGGTCGAGCATGCCGTACTTGATTATTTGTGCATATCCATTCTTCATGAAACGAGAGGGTAAGGTGGTAAGAAAATCGACATCCATGATGACAGCAATAGGCTCACAATCGACACCGATACAGTCTTTATGGCTCTGAAAGTTCAAGTAAGCGGATTGTGCCTCAGCAGACTCAAGCATGCCGAGAAGCGAAGTCGGAAGTAATGCATAGGGTACGCCGCCTTGAAACGTCGATGCCACAAAGGATGTTACGTCAAGAACACTTCCCCCGCCCCATCCGACCAAGAGATCTGTCTTTTGAAATGAGATGTCCATAAGGCGCTCGTAAACCGTGCGAACGACATCCAGGTTCTTTGCAGATTGACTTCCTTCGATGATAATGAGCGTAACCTTAAGACCGGCTTTTTCGAGTGTGGGAAGGAATGAATCACGATAAAGCCCGCTTACTTCACGATCAGATACCACAGCAACCTGAATCAGGTCCGTATGCTGTAAGCCCTTTACGAGTGTAATCAGCGACTGTGCGGCATTCTCGCGGCCGCATTCAATCACGTACGGTCGGCTGGTAACCACTTGTTTAATCGTCGACATACTTTACCTTCCTTTTGTTTCTTTTGCTATGATATCACTTTTTTCGTATATTGAGTACCGCCACACCATAGTCGCCAAGAAGGATATGACGGTAAAAAGAAGATAGTATCCGATATGGTATAATTTGCCATGAATGAACTTACATGAAAGGAACCGCCATGGCCGCACATTTGCAAAACAAGCACTATTCAGCTTCGATTAAAAAACGCGTTTTTGCAGTGCTTCTTCTCATGATTTATTCCTTACAGCTATGTGCTTTTCGTGCTTATCCTTCTGATACTTCTTCGGTTTCTGAATTGGTTGTTGGCAATTTCGATACGGTTTCCACCGAAAATGAGTATTCTGCCGAGGCCTATCTTTTCTCTGGTGTAATCCGTGGCACTTTACTTTTTGAAAATCAATCTACAAAACGTATTTATTCACCACTTTCCGGTACACTCATGACGATTGTTATGACGCTCGCCGCTCATGATATTAACGACACGATTACGATTTCATCTCGTGCTGCCATTCTTGCCAGCAAAGACACATATGATAATCGTCTTTTGTCTGGCGATTCACATACCATCGGATATTTAATCGCACTTGTTCTCTACCACGATTCAAAAGGTGCCGAATATGCCTTGGCAGAGAACCTGAATCCCAATGCAGAAAATCTGACGAACGAGATGAATGCCAAAGCTGCACTGATGTCACTGGATAACACGCATTATTCTGTTGATGAACGCATATATGAAACCGGAAGACAATCGACAGAAGAGCTTTCCGACGATGATGAATATACGACGGCTTCAGATCTGGATATACTTTTCCGGTACGCTTTGAAGCAAGAATCCTTTCGCAAGATATTCGCGGATGACGAGTTTTTTCACGCATCCGACGATGATGAAATTGAAACCGAATTCGCCGCGCGTGATATCCCGAGTGATTGGGCTGCCAATCCGGAATTTCAGGGGCTAATGCAGACACAGGCCGATGAGAAAAGTGATACCTATGACATATTGATTATGTCTGAAAGAGACGGATTTTCGGTCGCTTATGTCCTTTTGCGGGCTAATACGGATAGTGAGAGTTTATTGATGCACGAATGCTTTTCCGATGTTTACGGAACTTTCACTTTGCAACGCATTGCTACAGCGGGCGAAGTTTTCGGAGAGGTCACTTTGCCAAATTATTCCTATCCTACGGAAGTTTCCTATATGACAAATCTGGATTGTGTGACACGTATCGGCGAGGTCATTTCGATTGAAAATGCCGTATTCACAGCCTATGAATCGATGCCTTTACCATTGCATCCCGGAGATGTTATCGGCTATGTACGTTTCACGCTGGCGGATGGAAGCGTTCTGACTTCGGAGGTTACCGTCGTGAATGACATATGGGCAAAATCAGCGACCATGTCATACATCTCCTATTCACTCTCGAATAATCGTGATATTCTTTTCGGAATCGTATTTTGTATCGCTGCCATTCTTTGCATATTGGTTTGGAAGTTATTCCTTCGCGGTGGTTTTCGAAGGAACAAAGAGGTTTGCAAAAACACATCTGATGCCGAAAAATCGCAATCTGATTCATCATCAGGAAACGAAGAATAGGTTATGCTTCCGACATGTTTTATGGTAATATAGGTTGTTAGTTAAATACAACGCTTATTCAAGGATGGTTCAACACATATGACAGAGCTTTCTTCTTCCGTTCGCACACGTTTCGCACCCAGTCCGACGGGCTTTATGCATGTCGGCAATTTACGCACAGCGCTCTATGAATATCTCGTTGCAAAATCGATGGGCGGCACATTCGTGCTTCGCATTGAGGACACAGACCAAGAGCGTTATGTGGAGGGTGCCGTAGATATCATTTATCATACACTTCACACAGCTGGGTTAATTCATGATGAAGGACCGGACATCGGCGGTAATTATGGCCCGTATGTCCAGAGTGAGCGTATGGAGCTTTATCGACCATATGCCGAACAGCTCGTGGCTTCCGGACACGCATATTATTGTTTTTGTACGAAGGAGCGTCTTGCCTCCCTGCACGATGAAAAGAGCGGACTCGGCGGTTATGACCGTCATTGCCGTGACCTCTCGCAAGAAGAGATTGATGCCAATCTGAAGGCAGGCATACCGTATGTCATCCGCCAGAAGATGCCGACAGAGGGAGAAACCACATTCCATGACGCAGTCTACGGAGATATCACCGTCTCAAATAAAGAACTCGAAGACCAGATTCTTCTGAAGGCTGACGGTTATCCGACTTATAACTTTGCCAATGTTATTGACGACCACTTAATGCATATCACGCATGTGGTTCGTGGCTCCGAATATCTCTCATCAACGCCGAAGTATAACCTCCTCTATGAGGCATTCGGCTTTGAGATTCCTACCTACATTCACCTTCCACTCATTCAGGGAAAGAACCCTGACGGCACGGTAAGCAAGCTTTCCAAGCGCCACGGTGCCACCGGCTTCGAGGATTTGATCGCTGACGGCTATCTTCCACAAGCCATTATCAACTACATCGCACTTCTCGGCTGGTGTCCGAAGGATACACAGGAGGTCTTCTCTTTGAAGGAGCTCGAGAAGGAATTCTCGATTGCCGGAATCAGCAAGTCCCCGGCCGTATTTGATTATGACAAACTTGCATGGTTTAACAGTGAGTACATCAAGCAAATGACCGATGATGAATTCATCGCTTTCGCAAAGCCGGAAATGGATAAGCTTCCGGCAATTGACCCATCGAATTACGCCATGTTTACCGAAATCATGAAGCCTCGCATCAGCAAGCGCAGTGATATCAGTGAGAAGCTTGCCTTCTTGAAAGAATTGGCAGATTACGATCTCGCGCTTTTCGAGCATAAGAAGAGCAAAACTACCAAAGAGGGCTGTCTCCAAATGCTGGAAACAGTCATTCCGCTTCTTGAATCGGCTTCGTGGGATAAGGATTCCCTTTCTGCGTTATTAACCGGATTGAGTGAAGGCCTCGGCGTAAAGAATGCCTTGGTTATGTGGCCGGTAAGAATCGCAGCATCCGGCACAGCTGTTACGCCGGGCGGCGCAGTCGAGGTGCTTTTGCTACTCGGTAAAGAAGAATCGATGAGACGCATCCATATCGGTCTTGACCGATTGAATAACGAACTGAAATAATCATCATTACGATAATACCCACGAAAAGAGAGTGAACCAACATGAGTGAGAATAAACACTTTATCTATGAAATGATTGAAGAAGACATTGGACCGGGCGGACGCTACGAGGGTAAAAAGGTACATACCCGTTTCCCGCCGGAGCCAAATGGTTACTTACATATCGGCCATGCCAAGGCACTGGAAATTGATTTCGGTATGGCGGAAGAATTCGGCGGTCTGTGTAACCTTCGTATGGATGATACGAATCCGACCAAGGAAGACGAGGAATTTGTTGAAGCCATTAAGGAAGACATCAAATGGCTCGGTCACAACTGGGATGACCGTTTCTTCTATGCTTCTTCTTATTTCGATAAAATGTTTGAGTATGCACTCGAGCTCATTGATAAGGGATTGGCTTATGTTTGCGAGCTTTCCCCGGAAGAGATGCGCGCCAACCGTGGCGACCTCTCCACTCCGGCTACCAGCCCGTATCGTGATCGTCCAATCGCAGAGAGCCGTGACCTTTTCCTTCGTATGAAGGCAGGTGAGTTTGAGGAAGGTAAAATGACCTTGCGCGCGAAGATTGACCTCGCTTCTGGTAACTTCAATATGCGTGACCCTGCCATTTACCGTATCAATCGTATCCCGCATCATAACACAGGAACGAAATGGTGCATCTATCCGATGTATGATTTTGCCCATCCGATTGAGGATGCATTGGAAGGCATCACACACTCCCTCTGCTCTCTTGAATTCGAAGCCCATCGTCCGCTTTACGATTGGGTTATTGCAAATATTTCCGTTCCCGACAAGCCTCGTCAAATCGAGTTTGCCCGTCTCGGCATCACGCATACCGTACTTTCGAAAAGAAAGCTTCGCGCGATGATTGAGTCCGGTATTGTCGATGGATGGGATGATCCGAGAATGCCTACACTTTGCGGTCTTCGTCGTCGCGGATATACACCGACGGCCATCCATAATTTTCACGAGAGAAATGGCGTTTCCAAGGTCAACAGCGTCGTGGATTATGCTTTCCTGGAGCATTGTCTTCGTGAGGATTTGAATGTCAGTGCCGCTCGTGTCATGGGTGTCGTTCATCCTTTGAAGCTCATCATCGAGAACTACCCCGAGGATGCGACTGAATCCTTCACGGTTGAGAATAACCCAGAACGTCCGGAAGACGGCACTCGTGAGGTTTCATTCTCTCGTGAAGTCTGGATTGAAGAAGATGATTTCATGGAGGAGCCGGCTCGCAAGTATTTCCGTCTCTTCCCTGGCAATGAAGTTCGTTTGAAGTCCGCTTATGTAGTTCGCTGCACACGTTGCGAAAAAGACGAGAACGGCAAAGTCATCGCAGTTTATGCAACATACGATACGGAAAGTCGCGGAGGAAATACTGCTGACGGTCGTAAGGTAAAGGCTACCATTCATTGGGTCGATACAAAAACCGCATTAGATGCGACAGTACGCCTTTATGATCGTCTCTTTACGACGGAAGCACCCGACCTCGCCGATTGCAATTATCTTGATTTCATTAATCCGGATTCACTGACGGTCGTCGAAGGTGCAAAGATTGAGGCTTCACTAAAGGACGCAAAGCCTGCAGATCGCTTCCAATTCATGCGTCTTGGCTATTTCTGCATGGACAGTAAGGATTCCGGTAATGGAAAATATGTCTTTAACCGAAGCGTATCTTTGAAAGACAGCTACGCAAAATAATACCGTTCAAATTACAATACAAAAGCGGCATTTCCGTCATAGGATTTGCCGCTCTTTTAATGTCTTGATTTCGTTCTCGCAATTAAACTGTTCTCAGAATTAACTGTTGAGAACCCAATACAGATCCGCAATAGGTTGAGATGCGATTAGATAGGTCGTGACTTCCTCTCCATCCACGGTGGAAACTGTTTTTGTTATCGGAAGCATATAATAATCACCGGTTTCTAAGTCATAAAGCACCAGCTTCGTCTCCATATCGGTCGAATGCCAGCGAAGTGATGAAAAGCCCGGTATCGCGATGCTTTCACCCTGCTCGTTCAAGCATGGTATCTCTGTTGATGATGTCGTGATGGTCATTTCCATAATCGTATTAGTAAAATAATCACTATTTGCGATTAAAATGCTATCTTCCGCAACTTCATAATTCCGATACAAAAGATGTACTTGGTAAAACTGATCGTAACACTGCATTTGAATGTGTGTTTGATCGAGTCTTCCTGAAATCGCACCATATTCCATTTGCTCGATAATGTCACCTTGCGTATAGCGAAGGAAAACGGTTTGTAGTTCTCCGTACGCAGACGAAGAAAGCTCCACGGCGATTTCCAGATATACATCAGTCGGGTTCAGGTCAATAGAATACGCCCGAATATCCCCTCTCAGCATCGAGTTACCCGAAGCATCACGTGTAAAACGTGCTCTTGAAGCTTCGATGATATGGGATGTAATCGCTCGATTATCCTCGACGTTGATTTGCAAAACATCATTAACAAATGAAATCGTAACCTGTTCATCTGCTCCATCTCCGTCGATGTCGATGCTCAGATTCGCATCATATGCGGTCAAGCCGTCATTATCTTCCGTGTACGTCTTCTCCGCACTAATCTCGGTTAAGGGAATCACGTTCTCCTGCACAGACAAATCATGCCAATACTCGTCGTTTGGAGTGTTTTGACTACTTTCCGTTGCAATAGAAAGCGGGGCCGTAGTGGTTACCTCTGTAGCAGAAGCATCAGCATCGCGTAATGCAAACGGGTCAAATACGATGATAAAGCTTACTAGCAATAAAATAAGAACTACCGTAATAATCCACAAGAAGACAGTTGCCTTTTTACTCATGATGTATACTCCTGACTCGGGATTACTTCTTTACTTCGATCTTGGATTTTCCACCCATATACATACGAAGTGCTTCAGGTATATTAACCGAACCATCGGCATTGAGATTGTTTTCCAAGAAAGCAATTAACATGCGCGGCGGCGCAACAACGGTGTTGTTTAGCGTGTGTGCCAGATAATTGTTCTTCTCTTTACCGCGAACACGAATACCCAAACGGCGAGCCTGTGCGTCACCTAAGTTCGAACAGCTACCCACCTCAAAATACTTCTGCTGACGTGGGCTCCATGCCTCAACATCAATACTCTTCACCTTCAAGTCGGCAAGATCTCCCGAGCAGCATTCCAACGTGCGTACCGGGATATCCATACTACGGAATAAATCAACCGTGTTCGTATAGAGCTTCACAAACCAGTCTTTGCTCTCTTCCGGTTTACAAACAACAATCATTTCTTGTTTCTCAAATTGATGGATGCGATACACACCACGTTCCTCGATTCCATGTGCTCCGACTTCTTTTCGGAAACATGGCGAGTAACTGGTAAGGGTTCTCGGAAGTGTATCTTCATCGAGAATTTCATCGATAAATTTACCAATCATGGAATGTTCACTTGTACCAATTAGATAGAGGTCTTCACCTTCAATCTTATACATCATGTTTTCCATCTCAGAAAAGCTCATAACGCCCGTTACCACGTTACTGCGAATCATGAAAGGAGGAATACAATACGTAAATCCACGATCAATCATGAAATCACGAGCATATGAAATAATGGCAGAATGCAGGCGTGCGATATCACCCATCAAATAGTAGAAACCATTACCGCTGGTTTTACGGGCACTATCTAAATCAATGCCGTCAAAACGCTCCATAATATCAACGTGGTATGGAATCTCAAAATCAGGAACGACCGGCTCACCGAAACGCTCGACCTCGACATTCTCACTGTCATCTTTACCGACCGGAACAGATTCATCGATGATATTCGGAATAATGAGCATAATCTTACGAATTTTCTCTTCGAGCTCTTGCTCGCGAATATCGAGTGCTGCCATTTCGTCGGCCATCTGAGATACTTGTTTCTTCGCATCTTCTGCAGCGGCCTTATCACCTTTACCCATGAACATACCGATTTGCTTGCTGATGCTGTTTCTTTGACTGCGTAAATATTCAACGCGCGTTTTTACTTCACGGAATTCTTTATCATATGCGAGAACCTCATCCACCATAGGAATCTTCTCGTCCTGGAACTTCTTCTTAATATTTTCTTTTACCGCATCTGGATTGGTGCGTAGAAACTTGATATCTAACATGCTTTCTTGCCTCCATAAGATGAATTCGCACTTGATTTTACCACATATTCAGCAGATCTGTTCTCCATGAGAGAAACAACATCAATAAATATCCGTTCTGGCGCAAAACAATGGTTACGTATTTACGCGTAATGGGTTATCCGGCTTCTCGAACATAGTAACTTCGGCTTTGATTCGAACCGCTGGGTCATCAACTTGCGTCCGGAATTTTTCGACAATTCGATTGGCGACAACTTCTCCGCCTTCTTGGAAAAATGCACTTGGCAACATCACAACATATTGTGAGCTACTGTACTTCGTGAAAACGTCACCCTTACGCAAAGAGCCTTGGATAATTGTATAAAGAGTATCCATACAGGAATCGATAGTTTCAGGTGGTAACAGATTACGACTCTCATCGTGAATCGTTACAAGAAGTACGCAAAATGATGTATCCGTACGAGATACAGCACGTTCCACGAAACGGAATATCGCAAGAAATGGTTCATACTCCTGCCAATATGCGCCGCGAACAGTACCCGGCTCCTGAATCTGTTGCATCAAAATACGGATATCCGTATCAATTCCGATCGGGCGAGCACTAATTTTTGCCTTGCTCGGAAGGTTATCTTCGTAGAAACGATAACCGTTCTTGCCGTCCTTCTTCACGATATATAATGCACGGTCAGCATGATCATAAAGGGTTTGGAGAGACGTGCCATGCTCTGGCGCGAGCGCCACACCAACGGAAATCGATGCAATTCCCTTCGTTGTCTCCGCAAAATCCGTGTTTACCATGAATTGAAGATTCTCAATCTGCTTACATATCTCCTCTTTGCACGGAGGATTCTCCACAAAAACAACAAATTCATCGCCGCCAATACGCGCTACCGTGTCATTTGGAAAAGCATCACATAACATATGTGCCAATCGGGTCAACACTGTATCACCCATGATGTGACCGAGCTTATCGTTAACACTTTTGAAGTGGTCAACGTCAATCATCATATAGGCCGCTTCGGAACCACTTGCCAATGTAATTTCAATCTTTTTCGAGAGATATGAACGATTCCACAAACCTGTCATCGCATCTTTGGAAGCGATATTTTCAAAGCGTTTTGCTTTGTTTTCTGCTTGACGACGGAACTCTTCCAATTCGAGAGTGCGGGCGATACGGCCGCGCATTACTTGCGGAACAAATGGTTTTCCAATGAAATCAGTTGCTCCATGCTCGAGGCAGGCAACTTCAGTCTCAGGGTCGGTTTTCGCCGTAAGGAAGATTACCGGAATATCCGCTGTTTCCGGTCTCGCTTTAATCTTCAGCAATGTTTCCAGACCATCCATATCCGGCATGTTGATATCTAGCAAAATTAAGTCGGCCGTCTTCTTCTCTAGATATTTCAGTGCTTGGGCACCAGAGATTACCAACGTCACCTGATAATACGAATCAAGTGCTTGCTTCGCGAGTGTTAAATTGGCTTTGCTGTCATCGACCACCAAAATACTCTTCATAGCGTTTCCTCCCGCTTATTTCTTGGCCAGCATTTTATCAACGAGTTCCATTGCATCGTCATATTGGAAATCATTGACGAGATTCAGTAACTTCTTCGTATTCATCTTACGATGCTCCGCTATATCATACTCAGTGAGCTCTTGGATTTCTCTTATAGCGTTATCCGGCTCGAAATCGTCAATATTTGCTTTGATTAGCTTCAACTTCTTCGCCCATTCTTCATCAGAAATCTTGCCCTTCGTTGCCTTTTCTGTCGCATCAGAATCTGCCGCAGCATCAACAATCCCTCGAGACGAAAGCTCACGATGTATTTCATTCAATAAGGACTCATAGCTCGAAATAACATCCTCATAACCACTATCTATGAAATCAAAATTGTTATCATAGCCGGCAAATTCATGTGATTTTGCCAATTCGGAAAGCGACCCTGCACCAATACTGGCCGCGACACTCTTCAATGCATGCACCTCGATTGTATAATTCTTGTAATCCTTTGCTATGGCTAGCTCACGAATCAATTTGCACTTTTCAGTACCATCTTCATAGACGACACGGAGCAATTCGAGATAATTCTTAAGATCATTGCCGCAGTTCAACAGGCCGCGGTCGACTTCTACACCGTGAAGCATAATGTCCGGTTTCGGAGTCGGTTCCGAAGAAACAACAATCTGTTTGCGAATAATCATCTCGGAAGGCAGGTTACTCTTCAGGGACTTCTCCAGCTTTGCAAGTTCAATCGGCTTGGAGACATAATCTTGGAAGCCTTCTTGGAAGAACATCTCTCGAACGCCGCTAACAGCATTCGCCGTGAGCGCAACAACCGGAACCTTTTGGAAGTAATCGCCCGACATTTTTCGAATCAAACGCAATGTATCAATACCATCTAATTCCGGCATCATATGATCCATGAAAATCACGTTATAGCGTTCACCCTTTTCAAGAAGCTCCAAACAGTCCTTACCGCTAGTAGATGTAAAGACGCGCATTTGATACGGTTCGAGAAGACCCTTAACAACCTTCAGGTTAACCGCATTATCATCAACCACCAAGATTTTCGCATCTGGCGCAATAAAGCTCTCGTGGAACTCATCATCATCGAGTGGTGTCGTCGGTGCATCACTTAAGATTGACGCAAATACAGCCGAATAAACCGGGCGTTTGACAATTAACACATCTGTAAAGCCAGTCGCTAATTGGTTCTTATTAATCATAACAACAATCTTCGCATCACCATTCTCACGTGCAAAAGATCGAATCCGCAATTCACACTCGTCAAACTGTCTTCTCGACACAAAGATATAGGAGTATTGCGTCGTCACCATGTCGTCCAGCTCAGAAACCGCTTTGCAAATACGAGCAGAAACACCCAAGCGATTCAAATCATTGCGTGCTGATTCCTGATAAAGAGTCGAATCGTCGATATATAGAACACGTTCCTTCTTTGCATCCTCAATCGCGGCAAGCGGAGACTCCTTCACCACGTTTTGCGGTAATTCAAAAGAGAATGTGCTGCCGACACCGTACTCACTGTCGACACGAATTGCACCACCCATGAGCTCGAGCAAACGCTTGCAAATGGAGAGTCCGAGACCCGTACCTTCAATGGAACGATTTTGACGTGTGTCAAAGCGTTGGAAGCTACTGAAAAGTCGTTCTTTATCTGCATCACGAATACCACTACCGGTATCAGACACAGCAAAGTGCAAAACCACACGATCCGCGGCCGCCATCTTATATGTAACCGATAAAGTGATATGACCCTCCGATGTAAACTTCGCCGCGTTATTCAAGAGATTCAGAAGAATCTGACGCAAACGAATCTCGTCGCCGACCAGTTCAGCCGGAATCATAGGATCAACATCCACGACCAAATCGAGGTTTTTATCGATAAGCTTCACAGAAATAATGTTGATGATATCGTTCACAACCGATGTCAATTGATAACGGACATTGATGATTTCCATCTTACCGGATTCAATCTTTGAAAAGTCCAGAATATCATTGATAATCGAGAGCAAAGCATTACCAGCACTCTTGATGTTACGTGCATTTTCACGAACACCCGGGTTAATATCATCACGAAGAATCATCTCTGTCATACCGACAATCGCATTCATCGGAGTGCGAATCTCATGTGACATATTTGCCAAGAAGTCTGCCTTTGTTTTCGAAGCAGCAACAGCTTCCTGTTTCTTTATTTCAACAATCTGAAGAAGGTCAACAGAGCTTTGCGACTTATCAATAAGACTTTGCTGGGAGCGGTTTATGAAAGATACCAAAGCAAGAAGGAAAATCTGTGCGATGATGAGAAGTGCGATACGTACACCCAGCTGTTGCGACGCGTTCAGAGCCGTAACCATGAGTTCATAATTGAAGATGATATTAATCACGTAATACACAACAGTATAGAAAAGCATATACATATTGAGATTAAAGCAGAAATAGAGTGAGCAAACGCAAGCGCAGGTAATGAATGCATCTTGTAAAATGGCCGCTGAATTATATATCGTACCATAGACTGTGGTTAGCAGCAGAAAAAGCGTCGCCATCATATACATGTGGAATTTATGCTTGCCCGGCGTAACTTGTGAAAGAAGAATCGCGATAATCGGCGATATGATGCAATACACATTAAAATAGAGAGGATAATTGGCCAAGCTCAACGAAAGAAGTAAAAAGATCATGCAAGTGATAATGTAAATGGTCATGACGATATTCTGAACGGTTCTTTTCTCCAACAGCATGACTTATTCCTCCCCTTTGCATTCATCCTTCAGGGATACACCCTGAGGAACAATCAGCTTCAAAGCAGCCGGAAGCAAGCGTAGCGTGTATGAGTTATCAGAAGATGCCACTTCAAACACTTCACCATCCGAAGTAAAATAATGCTTCTTATCTTTCGATAAGCGAATGGTCATTTCACTGGCCTTCATCGTATGAATGGATTTACCGATTTTATCGAGCTCACCTCGTGTATATGCACCAATATTGAAAATGATGGAAAACATGGAAGATGCCTCGTAAAAAATCGCCTCAAACTTCCCATCCACCGGGCTCGCTGACGGAATCGGCTGGAAATAACCGCCGTAGACATTACCATTTAACGAGGTAACCATCGCATATTTTCCACTCATATCCTTCCCGTCCACAGTAATCGTATACGGAGAACTGATTGTCGCAAATAAATTACGAATAATCGCAAAGAAATAGGGAACCTTCTGCCCAACAATCGATAACGAAGCCATATCATTCACATCGTTCGCGACCTTCGCTTCAAATCCCGAAGCCGTAAAATTGAGCGATTTACCAAAACCAAAATCAACGACATCCATCAAAAGCGGAACACCATTAATCAATGCTTCGAGATTTGTAAATGCCGCGACTTCGCCGTTAAACATCTTAAGATAATCATTCGTCATACCACATGGGAAAAAGGCAACTTCCACCATCGATAAATTCTTTATTCCGGAAACTGCTCGGCACAATGTACCCGAGCCGCCACAAATATAGAGTCGAATCGGTTCGTCTTCAAAAATGTGACAAAACCGTTCGACCAATTCTGTTTCGTGACCACGATATTCGGTGTTAAAAACAAGAGCCTCCAGATCCTTACGTCCCGCTAAATAGGTACGTATCTTCTGCGAAACATTCTCTTTTCCAGCATGTGGATTAACAATGAAAATATGCTTCATTCTCTCGGGCTTCCTCATTTCGTCTCATTTCACAGACTGACCCCATCGAAAATAAGGGAGTCTATTTGTGACTGTGATTATCCTTTAAAGAATAGCATAATTGATTAGAAAATTAAACGTTTATTGCGAATCTTGCATGCCTTTTTCGAGCGAAAAAAACAGATGGATTTGCATCGAAAAATCAACCCTCAACAGATGGCGTTTCTTCGATATTTGCAGTCTTCTTTTCCTTCTTATATCCAATTGGAATCAGAACAGAAATTGCTTTTGTTACAGGGAAAGCGACAACAAAGCCGATGCAAGCTTCCAAAACCGCATTAATACCGCACATTGCCACCAAGAAGGCCCAAAGGTTCGTAGCACCAAGTGAATCAGCGACACCTTGTACATAATCGGTGTTATAGAAAAAGGCGCAAAGTGAAAGCATAAAGAATAACGTATTCAGTATCGAGCCGGACAGTGCCGCCACGAGAAAATTAATGAAGTTATGCTTGGCAATCCGCGAAAGCGCGAGGAAAATCAAACCAACGCAAACGCCCACGAGCACGCGAGCCAAAACGCAGGTGACAAAAGTTCCAAAAGGATTGATGCTTAAAAGCATGGAGCCGAAAGCATCCTGTCCGAAGCATTGAATGAAGCTTAAAACACCAAATACAAAGCCGAGCCATGCGCCAGCCTTCGGCCCTAACACGATTGCACCAATGGTAATCGGAATCGAAAGCAGAGATGCCGACAAAGTCGGTCCAAACTTTAAGAAGCCAAGCGGTGTAAAGTTCAGGACTAATAAAACACCGGTAAGCAACGCCAAAAAGGCCAAATTGCGAAGGCTATCTTTACGATTTTTCGGTGAATAAGATTCGTTCTTCATTTCATATCTCCTTCTTAGGCGGATACGCATCAAAACGATGCAAACCATATCTTGAGCGTGATTGTACCGCCATGCCCCAATATCGTCAATGAATAATACCACAAAGAAGCATGATTCGTTCATAGTTTGTCACGAAAAACAAATATGTGTGACATCTTGAATATATGTCATTTGTCTCGTTTTTACTATGCCATGCGTTATTTCAATCAGATGTCATTACCGCTTCGCTGTCATCTTTCAGAATGATGTACCTCAGAATTATTTTGCACTACGAGTCAGAGCTTCCCCAGAAGCGCCGCACAGCCTTCCTCAATATCACGATATGCTGTCTCAAAATCATCGGTGTACCAAGGGTCAGCCACATTGCCAGGATGCTGCGTAAAGCTCATCAGCAAATGGACTTTGCCTTCCTGATCGTCACCGACGATACGTAAGATATTGCGAATATTCATATCGTCCATGCCAAGAAGATAATCGAACTTCTCATAGTCCGATGCCGTCAAGCGTCGCGCCCGATGAGCGTCATATGGTATTTTATGCGAATCCATCGTCCTTCGAGCAGGCGGATATATCCCGTGTCCAATTTCTTCATTGCTCGTTGCCACTGAATCGATGAAAAATTCGTCAGCTCGTCCGGCACGGCGAACCATGTCTTTGAATATAAACTCAGCCATCGGGCTACGGCAGATGTTGCCGTGGCAGATAAAAAGAACCTTTATCATTGTTTTATTCTCCTCAAATTTTCTCGAACCCTTGTAAATACTGGATTTTTGAATTGTGCAATTTCCGCTAGTTCTTATATTTCTATAAAATTCCAATATTTCTTTAATCAGACGGCATACAAATTGGCATAAAATGGGGTGTCGTTTGCCATGCCTTTTTATCACGACATATTAGCAACCTTCTGTGGCATGTCTTCTTATTCTGATAAATATCTTCTATTGTTCTGTTGCGCTCTGTGTATCTGTTCATTGCATTTCTATGATTCTGATTCTCTACAAACTCACTGTAGTCTTCTTTATAGAAACGCTGTTCAATTGCATCAAAGTTTTCATAGTTTCCTTTGGTCGTGGCTGTTCTCTTTCCCTCATAACAATCCCAATAAATGTTCTGTATTGCCATATTTGCGTCAATATGTTCACTATGTTCTAAATCAAAATTACGATCATTATGTTTGGGATTGTAGGAACCATGCTTGCCACTTCGACCATTATGTCTTGTCGCTTTCATATTTTCCTCCATCACTGTAAAATTTTCTGTTTGACTATCTGTGTCAGACCACTCTGACAAATTTAATTCGCCAGATAGTACCCAGTACGAAGTGACGCGTCCATCACTTCTCGCCGATGGCGCCTAGGCAAAGGTTGCACCTTTAACCTGCTTGAATATTCTCCTGCTGTAGCTCGCTTTTTCCCGGGAAGCAAACTACAGCTTATTCGAATATCTACTGCACATTAGAAAGATTGTTCAAGAATTGTTCTTATTCTTTTCTGTCCTTTCACTTGTCATATGGTCTTGGAACCAATAACCCCACCAATGAGGAGCAGCCGGGAACAACAGAGAATCCTTCAATTGGCCAAATCGGAGGTATTGATCTCGTTCCGAATGAAACGATACAGAATTCTCGCACCGCGCAAGACATAACAGAGAGCGCGAATCTTTTCACCGCGTTTGATTACGGAGAAGGTCAAATCATCGTTGTCATACCTTCACATAGTGGTATTACTCCCGCGATGCTTCCGAATCAAGCGGCACTTATCGAATCTGTCCTTTCCTTGCAGGAATTGGGGCGCGTTGCGAACGGTGACTCCATCGAAATCAAGCTCGATGTTATGTGCAAGGAAGCCGTTTTGAAGCAAGACGAAGATTTAATCGATGAGGCAATACGAAAGTTTAACGATGAGATTCCTGGCTTGGAGCGCGGCATTTATATCGATATTACGCTCTCAAAGCGAATTGAAAATGAAGACTGGGAGCTCATCTCCGATGCCGGAAATCCGATAGAAATCGTCATAGATGTTCCAGAAAGCATGAGGATTGATGGCGCCGAATACTACATTATTCGTTCGCACGAAGGTGGCTATACGCTACTCGAAGATCAGGATGATGATCCGAACACTATCACCATTCTTTCGCAGTACTTCTCAACATATGCGATTGCATACCGAAGCACCGCAGAAGCAAAACATACTACTTGCTTCTGGCACTGGATTACATTGGTAGTGGCACTACTCTTCATCGCTTTCACCTTCCTTTGGAAAGAAGAAAGAGCTGAGAAAAGACTCATCGCATTCGGTATCGCCACAGTATTGATGCTCATCCCAGCCATCATCGGTATTGCCGCAAATGGATGTTTTATCGGTCTCATCATTGCCATTGCAGGCAGTGTGATTGGCTTCGGCCTGAACTACGTCTTGCTTTATCGTTATGCACGATAGTAGCACCCAACAGCATAACTTCTATCGTCTATAGTAAATAAGGGGGGAGTTTCTTTCTACTCCCCCTTATTTCTTTGTTATACGAAATCATTCGCAGTAAGAAAAGAATTCAATAGTATAATTATCTCATCATTGAAGATATTTATTTGGAGATAATGAATGGATATAGTGTTGCATTATTCGATTACAGGTGACGGAATGCCACTTGTGCTTCTACATGGCAATGGTGAAAACAGCGCGTATTTTAGTCATCAGATTGCATACTTTTCACCGTCCTATCGTGTGATAGCAGTCGACACGCGAGGACATGGTGATTCGCCGCGTGGAAAAGCACCATTTACGCTGGCACAATTTGCGGAGGATCTGAAAGCACTATTAGATATGCTCTCCGTTGAGAAATGTCTGCTGCTTGGCTTTTCAGATGGTGCAAACATTGCACTTCTTTTCGCGCTAAAATACCCGCAGTATATTGAAAAGCTGGTATTAAACGGCGGAAATCTGTCACCTTCCGGGGTAAAAGCATCTTCTCAGTTTCCCATTTGTATCGGCTATGGTATCGTTTCATTTATCGCATTATTCGACAAAAAAGCTATCCCGAACAAAGAATTGCTTGCGCTTATGGTAACTCAACCCCATATAAAGCCCGATGAGCTGGCATCATTAACCGTTCCTACTCTGGTCATCGTCGGGGAAAATGACATGATAATGGATTCTCATTCTCGACTCATTGCCGCTTCTCTTCCTCACGCTGTTTATAGGAGTATACCCGGGAATCACTTTATTGCCGCAGAACAGAGTGAAGCCTTCAACCTCGAGGTGGCAAATTTTCTTCAGAATGATTGAAATAAAGGAGTCACATAACAATAATTGTGACTCCTCTCATTATCTATCATATTGACAACCAAAACGATAATTTATCCCAGCGCCACATCCAAAACCATCATCAGTGCAAAACCTAATGCCGCGCCGATGGTGCCGATGTTGCTGTGCTCACCGGCCTGTGCCTCGGGTATAAGTTCTTCAATTACCACATAGATCATGGCCCCTGCTGCAAAAGCCAGCATATATGGTAAAACAGACGAAATCATCGAGGTGAGCAAAATGGTCACTACTGCGGCAACAGGCTCCACCACGCCAGACAAAAAGCCGTATCCAAACGCTTTCTTCTTGGAAAAACCGGTTCCCACAATCGGCATAGAGATAATCGCGCCCTCGGGAAAATTCTGAATGGCAATACCAATGGCAAGCGCAAATGCGCCCGCAGTAGTTATTACGCTCTCACCCGAGAGCATACCAGCCATAACTACACCCACAGCCATGCCTTCAGGGATATTGTGCAGTGTCACCGCCAATACCAGTAGCATGGACTTTGTTATTCCGCTGGGGCGACCCTCCGGAGAATCAGAGCCCATGTGCAGATGAGGAATAATCATGTCGAGCAGAAGCAAGAAGAAAATACCCGCAAGGAAACCAACCAGTGCCGGAAGCCATGCGATATCACCAGCCGACTCTGCCATGTCAATAGCCGGAATCAGAAGTGACCAGACAGAGGCGGCAATCATTACGCCGGAGGCAAAGCCAAGTAGCGCTTTTTGAAGCCGAACGTTTAATTCGTCCTTCATCAGAAAGACCATCGCTGCGCCCAGTGTCGTTCCAAAAAATGGAATAGTGATACCGATAATGACCTTCATCAAATCACTCAAGCATCTCACCCCCAATTTTTAGTGGAGAAATCGTATCCTGCATGCTTGCATATGGCAGCGAAGGTCTGTTCACTTAAATCATGCTCTATCTTACAGGCATCCTCTAGAGCAGTATTTTCATCAACACCGAGTCGAATGAGAAACTCACTCAGCATCTTGTGGCGAGTTAACATTCGCTCTGCAATTTCCATACCGGCGTCCGTGAGTGTAATGAGATTGTTGGCATCCATGGTGATGTAACCATTCTCTCGCAAACGTTTTACAGAGTAGCTAACGCTGGGCTTCGTCACACCAAGCTGCATTGCAACGTCGATGGAACGGATATACCCATGTTTTTCTTTCATCATCAGCATAGTTTCGAGATAGTCTTCCGAGGATTTTCGTATTCGCATAGCAATTTGCACCAACTTTCTCGTTTATTTAGGTATAGGTTAATACAATCTAACAAACTTTGCAAGAATCACAGAAATGTTGGAATATCTAGCTTGACAAGCGAAATGAGTGGTGATAATTTTTAGTAGATAGAGTTTTCTAACTCGTTTTTTTTGCAAGCGAGTTTAAGATATCTAACCCGCATTGAATGGAGGAGAACATTATGATGCCGCTGACAATGGCAAAAACTGGCGATACCGTAATCATTCGAAAAATCACCGGAAAAGATGAAGTTAGACAGCATCTGGCCGAGTTGGGTTTTGTGGTGGACGGAACAGTTACTGTTATTTCCGAAATAGCTGGAAATCTCATTTTGAAGGTCAAGGATAGCCGAATTGCTTTAGACAAGACTATGGCGAACCGAATCATGATTTAAGGAGGAAAAACATGAAAACACTAAAAGATGTCAAGGTCGGTGAAACCTGTACAGTCGTGAAGCTCTATGGCGAAGGTGCCATCAAGAGACGAATCATGGACATGGGAATCACGAAGGGCGTTGAAATTCACGTCCGCAAGGTAGCCCCGCTGGGAGATCCTATGGAGTTAAATCTTCGCGGATATGAGCTTTCTATTCGTAAGAATGATGCGGAATTAATTGAAGTACAATAATTTACCACGCACATAAAATACTTATCTAAGGAGAAAAAGATGATGGAAATCAAGATAGCTCTCGCCGGTAACCCGAACTGCGGAAAAACTACGCTGTTCAATGCACTGACCGGAGCAAATCAGTACGTCGGTAACTGGCCGGGTGTAACAGTTGAGAAAAAAGAAGGTAAGCTGAAGGGTCACAAGGACACGATCATTCAGGATTTGCCAGGTATATATTCCCTTAGCCCGTATACATTGGAGGAGGTCGTCTCCCGTGAATATTTAGTACAGGAAAAGCCGGATGCGATATTGAACGTCGTCGACGGAACAAACATTGAAAGAAACCTGTACCTGACCACCCAGCTCATCGAACTGGGCATTCCAGTGGTCATGGCAGTCAATATGATTGACGTGGTTCGAAAAAACGGGGACAGAATTAATCTTGTTAAATTAGGCGAGGCCATGGGCTGTAAGGTTATCGAAATGAGCGCACTCAAGGGTGAGGGCGACATGAGTGCGGCTGAGCTGGCAATTGAAGCTGCAAAGTCGAATGTCAAGGGCGAACTACCCCACGTGTTTGCCGGTTCAGTAGAACACGCTCTGGCACATATCGAGGAGTCCATTGAAGGTAAAGTGAGTGACAATAACCTACGCTGGTATGCCATTAAAATCTTCGAGCGTGACGAAAAGGTCATGGCAGAGCTGAATCTCGACTCCACACTGGTAGCGCACATCGAAGAGCATATTACCGACTGTGAAAAAGAACTGGATGATGATGCCGAGAGTATCATTACTAATCAGCGATATGCCTATATCAGCAAGGTCGTTAGTCAAACGGTGAAAAAGAAAGCGGCAAAGCACAGCCTGACGGCATCAGACAAGATTGACAGAATCGTAACGAACCGTTGGTTGGCATTGCCAATCTTCGCTGTAATTATGTTTCTTGTTTATTTTATCTCCATTAAGTCTGTCGGCGACTTTGTCACCGGCTGGACAAATGACACCCTGTTTGGCGAGTGGATTGTTCCAGGCGTCACTGGTTTACTGGAAGGCTGGGGCGTCGCAGGATGGCTGGTTAGCCTGATTGCCGACGGTATTGTCGGCGGTGTGGGCTCCGTAATTGGCTTCGTACCACAAATGCTTATTCTGTTTATACTTCTTTCCATTTTGGAGGATGTTGGTTACATGGCGCGTGTTGCGTTTATCATGGACCGTATTTTCCGCAAATTTGGTCTTTCCGGTAAGTCCTTCATTCCAATGTTAATATCCTCTGGTTGCGGTGTACCGGGTATTATGGCTTCTCGTACTATCGAACAGGATCGTGACCGCAAAATGACCATCATGACCACATGCTTTATCCCCTGCGGCGCAAAAATGCCAATTGTCGGTCTCATAGCCGGCGCTCTCTTTAATGGAAGCGCATTGGTCTCTACTTCCGCTTACTTCATCGGTGTGGCGGCAGTCATTATCTCTGGTATTATGCTTAAGAAGACAAAGGCCTTTGCTGGTGACCCTGCTCCATTTGTTATGGAGCTCCCCTCCTACCACGCACCGGTTGCAACAAATGTTCTTCGCGCCACATGGGAGCGCGGCTGGAGCTTTATCAAACGTGCTGGTACTGTTATCGTAGCAGCAAGCGTCGTAATCTGGGTTCTTCAATCTCTCAGCTTTACAGGCGGATTCCACTACATCACAGAGGGCGACGATTCCATCTCCATTCTGAGAATGGTTGGCGAAGCGATTTCCGTTATCTTTATTCCGTTGGGCTTCGGCGGCTGGCAAGCGGCAGTAGCCACAATACTCGGTCTTGTGGCTAAGGAAGAGGTCGTCGGCGTATTCGGCACACTCTCCTCAATGTTTGCTTCTTCAAATCCTGAGGCAGCAGCCGACCTTCTGGGCGCCATAGAAGGTGATGTTTCCAATTTGAACCTTATCGGCGAGGAGTTCTTCGGTGGTAGCGGACTGGCAGCATACTCTTTCCTCATTTTCAACTTGCTCTGCGCACCATGCTTCGCAGCAATGGGTGCAATCAAACGTGAAATGAACAACGCCAAATGGACATGGGCAGCCATCGGTTATATGTGCGGCTTTGCCTACGCGATTTCACTTATCGTATATCAGTTAGGTATGCTCTTCTCTGGCGCAGGCTTCACCGTTTGGACTGCAGTAGCAATTGTTGTTCTTGCATTCTTGGTGTACATGCTTTTCCGTAAGAACAAATATGACGATAACCATTTGAATATCAGTGCAGTAGATGCAACAAAGAAATAACGTATTAAATCTGAAGGAGGTATTTCTATGAATTGGCAAACAGCAATTGTACTAGCTATCGTAGTAGCAATTCTAGTTGCTATCGTTATCAGCCATATCCGCCAAGCCAAGCGCGGTAAGACCTCCTGCTCCTGTGGTGGCGGGTGCTCTGGGTGCCCGATGAGCGGGAAATGCCATCATTAAATCATATGGGCGCGGATTCGTCCGTGCCCATTTTTTACTCCCCTACAATGAACAAAATAATCCGAATCCATGCCACATTCCAGTGGGTGATGGATTCGGATTGTTTTTTCGTGATACGAGTCAAATGGTTTGTTATTTGCGCTCCTCTGATTTATCCAATGCCGCTTTGATAAATCCTATGAAAAGCGGATGAGGTCGGTTAGGTCTTGATTTAAATTCCGGATGATACTGTACGCCAACAAAGAACGGATGGTCGGAGTATTCAACCGTTTCAACAAGTTTGCCATCAGGTGACATGCCTGACAGAACCAAACCCTTTTGTGCAAACATTTCACGATACTCATTGTTGAACTCATAGCGGTGACGATGACGCTCTGA
This sequence comes from Bacillota bacterium, assembly GCA_036782995.1. Classification (GTDB taxonomy): domain Bacteria; phylum Bacillota; class Clostridia; order Saccharofermentanales; family Saccharofermentanaceae; genus DAIPXZ01. Next base: position 141,430 of record DAIPXZ010000002.1, read on the forward strand.
GATTTCACTTTGTCCGTAACAGCGTTCCATTGTCGTACCAGGCATTATGTCACAAGGGTATGCTCCGAGACGGAGTGTTCCGCCCTTGTCGATATCGTCGCTCTGCCCCGGCATATAATCAATCACCTTATGACTGCATAACTCGTCGAATTCTCCCGAATGAGCATCGGCTATTCCAGCGACATTGCGTGCAAATTCGATAACCGATATCTGCATTCCGAGGCAAATACCGAAGTATGGAAGCTTGTTTTCTCTTGCATATTTTGCGGCAAGTATCATGCCATCGATGCCGCGCGAGCCAAATCCACCAGGAACGATTATCCCGTCAAGACCAGAAAGCTCGTTTTCGTAGCTATCCTCGGTAAGCGTTTCGGAGTCTATCCAATGAATGTTCAGGTGTGTATTGAGCAGATATCCGGCATGTCGCAGAGCTTCTGCAACCGAAAGATACGCATCATGAAGCTGTACATATTTTCCGACCAAACCGATGTGAACAGTTTTCTCACGGTTCTTGATTCTTTTAACCATCTCTTCCCATTCCGTAAGATCTGCTTCTTTTGCGGTAATCCCAAGTTTACTACAAACAACGGAGGAGAAATTTGCGGCTTCCAGCATAAGCGGCGCTTCATAAAGGCAGCTGAGTGTATTGTTTTCGATAACGCTGTCCGGATTGACGTTGCAAAACATCGAGATTTTTTTGAAAATCGATTTTTCAAGCGGTTCATCACATCGCAAAACAATGATGTCGGGACGTATTCCCATACCTTGAAGCTCTTTAACTGAGTGCTGTGTTGGTTTGGTTTTGTGTTCGTCAGAACCACTGAGAAACGGGACGAGTGTGACATGAATGAAGAGGCTGTTTTCGCGACCAACTTCTAGAGAAATCTGACGAACCGCCTCAATAAAGGGTTGCGATTCAATATCACCAATTGTTCCTCCAATCTCTGTAATGACAACGTCCGCGGCGGTTTGTTTTCCAACGCGGTAAACAAAGTCCTTAATCTCGTTTGTGATATGAGGAATGACCTGTACTGTAGAGCCGAGATATTCACCACGGCGCTCCTTGTTAAGTACATTCCAGTAAACCTTACCAGATGTAAGATTGGAGTACTTGTTTAGGTCTTCATCGATAAAGCGTTCATAATGACCGAGGTCAAGGTCCGTTTCTGCGCCGTCCTCGGTTACATAAACCTCGCCATGCTGATAGGGGCTCATCGTGCCGGGATCAACATTGATATATGGATCGAGCTTCTGTGCTGCGACTTTCAGGCCTCTTGATTTCAGTAGTCTTCCGAGCGATGCTGCGGTGATGCCCTTTCCTAGCCCCGAAACAACGCCTCCTGTAACAAAAACATATTTAGTCATTTTTCTTTCTCCGTTACTCTGTTATTTATATGTTGAAATAATCGTATCCGCTATTGTACGTCTTGAAACGCATCTGTCCATTGCTTGCTTCTCAATAAAACGGTGCGCTTCAGCTTCTGTCATTTTAAGCTGTTCAATAAGTATCAGCTTTGCGCGATTAACAATTTTGATTTCCGCCATTTTGTCTTCGAGAGAAGTGGTTTTCTGCTCCATGCGACGCAGGCGTTCCCTTGTTCCACACAATAGCTGAAGGGATTGCTGAATCATCACCGCCGTGGTCGGCTTGGAGAGTGTCAGCACGCCGAACTGTGAAACCTGATCGTTGATTTCGGCGTAGTGTTCGTTTTTTACCAAAAGCAAAACGCCTGTTCCACTTCCGTTACAGATGTCAATGGCAAGCCGGACACCTATATCGTCGGGTAATGGCGTATTAATAACCACTATGTCAAAGCGATGTTCAAGAATTTGTCTTCCGGCACTGCCTGCATCCGAAACAAATGTTAATGGATGATAGCGGTTCTCCGGCAACAATTCCCTTATTGCTTGATTGATTTTTTCGGCGGAGGAGACAATAAGGACACTATATACATATTCTGTAAAATCCATTATTGACCTCCTTTCATAGTGTGTTTCTTTTAGTTCAGATAATTATCTACTATGCTTTTCGGCAAATTGTTCGAGATGAAATCGCTTTCTCGTGCAGCCACCTTTGCCGCATCGAGCGTCATAGGTAATGTACTGTATTTTTCTTGCACCTCAGGCGCGGCGTTATAAAGGTTCAAATTGGTAGTCGGTGGCAACTCCGAATGATTTTTGATGCCGTCCAGCCCTGCGCGAATTAGGAGCGCAAATGCGAGATACGGATTGCAAATCGGGTCCGGTGAACACAATTCAACGCGTCTGTATTCACCTTGTGCCTGCGGAATCCTTATGAGCTGTGAGCGGTTTTCAGCAGACCAGGAAATGAATTTTGGGGCCTTGTCGTTCCCGAGTCGATTGTATGATTCTTCAATCGGGTTAAGAAACAGTGTCATCGGAATGATGGCATCCAGTATTCCAGCTGCAATATTGGGAAGCACATCACAATTATCTTCTGTTTTTGCAGAAATGCTGATATGCATGGCATTTCCCGGCCTGTCCGTTATCGGTTTCGGTGAAAAATCAGCGTAAAGCCCGTTTCTCGCGGCAATTGTATTAACAACGGCTCGGAAGGTTATGGCATCATCTGCAGCTGTCAGTGGGTCGGAATACCTAAAATCGATTTCGTTTTGTCCCGGTCCCTCCTCGTGATGGGAGCTCTCAGGCTTTATTCCCATCTGCTCAAGCGTAAGACAGATTTCGCGGCGAACGTTTTCGCCCTTGTCATCAGGAGCAATATCCATATATCCGGCATTATCGTAGGGGATTTTTGTCGGATTTCCGTCCTCGTCTCGTTTGAAAAGATAGAACTCCGTTTCGGAGCCAAAATGAAACGTGACTCCGGCGGCTTTTGCATCGCTTATCGCATTTTTAAGCAACGTTCTTGCATCGGCTTCAAAAGGTTTGCCGTCAGGATACGAGACACTGCAGAACATTCTTACCACCTTGCCGTGTTCGGGACGCCATGGAAGCACCGAAATCGTCGCAGGGTCGGGATGTAAAAACAAATCGGAATGTACATCTCCACCGAAGCCTCGGACAGCCGACGCATCAAGGGCAATGCCGACTTCAAACGCCCGTTCAAGTTCGTTCTGCATGATTGAAATGTTTTTCTGTCGACCGAAAACATCACAGAACGCAAGACGAATGAACTTTACATCTTCCTCGGAGATATACTGCGCAACCTCTTTTTTCGAATAATTCATTTGCCATCCTCCTAATTTGCAACGTACATCTGTTTATACGGGTTTTTGCTATCAGGAACAATTACCGTGTAAGATTCTTGTAGCATTTCGTTTATGTCATATCCAAAATAGTCGCAGAACTTCAATAAATAAGGCATTATTTCGCTCATATCACTGTCATCGGCAGCTCTGACGGTTACCTGCTTCGGGAAATCGACACCAGCTGTACTACCGCGAAGAATCATTTTTCCACCATGCATACCGGTACATGGGAAGTTGCCGACTATCGGTTTGTCGTCCGTATTCATCCCAAGAACCAAGATCAGCCCGCCTGCCTGGTATTCACCTAAGAAGCTTCCTGCCCTGCCACCAATAACAATAGCTGGCTTCTTCTCTTTGTATTCCTTCATGTGAATTCCGGCGCGATACCCAGCATTGCCTTTCACGTATATCCCACCACCGCGCATCGCATATCCAGCAGCGTCTCCGATGTTCCCGTGAATGATAATCTCTCCACTGCTCATCGTGTCGCCTACTGCGTCTTGTGCGTTTGCATTCACTGTAATCAATGCTCCGGCAAGATAGGCTCCGAGTGCATTTCCTGGGATTCCGTCAATGGTTATGTTCTTTTCGCCCATTCCGGCGGCAATAAAACGCTGACCAAGACAGCCCTTAATTTGGACTTCATCTTTCGCGCTTCTGATCGCACTGTTAAGCGCTGTAAAATCGAGGTCTTTTGCATCAATTAACATAATTATCCCACACCTCCGAGTATCTTTCCACGGTATTCTTCATCGAAAGCATATAGACTTGGCTTTTTTTTCAGCATGTCAAAATCAATTTCGCTTATCGATTTCCGAGAACGTATCATATCTGTGTATATACCAGCTTTGTCGACATCTCCTATCAAAACGAATCCTGTAAGCATGCCGTCTTTCATAAAAAGCTTCTTTACACTACCGTCTTTTGTTTCCTCATATATTTCACTATCGTCCGTATGGCTTCCAGCGCTCATAATATGCACTCCAAAAAAACCGATTGAGTTCATCGGTATGGCATTGTCGAAAACAGATTCGCCGCCTGCCATATTTACACCAGCGCAATGCCCCTGCATATATGCATTTGGCATAAGCGCCATCACCTTGACGCTACCCGAGGAAACATCCACACTTTCCGTACAATCACCTGCAGCATATATATCGTCATATGAGGTTTTCATCTTTTCACTGACGGTTATCGCTCTGCCGCACGCGCCACCTGCTTCTTTAATAAGCGCAATATTTGGACGCACACCGACAGCGGTTACTAGGATATCGAAATGAATGTCTTCTCCGTTTTTCATATATGCCGTCTCGTCATCAAATTTCGAAACCGAGTTGCCGAGCATAAACGTTATTCCATGTGCCTCTAAGTGTTTTTGTACCACGGCAGCGCATTCGTTGTCAAGAATGCTTGATAATACTCTCTCGGCAAGATCACAAACGGTGATGCTTCCGACCTTGCCTGAAATACCCTCGGCGCATTTCAGTCCAATCAGTCCGGCACCAATAATCAGTACACGACTGTCTGGAGTAATGGCCTTTTCAAGCGACAGCGCGTCATCAAGGGTCATAAAGGAAAATCTCTTTTCCACCTTATCCATACCTTCCATCGGCGGAACAAAAGGAGAAGAACCACTTGCCACGCAGAGAGAATCAAAAGAAAGGGTTTCACCATCATCCATTGCGACAGTTTTATCTTCGCTATTGAGAGAAATTGCACGTTTGCCATAAAGGACATGGCAGTCGTTTTTCTCATAGAAATCGTCGGGACGATACTTCATTTTCTCGGTATCCGTTTTTCCCTCAAGTAGATATGAGATAAGCGGACGGCAGTAAACGTGTCGATTTTCTGAGGAGATTACTGTGATTTTTCCAGTTGCATCTACTGATCGTATTCCTTCGATACAGCCTATCGCCGCGGTTCCGTTTCCTATAATCACATATTTTTTCACGTCCATCACCTCTCCTCGTAAATTATCGCTCTGTTCGGACAACCGGCAACGCACGCGGGAGCGCCCGATGCGTTTTTAAGACACAATTCGCATTTTTGAACCACTCCACCCTCTCCCGTAGTCACTGCTCCATACGGGCACACAAGAATACAGGTTAAGCAGCCGACGCATTTGTTATGGTCAATACAGATTGTGCCGTTTTCAATACTAAGTGCGCCGGAAATACAGCTCTTTACACATAGCGGATCAGTGCAGTGGCGACATGACACAGCGTAGGTAATTTTTTCGTCGCCTTCAACGCGAATTCTCGGATAGATTGTTTTGTCCTTCAGTGCCTTTACCATATTGTTGATGCCCGAATTAGCATACGCACAGTTGTATTCGCAAAGATGGCATCCAAGGCAGTGCTTCTCGTCTACATAAATCCTTTTCATTCTCCCGCGTGTGAGATACCGAGAATCTCAAGCTCCTTTTCTGTTAATCCAACACCACGCAGCATAAGTCGGTTTCCGCGAAGTGCCTCGATAGAATTGATTCCCATGCCGCCCATAAGCTCTTTCACCTCGTGTCTCCACGCAGTAAGTAAGTTTACAAGTCGTTCAGATCCGATGTCGGGGTTAAGTCGTTTGACAAGTTCGGGGCGCTGAGTTGCAATACCCCAATTGCATTTACCGGTTTGGCAGGTACGACAGAGATGGCAGCCAAGTGCCAGCAATGCTGAAGTTGCTATGTAACAGGCATCAGCTCCGAGTGCGATCGCTTTTACAACGTCGGATGCCGAACGAATGCTTCCGCCCACAACAAGCGATACATTATTTCGGATTCCTTCATCACGCAAACGCCGGTCAACTGCCGCGAGTGCAAGTTCAATCGGAATACCAACATTATCACGGATTCGTGTGGGAGCCGCTCCCGTTCCGCCGCGGAAACCATCGATTGCGATGATATCAGCACCACTGCGGGCAATTCCGCTTGCTATTGCTGCGATATTATGAACTGCTGCCACCTTTACGATTACAGGTTTCTTATATTGAGAAGATTCCTTTAGTGAGTACACAAGCTGACGAAGGTCTTCAATGGAGTAAATATCGTGATGCGGAGCTGGTGAAATCGCGTCCGAGCCTTCTGGAATCATTCTGGTACGTGAAACCTCTCCGACAATTTTTGCACCTGGGAGATGTCCTCCGATACCCGGCTTCGCGCCTTGGCCCATTTTTATTTCAATCGCTGCACCGGCGTTGAGGTAATCCTCGTGAACACCGAATCTTCCGGAAGCAACCTGTACGATTGTATTTTCACCGTAACAATAGAAATCCTCATGAAGTCCGCCTTCGCCCGTGTTATAGTAAATTCCCAGTTCCCTTGCGGCGCGTGCAAGGCTTTCGTGCGCGTTGTAGCTGATGGATCCGTAGCTCATAGCAGAGAACATGACCGGCATAGTTAATTCAAGCTGTGGCGCGATTGTGGTATCAATCGAGCCATCAGGTTTTCTCGTAATACTGTCCGGCTTTTTCCCAAGAAATACGCGTGTTTCCATCGGTTCGCGCAATGGATCAATGGACGGGTTCGTCACCTGTGAAGCATTGATCAAAATCTTGTCCCAGTATACCGGCAATGGCTTCGGGTTTCCCATGGATGAAAGTAAAACACCTCCACTTGTTGCCTGCTTGTATATTTCCTTGATGGTATCGCTTTGCCAGTTGGCATTCTCGCGAAATGAGCATTCATTCTTTACAATTTTGAGCGCGTGTGTCGGGCAAAGTGAAACGCAACGTTGACAGTTAACGCATTTTGCTTCGTCGCTCAACATAATTTTGCCATCCACATCATAGGTGTGAACTTCATTGGCACATTGTCTTTCGCAAACCCGACAGGCAATACAACGATTTTGATTTCGGATTACCTCGAATTCGGGCGTAATATAATACTTCTCCATTTCTTCTCCTTTCGTTTAGGGCGATAGAATTTACTCTATCCCCTTATATTCCGCTTTTCATCAACAATCTAATTCGCTGTGCCGCCTCTAAGATATCCTCTTGTCTGCCAAATGAAGACAATCTGAAATATCCCTCGCCCGCCGGCCCAAAGCCAACACCAGGCGTACCGACGACCTGAATCTTTTCCAGCATCAAATCAAACAGCTCCCAGCTACTCATTCCCTCCGGACATTTCATCCAGATATATGGTGCGTTTTTGCCTCCACAATACGGAATGGAGCAATCGTCGAGCGCATTCATCAGTATTTCCGCATTCTTCTTGTATACGGCAATATTTTCGTGTACCTGCCGTTGTCCCTCTTCCGTAAAAATCGCCTCAGCGCCACGCTGGATAATATAGGAAACACCATTTGTTTTTGTCGTACGGTTGCGTACCCAAAGTGAATTAATCGTTACACCATCGCGTTCAAGTTCAGCCGGTATCACGGTATATCCGCAACGTGTTCCGGTAAATCCGGCCGTTTTTGAAAGTGAAGAGATCTCAATCGCACATGTACGGCTGCCCGGAATTTCAAATATACTGTGCGGAATGCTTTCATCTTCGATAAACGCTTCGTATGCTGCATCAAAAATGATCAATGCCTTTCGCGCATTTGCAAAATCCACCCATTTCTGTAGCTTTTCCTTGCTAAATACAGCGCCTGTCGGATTATTCGGAGAACACAAATAGATAATATCTGCATCGTATTTCTCATCGGGTAGCGGTGTGAACTCGTTCTCAGGAGATGCCGTCACAAATTCTATGTTGTGTCCTGCAATAATGTTTGCATCGATATATGCAGGATAGGCAGGCTCCATGATTAGGGCTGTATTATCAGACGAGAAAAGATCAAGAATATCACCAAGCTCATCGCTCGCTCCACTCGAAACAAAGATTTCCTCCTGCAGCAGTGATACATTTCTCTTTTCGTAATAACCTTTTATCGCTGCCCTTAGAAAATCAGCACCACATTCCGGCATATATCCGTGAAAAGTGGATATATCAGATTGATCCTCCGCGGCTTTATTCAGTGCACGCACAACCGCATCACAGAGCGGGAGAGTAACGTCACCGATTCCGAGACGCAAAAGATGAGTACCAGGATTCTTTTCGGTATATTCAGCCGTCTTTTTCGCAATATGCGTAAATAGATAGGAACCCTTTAGTTCATTGTAATGCTTGTTTAACGTAATCATCTGTTACCTCCCCGTCATAAACCATGGTTGCAGGTCCAGTTTTCGTGATCGAACCATCAGAATGGTAGCAAATAGTAAGCCATCCGCCATCAAGCTTAACGCGAATATCAGTATCCGCCTTGCAAAGCTTTGCGCTAACCAGTGCAGCAACCGTGGCACAGGCGCCCGTTCCACACGCCATTGTAATACCGCTTCCGCGTTCCCATACTCTCATCCGAAATTCATTCTCGGAAATGCGACTAACAAACTCCACATTTGTCCGATCGGGAAATGCAGGATATTTTTCCAGTGCCGCTCCAACCGTAGTGAGCGGTGCTTCCTCGGCATTCTCAACAACGACTACCGCATGAGGGTTACCGACCGAAACGGGAATGTAACAAATCGTCTGGTCGCAGATATTCGCCTTCTTGGGTTCGCCTATTGTTGCAGTACCCATATCGACAGAAACACTGGTGACCTTGTTATCAACAGTGGTCAAATTTAGTGTTTTAATACCGGAGAGGGTCTCTATCGTAATCCTCTTTTTATCCGTATAGCCATTATCGTACACATATTTACCTACGCAACGAATTCCGTTTCCGCACATCATCGCTTCGCTACCATCTGCGTTAAAGATTCGCATCTGATAATCGGCAATGTTTGATGGCAAAATCCAGATCATTCCATCGGCGCCAGCCCCGAAATACCGATTGGACAGTGTTATCGAAAGCTTTCCCGCATAATCGGGGACTTTATCGGTATAAACATACAAATAGTCGTTACCGAGTCCGTGCATTTTTGTAAACTTCATACTTTACTCATATCCTTTCTGTCCGCTTTTACGCTATATTCGAAATCAATAGGTGCCTTCAGGCAATGTAACAATAATCGGTTCTCCGCCGCACGGGGAGTAAACATTCACCGCGTCCGGCTCCATTTTACGTATGGCTGCTTCCTCACTTGCGATATAGACCTTGTCATCTTTTTCCGCTGTGACCATCGAGCGAAGTTTAAGTCTGTCATTTAATGCCATAAGCCCGCCATTGAAGCCTAAAATGATTGAAAACGGTCCTGTTATCAAGAGACTTGAGTAAACCTTTCGAAGGTATGCAAGCTGGTCCGCTTCCTCGGGGGATTTTTTCCCGATGGTACTCCAGAACGGAGCCGCGATAACTGATGCCATTTCGCGTAAGGTCAATCCCTGATGACGAAGAAGATAATCGGCTATGTAGGTAATTACCTCCGTATCTGTTTGTAATGTGCATTTATAACCAAACATCTCTATATATCGACGATTCGCATCATACGATGAGATTTCACCATTGTGAACGATTGAATAATCAAGTAAAGTGAACGGATGCGCTCCACCCCACCAGCCGGGAGTGTTAGTCGGATACCGTCCGTGTGCTGTCCACGAGTAACCTTCATATTCTTCAAGTCGATAAAATCTTCCCACGTCTTCCGGAAAACCTACCGCCTTGAAGGTTCCCATGTTCTTACCACTGGAGAAAACATATGCACCCTTTTGCTCGGTATTAATTTTCATAACCGTTCTTGCGACATATTCTTTCTCATCTAGCTGATACTTCTTCAAGACCGAATTCAGTGGTGTAACAAAATATCTTCTGATAATCGCAACATCGACAATTTCCGGAATTTTCCGGATTGGTATGTATTCTGCTTTAACCACCTCAAAGCTGTCTTTCAGGAATCTTTCACAATCTGCCATTGCATTCCGATCATCAAAAAAGATGTGCAACGCATAGAATTCGCTGTATTCTGGATAAATTCCGTATCCCGCAAAACCACCGCCAAGTCCGTTGGAACGATCGTGCATCGGCTTCATTCCTTCGATGATTTTTTCTCCAGTCATCTTCTTTCCTTCTTTTGAAATAACCGCTGCAATTGCGCAACCTGATGGAATGCGGATTTGTCCTTCCTTTTTCATATTAACCCCCTGCAGTTGCCACTCAACTGCTAACAAAATAATGTAATTGTTTTATATATATTCTTTTTATTCAGAAAAACAAAAAGCGCCATACAGACAGTTTCCCATCAGTATGAACGCCTTTGCTCATATGCAAGATTATGCGACGTTTCTTGCATATTGTCAAGCGTTTTTCTAGAATTTCAGCTACAAAATGCAAGTTCAAGATAATTTTACTTCAAAAAGTACTTGACAGTCGAAAAACGAGGAGTATAATTCAAAGCATAAAGGCAATGGCGTCTGAAAGCTTCGGTTTTCGACTCCATTTTTTTTATTCACAAAAACGAGGCAATGGCGTCTTGATTCAAACAAGAGTCATTGTCTCGTTTTATATGTAAAGGAGGATTTTTATGAAAACAGTATCGGATTATTTCGGAAGTCTCGTTTTTGATGACAGAGTGATGAAGGCAAAGCTGTCCGCATCGGTCTACAATTCATTAAAGAAGACTATTGACGAAGGCACAGCACTGGATAGTGCCGTTGCTAATGCCGTGGCCGTTGCAATGAAGGACTGGGCAATAGACCTCGGAGCTACGCATTTCACTCACTGGTTCCAACCATTAACAGGTATCACAGCCGAAAAGCATGACAGCTTCATCTCTCCGGCTCCTGACGGAAGAGTGATTATGGAGTTTTCCGGCAAGGAACTTCTCCAAGGCGAGCCGGATGCTTCCTCTTTTCCGTCTGGTGGGCTTCGTGCAACATTTGAAGCACGTGGCTATACGGCGTGGGATCCAACATCGTATGCTTTTATCAAGGATAAAACACTTTGTATTCCGACAGCCTTCTGTTCATACGGCGGCGAAGCGCTTGACAAGAAAACTCCGTTGCTTCGTTCGATGCAAGCACTGAATAAACAAGCGATGCGTGTTTTGAAGCTTTTCGGAAATGACGATGTAAAATGTGTTCGCACATCGGTTGGTCCGGAACAAGAATACTTCCTAGTGGATAAGGCGATGTTTGAACAACGCCCCGACCTGATGCTTACTGGTCGTACATTGTTCGGTGCAAAGCCTCCGAAGGGACAAGAGCTTGACGATCATTATTTCGGAGTGATTAAACCGAGAGTTGCTGCATATATGGCTGACTTAAATGAAGAGCTTTGGAAGCTCGGAATTCTTGCCAAAACAGAGCATAACGAGGTTGCACCTGCTCAACACGAGCTGGCACCAATCTATACTACAACCAATATCGCTACCGACCACAACCAACTTACAATGGAGATTATGCAAAAAGTAGCATCAAAGCACGGTCTTGTTTGTCTTCTCCATGAAAAGCCTTTCGCAGGAGTCAATGGTTCGGGCAAGCACAATAACTGGTCGATGGCAACCGATTCCGGTATCAACCTTCTCACTCCTGGAGAAACGCCTTATGAAAACGCGCAATTCTTACTTTTCCTTTGCTCAGTAATCAAGGCAGTTGACGATTATCAGGATTTGCTACGTATTTCAGTAGCCACTGCCGGAAACGACCACAGACTCGGAGCCAACGAAGCACCGCCCGCGGTTGTGTCAATCTTCCTCGGCGATGAGCTGACAGCCGTTCTCGATGCGATTGAGAATGACTCGGCATACAACGGAACAGAGAAAACGATTATGAAGCTCGGTGTTCATGTACTACCGAAATTCGCACGTGATACCACAGATCGTAACCGTACTTCACCATTTGCCTTTACCGGAAACAAATTCGAATTCCGTATGCTCGGTTCATCAAATAGTATTGCTTGTGCGAACATCATGTTGAACGCAGCAGTAGCTGAATCACTCAAAGAGTTTGCTGAAACACTTGAAAAAGCTGACAGCTTCGAAGTAAGTCTTCACGAGCTTATCAAGAGTACGATTAAACAACATAAACGCATCATTTTTAACGGAAACGGATATGACGATTCATGGATCGAGGAAGCAACCGAAAAGAGAGGACTTCACAATCTACGTACCACGCCTGATGCCCTTCCGAAAATTCTTGATAAGAAGAATATGGATATGTTGATATCGCACAAGGTGTTCTCTGCAGCTGAAATTCGTTCAAGATATGAAATCACACTTGAGAATTACTGCAAGACAGTCAATATCGAAGGACTGACAATGATTGATCTGGCACGTCGTGACATTATTCCGGCGGTTGAGAAATACATTAAAGATCTTGCCGAAACAGGCGCAGCGAAAAAAGCGGTTGACCCTTCGATTTTGTGCAAGCACGAAGTCAAGCTGATTACCAAGCTTTCCGGACTTGTTGACGAGATGGACGATACAGTCTCAAGACTCGAGAGTTCACTCATAAAATATAACACCGCCGAGGACGTCACCGAAGCATCATGCATCATTCGTGACGATATTCTGCAAAAGATGGCGGAGTTGAGAGTCATGGCAGACGAGGCAGAGACTTTGACGGCAGATACATACTGGCCGTTCCCGTCATACAGCAAATTACTATTCGGAGTTAGATAAACGCTTTTTGCTCTATTACAAATAAATGAAAGGAAATGAATTGATTATGGATAACATTATTGAAACTGTACAGTCCGTAGCAAACGATACCGTATTTAGTGTCTGGTTTTTAATTGGCGCGGTTTTGGTTTTCTTTATGCAGGCTGGATTTGCAATGGTCGAAACTGGCTTTACAAGAGCCAAGAACGCCGGAAACATTATTATGAAGAACCTCATGGACTTCTGTATTGGTACGGTAGTATTCACTTTATTGGGCTTCTCACTGATGTGCGCGGAGGATTATGTATTCGGAATAATTGGAGTTCCGAACTTCGAGATTTTCACCGACTTCAGCGGATTTATTACGAATAACGCAGCAAGCTTCGTATTTAACCTTGTGTTCTGTGCCACAGCCGCGACAATCGTTTCTGGTGCTATGGCTGAAAGAACAAAGTTCCTATCCTACTGTATCTATTCCGCCGTATTATCCCTTGTGATTTACCCTATTGAGGCAGGTTGGATTTGGAATTCACAGGGCTGGCTTGCAAAGCTCGGCTTCCACGACTTCGCCGGTTCTACTGCAATTCATATGGTCGGTGGTATCTCGGCATTGATCGGTGCAATTATGTTGGGAGCACGTATCGGCAAGTATAAGAAAGACAAGAACGGTAAGGTGACAAAAGTCAACGCGATTCCTGGTCACTCGATTACGATTGGTGCACTCGGTTGCTTTATCCTTTGGTTCGGTTGGTATGGCTTCAACGGTGCTGCCGCCACCGACGGAACATCTCTTGCCTCCATCTTCCTTACCACAACCATTGCCCCTGCTGTCGCAACGGTAGTATGTATGGTATTCACTTGGATTAAGAATGGTAAGCCTGATGTTTCCATGTGCCTTAACGCCGCACTTGCCGGACTTGTCGGCATCACGGCTGGCTGTGACGCACTCGATGCAATCGGCGCAACGGTTGTTGGTGCTGTAGCAGGTATTCTCGTTGTCGTTGTTGTTGAATTCCTTGACATCAAGCTTCATATCGACGACCCGGTCGGTGCTGTCGGAGTACACTGTGCAAACGGTATCTGGGGTACAATCGCCGTCGGTTTGCTTGCAAATCCGGATGCCCCTGCTGGACTTAAGGGTTTGTTCTATACCGGAAGCGCCAAGCTTCTCTGGATACAGCTCATCGGAATAGTCGCGGTTGCGGCATGGACAGCTGTGACGATCTCATTAACGTTCTTAGTCATTAAGAAAACAAGTGGACTTCGCGTTAGTGTTGAAGAAGAGATCAAGGGACTTGATTCCACCGAACATGGTTTGCCGTCCGCATATGCCGACTTTATGCCAGCAGTTGATAATCTTGAATACGATGGTGCTGTTGCTGTAACCGGTGATGTGCCTGTTGCAGAGGCTGTAACAGTCAAGACTGTTCCGTCCTTCAGCGAGCCAGTATCGGCGGAAGGTGCCGACGATGTTTACGGAAAATATTCCAAGGTAGAGATTGTATGCCGCGAGCGTATGCTCGAGCCGTTAAAAGCTGCAATGATGGATATTGGTATTACAGGAATGACTGTGACACATGTTCTCGGATGCGGTATACAGAAGGGTAAGCCTGAATACTATCGTGGTGTTGAAATCGAAGCGAGCCTGCTGCCGAAGATTCAGGTTGATATCATTGTTAGCAAGGTTCCCGTACGCAGTGTAATTGATACTGCAAAGAAGATTCTTTACACTGGCCATATCGGTGACGGTAAGATCTTTGTATACGATGTTGAAAACGTTGTTAAGGTTCGCACAGGCGAAGAAGGCTATGACGCGTTGCAGGACGTGGAGTAAGCATACAGACGATACGAGGCGGCACAGGAGTGCCGCCTCGATAGTATGATAATCGGAGAAGAATATGTGTTCGATAATGGGTTATTGCGGTGAATCCGCAGTGTTAGCGGACTTCGAGAGATGCTTTGCAGAAACGGGTTCTCGCGGTCCGGACGACAGTAGAATAGTTGATACGGGAAAAGGTCTGCTCGGTTTTCACCGACTTGCCATTATGGGCTTGACTCCTGAGGGTATGCAGCCATTTGCACTCGACGGAAGCTATGTGGTCTGTAACGGTGAGTTATATGGTTTCGAGCAGCAGAAAGCGACGCTTGTCCAAAAGGGATATACATTCGAAAGCGACAGCGATTGCGAAATTCTGCTCCCCCTTTACCGCGAATACGGCACAGCAATGTTCACTATGCTCGATGCTGAGTTTGCCTGCATCATTTATGATGGAAAAACCGGCGAATACATTGCGGCAAGAGATCCAATCGGAATTCGTCCGCTATACTACGGCTACGATAAAAACGGAGTGGTTATCTTTGCGAGTGAGCCGAAAAACCTTGTAGGGCTGACGGACAAAATTCTCCCGTTCCCTCCCGGACACTTCTGGAAAAGCGGCAAATTTGTCTGCTATCATGATATCGCATCAGTCGATACGGTTTGCAAAGATGATTTCGATACGGTCTGTAAAAACATTCAAGAAAAACTCATTGCAGGCATTGAAAAACGTCTTGTCGCCGATGCAAAAGTCGGATTCTTACTTTCCGGCGGACTTGATTCCTCTCTGGTATGCGCAATCGCACAGCAAAAAAGTGCCGAACCGATTCGCACCTTTGCCATAGGAATGGAAGGCGACGCCATTGACCTAAAGTACGCAAAGCAGGTTGCCGAATATATCGGAAGCGTTCATACCGAAGTCATTATGACAAAGGACGAAGTGCTGTCCTCGCTTGAAAAGGTCATTCGCCTTCTTGGAACCTTTGATATTACAACCATCCGAGCGAGCATGGGAATGTATCTACTTTGCAAGTGGATACACGAAAACACAGACATACGCGTTCTGCTTACCGGTGAAATTTCTGACGAGCTTTTCGGGTATAAATATACTGATTTTGCTCCCTCTGCGGAAGCATTCCAGACCGAATCCGAGAAGCGCATACGAGAGCTTCATATGTACGATGTACTACGCGCGGACAGATGTATTTCGGTAAACTCACTTGAAGCGAGAGTCCCCTTCGGTGATCTTGATTTCGTAGAGTATGTACTATCAATAGAGCCGAAGATGAAAATGAACAGCTATGGTATCGGAAAGTATCTGCTTCGCCACGCTTTTGAAGGCGATTATCTTCCGCACGACTTACTGTTCCGCGAAAAAGCGGCATTCTCCGATGCGGTCGGTCATTCAATGGTCGACTACATAAAAGAGTATGCCGAAGAGTTCTATTCCGCCGAAGAATTCGAGCAGAAGTGCAAGAACTATCAGCACGCAGCTCCGTTTACCAAAGAGTCATTACTGTATCGTGAGATTTTTGAAAAATACTATCCCGCACAATCTGAAATGATTTGCGACTTCTGGATGCCAAACAAAGAATGGAAGGGTTGCAATGTAAATGACCCGTCAGCCAGAGTCCTGGCAAACTACGGAAACAGCGGAAAATAACGAAAAGGCAATTCGAATAAAAAGTAATCCGAACACCACATCCACTAGGAATCGTGTTCGGATTATTTTTCGTGTCCATAATACTCGTAATGAATGAACGTACTAATTATCTATATTCTCTAGATACTTTGGGCTTTTAGCTTCGCCATAATTTCCCTATTAAGATGCATTCTGTGGTTTCTTTCTAATAATACATACTGTCTTTAGTATTCCTGTCAGATAGAGCAGAGTACTACTGATGATAAGCGTATATGACAAATCAGGCGCAAATCGCACAGCCACCCACATAGGCGAACCGAGAATTGTGGGAACAAACATAAAAAGCGTCGGTAATGCGCCATGTAAAAGTAATAGTAAGAAAACAGTTTTGAACGTTTTTTTGATGCCAATATACCATTTCTTAATGAAAACCAATGGAATAACTGCGGCAGCAATAATGACAAGCATTGCGACATCAAGCAGAATATGCGTTTTCATATATGCGCTGTCGTCAATGTCGGTGGTCTTCACATCAGAGAGTTTACAACCGATATTTTCAGCAAGTGTAATAACCATATCATTAGCCGAGAAGTAATCGCAGGCATCCGTCAGCACTATAACCGCTTTCTCGATATCGGGAAGCAAAATCATATACGTTGTATAATTCTCAACATTACCGCCATGAACATACATCGTGATATCGTGCATGCGGTTTATTCCCCAGCCGAAACCATATTCGTATCCGTCAATAACGGGAGTAGTCTCCTGAAACACGGCGTTTCTGCTATTCTCTGTCAGAACATTTTCATTTCCACCAAGCCAAAACTGCAGATATTTTCCCATATCGTTTGCCGTAGAAATCAGATAAGCGGCAGAAAGAGTCATCCAGCCGGAAGTCATGGTTTCCGGGTAATCGAATTCTTCATCTACCATAATTCCAAAATAATTTCGATGTCCGCTGGCAATGTTGTTCTCCTTAGCTTCTTCCAGCGAAACATAACTATGGTTCATTCCGAGCGGTTCATAAATATTTGTTTCAATATATTCGCCGTATGATATGCCGGAAACGCTTTCGACGATAAGACCGAGCAAATTATAATTTACATTGGCATATTCATAGCCGGCGGTCGTGTCGGAAGAGGAAAAGCTTTCAAGCGTCATACTGGTTCGAATACCACTTGTATGATTAAGAAGCTGTCTGACTGTCGTTTTACAGGATGCGTCCATAATATCCGGCAAATACGAAGCAGCTGCGTTATCAATATCGATCTTTCCTTGATCGACCAGTTGCATAATTGCTACAGCTGTAAACGATTTACTGATAGAGCCAAGAATAAATGGCGTATCCGCACTTGCGCTGTCACCGTAATTACCGGTAAACAAAACACTGTCTGTATCAACAATTTCAACGCTCATGTTCGGAATGTGTGTTTTATCAAACTCACTTTGTATGTATTCATTGAGTTCATCATCTGTCATAGTAGATTCTGCCGATATGCTAAAAGGAAGAAGAACCGTACTAAGTATGATCGCTGTAATAACTAGAATAGATTTTTTCATAATACCCCTTTATCCCCCCCTGCAAAAATTGCGATTTTTTGATTATAGCATTCTCTTGATGTTTTTTCTAACCTTCGTATTGTTTTCTCTTTTCACTCGTGCAAAAAGACTTTAATTTGGATTTTCAGCCATTTCCCTGACATTTCTTTTGCTGTTATTCTTCCAAAAAGCAGCTTACCAGCATCCATAAGGCGGGAAAAAATGGCATTATCAGACTTCGGCACATAACCGATTTTTACGCCGTTGGTGTTCTTTATTACAATGGCATTCTTATCGTATGGATTGTCTGCCTCACGAAAAAAATCCAGTTTATCATCGATATTGAGATAAGGTTCCAGCTCTTCAATGCCCACAACATAGCTCGTACCAGCGACATGGGTATCAAACAGAAAAATATCCCGTTCAAAAGGCTTCGGAATATCCAGTCCACTGCCTTTACTGTGAATCAGGTTAACGAGACCACTATCGATTTTTACCAAATCGTCCATCTCTGTCACCTCAACATTTCCGCGATTTTCTTGTTTAATCCTTCAAGAACATCTGTTAAATTATCGTTTTTTTCTTGTAATTCCTTCTTTTTGGCCTCAATCTGATCGTGGCTATTAATGAATTCTTTCATCGTATAGGGAAACTCGTTCTTTATTGCGGCTATATCATCATTGACGGTTTGCAGTAATTTGATAAGACGTTTCTTCTCTTTCACCAGACTCACCATAGCATCTGGTGAATCCGTCGGTATCGTCTTGTCACCTACCATCGCTTCAATCGTTTGCAAACTAGCTAAATCACCGCGCTGATATGCACAAATGGCAAGATTAAACAGTTTTATCTGTGCATCGCTTACCTCGGGGTGTAAATCAGGATGAAGTGATTTGGCAATCGAACGATATAGCGTCTTTAGCTCGGTGACTTCTTCCTTAGACAAAATTTTCCCGACGCGACGTAGATTAAGTGAGGCAGTCATATCTTTGACCTTCTCATCGATTTTGTCATTATACTCGACGAATTCCGTATCCAACGCTTTATCAATCTGGGATAAAATCACAATCTCCTGTCGATTCTTCTTTGCTTGAATAAGCTCAACTTTGCGTTTTTGCCGTCTTATCTGGCACTCTAATTCATAAGATTTGTACTCCAAACCTCCGACTTCAAGCATATAAAGCATTTTGATACTCCTGCATTCAATAAACATGAGGGTGTCACGTTCGAGAAACAGCATGGACAATTCCGTGTAGAGCTTCTCCACGTCTTTTTTGAGTGCTTCAAAATCAGGAAATGGAATGATTGTGCTTTTTGAATCCGTTGTGTCGCTCATAGTGTTCCTCTCTATAAAATATGCAAATTAGTTGATAGTACGGGTGACGAAATTATCCTAATGGTGATTTGATGTATAATGCATTGAAGAATGATTGATAAAACAAAGCCTTCAAAAGCAGTAAATCGTCCAAACGATTTCGCTGTATGAAGAATTGTTTTTCTTCAATAATGGGCTACATTTTTCTTGTAGTCAACATTCGAAAAGATGTGTTCGATTTGAAAAAATCTCTTTGAATGACTTATTAAGTATAAAAAATACACTGTACTAAACTTGGTACAATAGGTTCATATCGCAAAAAAATATCCTTAACGAACTTCGTTAAGGATACTAAAACTGGTGCGGATGACAGGACTTGAACCTGCACTCTCTCGAACTGGTACCTAAAACCAGCGCGTCTGCCAATTTCGCCACATCCGCATATAGGCATCGGTCTTTCGAACCTGTGCCATATTACCATGATTTTCGTCATTCGTCCAGTCGTAACACACTCATGAATGCTTCTTGAGGAACTTCTACACTTCCGACCTGTCTCATGCGCTTCTTTCCCTCTTTTTGCTTTTCCAAAAGCTTCTTTTTACGTGTAATATCACCACCATAGCACTTGGCGATAACGTCTTTTCTGAAAGCACGAATAGTCTCGCGGGCAATAATTTTGCCACCGATACATGCCTGAATCGGTACCTCAAATTGCTGTCTCGGAATGTTTTCCTTCAGCTTTTCGGTCATTCGACGGCCGCGTGCATAGGCCTTATCCTTGTGAACGATGAATGAAAGCGCATCCACGACATCACCATTTAACATAATATCGAGCTTTACAAGATCGGATTTTTGGTAGCCTTCAATCTCATAGTCAAGCGAACCATAACCGCGAGTACGTGATTTTAATGCGTCAAAGAAGTCGTAAATGATTTCGTTGAGTGGCATGCGATAGTGGAGCATAACACGGATATCATCCATGTATTCCATGTTTATGTATTCACCACGACGCTCTTGGCAGAGCTCCATCAAATTTCCGACATACTCCTTCGGTGTCATGATGGTGCATTTCACAATCGGTTCTTCGATATAGTCAATCTCGGAAGGATCCGGCATATTAGTCGGGTTGTCCATGCGAATTTCCTCACCGCGTACCGTAAAGACCTTATAGACGACCGACGGGGCCGTAGAAATCAAATCCAGATTAAACTCACGTTCGAGTCTCTCCTCGACCACTTCATAGTGCAAAAGTCCAAGAAAGCCACAACGGAAGCCAAAGCCAAGGGCAGCCGAGGTCTCTGGCTCGAAGCTGAGTGCGGCGTCGTTGAGCTGTAGCTTTTCAAGCGCATCACGAAGATCCGGATATTTCGCACCATCCACAGGATATAGGCCACAGAAAACCATTTGTTGGATGGGTTTATATCCTTCAAGAGGCGATTCTGCCGGCATATCCGCCAAGGTGATGGTATCGCCCGGTGCCGTGTCACGCACATTTTTTATGGATGCACAAATAAAACCGACTTCACCTGTCAGAAGCTCATTTGACGGAACAAATTCGCCCGGATGGAAATAGCCAAGCTCGGTCACAATAAATTCCTTACCGGTATTCATCATGCGAATCTTATCACCCATATGAACGGCGCCGGAAACAATGCGAACGTTAACGATAACGCCTTTATATGAGTCATATTTGGAGTCAAATATCAAAGCACGCAAAGGCGCGTTTTCATCACCGTGTGGTGGTGGCAAGCATTTGACAATGCCTTCGAGTACTTCATCGATGCCTATGTTGTTTTTTGCCGAAATCATCGGTGCTATCGAGGCATCGAGGCCAATTACATCCTCGATTTCTTGTTTTACTTCTTCCGGCTGTGCTGACGGAAGGTCAATCTTATTTATAACGGGTAAAATCTCAAGCGAGGCATCAACAGCAAGATATGCATTTGCCAGAGTTTGCGCCTCAATACCCTGCGCAGCGTCGACAATTAATATCGCACCATCGCAAGCCGCCAAGCTACGGGAAACTTCATAGTTAAAGTCTACATGGCCTGGTGTGTCGATGAGATTCAAGTAATATGTCTCACCGTCTTGGGCTTTGTAAACCAATCGCGTCGCCTGAGCCTTGATGGTGATGCCGCGTTCACGTTCAATCGCCATATTGTCGAGGACTTGGTTTTGCATCTCGCGCTTTTCGAGCACGCCGGTATTCTCAATTAATCGATCCGCCAGCGTTGATTTGCCGTGGTCAATGTGGGCAATGATACAAAAATTGCGAATCTTATCCTGTCTATCCATAAATTGTTACACTCATCCTGTTCATTAATAGAATTGAATATCCCCGAACGGGAATACACGCACGATGACCTTTGCCTTCACGCGATCCGCGCTGAATGGCCCCATGCGACGGCTGTCATTGCTCGCGCCGCGATTATCACCCATGCAAAAATACTCATCCGGGCCTAATGTAATCTCGTCGTACCCTTTGGAAATACCATCCGCTGAAACATACGTCATTGTTCCTTCAGGCAAATACGATTCATCGAGCAATACACCGTTTATGTAAACATATCCGTCTTTTATTGAGACCGTTTCTCCCGGAAGACCGATTACACGTTTAATGAGGTTTTCCGTATGGTCATATCCATACATGCCCGTACCGTCAAGAGTAACAATATCACCGCGCTCGAAATTATCCATATACGAGCTAACCATCTCGACGAATAGCGCATCGCCGTCCGATAGTGTTGGAGACATCGAGCTACCATATACATCATTGCGCTGCATCACGAATACAACAAGCAGCACACCGATTACGATACCAACGCAGATAAATTGTAATGTGTCGATGACTGTATAAATCAACGGGCGTTGTACTTCTTCCTTTTTCGGCTCATCGACGTGCTTTACGCGATGAATCGACAGCTTTCCGGAAGGATGCAGCGTCATATTCGGCGTAATCATATCAACATATTCGTCATCATTTGCTTCCGCATCGAGGTAATTAAGCTCCTCGCCTTCGACAAATATACCTTCTTCGGTCTCTGGAACATATTCTTCCATGGAGATATATTCGTCTTCTCCATGTGCTTGTGTCGTTACTGCAGGAGCCGGCATAAATACCGAGTCGCTTTGTTCGAGCATAGCACGTAGCTCCGGTGTCATTTCTTGACGTCCACCCCGTTCGCGTTTCGGGGTATTGGCCGAAGCATCTCCGGGTGCTGCAGAAGAAGTCGGTGCAGATGTGGCAGTCGGCTTTGCAGGAGCAATGTGCTCATTGGATTTTTTCATTTGTTCGAGCTCTGCGGCAGTATAGCGAGACGGAGTAACCGGAATCGATATCGGCTCTGTATGAACCGGCGGCTGTACAATCGGAGTGGCCGGTGGAATCGGAGCGACCGGCGGAATCGGAGCAACGGGCGTCGCGATCGAAGGCGTAGGTTTCGGAGTCGGTGTGACATCCGGTACAACCGGTGCTGATTTCGGCATCGAAATATTTGAAGTAGGAGTAATCGGTGTTGTGAAAAGCTTGTGTTCCGGTTCGGTAATCGTGGTTTGGTAACCTGAATCCAGCGAATTCTCTATAGTAGTCGATTCAGGCTTCGGAGAATCCGACTTCGGTGGGAATAAGACGCCGGAAATAATCGGAGTAGCCGCCGCGTGAGCCTCGGTCGGAGCTGTTGTCTCTGTCGCATTTGTCATATGCGTATTCGATTCCTTCGAAGTCGCATCTTCCTTAGAAAAATGAATAAAACGACCTTCTGCAACCTTGGTATGAGGTTTTGCAGGCACAACAGGATTCGGTTCAAACTTCATTTCGCCTGTCTCGTGGTCAAGTGTGCGGCGAACAGATGTCTGAGTAAATGTAGGCGCCTGCGCAGGCGAAGTGGGGCGGTCATAGGTTACATTTGATGGATGACGAGCTGTAACCGACTCTTCCGGATTTACCGAAATCAACGGTTTATCCATCGGAGCGGCCGAATCTACAGAAGGCATAGCTGAAGCTGACGACACCGGAGTCGGAGCCGATTCGCTCTTTTTATCTGCCATCATTTTCGAAAGAATGCCTGGTTCTACTATGGGCTTTCTCTCTTCGACTACTTCTTTGGAGCTATCTTCGTTTAGAGAAAAGTCATTGGGAAACAATAGATTTTTGTTTTCGTCAGGATTCCTCTCGTCCATCCAAAACCTCCTTAGACACTTCAATGCCTAATTCTTCTAATTGCTTTACTGCGACTTCTGTCGGTGCTTCCGTCATGAGGTCAGATGAGTTCTGAACCTTCGGGAATGCGATTACGTCACGGATACTCTTGCATCCGAGCATTAACATAACCATACGGTCAAGTCCAAATGCCATTCCGCCGTGCGGTGGAACACCATATTCGAATGCCGTCAGCAAGAAACCAAATTGGTTCATTGCGACCTCTTTCGAGAGGCCTAAGAGAGAGAATACTTGATTCTGTAAGTCGCGGTCATGAATACGGATGCTACCGCCGCCAAGCTCTGTACCATTTAGAACGATATCATATGCTTTGGCGCGCACCTTACCCGGATCACTCTCGAGGAACGGAATATCTTCGTCCATCGGCATGGTGAATGGGTGATGCATGGCCACATATCTCTTCTCTTCTTCATCATACTCGAACATTGGGAATTCCGTAACCCATATGAAAGCAAATTCTTTCTCAGGAATTAGATTCATTTTCGCCGCGGCTGCCAGTCGAAGCTGTCCGAGAGCGTCATATACGACGCGATTTTGGTCAGCAATGATGAGAATCAAGTCGTTCTCCGTTGCCTGCATTGTTGAAGCCAACGAAGCAATGGATTCTTCGTTTAAGAATTTCAGGAAGGAGCCACGTGGTGTTGCCGCAGGAACCACCCATGCCATACCCTTCGCGCGATAGGTCTTTGCAACTTCGCCTAATGCGTCAATCTCTTTGCGAGAAAGAGCAGCACCGCCAGGCACGCAAATGGCGCGAACACTTCCACCAGCCTCGAGTGCGCCTGAGAAGACTACAAATTCTACGTCCTTCGCCCATTCACTGACATCCTGGAGCTCCATACCAAAGCGAACATCAGGTTTATCAGAGCCATATCGATTCATTGCATCTTTCCATGTCAATCGACGAATCGGAAGCGTCACATCAACATCAAGTGCATCGCGGAAAACCTTTTTCAGGAAACCTTCGGTGACATTCATGACATCGTCTTCAGAGACAAATGCCATTTCCACATCGATTTGTGTGAATTCCGGCTGTCGGTCAGCACGAAGGTCTTCGTCACGGAAGCATTTTGCAATTTGCATATAACGATCATAACCGGAAAGCATCAATAATTGCTTGAAGAGTTGTGGGGATTGTGGCAAAGCGAAGAAAGAGCCTTGCTTGATACGGCTCGGCACGAGATAATCTCGTGCGCCTTCCGGTGTGCTTTTTCCGAGAATCGGTGTCTCGATTTCGAGGAATCCCTGCTCATCATAATAATCGCGAGCGCACTTGGCGATGCGATGACGGAAAATCATATTTCGTTGCATATCCGGGCGACGCAAATCGAGGAAACGATACTTCAAACGCAAGGCCTCATTCGCATCAATATTCTCTTCAATATAGAATGGCGGAGTCTGTGCTTCGGAAAGAATGCGTAGCTCGTCAATCTTCACTTCGAGGTCTCCGGTCTTCATGTTGGCATTTGGTGCAGAACGCTTGCGAAGTAAGCCTGTGCACGCGAGAACAAACTCAGGACGAACGAGAGAAGCCTTTTGCTTGACCGCTTCCGCACTTTCCGGTTCCACAACTAATTGCATTTCGCCGGAGCGATCACGTAATGTTATAAAGGTAAGACCGCCTAAATCACGGCACTTGTGACACCACCCCATTAAGGTAACGGTATCGCCAACCTTAACATTTTCAATCTCTGCACATCTTATCGTACGTTTCATTCCCTGTATTGACTCAGCCATATATTAACCTCACTTTATTGTGTTTTTGATTATGATTAGCTCTTTACTATCTCAGAGAGCGTTTGATCCAGCTCTTGAAGCTTCACTTCAATCTCTTCGCCGTCACTCATGCGTTTGAGCTTGGCGACACCGTTTGTCACCTCTTCATCACCGATAACCAAAAGGTAAGGAATCGACGATTTACCGGCATATTTTAACTGCGCACGGAAGCTGCGATTCATCAAGTCGGTCTCACAACCGATACCCTTGCGTCGAAGTGCGAAAGCCAGCTTTTGCACCGGAATAATCGTATCCTCGGACATATTGGCGATGTAGACACGCACATTTTGAGGATTCTCCATTGGAATGTTTTGTGCTTCAGCTTCAAGTAGAAAGCGTTCAGCACCCATTGCAAATCCGATGCCTGGTACGCTTTGACCACCCATCGATTCGACGAGCCCATCATAACGTCCGCCGCCGCAAATTGTACCTTGTGTGCCAACATTTTCGGAAACAAATTCAAAGACAGTTTTCGTGTAGTAATCCAATCCGCGCACAATGCCCGGATCGATTTCATAACGAATGCCAAGAGCGTCGAGCTGTGCCGTTAAGCCGTTAAAGTGCTCCTTACACTCATCGCAGAGATGATCAATCAAATGCGGGGCCCCCGCTGCCAATGCATGACAGTGCTCTTCTTTGCAATCGAGCATACGAAGTGGATTTTTGCCATATCGAGAACGGCAATCTTCACACATGGATTCAAGATGCGGTGCAAAATACTCGCGAAGCAATTTATGATATGCTTCACGGCATGTCGGACAACCGATAGAGTTGATGCAGAGCTTCACGTGTTGCAAGCCCATGCGCTCGAAAAAAGTAACGAGCACGGAAATAATTTCCGCATCAATTGACGGGCCCTTCGCGCCAAACGCTTCAAGTCCGAATTGATGGAATTCACGGTATCTGCCCTTTTGCATCTTTTCATAACGAAATGCTGTGATGTTGTAGAACATACGAACAGGACTCGGCAACGAGCTCATTCCGTGTTCAATATAACTACGTACGACACCGGCCGTACCTTCTGGACGAAGCGTTATGCTTCTGCCGCCTTTATCTTCGAAAGTATACATTTCTTTTTGCACAACGTCGGTCGTATCACCTACGCTACGTAAAAACAAATCAGTTTGTTCAAAGGTCGGAATTCGTATTTCACGATAACCGAACTGACCGCAAATCTCGGCAAAAGTACGTTCTGCAATCTGCCATCGATAAACCTCTTCCGGCAAAATGTCTTTTGTCCCTTTTTGGCAACTGTATTTCATGGATGCGTCTCGCTTTCTAAGCTTTGGATTAACGATTAATTATACATCATAATAGCTCGGTTTTATAGACCAACATCGCAAGAACAGCGGCTCCCGCTGTCTCCGTCCGAAGGATTCTTTTACCTAAGGTGACCGCTTTTGCTCCGTTTTCGCAAGCATAACGCACTTCTTCCTCAGAAAAACCACCTTCGGGCCCGATAAATATAGACACACCGGGTGTTGTCGAAAAATCAATTACATCCAGTATTCGTCCAATTGGCATCTCGCTTTCTTCTTCCCATGGGATAAGCATTAAATCGCCACGTTCTTTCGCTGACAGAATCGCTTTTCGAAAAATCTCTGCTGCACACACGGTCGGAACAATCGCCCGCCCACTTTGTCTGGCGGCTTCCAATGCGATTTTCTGTAATCGGTCGATTTTACCGTCTGTCTTCCCTTCCTCAAGCTTTGCTATACAGCGCGAACACAGAAGCGGAGATATCGTTGTTGCACCGAGCTCGACGGATTTCTGAACAGATAAATCCATGCGTTCTCCTTTGCAAACACCTTGATACAAGGTCGCTCGAAACATCGGTTCATTTTCATTTCTGTGCGGAGTGGAAAGACTCCCGGAGACCTCTTTTTTTGCGGCAGACTGTATCGTAAATACGTATTCCATTCGTGATGCGTCACAAAGAAGGATTTCTTCACCAATTTTCATGCGCATAACGTCGTTGATATAGCGAGCGTCTTCGCCGTCAAAATTCCAAGTTGTCGTCCCATGCGGAATCACAATCGGTGTAAACATTCTTACCATGAATCTACTCTCCCCAGTGAAATTCGGGAAGGATTTCCCGACGAAACAAGGATAGTACGAACGGTATTCTTTTGCAAGGAAAACCCAAGACTCACTCGCTTCAAACCACATATTTATCTACAGTACATCACGCCCAGAAAAAACTCCCCCTGCCCGTTATAGGCAGGAGGAGTTCATCATCTGTTTTTTAGTCGGCAATGATGTCGACGATATCTTTTCAATTACCCGTGGAAACGTATGGGGCAATCAATGCAGCAACATGGCTGATTGGCATTGTCTGAATCCAGACCTTACCTGGGCCAGTAAGCTTTGTATTAAAGAGACCTTCACCGCCCAAAAGCACGTTCTTTACGCCCTTGACCGTAACGATGTCCATGGAAACTGTCTCTTCCATCATGGCAAGATAGCCTGTATCAACAAGAATGGACTGACCAGCTGCCAAATCGTATTCGATAACGGAACCATCAATTTCCACAAAAGCCATACCACTACCGGAAAGCTTCTGCATGATAAATCCTTCACCACCAAACAGACCAGCGCCAAACTTCTTTTTGAAGTGAATGGAAAGCTCAACACCCGATTCGGCTGCAAGGAATGCAGACTTTTGGCAGATATATGACTTGTTCGGGCTTACTTCTAAAGCGCGAATTTCGCCTGGGAAGCTCGATGCGAATGCAATAAATCCGGTACCACCCTCTGCAGAGTACTTGTTTTGGAAAAGAGATTCACCGGAGAACATGCGACCAAGCGCTTTTCCGACTGAACCACCAACGGTTTCCATCTTCATGTTTTCTGACATCCAGCTCATCGAGCCTTTTTCAGTAATGATAGATTCTCCGGGATTCATTGTGCAAATGACAACCGGCAAATTGCCACCTTTTACTTCATAATTCATATTGTTCCTCCTTTGTTTTATAGGGTAATGTTAAAAATAATTGTAACCCTACCGCCACTAGAAAGTCAATCAATACCGATTTCATTTTTGCATAATGAGAAACGGATTACTCAGCAATATCGACCTTCGGGAGTGTCGCAAAGCCTCTCTCCAAATCCTCGTCACTCGGGATATAATCGCTCATTGTGCCATTTCTGTATGCCATGTACGCGTTCAAGTCGAAATATCCTGTTCCCGTCAGGTTGAAGAGAATTGTTTTTGCCTCGCCAGTCTCTTTGCATTTTAGTGCCTCATCAATGGCCACGCGAATCGCATGAGCGGATTCCGGTGCCGGCAAAATCGTTTCAACACGGGAGAAAAGCTCCGCCGCTTCGAAAACCTTCGTTTGCTCGACAGCCACAGCACGGTCGAGATATCCGTCGTGATAGAGCTCCGACAGAATCGGGGACATACCATGATAACGAAGACCGCCCGCATGGTTTGGAGATGGCATGAAGTCTGAACCAAGTGTGTACATCTTAGCCAATGGCGTAACATGTCCCGTATCGCAAAAATCATATGCGAAGCGGCCACGTGTCAAAGACGGGCAGGAAGCAGGCTCGACAGCAATAAATTCCGGATGAGCTTTGCCTGTCAAACGGTCACGCATATATGCACTCATGATACCGCCGAGATTTGATCCGCCACCGGCGCAGCCAATGACAACATCCGGATATTCGCCATTCTTATCCATCTGCAATTTTGCTTCTTCGCCGATAATGGTCTGATGGAGAAGCACTTGATTCAATACGGAACCGAGGACGTAACGGCAGCCTTCCGTAGATACAGCCTTTTCAACCGCTTCGGAAATCGCACAGCCTAAGCTTCCGCCAGTTTCCGGGTGCATCTCAAGAATCTTTTTACCGATATTTGTCGTGTTCGACGGAGAAGGAATTAAATGAGCACCAAAGTTCTCGATTACCGCTTTACGGAATGGTTTTTGTTCAGAGCTTACCTTAACCATAAATACGGTAAGTGGGATATTGTAGTACGCGCAAGCCATGGAAAGCGCTGTACCCCATTGTCCGGCACCTGTTTCTGTTGTCAATGATGACAGTCCCTGTTCCTTCGCGTAGTATGCCTGTGCCGCTGCAGAGTTGAGCTTATGGCTACCGGAAGTGTTGTTTCCTTCGAACTTGTAGTAGATTTTTGCCGGTGTACCGAGTTCGCGTTCCAGTTCATAAGCGCGAATTAACGGTGACGGACGGAAAATCTTATAGAAGTTCTGTACTTCTTCCGGAATATCGAAAAACCGTGTGGTTCCATCGAGTTCCTGCTTAGCAAGTTCCGTGCAAAAAATTGGTTTTAGGTCTTCGACTGTAACCGGTTTCATGGTTGCCGGATTAAGAATCGGCGCGTGCTGTTTCTTCATATCAGCGCGCACGTTATACCATTGCTTCGGCATCTCATCCTCGGTTAAATAAGTCTTTTTTGGAATTTCTCTTGTCATTGTTCTATCCTCCATTTCTTTTTGTGGTTCATCCCTGATTGGTAGGATTCCCCGGTTTCGCGACGAAAAGCTCGGCTTTACGTCATATACATTTTTTGGGACAAACAAAAAGAGCTCTCATCCCAATCGGGACAAGAGCTCTTGTAATCAGCGCCTGCGGTACCACCCAAATTGATCCCTATCACGAAGATAGAAACCCACTTATTTCACATCCAATCAGATATGCTTCCCTGATAACGGGTAAAGTCCCCGTCGACGCCTACTCACGATAATCGCTTTGGGGTCGCCCTCACAGGCCCATTCCTTCTTCTGTCCGTATCACGATTCCACCGTCCGCGACTCTCTATAACCGTACCAACGAATGAAGTACTATTTCCTGTTCATCGGTTTCATTTATGAACTGTGTTTGTATTATTGCGCTCAAAAAAGATTTTGTCAATACTTTTTTTTATCGCACAGAAATACCATATTGTGAGCAAAGATTTTCAAACTCAACAGAATTGATAAACCCTTCAAATACTTCTTCTCGGGTCGCGCCCATCGCCAAAGCATTCATCCAATTATCAAAGCCCTGCTGATCGTAAGAACGATCCATTAATGTGATGTATAGCATGCAAATAAATTGACCGTCAGTTGCGTTCTTGGCTTTATATTCCGCACTGAAAATAAATCCGTATGCCATGTCACGCCCACTTATCTCACCACGAACAAGCTTGTCTGTCCAATCTGCTTTTCCTTGTGATTCTGCTGCGCGATAAAGACACTTTGTATACATGCGTTCAACAAAATTTTCAATTTGGCGCTCGGCGCCGAGGACATCACCGCTTGTTGCATCAATGCCGAACGAATTACATAAGTCAATGAATTCTGGCGAACCTGTAAATCCGAGAATGACGCTCTCTCTAGAATTACCTTGTGAAAGATAAGCAAGCCACCCTTGATATCCGTCACTATCTGGTTGACGGTCGAAAAGAGTACGATAAAGTGTCGTAACAAACTGTTCGTCTGACAGATTTTGATTGATGAATTCACTACTCAAGAAGAATCCGAGTGCGATGTCGTCACCTGCCAGCTCGTGATTTTCGAGCTTTGATGTCCAATCGGCGATACCGTCTGCTTCCCCGTTTCGATTTAAGGCCTTCGTATACATACGAGTAACAAATGCTTCCAGTGGTGAAACTTCTTCCGGAGTAGGAGTTGGTGTAGTCGGTGTTTCCGTTGGCTCTGGTTCTACATAACGGGAGGCTGCTTCAGCTACCGCCAGATAAGCGTTAATTTCACCGTATCCAGTTTCGTCATCTCTCCCTTCAGCGTCGAGATCAGTCGCCGTTGAATAGATGATTTCTTCAATTTCAGCAGGAGTGAGATCGGGGTTTACCGCAAGCATCATTGCCGCAACCGATGCCACGATTGGCGCTGCCATGGATGTTCCGCTTAGTTCAGAATAACTTGTATAGCCGTTATTTTTCCATTCTCGATATATACTCAAGATATTCTCGCCCGGTGCACAGATGTCACAAGTGCTTCCGTAATTTGAAAAACTGGCGCGATTAGGGAGTCCATTATCCACTTCTTTTGTCGTTGCGATAACCGAGATAACGCCAGAAAATGCTGCAGGGTACATTGGTGTAGTTACATTGCTGTTTCCGGCTGATGCAATAATAGTGATTCCTTGATCCAATGCAGCTTGAATCTTCGCGTCCAATATAGCATCATAGGTTGAACCACCAAGGCTCATATTGATTACATCAACATCAAAATACATCGCCATCTGTATCGCTCGTGTGAGAATATATGTGTCCGAATAATCTTGATTCATCTCGTTTGTGGCGAATACCTGAAGATTAATCATCTCGAGGTAGTCATTATCATAGCCTGTTGCGACACCGCAAATTCCAATTTCGTTATTAGAAATTGCTCCGATGATGCCGGCAACATGTGAACCATGCAAATAGAATTTCGACCCGCTAGTGTTAATTTTACTAAAAAAGGCGTCTGTACAATTGCGGCTGTCATCCAGGTCGAATTTTCCGTTTAAATCCTCATGTTCGACATCCACTCTAGTATCAATAACAGCAACACGTACAGGGGATAGAGCAGAACGATTTGCCATGACATCCCATGCTTCAGGAGCATTAATACGATCCAAGTGATACAG
Source organism: Bacillota bacterium (assembly GCA_036782995.1). Lineage (GTDB taxonomy): Bacteria > Bacillota > Clostridia > Saccharofermentanales > Saccharofermentanaceae > DAIPXZ01. Next base: position 173,083 of record DAIPXZ010000002.1, read on the forward strand.
GCTAGAGTAATCCGGATCATTCGTAGATGTGATGGTCTCAGAAGTATTTAATGGATAGTAGATATAGTTCGGTTGCACGGCGATAACACCATCTTTTTCCATCCATTCTTCCATTGCATCGACCATATCTTCGCCATCTTCCAGGCTGACGCAAACCGTCTCCTCATAGACATCTACCGATTCAATGGAATCCAATGATTCTGTCATTATGCCTTCTTCTGTCTGTTCGGCAGACGTTGCTGCATCCGATGACGTGCCGTAGGTAACAATGAATTCGCCTTCTACATATTCTGCGGCAGAGAGCATCTCTTCTGCCGATAAATCATTCTCATCTGCTTTGATGCGCAAATTCATAAAAGTGAATCCAGAAAAAATACTGATAAAAAGTGCACCGGCAAGAGATATACTCAGTGCTTTAATCGTTCTATTCATACATTCTTCCCCCCGTTTTTCTTACGTACACATATTGCAGTGGTACATGCAACAACAGCCAAAAGCAAAACCATAATAGCTACAGCGTTTTCCTTTTCGCCAGTCTTTGGGAGTTGAACACCCAATACATCACTGCTTGAAGAGGTTAAGGAAACGGTAATTTCAGGTGTAGCTGTGGGAATCGTCGGTTCATCAGTAATGACCGGTGGAATTGCCGTCGGTGTAGGTTCTGTCGACGGCGTAGGTTCTGTCGACGGCGTAGGTTCTGTCGACGGCGTAGGTTCTGTCGACGGCGTAGGCTCTGTCGACGGTGTAGGATCTGTTGTCGGCGTAGGATCTGTTGTCGGCGTAGGATCTGTCGTCGGTGTAGGATCTGTCGTCGGTGTAGGCGGGTACAAGTCATCTTTTGCTATGGAAATCCAAAGGTTCGCTCTCGTTGTCATGCAGGCTTCTACCTTATGCGGAGTCCCGGTCCAAGTTCCACCATTAATCTGTTCCAATGTAAAATAAGTGATAACTTCTCCCGTAGCTGTAACGGCATAGAAATTACTGGCTTCTAAAGCCACATTGTTAATATAGATACGATAGAAAAATGTTATCTGCGGTTGTGATGTGCCCATAACAGGTTCCACATTATCCCATGCAACAATGGTTGCCGTAAAATCTACAATATCACCTGCTTGTAACTCAATCGGTTCATTAAGTCCGGAAAAAACATAATTACCGGTTACCGGGCAAGTATATGAGTAAACCTTTTTCTCTGTGGATGGGAAAATCGCACTTCCGTTATTTGTCGGGATAGCCAAAGATCCGGGATTACCATCTCCGTTGAGACTGGAATACATAAATTGCGTACCGAAATCAATGTACTGCCAATACGCATTTTCGAAGGTATACAGCAACAGAGTACCGCCATCTTCGAGCGTAGTTAGTCCGTCATCGCCTATCAGCTTATCAGAAGACCAAACACATTCGTAATCCGGAAAATCTTCCGGAGCCTTGTTGTCGACCAACGGATCTGTTGCTGATACTGAAGCACTAAAAAAGGTAAATGTGATAAAAAGAATGGTAGCTATCGACAAGCATAATACGGGTAAATACCGCGCTTGACGTGCACACGCATGCGCGAAGCTTCGCCTCTTCGTCATAGATGATTCCTCCCTGATGATAAGTGATTTATGTCATACTTTAGTCTGTAATGCGGAGATGTGCCACTTGCGTTTCACATTTCCTTCACAATTCTACATCCATAGTCATCTTGTGTATATTATTTTTTTGTTCTATATTTGCACGTTTCTGTCATTATTTTGCATTATTTTGCGTTTAAGGCGATTTACTAATCATTGTTGACTTCATTCAAACCAAAAAAAAGACACATTCTTCTCTTTTGAGGACAAGAATGTGTCTTGCTATTGTGATTTGATTTGTGCTTAAACTCACAGCTTTTTAATGTATTCCGAATAGCTGATACCCGTGTATTTTTTGAAGCAACGTCCAAAATAGTTCGGATCCGGAATACCAACAGCAATGGCCGTACAAAACATTTTCTCATTTCCGCTGGCAAGTTCAAGTGCACGTTTCATACGTACTTCTGTTAAATACTCGACAAATGACTGACCCATATCGGCCTTAAATTTGCGGCTTAAATAACTGGGGTTAAATCCGAACTCCTGCGCGACAGATGTCAAATTGAGGCCGGAATCTCCATAGTTCTCGTCGATATATGTTGCGATGCGTCGAACCGACGATGGTTCAATCTCATGAATAGGCGCAGCCACTGTTGCTTCTATTTCTTCTTTTTCCATCGCAAGACTGTCCACAATACGATGTAAGACATCATATATCTCTGAACGCACAATCGGTTTCAAAATATAGTCGCATATCGGAAGGCCTATACATTGACGTGCATATTCAAATTCATCAAATGCAGTTAAAATAACGATTTTGATATTCTTGTAGCGTTCCAAAGCAATTTTGGAGAACTCAATTCCATTCATAAACGGCATGTAGATATCCACAAAAGCAATATCTGGTTGTAGCTCGTCAATGGTATTAATCGCTTCAATACCACTGGAAGCTTCTCCGACGACTTCCATGTCCAGGGATGCCCAGTCTATCGACTCTAAAAGCAACGCTCTTGCAGACTTTTCATCATCAATCAGCATAACCTTATACATGTCATCTACCCCCTTACGTGATGCTTCTCGGCAAAACAATCTCGACCTTCGTGTATTCGCCCTCTTCGCTCGTAATCGTAACGGCATCGCCACCGTTACCGTAATATCGAATACGCTCTATAGTTCCTCGCAATCCGAAAGAAGAATTCTCATCCTTTTCCTGCGCAAGAAGTAATACGCTATCAATCTGCTTTTGGCTCATGCCGACGCCGCTATCATATACAATGATATGCACACCATCTTCCTCACCCTTTACAGTTATCTTTATTATGCCCTTTTCACCCTTCAAACGCACGCCATGATAGATGGAATTTTCCACCAAGGGCTGCAATATAAGCTTCGGTACTCGAATATCGAGCACAGATTCATCAAGGTCATAAATGTCATCGAAAACCTCGGCGTAACGGAGCTTTTGAAGCGATAAATAGTCCTTCGTAATCGCAATTTCTTTTCGAAGCGGAATTTCCCTATCCCCTTTACTTAAGAAATTACGATAGAAGCTTCCGAGTGTTTCCAGCGCATCGTGCACCTGAGGCGCATTACTTTGTACCGACATGTAGCTGATTGTCTCCAAAGAATTATATAGGAAGTGAGGTTTAATTTGCTCGTGAAGAATGCGTAGCTCTGCCTTCTGTACGTTTTTTTCGTTTTCGATAAGCTTCGTAAATACATCATTTAAATGCTCGATTACGCTGTTATAGCTATCCGCAAGTCGTCGGATTTCGTGATTTGGAAGCTTTACATTTAACTTCTCCAGCCAGCCGGATTTCTTCGTCTGTTCGATAGCAATTGTCAATCGCTCAATCGGGCTTGCGATGTTCACCGTAATAAAGATACCGCTGATGAATACCGATAAGATAAATGCTGCAATCAACAATATTGTTATCGCGGTCGCGCCCTCTGGCATGACATCTGTCATGGATACAGCAGTCAATGATACAATTTGAATTGGCATACCTTCGCTCGTATTTCGAGTTAATGCATATTGCTTGCCATCACGTCGAATAGTGGTGGATGTTGTCTGCCCTTCTTCCATTCCCGGAAGATAGTACTCGGCGTAATCGGGATTTCCAAAAAGAATATTTCCATGCTCGTCCCAGATGGCAATATGCGACGAGTCTACAGTAGATTTCGATATGCAATCTGCGAAAACATCTGTCGACATATTAATTATCAACGTGCCTAATACGCGTTGAGTATCCATATCATATACATCACGAACCATACTGATAAGCGAAGCGCCGCCCTTTTTGTAAACCGCACCACCGCCGTTAATCATTATGACATTACCACCCAAGGCGTTGGCAACCGGTGCATACCACTCGGGGTCCAACATGTAATCACGACTGATATAGGTGATGCCCTGTCCAATATTGACAGAACTTCCATCGTTTCGTATCAAGTAAACGGAATCTACAAATGTGTAAATATTGGTGACACTGTATATGCCACGACGTGCTGCCGATGGATCCAAGTCATTTTCATAGGTCTTTGTACTCATGTAGGTAATCACGTCGGGGTTCATCATAATCAATCGAGACATGTCGTTATAGCTGTCGAGTGCGATCTGAATATTTGTCATCGCATTTTGCGCACCCATTGTGCCCTCTTTCTTTGCCGTTTCCTCCGCAGAATTCATGATAAATGCGGTATATAGAAATACGACCAAGCCGCCGATAAAGCAAAGTAGCATAGCCATCATTAGCCACGTTCTTCGTTTTAGAGACCAGAACATCAATTTGTTTGATTTCTCGTCACTTGTCGACATTAATGGTCTCCTTTCGATGATATAAAACGGTTTCGAAAGCAAAGGTAAAAATATTACTTAAAGTATATCTGCTTTATATAGAAAATAAAAGAGTGAATCGGCACGAATAACAGATGGGGACTGTTATACACACCGATCCACTTTGCGTTTATCTAATACGAAAAGAGTAATTACTTACTAATTCGTATTATTCTGGTGAATAGTTTAACCCTTTACCGCACCGGCAACGAAGCTGCTCTGAATCCTCTTGCTTAAGAAGATATAAATGACCAACGTCGGTAATGTTGCTAATGTAAGTGCCGCACCAATCGGGCCCCACTGTGTGGTATAGGAACCTGTGAGGGTTTGAAGACCGACGGTAAGAGTACGATACTCGGATTTACTAATAAAGATTGTTGCAAACATAAGTTCATTCCAGCACGAGAGGAATGTAAAGATTCCTGCTGTCGCCATTGCCGGTTTCATCAAAGGTAGGATGATTTTGAAGAGAATGCCCCATGTGTTGCATCCGTCCAAGCAAGCGGCTTCATCAAGCTCTTTGGGAATATCCTGCATGAATCCCGTGAATATTAGTATCGCCATGGCGAGGCCAAATGCCGCGTATGGGATAATCAAGGACTCATACGAGTCGAGCATTTTAAGCTTCGAGAGCAAAAGGAATACGGGGAGAATAGCAGCATGAATCGGAACAGTAAGTCCGAGCATGAATGTGCTATTTACGACTTTTCGTCCACGCCAAATCATTCTGGTTAAGGCAAAGGTCGCCATGATGGAGAATACGATAACGATAAGAATCGTAACACCAGAAACAATGAAGCTGTTGATAAAGAATCGACCCATGTTTCCGACGTTCAAAGCGTCTTCGTAGTTCTTCCAAATCCAATCTTGAGGAAGCCCGATAACATTTTGTCCGAATATTTCTCCGTTATCCTTCAAAGAAAAGGTGAACATATAGTAAATCGGAAAGATGTTAATCAATGCCCAAATGGCAAGAAGTGTATAGGTGCTGACCTGTTTGACACGGTGGAAAACGGATTTTTTCGTATCAACGATGCCAATTTTATTCTTTGCTTGCTTTTGCTTTTCGTATTGATTTTGCATCTGTCTCCTCCGTTCTGAACACTTTTTTGATAATGATGGCGAAGGCGAAACACAAAATAATCAAGATTGTGGCAATCGCACTACCCATGCCATATCTCATTCTTGTGAAGAGCATTGATATCATTAATGTACTCGGTACCTCTGTAGCGTGTGCCGGGCCGCCTCTTGTTAAGACGTAAATCAAGTCGAATGCTTTCAAAGAACCTGTGACCGCAAAAATAACACTTACCTGGAGAACTGGCTTTACAAGCGGCATAACAATGTGTCGATTGACCTGCCATTCTGAAGCACCGTCGATCATCGCTGCTTCACGTAAATCTTGGGGGATACCCTTTACTCCTGCGTATAGGAGGAGCATGTGATATCCGACATATTGCCAGAGGATCGGGACTACACAAGCGCCAAGAGCAACTTTTCTGTCACCGAGCCACGATTGCTCGAAATCTTTGAATCCTAATGCGCGAATTGCGACATTTAATACACCATAATCGGAGTTGTAAATTTTCAGCCACAGCTGTCCGATAACAACCGTCGAAATCAATACTGGGAAGAAGTAAATTGATAGAAATAATCTTTCGCCTTTTATTCCTTTTCCAAGGAGCAATGCAAGCCCAAAGGAAATTGGAAGCTGAATACAAACAGATAAAACGGCAAGGAGGCTTACATTTAGCAAAGATTGCTTAAAATTAATCGTCTTACTGGTAAACAGTTCCTTGTAGTTATCGAAAGCGATAAACTTCATATCGGTAATTCCATTCCAGTCAAAGAAACTATAATACGTCGACATGATTATCGGAACTATGATAATTCCCAAAAAGAGAATCACAGCCGGAAGCAGAAGAAGCGCTATTGTTAGCTTGTTGCTATACATTTTATCCATGCTGATACCTTCTTTTTTCCTGTAATTCGTTTGTTTGAATGTTCTTAACCAACTGATTTTTATTCGTAATATGCCTAATTATGGGCATAAATAAAGTAGTGCGGGGCCCAGGTGCCTCTCGTAGTTATTTTGAGGAAGCACACTTTAAGAGAAGCACCTAGGACCATTCACTACTAATCAAAGTAATTTCCTAGAGGAGATGATGAATCATTTCACTCTAAGTCCGGAATCAATATCCCAATTGACCAGACATTAATTCGCAGAATTCTTCAGGAGAGATATCTCCGAGGTACATAAGCTGCAAGTTTTCAAGGTATACGCTCTTATCTTCAGCTTCCATCAATGTATCGAACCAAAGTGTCAAGGAAGAAGCATCAGCTACATAAGCAGCAACTTCACGTGTCAAAGCGTTAACTGAGCTATCATCATATGTAACCTTCCATGCAGGAATACCACAACCATTGAGGTAACCATAGTGAGAAACACCACGGGAGATCTCGAACATAGCTTCAGCAGCTTCCTTCGGATGCTTTGTAGAAGCAGCAACCATCAAGGAGTCAGAAGGACCACCCATGAAGTCAGAAAGAGAAGCATTGTCGCTGTTGAGTACAGGTACCGGTACAACACCGAAATTATCAGGTGTCTCAGCATCTGTCATGATAGAACCAGGCATCCAAGAACCCATGATGTACATAGGAACTTCTTCATGATAGAAGAATTGGCAAGCTTCGTCATTGGAGAGACCGGCAGCATCGTCACCGTAAGCGCCCATAGAAACGAGATCCATGAAAGCGGTTGAAGCTGCAATAAATCCTTCGGAATTGTAAGAGCCTTCGCCTGTCTTTGTAAGAACGTTGGTCAATAAATCAGCACCAACAGACTTCAATGTGAATGCATCGTGAGCCTGTGCAAGTACCCAAGTATCCTTAGCGGAAATACCGAAAGGTGTGATACCGTTGTCAATAAATGTCTGGCAGCAAGCTACGAGCTCATCAAATGTCGTAGGAGCTGTAAGACCATATTGTTCAAACATTGCCTTGTTGTAGAAAAGCATAGAAACGTTCATTGTATAAGAACAACCATATTTCTTGCCATCCCATGTCAAGTTTCCGAGCATAGCCTCAGGAAGTTCATCTTTGTAGTTCTCATAATATTCATCAACACAGAGAACACGACCAGATTCTACGAAAGAAGTAGAGAATCCACCGCCCCATGTGAAGAAAATATCAGGAAGTTCGTTTGCTGCAACAGCAGAAACAATCTTTGTCTTGTAGGATTCATTCTCAAATGTTTCCATTTGAATCTTTACACCCGGATGAGCCTCTTCATATTCCTTGATGGAATCGAGGTACGGTTGATGGTGGCTGTCGCTCTCTGTTGCGATCGTCCACATGGTCAATGTGATTGTGCCGTCATCTTCTTTTTTGTCACAAGCACAAAGTCCGACGATCATGAGGGAAGCAAGAATAATCGAAAGTATTCTTTTCATAACTTAATCTCCTCTTACTCATTCTTTTTTTGTAGTGTTTTCTTTCATAGACATTGTTCCGGAACATCTATTGTCATTATCATAATGTTTCGAAACCGATTTCAGAACACAAAATGATTACGTGTTGACGCATATTTTTTACTCGTTTTGTGCACTCTGACAGTAAAATTCTTACGTTTTGAGGTAAAGATAATCAACAATTTGCCCGTTTTTTATGTCAAAACGTTTCGTTTATGGTGATTTTTGCACAAAAATGTCAAAGCCAGCTACTCGCCATTGTAATACATTTTGTATTTTGCTCGGACAATGCGCAAAAATCTATGGTCAAAATAGACAAAACCCGCTTTCCGGAAATGCTTTTCCACGAAAACGGGTCTTATCCTGACGAATAAAAGAATGAGTATTTCTGCAAGGCTTTTCTCAGAGAGAAGCTAGCTCCTTGAATGAATCGGAAAGCGGAGCATAGAGCTTCCGATAGATTTGATAATATGGCTCATATTGATTGTGCGCATCTTCCCTACACGATACGGACGACGCGGAGAAGATTGTCGCCTTACAAGCATCCTGGATTGTCGGATAGATTGAAGCACCGACACCGGCCAATAAAGCAGCACCAAGTGCTCCGCCTTCGCCAGATGCACATGTATTCACTGTGAATCCGAAAACATCGCTAAGCATTTGCCGCCAAAATGGGCTTTTACTGCCGCCACCACATGCATACATTGAATCAATTTTAACGCCCAAGTTACCAAAGATCTCGACAGAATCACGAAGTGAATAAACAACACCTTCCATTACGGCGCGAAGCATGTCACTTCTTGTGTGCATAGCGGAGAGTCCAAAGAATACACCACGCGCATTTGGATCGAGGTGCGGTGTACGTTCGCCCATCAGATATGGCAGATAAAGCAGACGGTTGGCACCAATTGGGACCTCAGCCGCTTTTTTATCGAGTAATTTATACACATCGATTCCAGCCTTTTCGGCCTCGATGACTTCGCCATCACAGCAAGTGTTCTTGAACCATTTTAGCGAAAGACATGCCGCCTGATGAACACCCATCACGTGCCAAGCTCCGGGAACAGCGCTACAGAATGTGTGTACTCTTCCCTTCGGGTCAACTTGCATGGTTGAGGAATGTGCGAAAACTACACCACTCGTTCCGAGTGTCGTAAATGCACTCCCCTCGAAAACGACACCACATCCGATGGCTGCCGCTGCATTATCGCCAGCACCAGCAACAACAGGTGTTCCTTCCAAAAGGCCAGTCTCTATGGCAATGTCAGACGTAATCCGACCGCTTACCTCCACCGACTCATATACCTTACCGAGCAAGTCGCGGTCGATGTCGAGAAGCTGCAAAATCTCATCGGACCAGCAGCGATTGCGGATATCCAATAATTGCATACCGGAAGCATCCGATACATCGGTCGCGAATTCGCCAGTAAGACGATAACGGATATAGTCCTTCGGCAAAAGGATGTGCTTGCATTTCGCATAATTCTCCGGCTCGTGATTACGAACCCAGAGAATCTTTGAAGCCGTAAAACCGGTAAGCGCAGGGCTTGCCGTAATGGCCATCAATTTTTCAAGGCCGACGCGATTCGTAATCTCTTCACATTCGGCACTCGTTCTTTGATCGCACCAGATAATGGAACGACGAATGACTTGGCATGCATCATCCAACATAACAAGTCCGTGCATTTGACCGGAAAGACCAATGCCCTTGATGTCACTCGGATTGACGCCGGAGCTTTTTATAACATTGACGAGGCCGTCCTTGGTGGCTTTCCACCAATCCTCCGGTTCTTGCTCAGCATAACCATTTTGCGGTTGATAGAGCGGATATTCACCGGTATACGAGGAAACAAGCTTTCCTTCGGATGTGAAAAGCGCAGTTTTCGTGCCCGATGTGCCAATATCAATACCAATTAGATAATTCATGGATATTCTCCTTTATCTGTAGATATGGGATAGGGAGCGATTCGTTTATGAACAGACCGCTCCCTATTGAATCATTCATATGAAGGGAAGAATCAGCCTCCGAACATAATGTCGTTCATGATATTCTCGAGTTGCTCCTGACGTCCGCTGGTTACAGAATCAATGACATCACCCTTAGAAAGTGCATACTTCTCGAGGTCAATCAATGTCGTATTGCCATTGATGATTTCTGCGCCGATGCCCGTCTTCCAGCTCGCATAACGATTCTCGACAAATGCATCGATACGACCGTCATCAACCAGCTTGTTGGCCAAACGAAGACCGAGTGCGAATGCATCCATACCTGCGATATATGCATAGAAGATATCTTCTGGTGTAAAGGAACCACGACGTGTCTTCGAGTCGAAGTTCAAACCACCATTGGTGAAACCACCGGCCTTGATGACTTCATACATGCAAAGTGTGGCTTCGTACACATTAGTCGGGAATTGGTCTGTATCCCATCCGAGGAGCATATCCCCTTGGTTTGCATCGATAGAGCCGAATACGCCGTTCTCTCGAGCAACGCGGAGCTCGTGTTGGAAAGTATGACCTGCAAGTGTTGCATGGTTCGCTTCGATATTAAGCTTGAAGTCCTTATCCAAACCATATTTACGGAGGAATGCGATAACGGTTGCAGAATCGAAGTCATATTGATGCTTTGTCGGCTCCTTCGGCTTCGGCTCGATGTAGAAATCACCGGTAAATCCGATGGAACGTGCATAATCTACAGCCATGTGCATCAAACGAGCCATGTTATCTTGCTCGAGGCCCATGTTGGTATTCAAAAGTGTCTCATAGCCTTCACGGCCGCCCCAGAAAACATATCCACTGCCGCCTAAAGCAACAGTAAGATCGATTGCCTTCTTAATCTGTGCGCCTGCAAATGCAAAGACGTCAGCACTCGGAGCAGTACCTGCACCATGCATATAACGCGGGTTGTTGAAGCAGTTTGCTGTGCCCCACAAAAGTTTCTTGTCGTTCTTCTTCATCAGGTCGGCGAGCAATTCCTTGATTTCGTCAAGACGAGCATTCGTATCGGCAAGATTCTCCGCTTCCGGTGCAATATCACGATCGTGGAAGCAATAGTAGTCGATGGATAACTTGTTCATCAACTCAAATGCAGCATATGCCTTATTCTTATAAATGGCCATCGGCTCCGTTTCACCGAAGTTCTTTACAAACGTACCGCGACCGAACATATCGGTACCGTCGCCGCACATGGTGTGCCAATAAGAAAGAGCAAACTTCAATTGCTCGCGCATTTTTTTGCCGCCGATTACCTCGTCCGGGTTGTAATACTTGAAAGCCAATGGATTCTTGGATTTCGGTCCCTCATAGGGGATGTTCGGGATGTTTTGAAAAAATTCAGTCATGTTTTTTCCTCCTTCATGGTTCCTTTTTCATCATTTGGGTTGATTGATTTGAATGCTGATAGCCTTTTCGTCCGTCAGGGATTCACTTATGGGGTCGGGGCCGCAAATACCCGCATAGAGAGTAAAGTTTGTATTCTCCTGCGAGACATTGCCTTCTTCATCAACGACGACAAAAGCACTGTCATCGAGAATCAGCTCAGTAGTTAAAGTCTCACCTTGCTTCACATGCACGCGCGAGAAGCCGCAAAGCTTCGGGAACGGTGTTGCATTTTTTGAAGCATCATCGTGAATGTAAAGGAAAACCACCTCATCGGAGTCATATTTTCCTTGATTAACGATGGTCGCCGTCGCTTTTTTCAAAGCGGCATCATAGGTGAGCGCGGTCACATGCATTCGAGTATAGGTAAGTCCATAGCCGAATGGATAGAGAATATTGTCACGTGTGTAACGATATGTACGATTATTCATGGAATAATCCGTGAAATCGGGAAGCTTCTCGACTTCCTTATAGAAAGTCACAGGAAGCTTACCGGATGGTGACACCTTACCGAAAAGAATATCAGCCAGTGCACTGCCGCCCATTTCGCCCGGATACCAAGTATCGATGATGGCATTTGCCTTCTCTGCAAGTGGATTAATGGAGCTACCGGCCGAGAGAACAAGGATGGTCGGTTTACCGACAGCAAGAACCTTTTGGATGAGCTCTCTTTGTGATTCCGGTAAAAGAAGATTTCTCTTATCCCCCGAATCGAATGCGTTTCCAGTATCCCCTTGCTCCCCTTCGAGCGTTGCATCAAGACCGACGCAAAGAACAACGACATCGGACTTCTCCGCGACAATTATCGCTTCTTGGAGTCCGTCTCTCGCCATAGCAAGATTTTGTAAACGATCCTCATTGATATGGCAGCCTTCGGAATAAAATACGCGAACATCATCACCAACGGCGTCATTGATGCCAGCGAGGAAGGTCTTCATATGAGCGCCCGTGCCGTAATAGTTACCGCGAAGTGCATCAATGCTGTCACTGTTTGGTCCGATAACCGCGATGCTCTTTAGCTTATCCTTCGAAAGCGGGAGCAAACCGTCGTTTTTCAAGAGAACCATAGACTTCAAGGCACATTCCTTTGAAACAGCCACATGTTCGTTACATGCGACAACGTCATACGGGATATCGTCATACGGTGTATGCTCATCGAATAGTCCGAGGCGCATACGTGTACGCATTAAATTCGATACTGCTTTCTTAATCGTCTCTTTGCTGACTAAGCCTTCTTTTTCTGCAGACATAACGTGGATATAGGTATTACCGCAATTGAGGTCACAGCCCATATTCAATGCGAGAGCAGCGGACTCCGTTGGCGTCTTCGTGATGCGGTGTGATTCATGGAAATCGCGAATCGCCCAGCAATCAGAAACAAAATAACCGTTAAAACCCCACTCCTTCAGCTTGCCCATCAAGAACGGACTCGCACAAGTAGGCTCACCGTTCAAGCGCGTATAAGCGCCCATGACGCCTTCGACCTTTGCATCCTTTACCAAGGCTTCAAAAGCCGGCAAATAGGTTTCATTCAGATCCTTCGGAGAAGCAACGGTATTAAACTCATGACGAAGGGCTTCCGGTCCGCTGTGCGCCGCGAAATGCTTCGCACATCCAGCGGCAAGCATATATTTCTCATCACCCTGGAGACCTTTGACGAATTGAACACCAAGAGTCTTGGTTAGATATGGGTCTTCACCATAGGTTTCATGGCCGCGGCCCCAACGTGGGTCACGGAAGATATTGATGTTCGGAGACCAAAGGGTTAAGCCCTTATAGATATCACGATCGCCGTGCTTAGACTGTTCATTGTATTTCGCGCGGGCTTCAGTCGCAATAATACGTGCCACACGGAAAAGAAGCTTCTCGTCGAACATGGCCGCCATACCAATGGCTTGAGGGAACATCGTCGCAGTACCTGCACGTGCTACGCCGTGAAGACCTTCGTTCCACCAATTATATGCCGGTACCGAAAGACGGCTGATTTGACCTGCACCATAGCTGATTTGCGTGACTTGTTCGTCAAATGTCATTTCGTCCGTAAGAGCCTGGGCGCGTTCTTCAAATGAAAGGCTCGGGTCTTTATACTTTTCCATAATCATCACTTCCTTTTTTATGTATTTTTCACGGACCGGCAGCTATCCCCAACAAGTAATTGCGGCTCCATAATAATCGAGCTGCTTGCGGTTTCCAGTCCCAATATTTGCTTAATTAAATCTTCCGCCGCTTTCTTCCCCATACCTTGCGTGTTTTGCTTGATTGTGGTCAAGCGCGGATTTGTTCTTTGTGTTATTTCGATACCATCAAAGCCGACAACAGATATGTCTTCCGGTACACGAAGTCCCGCATCGCGAATCGCTTCAATCACTCCGATGGCCGTATAGTCGTCACTGGCAATCACAGCTGTCGGGCGCACCGCATAGGGGTGTGAAAGCAATCTTCTCATGGAATCGTATCCGTCTTTAATCGAATAGTAATTCGATGAAAAGAGGTTTTGCGGCAATATTTGTTGGCCAAAGCCCTCCGCCGCCTCCTTGAGTGCGCTGATTCGGGCTTCGGTAATAAACTTTCCACGTTCTCCGTGAAGATAAACGATGTTTCGATGCCCCAAGTTGTAAAGATACGAATAAATCATTTGCATGCTTTTCTTCGGGTCAGTCATGACGCAATTGATATAATCATCCTTGTAGTCAACGGCAATCTTAGGGAGATTACTCTCAATCAATTCGCGAGCATCCTTCGACTCGTGATTCGTATTCACAATGAACACACCATCTACACGGCGGTAGCGACAATGCCCTAAATACGAGAGTCCGAGCTTTCCGACCTGATTCGAAATAAAAACGACATCATATCCATGGCGTTCGACATATTCTTTAAAGCTCTCAATCACTTGTGCAAAAAGGTAGTGCCACAAGCCCATATCAGATACTTCTTGACAGAGCACGCCAACGGTCCACGTGCGACTTTGGCTCAGACCGCGTGCGATGGAATTCGGTACATAATCGAGTTGTTGAGCGACCTGACGCACACGCTCTCTTGTGGCGACGCTCACATCACTTGCATCCGACAATGCTTTGGAAACTGTTGCCGGAGACAATCCGCATTCTTTTGCTATGTCATAAATTGTGGCCATAATTGTCCTCCCAAAAGGCGTATATTATTGGCATTCATGTAACCGAGCTCGATTACAAGTGGTATACATTGACAAAACAACTGAGTCTCGGAAAAGCCCGTCGGCTTATCCCTTCACGATTTTTTCCACTTCGTTAACTACGTTGGCGACTGTAAAGCCGTACTTTTCCATCAGCAACGACGGCTTGCCGCTCGCACCGAAGGTATCCATCGTAATATATGAAGCATCCAATCCGCCGATTTTACCCCAAGAAAAAGAGGAACCGGCTTCCACCACGACACGCTTACGAATTTCAGAAGGCAATACGCTTTCCTGATAACGATTGCTCTGTGCCAAGAAAACATCGAGGCAAGGAACAGAAACGACGCGGCAATCAATACCCTTCGAAAGGAGTTCTGCCTTTGCATTTACTGCGAGCTCCACTTCGGAGCCAGACGCAATTAGTATTGCATCCGGAGCCGTTTTGCTCTCGGCATCAATGATATAAGCCCCGTGAAGTGCGTCCTTCGATGAGCCCTTCATTGGCGCCAATTTTTGACGTGATAATACCAGTGCCGACGGAGTATTCGTAGAGGCTATCGCGGCATACCACGATGCAACAGTCTCCGTTGCATCACAGGGACGCCAAACATTGAAGTTCGGCATAGAGCGAAGCATCGTCAATTGTTCGACTGGTTCATGGGTCGGGCCATCTTCGCCAACACCGATACTGTCATGTGTAAACACAAAAATCTGCGGAATGTTCATGAGGGCTGCCAAACGGGCCATTGGCTTCGTGTAATCGCTAAAGACAAAGAATGTCGAGCAATAGGAGCGAAGTCCGCCATGGAGCAAAATGCCATTGGAAATACCTGCCATCGCGAGCTCACGGACACCGAAATGAAGGTTGCGTCCTGGGCGGTTTTGAGCAGAGTAATCGCCCATATCCTTCATATATGTTTTTGTCGAAGGCGCTAAATCAGCCGCACCACCAATCAAATAATTCACGCTCGAAGCGATACGATTCAAAATCGTTCCTGATAGAACACGCGTCGCTTCCGGCTTATCCTCGACTGACCATAGAGCTGCGTCATCCTTTAACGACGAAATCCACTCACCATTCGAGAAATATTGGTTATAAAGCTCTTTGTTCATCGGATATTTCACGCAATAATCAGCGAAAAGCGTGTTCCACGCTTCGTGCGCTTTCGCCTTCTCCGTCGCAATGGATTGATAGTGAACATAAACATCTTCAGGAACAACGAATGCTTCCTTCTCATCCCATCCTAATGCGACACGCATCTTCGCAATATTCTCGTCGCCCAGAGGCTCGCCGTGAGCACCGCTGGTGCCTTGCTTGGCTTCGCATCCATATCCAATAATTGTACGAAGCTCAATAAAAGTCGGTTTGCCGCAAGGTGTCTTTGCTTCGCGAATCGCCGCATCAATCGCATCGATATCGTTACCATCTTCAACAGTCAATGTACGGAAACCATATGCTTCCATGCGTTTTCTTACATCCTCGGTAAATGCGATATCTGTCGAGCCTTCAATCGTAATCTTGTTTGAATCATAGAGAACCACGAGCTTCTCCAGAGCCAATGTGCCCGCAAGAGAAAGGGCTTCTTCAGAAATACCTTCCATCAGGCATCCGTCACCGCACATCACATACGTGTAATGGTCGAAAATCGGATAAGAAGGCTTATTGAAAACCGATGCAAGATGAGTCTCGGCAATCGCCATACCCACTGCCATAGAAAGACCTGCGCCCAAAGGGCCTGTCGTCGCATCAATACCGGCTGTGTGACCGTATTCCGGATGACCCGGCGTCTTCGACCCGAGCTGACGGAAGTTCTTTAAATCATCGATGCTCAAGCCTCCGATACCGAATAGATGGAGCAATGAATAGAGCAATGCAGACCCATGACCACCGGAAAGAACAAAACGATCACGATTCACCCATTCCGGATCCTTCGTGTCGAAGCTCATTTCCTTTCCCCAAAGTGTATATCCTACAGCGGCAGCACCAAGTGGTAGGCCCGGGTGACCCGAATTTGCCTTTTGAATCATGTCGGCCGAAAGAATGCGAATAGCAGAAACTGCTTTTTGGTCCATTTGATTGCTCATGATAAACTCCTTCAATTCCTATGTGATTGATGCAAAGTGGTACATCGTAGTTTCATTAAGGAGAGTGAACGAGCGTCATTTTTTGAGGAGAACCAGTCTTTCGAAATCGGTTTCGAAACAGCGGCTAAAAAATGAGCGCCTGCTCACTACATTTTTAGTTTATGCTCGAAAAGATTAAGTGTCAACGAAAACGAGACGCATGATTTTTACAATTTTTCGGTAAAAACTTTACCTCAAGCAAAAAAGATAGTAATCAAGTCACATTCGTGATATAAATTGATTAGAGGATCAAAGGGGGAAGGATCCGCGATATGATTTTTCATATCTTTTACTCTTCCGAATTGAATGGGGGAACCGTAATGACAACATCGGGTCTAGATCATATTTTTTCCACTTACGCAAAACCGATTATCGAATCCGACAAGATTGATTTTTTACGCACACAAACACAACATGGTTC
Organism: Bacillota bacterium; assembly: GCA_036782995.1. Taxonomy (GTDB): domain Bacteria; phylum Bacillota; class Clostridia; order Saccharofermentanales; family Saccharofermentanaceae; genus DAIPXZ01. The sequence continues at coordinate 190,028 of DAIPXZ010000002.1, forward strand.
TAGCACCTGCTATGACCATTGCGTTTCCGTCGCCAAAACGAGCATCCTCATCGCAGAAAAATTACATATACGTTATGATAAAAAGGCCCTTGTTCGAGGTGCTCTTTTGCATGACTGTTTCTTATATGACTGGCATCTGACACATGAGCGCTGGCATGGTTTTCGCCATCCGTATATTGCCCTTTCGAATGCCAGCCGAGATTTCGATCTCACGGCACGGGAAAAGAACATCATCGTGCGTCACATGTTTCCCTTGACACCTATTCCACCGAAGTATAGAGAAAGCCTTCTCGTTTCGACGGCAGATAAAATCTGTGCATTAAAAGAGGTCTTTGTCGGTATCTCGAATTATTTCCGTTGCCATCAGCGTCTCACGCAAGCCTTGCTTCGCGCCTGTACGATTTTGATTACGATACTTCCATGGACGCATTAATTCTTCTTTCTTGGTATGATGAAAATCATCGTTCTCTTCCCTGGCGCTCAACTAGGACCCCCTATGGCACCTGGATTTCGGAAGCTATGCTTCAACAAACACGCGTCACCACCGTTATTGATTATTACAAACGATTCATGATTCTTTTTCCGACCATTGAAGCACTTGCTAATGCCTCTGAAGACGAGGTGTATAAGGCATGGGAGGGCTTGGGTTATTATTCACGCGCACGTAATTTGCAGCGTTGTGCGCGCGAATGCGTCGAGCGTTTTCACGGGAACCTACCCGATAATGTTGATGATCTTCTTTCGTTATCCGGAATCGGGCCATATATGGCTGGTGCAATCGCATCTCAAGCCTTCAACAAAGTGGTTCCTGCCGTTGATGGGAACGCTGTGCGTATCTACACACGCTTGCTCGCATTACCACTTTATGCCGGTGATTCAAAAACCAATGCCGAAATTGCTTCACGTATCGAAAAAGACATTGATCCTGATCGACCGGGCGACTTCAACCAAGCGCTTATGGATTTAGGCGCTGGCATATGCACACCGAAATCGCCTAAATGCGACGCATGTCCTTTCGAGACAAGCTGTGAAGCAAATCTTCTCGGCCTCGCATCTGATTTTCCTAAGCGGCGAGAAAAAAAGAAAGTCCCCGTCTATCCTTACACAATCGTTAAGCTCATTTTTGATGACGGAATAAAACACGTTTGTGTTCGAAAACGTCCATCAACCGGTCTTTTGGCTAACTTATATGAGCTCATCAGCTTTCCTGGGCATCTCGATGAAGCTTCACTTCGTATAGCGCTTATTCACCACACGAGAAATACCACCATTGTCTCCGTTCGTCGTCTGACATCGAAAACGCATGTTTTCTCGCATTTAAAGTGGGACATGATTGGATACGAAGTCGTTGTGCAACCACAAAAAAATACCGATCGAGCAATCATGTTCTTTGATCAAGGACATGACCGGCTCGTCGGTTATCGATATGTAAATAAAGAGGAATATGCGGAATTGGCATTTCCGAGTGCATTACGAAACTATGTGTAATAATCCCATCTAGCCCTTAAATACGTATGCGTGCCAATCGCCCATTTGCTTTTCGTCAACCAATTGAAATCCCGCCGCGGCACATGCCTCAAGCGCAATTTCTTTTTTGTGATCGATGATGCCACTCGTGATAAATGTGCCTCCCGGAGCGAGCGCCTTCTTCACATCGGGCGCGATGGAAGCAATGATTTCGGCAACGATGTTCGCAATGATGAAGCTGTATTGAGGCTTCTTAGCCGTCTTCATCTCGCCGGGATAGCAATCAATATGGACGTCATTTTTCATGCAATTATCGATTGCGACATCAACTGCCAGTCGATCAATATCGATTGCCTCAATATCAGTCGCTCCGAGCTTTGCACAAATGATTGAGAGAATACCAGATCCGCAACCGACGTCGAGCACCGTATCTTCCGGTGTGATTCGCTCATCAATGCATTGTGAACACATTGCCGTCGTCTCGTGCGTTCCTGTGCCAAAAGCACTGCCCGGATCGAGAAGGACAACATTCTCGCCTTCTTGTGCCTCATATGGCTCCCACGAAGGCGCGATGATAATACGCGGTGACACACGGAAAGCATGATAATCCTTCTTCCATGTGTTTGCCCAATCTTCGTCCTTCACATAACGGAAATCAATTTCGCCATCACCGACAGGTAAAAACTCACCAATATCATGAAGTCGTTCCTTCACGATGTCGATGGTTTGTTCGCATGTTTTTGTGCCTGTCGCGATAGAACCGTAGATTGTACCTACGCCGATCGGATTGATGTATTCTTCCTGCTTCGAGCCAAGTCGAATTCCGTCGTCAAATTCGGCAAAATAGGCACAAATCACGACATCCGTGCCTAATGAATCGATGAATCCGTCATCTGCATAAGCAAGTGAGTCAGGGTCATCGATAATTCGCTTGATTTCAAGCGGGTCACAGACCGATATACCATCTGCACCGAGCTGCGCGAGCATTTCACAGATAGCATCCGAGGCTTCTTCGGTGGTTGTAATCTTCATTTCAATCCATTGCATGATTTATCTACCAAAGATATCCTTCATTTTTTTGAAGAATCCATCCCTCTTTATGTAATTGCGGTCGGTTAGTATCGTATCGAACTCTTTAAGCTTCGACTTCTGCTGTTCATTCAAATGTGTCGGCACTTCGAGAATGAAGCGACATGTATGGTCACCGCGGACATTGTTGCGATTCTTTTGCGGTATACCCTTTCCACGAAGTACAAGCGTATCGCCCGGCTGAGTGCCTTCTTTAATATGAACGGATTGGTTGCCGTCGATTGTCGGTACCTCAAGATCGGCACCGAGAGCCGCCTGTGCGAAAGTAATCGGAACTTCGCACGAGGTATTTGCACCATTTCTTTCGAAAACCGGATGCGGCTTTACTTTAAACTGGACATAGAGGTCGCCATATGGGCCACCGCGATATCCGGGTTCACCTTCACCCTTAATCGGCATCATGTCACCTGTATCCACACCGGCAGGTACAGTTATCTTCAATTCCTTACGCTTGATTCGACGTCCACGTCCATTACAGCTCGTACATGGCGTACGGATGATCGTTCCCTTACCCTGACATACAGGGCAATCAGAAGTCACCATGGACATCCCAAAAAAGGATTGTTGCTGACGCTGAATCCGTCCACTGCCTCGACAATTCGAACAGGTTTCCGGATGAGAGCCCGGTGCCGCACCAGAGCCGTTACAGGATTCACAAACATCTTCTTTATTTATTGTAATTGTTTTTTCGACACCGAAAGCAGCTTCCATGAAATCGAGCGTCATGCCGTACTTCAAATTCGCGCCGCGCTCCGGTCCGGTACGACGACGTCCGCCGCCGCCAAAAGCACTGCCAAAAATGGAACCAAACAGGTCACCTAAATCGACATCAACGCCTTGGCCGTAGCCAGAGAAGCCCTGACCATCCATACCAGCATGGCCGAATTGGTCATACTGACGACGTTTCTCCGTATCCGACAACACAGCATAGGCTTCATTGGCCTCTTTAAACTTCGCTTCCGCTGCTTTGTCGCCCGGATTCAGGTCTGGGTGATATTGCTTGGCAAGCTTTCGATATGCTTTTTTGAGTTCTTCGTCCGAAGCGCTTTTACCGACGCCTAAGACCTCGTAATAATCTCTTTTTTGCTCTGCCACAAGGGTGGTCCTCCTCGTACTCGATTCACTTTGAAAGGGGCTGTTCCCAAGATGAATACTCATCGGGAGCAGCCCTTCTTCCGCTCGTTACTTTATGAATCAGAAATCTCCGCCGGCATTCTTGAATCCGTCATTGCCTGCGTCACCGCCTGCATTACCTGCATCTTGACCACCCTGTGCATAGCCCTGGAATCCTTCCGGATTTTGCTGAGCCTGTGCGCCTTGTGGGTTAGCCTGCGAATAAAGCTTTTCACTGATCTTATAGAAAGCCTTCTCAACAGCATCTGTCTCCGTCTTCATGGCTTCGTTGTCGTTCGCTTCAATCGCTTTCTTCAATCTGCCTAGTGCTTCTTCAACAGGAGCCTTGTCCGCAGCGTCAATCTTGTCACCAAGCTCGGAGAGAGTCTTTTCGGTCTGATATACCATGGACTCTGCCTTGTTCTTGATTTCAATTTCTTCTTTGCGTTGCTTATCTTCGGAAGCGTGGAGCTCTGCTTCCTTGATGGCTTCGTTAATCTGGTCTTCACTCATGTTGCTTGAAGCCGTGATGGTAATCTTTTGCTCGCGACCTGTACCCATATCTTTTGCAGATACGTGCACGATACCGTTCGCGTCGATATCGAATGTGACTTCGATTTGCGGAACGCCACGTGGTGCTGGTGCGATACCATCGAGAATGAAGTTACCAAGTGTCTTATTGTATGCTGCCATCTCACGTTCACCTTGTAATACGTGAACATCAACCTGTGTCTGACCGTCTGCAGCCGTCGAATAAATCTGGCTCTTCTTGGTCGGAATGGTGGTGTTACGCTCGATCATACGTGTGAAAACGCCTCCCTGTGTTTCAATACCGAGAGAAAGAGGTGTAACGTCAAGAAGGAGAAGTCCCTTCACATCACCGGTAAGAACAGCGGCCTGAATTGCGGCACCAATAGCAACGCACTCGTCTGGGTTAATACCCTTAAACGGATCCTTGCCAAAGTATTTCTTAACAGCATCTTGTACGGCTGGGATACGTGTCGAACCACCAACCAAGAGAATCTTGTCAATGTCATTCGGTGTAAGTCCGGCATCAGTCATGGCACGGCGTACCGGCTCCATGGTCTGTTCTACAAGGCTGTGTGTGAGCTCATCGAACTTAGCACGGGTTAATGTGATATCCATATGCTTCGGGCCTGTAGAATCCGCTGTGATATAAGCGAGGTTAATATTCGATGTAGTAACACCGGAAAGCTCAATCTTGCTCTTTTCTGCGGCTTCACGCAAACGCTGCATAGCCATCTTATCGGAACGGAGATCCACACCCTGGTCTGCTTTAAAGGTGTCTACAAGATAATCAACAATCTTATTATCGAAATCATCGCCGCCCAAACGGTTGTTACCGGCCGTTGCCAATACTTCGAAAACGCCATCACCGATCTCAAGGAGAGATACATCAAATGTACCGCCGCCCAAGTCGAACACAAGAATCTTTTGGTCATTTTCTTTATCAAGACCATATGCCAAAGCAGCAGCCGTTGGCTCGTTGATGATACGCAATACTTCGAGTCCTGCAATCTTACCTGCATCCTTCGTTGCCTGACGCTGTGCGTCCGAGAAGTAAGCCGGAACAGTGATTACCGCTTGTGATACCGTCTGACCAAGATATGCTTCTGCGTCACTCTTCAGCTTAGCAAGAATCATGGCCGAAACCTCTTGAGGAGAGTATTGCTTTTCATCGATACCGACCTTATAGTTGGTACCCATTTCACGCTTGATGGATTGTACTGTGCGGTCTGGGTTCGTAACTGCCTGACGCTTAGCTACTTGACCGATGAGACGCTCGCCTGTCTTTGAAAATGCGACGACTGAAGGAGTCGTGCGATTTCCTTCGGGATTCGGTATAACGACAGCCTCGCTGCCTTCCATTACTGCGACACAGGAATTCGTTGTGCCTAAATCAATTCCAATTACCTTTGCCATATTAATTCCTCCTTATTATCGTGAGCTTACGCTCTCTTTTCCATAATTTGATCGACGATGCCATATTTTACGGCTTCTTCGGCGGTCATCCAATTATCTCTCTCAACATCCTTCTCGATAACATCGAGTGGTTGACCCGTCTTTTCTGACAAAATCTTATTCAAACGTTCACGTGTGTGTCGCATGTGGTCAGCAGCAATTAATACATCGGTTGCCTGACCCTGTGCTCCGCCGGATGGTTGGTGAATCATAACTTCCGCATTCGGCAAAATAAAACGTTTACCCTTCGTACCAGCTGCCAATAGGACAGAGCCCATTGATGCGGCCATACCCATGCAAATGGTTTGCACGTCAGGCTTAATGTGTTGCATTGTGTCATAAATCATCAAGCCATCGGTGACCACACCTCCTGGGCTGTTTATGTAGAATTGGATATCCTTATCCGGATCCTCAGCTTCCAAGAAGAGAAGCTGCGCGGTAATCAAGCTGGCGGTTACACTGTTGACATCTTCGGAAAGGATAATAATTCTTTCCTTCAGAAGTCGGGAAAAGATATCATACGCGCGTTCTCCGCGGTTCGTGGACTCAATTACGGTTGGGACCAGATTCGCTCTTTCAAAATCCATCATTGTTATCACTCCTTTTATTTTTTATCATTCGTAATGTCGGTTTACTTAATTTGCTACCTTGCAAACGGTATGGCGAATGACCTTCCCTTTGCAAATATATCCTTTTTGGAAAACTTCGGCGATTGCCTGTTCTCCTAGAGAATCATCTTCAACATGCATGACCGCCTCATGGAAATTCGGATCGAAGGTCTCACCCTTCTCACTTTGAATCTCTTCAATACCGAGCTTCGACAAAACTGCCGTGGTCTGCTTCGCAATCATCGTGATTCCTTCTGCGACCTTCTCTGCACTCATATCGGTCATGTTTTCGGTCGATTCGACGGCACGATCGATATTGTCTACGATTGCCAAGAACTCCTTGGACACATCCGCTACAGCCTCGGAATAAAGTGATTCTTTCTCCTTTTGTGAGCGCCGTCGGAAATTATCATATTCGGCAAGAAGTCGCATGTAGCGATCTTTCAATTCGGCAAGCTCGTCATTCTCTTCGTCGACTTCGCCTTCTTCATCTTCTTCCATGACCTCTACATTGACTTCATTATCGTCCGCTGTCTCATCTACGGAATCATTCGGAAAATCAATCGGATCTTCCGGCATTTTCGCCTCTTCATTCATCTTTTCTTTTTTCTTCATTCTTCATTCCTCGTTTGTAATTATTCCGAATCAAAAGCATCATACGCTTATGATATCTACGTTTCTTTAAGCTGTTGATCTATCATACTACGTACGAAGTCAATCTGGGATATCACCTTCGAATACTCCATTCGTTTCGGCCCGATGACTCCAATATTGCCGGCAACCTGATTACCAACACTGTAGGTAGTAGTGATAAAGCTACAATCGTCGAGTCCGTCGAGTGTGATTTCCTGTCCGATTCGAATCATATAAGATGATTTCGTCTCTTTCTTAGCGACCTCATTTACGTAACCTGCCACAATACCATCTCGTGAAAGTGTATCAAAAAGTCCGCGAGCACGGTCCACATCATGAAATTCCGGTAAAGAAAGCATTCTATGCGTTCCTTCCATATAAATGTCGAGATTGTCCGCTTGCTTTATCGCAGTATATGCTTCGTAAAGAATCTGATTCAAAAGCGCATCCGGGAGCTTCGCACGATTTTGCTTCGCTGCCGTCGCCACGGTAACCAAGGTTATTTCGGAAAGTGGCTTCCCGCAAAGTCCTTCCTCCACCGATTGGGAAATGGCTTGTACCTGTTCCGGTGTCAAAAAGTCCGGAATGCGTACGAGTCTATCCTTCACGACGCCCGCCGACAAAACCACAACGACGAGTGCCTTACCCGGCTCAATCATCATCATTTTCAGTTGGGTTAAGTAGGAAGAGTTAAAACGCGGCGTGAGTGCCAATGAAACATAACCCGTTTGTTCGGAAAGCGTGTTCGACGCCGCCTTCAAAAGGGTCGCAATCTCATGAAAGCTGTTATCCAATTGATGCTTAATCTCTTCGCTCTCTTTTTCACTTAATACATCGACGTGCATAAGTGAATCCACGTATTCGCGATACCCTTTATCTGAAGGTATACGTCCTGCCGATGTATGTGGCTGTTCCAGATAGCCCAATTGCTCCAGTTCTGCCATCTCATTACGAAGAGTTGCAGAGCTAACGCTAAAGTTATGATGCTCGATTAATGACTTCGATCCGACCGGTTCTGCCGTCGCAACATAATCGTCGACAATCGCTTGTAAAATCTTTCTCTTACGTTCATCCAAAGCCACGGCAAAGACCTCCTCTCACCATCAATAATCATAGGTTAGCACTCGACGTCCTCGAGTGCTAATACGACTGTATCACGATAGTCAAAGAATGTCAAACATAATCTTCAAAAACTTGATTTCCGAAATCAATACCTTTCGCGGTGAGGCGATAGTACCCCTCTTTTTTCTCAACGAGTCCGCGTTTTATCTCATCAGCCAAAACATCTGCAAACAGGGCATCCGGGGCTTCTCCAAAACGCTCTTGATACGCTTCTTCGGATATGCCTTCGATGCGTCGAAATCCGAGCATCATATATTCCTTTTTTTCATCATTTCCTGTCAGCTCTTCCTCAATATGATAAAGATCAGTAAAGGACGGCTTCGGATTTGCCATGTTTGCACAATAAGCATCGATTGTATCATCGTGCGCATATCGTTTTCCTTCGAAATAGGCATGCGCGCCGGCGCCAAAACCCAGATAAGGAAGACCGTGCCAATAGATTTGGTTATGACGGCTTTCCTTTCCGGGAAGCGCCATATTGCTTATTTCATAATGAACGAATCCCAGTTGTGCCGCCTTTTCCATAACGGCATGAACCATGGCACGTTCTGTCTCCTGCGGCATATATTCTTCAAGTGACTTTTCGTACTTTTCGCGCATGGGGGTACCCTCTTCGAGAGAAAGAGAATAGAAGGATAAATGTGTTATGCCTGTATTAATTAATGAAGTGGCCGTATCTACCGCCATTTCGATGGTTTGCCCCGGTATTCCGAGCATCATGTCAGCACTGATATTGGAAAAACCCGCAGCATGAGCCATCGCTATCGCTTCCAATGCCATATCAGCATTATGAATACGTCCCAAGGTAAATAACACATCGTTATTCAGGCTTTGTACACCAAAAGAAAGGCGATTAACTCCGGCTTCGCGATAGGCACGAAGCGATTCTTGAGTTACCGTCCCCGGATTCGCTTCCATCGTAATCTCCGCATCGGAGGTGATATCAAAGGTCTCCTTTATCGCAAGCAGTATCGACGTCAATTGTCCACCCGACAGCAAGGAGGGTGTTCCACCGCCGATATAGACGGTTTTCATTGGCGATACCGTGACACTCGGTGCTAAGGCAGGAAACGAGTGAAGCTCGTGAATAAGCGCTTCTGTATACTTCTCTATCGAATCTTCGCGGCACGGGTAGGATACAAAATCACAATAGGAACATTTACGGATACAAAACGGTATATGTATATAAAGAGAAGATGGGGCAATACTCATATCGCTTGATCCTCTTTGGCGATTGTAATCGCACGAAGAAGGGATTGATAGAATCGGACAAAACTCGGCGATACATTGTTTTCAGGACGCATATATCGCGAAATATCTTCAGCCCATGTTTTCTTATATTGACCGATAGCAGGATATCCGACACGGATTAATCGCGGCGCTCGTTCCTTCATCACCACATGGCAAAGAACCTCCCACGTGCCGCAAATACTGTCTTGGTCATATTCACGAAGAGCGGCGAGGTCAGCATCCGGATATGCTTTTAGGATGGCCTTTTCATCGCCTAAAAGCCATGATTCGATTTCCTCAACGCAAAGGGCAATAATCGTACGAATATGCGGAGCAAATCGGCGGCAGGTATTTCGCAAACGGGAAAATAGCTCGCTTTGATCGTGATCGTCCGAATCCATACAAATAATCAATATTGTCTCTGTTCCAGCGTATACCTTGTCATAGGCGCGAAGCTTCGCCGGAAGTAAATCCAAAAGTCCACTGGCAAACGGCTCTGGTTGAGCATAAGGATTTTCCGGCCATTGCCCGCAACCGCGTGAAGGCCGTATTTCAATCGAATAATCATCGATTACCGACGAAATAATACTTTCTGTCAGTGCCGCCAAAACGACACCGCCCGAACGGTCTTCCGTTAACAGCTCCACTCGCATACGATTTACATGTCATCCTTTCCATCCGTGTTTTTCTCATCAAAATGGCCCGAGTACCATATGGCACCCATGCCCACACCCTGCTCATAAAGCTCGCGTACAATCGGTGTAGAGGCGGCTGACTCAATATCCACCGCGTCATTCTCTTCTTCTTCGCTTCTTTTGAACACCCATACTTCGTCAGGAGCCATGGATTCTAGGATATAAGGATTATGTGTCGTGAAAAGAATTTGTGAGTAAGGATATCTCACAGAATAATCACGCATTTCGGTCGCAAGAACATCGACCATATCGTGATAGAGTCCGGAATCCGGAGTCTCCATGCAAATGAGCGGACGTGGATACGGATCGGAGAGCAAAAGTAAATACATAAATAAGACATCCGGACTGTTACGGAAACTATCCGGAAGCTTGTCCTTCACTTTGCCGACACGCGGAATCTTTGCCGAAAGATAATTCATCACGCGTTCAAAATGCTGTGGATTCTCTTCTCGCATATAGTCGAGCACATTTTGGATATTGGTACCATGTGTATTCAGGTGCTTATGGCCACCAGGTGCAATCAGTTTATCGTGAGGACCTTTCTCATCATTCGAGAATTTCGCAAAAAACCAATGCGAAATATCTTGATAAACGGCACGTGCCGTCCTGTATGTCGAAATCGCGCCGTATGCACGAAGCGCACTGTAACGAACATCATCTATCTCTGAAATCTCACTTTTTCCATTGATTTCGACTGTGCCGTTACCGTCTGTAAAATCCATTGTCACCAATGGTTTTTCCATCGTTTCCGACCAAATCGTGATGGATTCGTTTTTGTAATACGGCTTACCGTGTGTGTCCGCCGCGATTTCAAAGGAGTATTCACAATATTTCTCTTCGTCAAAGCCCATCGTTTTCGGAAAAAGGAAGAGTAATTGCCCACGCATGGAGCGTTTTCGATCCATGAGCAATGTGACAAATCCACCTTTTCCGTCATGCATTGCCGCCTCAGCAGGCCCCATCATGACGGCATCGCGAATATAGGAAAGGAAAGAGAAAAACATCGTTTTCCCCGATTTGTTTCGCCCTATAAATGCACAAAGTCCGGCAAGAGGAAAACTTTCGTTTTCGACGCCGGCACATGATGCGAGTGAATTCACGGATTGAGGCTTCATAACGTCTTCAAGAAGCATCCCTGCAATATCGTCTTCGAAAATGCAATAGTTCTGAATTCGTACTCCGATGAGCATATTTAGTACCTCACATGAGTTCTTTCTTATTCTCGTTCAATTTGACGAGCAAGCTTTCCAGTGTTCTTTCAACTTTTTCAATCTGGTCGACAGCGTATTTGTGCGCTCTCCTATCCAATTCATCGGCGTTTGATTTCGCGTCCGTTAGAATCGCATCGGCTTTGAGCTGTGCTGTTTTGGTGATTTGATGTTCATCAACCATAATCGCTTGGCGTTGTTCGGATTCACGGAGAATACTTTCCGCCTTTTGACGAGCGCTAGCGACAACTTGTTGGTTTTGTGTCACAATCCACTTGGCTTGTTGTACTTCCTGTGGGTAGCTTAATTTGATTTGGTTAATCCAATACAGAGCATCATTTCTGTCGATGACACAGTTTTCCGAAAATGGAATACTCTTGGCATTCTCGACTACAGACTTCAATTGATCCAATAAATCAAATAAGTCCTTCTCACTATTTCTTTGGTTTTGTGGAATATCCGGCATTGCTTTGGTCCTCCCTTAGTCCTTGTCCTCGTTCTGATTTCCGAATTTGCGATTGATATAGTTTTGAATAGAGGGCGAAACCATGCGTGAAATATCGCCGCCATAGTATGCAACCTCTTTTATGATAGTCGAGCTGGTAAAAGCAAGATCAGCACGGCACGGTAAGAGAACCACTTGATAATCGGCGAAAAGCAATGTGTTCGCCGCCGCCATTTCGACCTCGTTTCTAAAATCGGATTCACTGCGTAAGCCGCGAACGACTGCCGTCGCCTGTCTCTCATGATACAAATTAATCAACAAGGATTCGTAGGGAATGACTTCCACATTCGGGATATCTTTTAGGCATTCTTTAACCATAAACACGCGTTCTTCGATGGAAAACGTATATTTTTTCGCACTGTTATGCATAACAGCGACGAGTAAATGATCGCAAAGCGTAGATGCTCTTTTGGCAATATCCAGATGTCCGAGAGAAAACGGATCAAAACTACCTGGAAAAATAAATGTCTTCACGTATATCCTCCTTCGAATGCCGCCTATTTCATGTCATTCTATGAAAAATGTTAGCATTGTAGCACCATACTTACAACATCTGGAAAATGTCAGATTGATTACATTATGACTCAATGCTTCCTCACTTGCGTGTTCGACAATAAATAGCCCATCCTTTGCCAGCAGTCCGTAGTCACGGATCTTCTTGCTGACACGCTCAGCCATATCCGAGGCGATTCGATATGGTGGATCCATAAAGATAACATCAAAAGTCTGTTTCTCGTCGTGCAACCGATCGAGTGCCGAATCGACATTCATCATGATAAGCTTCACTTGTGATTCGTTATGCGTCTTCTCAATATTTTTGCGAATGATATCACATGCCCCTCGATTTTGCTCGACCAAAATGGCCTTCTCCGCACCGCGGCTCACCGCCTCGATGCCCATTTGCCCAGTCCCCGAAAATAAGTCGAGGAAAAGTGCATCCGGAATATGGTGTTGTATGCTCGAAAAAAGGGCCTCCTTCACCTTGTCGGTCGTCGGGCGTGTGTCATTTCCCTTCGGCGCCGTGAGAATGGTTCCTCTGTTTTTTCCTGCTACAACTCTGGGCATATATACCTCTTACTTAGATGAACTTGTGCCTCTATTGTACCGCAAATACGAAAGCTTTTCGTTTTGTCTTTACTTATAATGTAGGCTTTTCCCATGCATCGCCGAAACGACGGCGGAATGCCTCAATCATCGCTTTGTTTTCGGGCTTTTGCATCATGGGATCCTCACTGAATACTTTTGTGATACTATCGCTTATGATTGGCAGCCATTTTGCGTCCTGATACAAATTCGCCACGTGAAATGCAGGCAAGCCATGCTGACGGGTTCCAAAAAACTCACCCGGTCCGCGAAGAATTAAGTCCTGCTTTGCAATCTCAAAGCCATCCGTCGTTTGCGTCATGACTTCGAGTCTTTGCCTCGATATCGATTCTTGTGCGTCTGTATGTAGCAAGCATAAGGAATCAGAGCTCCCACGCCCGATTCTTCCGCGTAATTGATGTAATGTAGAAAGACCGAATCGCTCACTGTTTCGAATGACCATAAGTGTCGCATTCGGGTTATCGACACCGACCTCAACGACAGTCGTTGCGATAAGGACATCAATCTTCTTCTCCAAGAAGTCGCGTAGAATGACATCTTTTTCAGCGCTTTTCATTTTGCCGTGTAAAAGTGCGACCTTTTGATCCGTAAAAATGGCATTGGCATATCGGTCATATAAGCTGACGACAGAGTCTAAGCCGAGCTTTTCTTGATTGGCTTTTGTGCCGGCTTCATCCTCCGTTTCCGACTCATCCACGAGCGGACACACAATATACACCTGATGTTGCGCTTCAATATGACTTCGGATGGTGGCGATTATGCGTCCCTCATCCTCACTCGAGACAATCATGGTATGAATCGGCTTTCGTCCGTTCGGCTTGGAGCGAATGATAGAAATATCCAAGTCGCCGTACAGAATCAAAGCCAATGTGCGCGGTATCGGAGTCGCCGACATTACAAGGGTATGAATGGCATGCTCACTATCTTGCTCCATTTGCTTTCTTTGGCGAACACCGAAACGATGTTGTTCATCTGTGACCATGATTCCGAGATTGTGAAAATGGTTATCTGACGATAAAACGGCATGTGTCCCGACCAATATATCAATTGTCCCATCAAGAAGCCCAGCGCGGATGATTTTTTTCTCTTTTGCCGGCGTGCTTCCTTGTAATAAAGCAACGCGAATGCCGGTTCCGTCGAGCAGCTTGACAAAATTATCATAGTGCTGTGTCGCGAGAATCGACGTCGGTGCCATGTAGATTGATTGCGTTTTGGAGATTGCCCCCGCAACCATAGTGAGAAGCGCGACAATAGTCTTTCCGGAGCCAACATCCCCCTCAACCAAACGATTCATCGGCTTCTTTCGTTGAATATCGACCGAAATATCGGAAAATGCCTTTTTCTGGTCATCAGTAAATTCGAAAGGCAAGCTTTTCACAAAGCTTCTCAAGCGCTCCAGTCCTTCTTCGTCAAGCGTCACCTGCGGCGCCGTTTGTTCCGATTCTGTTTGACGCTTCAAGATGGCAAGGCCGCCTGCAATAAGGAAAAGTTCTTCGACACACAGCCTTTTTCGCGCCTCTTCCACCTCGTCCATCGTAGTCGGCTGATGAATTTTTTCATAGGCATAATTCATAGCACACAAGTGATATTCGTTTCGCAAAGCCACGGGAAGCGGATCAACGAGTTCCTGTAAAGCTTTTTCCATTACAAAAGAAATTGCACCGCGAATGATGCCTTGCGGTAATCCTTTTGTCGACGGATAGATTGGACGGATTCCGTTTGAAATCGCGTCTATATCGGCACTAACGACTGGATTTGTAATACGAATCGTATATCCCTCAAGAGAGACTTTGCCATGGAAAAAGTATTCTTCCCCGACAATGAGCTTGTTTTGCATATAAGGTTGATTGAAGAATGTCACTTGAATAGAATTCGTTCCGTCACTCGCAATCGTGCGCAAAATCGTTCTCGGTCCTTTCCGTTGCAAAGTAGGTTTTTTCAAAATCGTAGCAACAAAGGATTCCTCCCGATTATTTTCCAGGTCAGCAATGCTTTTTACCTGCGTCCAGTCTTCGTATTTCCGCGGGAAAAACGAAATCAAATCATAGACGCGTTCAACACCAAGCTTACGAAACAACAACGCTCGCTTCGCACCGACGTATTGCAAGGTTTGCAAAGGAGTGTCAAGGAATGTGATATATTGGTTGGCAAGAATGCGGTCATCCGTGGTCACTTCGTTTCACCCTTCTTTCGATTACTTAATGCATAAGAGCAATACGGTGCCAACGAACATTCATCACAATAAGCCACTCTTGCATAGCAAAGAGCGCGACCATGTGCCACCATACGATGGGAAAAGGTCGCCCACTCTTCTTCTGGAAGCTGCTTCATTAAGTCCTTTTCAATTTTAATCGGGGTGTTTCCGTCTGATAGGCCAAGTCGGTTTGCGACACGGCTACAATGCGTATCAACTACAATCGCCGGAATACGAAATTGTTCTGCTAATATCAGGTTCGCGACCTTGCGTCCTACACCCGGTAGCATCATGAGTTCTTCACGTGTCTTGGGGCATGTATTATGGAACGTCGTCACATACAGCTTCGCCGATCCAGAGACAGACTTGGCCTTGTTACGCCATAACCCAAGCGTGTAGATTATTTCACCAATCTTCTCCTCGGAAGCTTCGGCAAGATCATTGGCAGTCGGGTATTGTTCAAAAAGAAGCTTCGTGATTTCATTTACACGGACATCCGTGCATTGCGCAGACAAAAGCGCCCGTACAATCAAATGAAACGGATCGTCGTCAAGCGTTAACGTGCAATGAGCATCTGGATACATGGCTTTTAGAGACGTGAGAATCGCCTGTATATCGGCGCTTTTTTTCATGCTTGTTCCTCCGATTTACAACCATGGAGGGTATAAACAAACTTCGCACCACCGAGATCTTGGCTTCTCTCGACCCAAATCTTTTGACCGTGAGCATAGATGATTTCGCGGCAAATATAGAGACCGAGACCAAAACCGCTTTCTGCACGTGACGGGTCGACCTTATAGAAGCTTTCGAAAACACGACTTTCCTTTTCCGGTGGAATTCCCGTGCCAGAATCCTCGACAGAAACGATTACCGTATCGGTTTTCGGCTGATATGTTGTTGAAAGTCCGATGATTCCGTCGATTGGCGTAAACTTCACCGCATTCGTAATGAGATTATATATCACTCGATAAAGCGCCTGACTGTCACCATAAACAAGCATTTCGTTGTCTTGATTGAAATTAAGATCGACTTGTACATCGAGATTCTTTTCAGCAAGGAGATTTTCGAGATTCGAAACCGTGTCACGAATCATTTCGTTGATATCGAAAAATTCGAGCTTGTTGCGATCAATTTGACTTAATGAAGAGGCTTCAGTCATTGATGTGATGAGCTTTTGGATGCGATTCACTTCCGTAACGATGGTATCCATATACATCGGGTATTTTTCCGGCGGAATTGTCCCGTCCGTCATCGCGGTCAAAAATCCCTTTATTGATGTCAGAGGAGTACGCAAATCATGAGCAATGGACGAAATGAAGAGCTTTCGGTCTGATTCTTGGCGTTCGAGTCGCTCAATCATGCTATTCACCGTTCGTACCATGAGCGATATTTCATCCGTTAATACGTACTTTACCGGGGATTCCTTCTCGAGCTCCGGCATCACGATACGTGCGGACAAATCTCCCTGTGTAACCTTTGAGGCGGCATCAGAAAGCAAACGAAGCGGTCGAATGATGGAGCGCGTCATTAAAGTAAAAAGAACAAGCGCCATGGAAAATGAAATCAATACCGGTAATGCCAATGCGTTTGAAAGGCGCCAGAAGGCCTCTGCTTGGACGTTAAACTCTGTATAGAATTGGAGATATCGTCCGTTGTCCGTTTTCGTTACTGTCGAAACCCAAACACTTCTGGAATCAGTAAAAAGACCATCTCTTGACTCGTCAGTATTTGTCTTACCAATCTGCATCAGCATATCTGTATGCATTTCCTCAGAAAGATACAAATTGTCACCGACGGATACAAGGTATGCCTTTTTCGATTCGGGAATATCGGACAAATAAACAAGTTTACTGTCTTGATCTACCAGCCAAATCGTGCATTCCTCAACGCGCGCCATGGATGATAAATATGAAGTAATCGAGGATGGTGTTGCGTTTTCATCTTCTAACAAGGCATCATAGGCATCCGTAATCGATGCGGCACGATCCGTCATTTCACTTTTCGCGTCAACAATCAAAGAAGTAGACATTTGCTGATAATAGAGAATACAAAGCACCAAAAAAACAATAATGGTGCAAAGCGCCAAGGAAAGAACTGTGCGTAAATATACTGATGGCGTTTTCGTCTTGTTTTTCATTACAAATGCGCTTTCCGACGATTAATCTGACCTCAATCAGGTCGTTTGCGTCGTCTCGAATTTATATCCGACACCCCAAACGGTCTTAATTTGCCAATTGGTTTCGCGGTCCGGATTTTCGATCTTTTCGCGGATACGTTTCACGTGTACATCCACAGTACGGGACTCTCCGTAGAAATCATAGCCCCATACATTTTCGAGCAACTGTTCACGTGTGAATACGCGATTCGGATGAGAAGCGAGGAAAAAGAGAAGCTCCAGTTCCTTCGGTGGCATATCAATTTCAGTACCATCTACAGTCACGCAATAGCGAGCCTTATCAACAGTAAATCCAATATAAGAGATGATTTCACTGACTTCTTGTGGTTCCTGTTGTTGCGCAACTGCGGTATCACGTTTATCGGTGCGGCGTAAAACAGCCTTCACGCGAGCAAGAAGCTCCTTCGGCTCGAAAGGCTTTTGCACGTAATCATCTGCTCCGAGCTCCAAGCCAACCACCTTATCCAAGGTATCGGTTCTTGCAGTCAACATAATAATCGGAACATCAGAGGTCTTTCGAATCTCACGGCAAATGTCATAACCGTCTTTACCCGGAAGCATTAAGTCGAGAACGACCAAATCCGGATTGGCCGATTGAAATGTCTCCACTGCACGTTCACCAGTCAAGCAACTGATTACTGCGAAACCGTCTTTATCAAAATACAGCCGCAAAACTTCAACAATGTTTGGATCATCATCAACTACCAATACCTTTTTCATTTGCGTCACCTCGTACGGTTATTTTTTGAGCATTTCGTTTAATTCATCAAGAAATGAGTTCACATCCTTAAATTGACGATAAACCGATGCGAAGCGTACATATGCGACTTCGTCGATTTCTTTCAGTTTCATCATCACCAGTTGCCCGATTTCCTGAGTGGAAATCTCGCGATTCGCCGAAGCTTGAATTTGCGATTCAACATATGCAACAACCCCGGTTAATTGTTCGATGGATACAGGTCGTTTCTCACATGCTTTTAGCAAACCGCCCAGAAGCTTATCTTGGTTATATGGTTCACGCGCGCCATCCTTCTTGATAACAAGAAGAGGCACAATCTCAACCTTCTCATATGTTGTAAACCGCGAAGCGCAGGAAAGACATTCACGTCGTCTGCGAATCGCTGCTCCATCATCTGCCGGGCGCGAATCAATTACTTTATCTTCGTCATGTCCGCAAAATGGGCACTTCATGTCATATCACTCTTCCAAATTGTCGTTATCGCTTAAGAACCAAGGAAGAACCTTATTCTTCTTCTCATGAGGTTTCGATGCTTCCGGTGCCGGTGCTGCAGGAGCAACCGGATGTGACGGAACCACGTTTGATTGCGGACGACCGCCCTGTTGTGTCGGTTGCGGAGCAGGAGCAGCGGCTTGTGGTTGCTTCGGTGCCGGTGCAGGTGTAGCTTCCTTCGAACGATATGACGGAACAGCACTATAAGAACCTGTACTTGGTGCTGTATGTGCAACCGGCTTTATAGAAGACTGTGATTTCGAAGGGAAAATGCGTGTGCCTTCATCAGCCTTCGTTTCTGGTTCCGGATCACCGAAAAGGAATTCAGGTACCGCAGAATGACGTGGCTGGGCTGGTGCAGGTGCAGGTGCTGGTTCCGGTTCCTTTTCAAAAGAAGCGGCAGGTGCAGCAACTGGTGCAGCATGCGGAACAGCGCTGATGATGTTCGGATTTTGACGGGAAATAATCGATGTTGCCGGGCGGAAAGCCGAAGCGTTCTCGGTATTGTCAAAGCCTGAAGCGATAACAGTAATCATGATTTCATCTTCCAATGTAGGATCGATTACGGCACCAACAATAATATCAGCGTCGCCTGCAACAGCATCACGTACGACAGAAGCGGCAGCGTCAATTTCATGAAGCTTCATGTTGCGGCTACCGGTAAAGTTAATGATAACGCCTCTCGCGCCTTCAATTGAGGTGTCCAAAAGAGGACTGTTGATGGCTTGCTTCACAGCAGCAGAAGCTCTGCCTTCGCCGGAAGCACGACCGATACCCATATGGCATACGCCAGCATTGGTCATAACGCGGCGGACATCCGCCAAGTCAAGGTTAATGAGACCCGGGATAGCAACCAAGTCAGAAATACCGGCAACACCAAACTTCAATACTTGGTCAGCCATGTTAAATGCATCATCAATCGATGTATCTTCATCAGTGACATCAAGAAGCTTATCGTTCGCGACAACAATCAGCGAATCGACATATTTCTCAATCTCACGAATGCCGCGTTCTGCGTTCTGCATACGACGCGGTCCTTCAAAACGGAAAGGACGAGTTACTACTGCGACAGTTAAGATACCAAGCTCTCTCGCAATCTGTGCTACGACTGGTGCAGCACCGGTTCCGGTACCGCCGCCCATGCCAGCAGTGATAAATAACATATCGGTTCCACGTATCGCTTGTGCGATTTCGTCCTTACTCTCTTCGGCAGCCTTCTCACCAATCGTAGGATCAGCACCGCAACCGAGGCCGCGTGTTATCTTCTCGCCGATTTGAATACAGCTCTGTGCCTTCGAACGGGCCAGCGCCTGATGATCTGTATTTACAGAGATAAAGTCAATACCCTGAACAGAGCTCTCAACCATGCGGTCTACGGCATTACATCCGCCACCGCCTACTCCGATAACTTTAATTGCTGCGAACGGATCGTCTTCCAATGAATAGCCGAGCTTAAAGTCTGACATAGCTCTATTCCTCCATATGCATATATTCTAACGTAATATAATCATGCCTATTGTGTACCACTGTCAATTCTACACTAAATGTAGTGGTCTAGCAATAGAAATTTACTATATAATCAATTCTGTTACAGTGCTTTTACAGCGAGATTTCAGCCTGTTTTACCGCGTGAAAAATCAGTCATCGAGTGGAGTAATATCCGCATTTTCATCCCCGTTTTCATGAGAATCAGAGGATACCGATTTTGCATTAGCAGCATTTTTTTCATCTATTTTATGTAAGAAGATGCGACGAAGCTTCGAAAAGTTCACGAAAATACGATTACCGAAAGCAAATATCGCCGCGTAATAGAGCGGTAAACCCAATTGCTCTCCGAGCGCTGTCAACGCCAATGCAACAAGTGCATTGCCGAGAACGCCTGTAACGAAGAGTCTGGTCTTAAATCTTCCACGCATATCGGCAACAATCGCGCCCATGAGTGAATCCACCATGGTGAGAATCAATATTGCAATATAGGTCGAGTAAGCCGACGGAATATCATATCCGATGAGTAATCCGATAATAAGTCCGAGAATCAATCCGATCAATGGGATAATCACGTTTCTGTTCCTCCTTTACCCTATTTGAATACCGGCGAGTTGCCTGACATATCCAAAAATCTACCGGTTGTGTCATCAAATGACCCGTGTGAAATAGCATAGCGTAACCATAGCATGTCATCCGATATGTTTTTGAGCGAGCCAATCTTTACCGTTATCGTGTCAAGCTGTCCGGGTAATGTCATGACGATAAATGAATTCGCATATCCGCAATAGCGAACCGACTTCACGTAGGCCAAAAATTCGAACGTCTCTTCCACATCACTTTCTGTCGCATCCGCACCTAGCATCGCACCGAGTATTGTGAGACACACTTCGTAGCCTTCTTGATTTTCGAGCTCGATGGTTTTTCCCAAAACGACCGCGGTTATAGGAAGCCCCTGTATTTCCGGGATGCCGAGCGGGACACTTCCCTGGTTATATTCGACTACCACTCCATCTTGGTCAATCACAGCATAGCCATCCGGCACTGCGATGTATGCGATTTTATGGCGTTCAGTGACTTTGACATGAACCCTCGAGGGAAATTCAATCGTGATATCTATGTCCTTTATGTATGGGTTGTCGCGTTTGATTTGTTCTTCAAGGTCGCCATAATGTGTCGTGAGGAATGGAATTGTACCACCTGAAAGGCGTGCGAACAGATGGTCTCCCGAATGAATATCCATCTCAGTGAGGATGGTTTGCGCGTCCATAATTTTCGTACCTTCAATCTCAACCGAGCCGACCTGAAAATTCGGATGAAAACAGATGACGCAGGTAAAAACAATAAGCATGATTCCTAGAATGGCAATCAGAACAGTACGAAGTGGAATCATCTTCCCTTTAATCATGAATGTGATGCCGTTTTGATTCGAAGGCATGGGCATACCTTCGGCTGCTATTGCATCCGTATTTTCATCCGGTTTCATCGGATTAATCATCATCACATTCGGTTTCTTATCTTCCTGCAAGCTTATTTACCTCGTGAAGAATTTCTTCGACGGCATCACTCTTCGCTAATGTTCGCGCATTCTCGCGAAGCATGGCCAAACGAGCATCGTCATGTATCCATTGCTCTATCGTCTCGGGGAGCTTTTCGTTTACTTCGTTATCCGGAATGATGATTCCCGCATTAGCATCGGTAAACGCTTTCGCATTGTAGGTTTGATGATCTTGTGCCGCGTATGGATACGGAATGAAGATTGATGCGACACCTATTGCCGCAATCTCCGCACAGGTAATAGCTCCGCTCCTGCCAATAAACAAGTCTGCCGCCGCCATGTAAACTTCCGGATTCGAGATATACTCAAATACTTCGATGTTCGACGGCCATGATGCCATCTCATCTCGAATTTCCTCATAGCGACGCTTTCCTACGCTGAGTACATATCGAATGGAATCACCCATATGCGCCGAAGCATATGCCACAACGGCTTCGTTAATGGTCTTTGCGCCGAGACTGCCGCCCATGGCAAGTATCAACTTTTCATTCGGTGAAAGGCCGAGCTTTAATCGTGCATCTTCTCGATTTATACCGAAAAAGCGTGCACGAACGGGATTGCCCGTATATGCGATTTTTGCGCGCTTCGAGAAATATCTGTCTAAATTGGGAAAACTCGTACATACGACAGAAGCATGACGTGACATCATACGATTCGAACGTCCGGGGAATGCGTTTTGCTCGTGAAGTAGAATCGGGACATGCATTTTATGTGCTGCAGAGATTAACGGACTACATACGAATCCGCCCGTGCCGATAACGACATCCGGCTGGATATCGCGAATCAGCCTTATACATTCTTTTCGCCCTTTGGCAAAATCAAGTATCGCTCGAATCATTTTTGGAGATGGTTTCAGCGGCAATGCACTGGCGTGAATAATATGAAAAGGATAATTCGCTTCTGGTACAATCTGCGATTCGAGACCTTTTTCCGTGCCAACAAATTCAACCGAGGATGCTTCGCTGCCCGCGTCAACGGAAGGCGCGTGAATAATGGCCTCCGCGATTGCGATTGCGGGATTGATATGTCCGCTTGTTCCTCCACCTGCAATTAATACTTTCACATTACACTCTCACTTCTACCGATTTACGTTTGACACCCGAACGAGATACCGAAAGCAAAAGTCCTACGGCAATCATAAAGAAAAAGTTCGCCGTACCGCCGTAGCTGAAAAAAGGCAATGTCATTCCGGTCGGTGGCACAATACTCAAGGCAACACCTATATTGTAAAATGCCTGAAAACACAAAAGGCTCGTATATCCGACTGCTAGAATTCGCGAAAAGAGAGAGTTCGCCCTCCACGCAATCGCCATGCCCGCGAACAATAATAGCCCAAATAATACGATAACCATCGCACCGCCCACAAAGCCCAATTCTTCACAGAGAATGGAGAAAATATAGTCATTATGTTGCTCTGGCAAATATTGGTACTTCTGACGGCTGTTTC
The DNA here is from genome assembly GCA_036782995.1 of Bacillota bacterium. GTDB lineage: Bacteria > Bacillota > Clostridia > Saccharofermentanales > Saccharofermentanaceae > DAIPXZ01. The sequence goes on from DAIPXZ010000002.1 coordinate 212,876, forward strand.
CTAAGCCGACACCCGTCAAGCCTCCCGATCCGATAGCAATTAATGACTGCTGGCTCTGGTATGAGGCTTCATCATCTTCGTCACTTTCTTCCTCTTCCGTTTCATCACTGTTCATTTGATTGAAAATATCAATACGAGTAAAAAAGTGAGCAAAATTCTGCTTCGCCTTCTGTTGGATATCCATGATATTGAAAAGGAAAACGATACCGACCAGAATCGCCACAACAGCGAATAACATTCCTGCACCGCGTAGCCAGCTCGACAGAGAAATGCCGGAGCAAAAGAAGCATACGCCACAGACGAATACCAGAATACCGAAGCAGGATACGTGTGGTTGCGCCAGAACAAATGCCATAACTATTAAGAGAAGTCCACCTGGGATAACAATATCAACCAATGCATCGAAGGTTTTCTTCGAAATGCGTTTTCCTTGGTAATGCAATTTACCTGCTTTTCGTTGCCGTTGGACAAATGAACGATAACCCGCGACGCAAAACACCAAGCCAACCTTAATCAGCTCCGATGGTTGAAAAGATAGCGAACCGATGCTTACCCATCGTCGCGCACCATTGATAACATTACCAAAAAAGAGTGTAGCAACGGCAAGGCCCAGAGTCATCGTGTACACGGCAATCACGAATCCAATATGGTCAAATAATCGAATCGGAAGCATTGAAATTACTGCGCCGATGAGTATACCAAGGAGCATAAAGCCGCCCTGACGAATAACATAATAGAATGGGTCACTTTCATCTGTATATCCTCTCGGAATACTAGCCGAAAAGAGCATAAGGAGTCCGAAACCCGTCATTAATAAAATCAACAGAGAAAGCCAAATATTGACACGTAATGGCTCTAAGAAGCGAATTCCTGTCACTTCACCACTCTTGGCGAAATCGACTTCAGCACCAATATAATCAGACGATTTTTTCTTTTTATCGGTCTTCGCAGGTTCATTTGTATCCGAAGATGATTTGTCCTTGTTCTTTTCAAACATCGCGTGATTGCCCTCCTCTCTTTTCATAATCATCGATTAACGTATGCATGGCAAACGAATGCGATGCCTTTACGAGCACAAAGTCATCCGGCAAAAGCGCGGTCATCAATTTATCTCGCATCACTTCTTTATTGTCAAAAGTATACACATCTTTGGACTTTCCCGCATCTTCTGCGCCCTTTTTTACGTCATTGCGATAGTCACCCGTAACAAATAGGATGTCAATGCCTGCCGCAGCCGCTTCACGACCGATATATTCATGCATTTCTTTAGAATATGAACCAAGCTCCAGCATATCAGCCAAACAAGCGACCGTCCGATGTCCCTTGGCACGCGCTACCAGGGTTTCAAATGCAGATTTCATGGACTCCGGCCCAGCGTTATACGAATCATCGACGAATGAGATTTCTCCGACGCGAACACATCTTTCTCGATTTCCAATGGGCTGATAGGAAAGAAGACGCTTGGCAACTGCATCAAGGTTCAAGTGCCAATCCGACGCCAATAAGAGTAGTGCTAATGCGTTGGTACAATGATGATTTCCCAGAAGATTCAATGATACCGTCGTAGCTTGTTCCACAGAATTTGAAGACAAATCGGATTGCGATAAAATGCGCACATCAAATTGCTGTCCTTCATCGGATTCGATTCGATTCGAGGCTGTGGCAATTATCTTACACCAAGGGTGTTTACTAAAGTATGTCGCATCCAAATGCATTCCCGTGACACCTACACGAACATCTTCACGAAGTGCGCCGCTTTCCATATAAGAGATTAACATCGCGTCTTCGGCAGGAATGATGAGTAAGCCATTTTTCGCAAGCCCATCGACGATTTCGAGCTTCGCCTTCATGATGTTCTCACGCGAGCCTAATCGTTCGATATGCGCCACACCAATATTTGTGATACATGCGACATCCGGCTTTGCAATCATGGTAAGCTCTTCGATTTCTCCGCGCAAACGCATGCCCATTTCTAAAACGAGTGCTTCTGTCATATCCGGAGTATGAAGAATAGTTGAAGAAAGACCAATTTCGTTATTGAGATTGGCATCCGTGCCATGTGTCAGTATAACGCCGGAAAGTCCTAGCTTCAGCATCTCACGGGTAGACGTTTTACCGACACTTCCCGTGACAGCAACCACGCGTACATTGAGCTTCTGTCGAACATAAGCGGCGAGTGCTTCATAGGCAATCTTAGTGTCATCGACAATAATACGAACAATCGGGAGCTCCGTTTCAACGTCACGACTAACAATGGCCGCAGCGGCACCTTCGCGGGCAGCCTTATCTACATATGCATGGCCGTCAAAGCGTTCACCGACAAGAGCAACAAAAAGCTCTCCTTTTCCTATGGAACGGGTATCCGTGGAAACCCCTTCGAGGAGTAAATCCATATTCGCTTGATCGAGTATCTTTCCACCTGTAGCAGTGGTGATTTCTTTCAGTGTCAATTTCACGATAATGCCGTCCTCGCTTGTTCTTCATCCAATATCGCTTTTGCGACTTCCACATCGTCATAATGGGTTTTCTCGCCATTCACGTCTTGATACTTCTCATGCCCTTTACCAGCGATGATAACATAATCGTCTTTTTGCGCCATTTGGATTGCCTTGCGAATTGCTTCTGTACGATCGACTACGACTTCGTATGCGCCGTCTGTCTCTTGCATTCCCTTCAGAATGTCTTCGATAATCGACATAGGTTTCTCAAAGCGCGGATTATCTGTTGTGACTATGGAATAATCACTACCATTTCCAGAAGCACGTCCCATACCAAACCGTCTCTCTTTAGGACGATTACCGCCAGCACCGAAAACCGTAATTAAGCGACCATGGCAAAACGGACGGAGCTCTGCAAGCAATTGTACGAGACTTTCTTCGTTATGGGCATAGTCGACATAAACGGGAATGTTCGATTGATGCTGTACGCGTTCGAGTCTTCCGGGAACACTCACCGTCGCCAGCGCACTTCGAACGGCATCTTCCGGAATATGGGAGAGTCCAGCAATGGCTATTGCACAGAGCGCATTTTGCACATTGAATTTGCCCGGAAGCGGGATAAAGAATTCGCCGCTATACCACGGGGAACGAATCATAAATGTACTGCCGTGGATGCCATCGCGGATGACTTTTTTTACGTCCAAGGCAACGACATCTGCTTCTCCGTCAATGCCGAAGGTTATCACCGGACAATGCTTCGATGCGTACGCATACGCACGATCAAATCCGTTAATATCTCGATGAATTACCGCTGTCTTGGCTTGGTCAAAAAGCATCAATTTGCTAGCAAAATAATCCTCTTCATTCGGATGCTCCTCCGGCGAAATATGGTCACGATAGATATTCGTTAATGCGACAATATCATAGCGGCAACCACTGTTCCGACGGTATTTTAGTCCTAAGGATGACACCTCCATCACGCAATTTTCCGATCCTGTGTCCACCATTTTCTGAAGCATACCTTGAAATTCAAATGCTTCCGGTGTCGTACGACCAGCTTCAACGGATTCTCCGTTGATGATATTGCACACAGTGCCAATGAGGCCGGAACGTTGTCCGGCTTTTTCCAATATGTGATAGACCATAAATGTTGTCGTCGTTTTTCCTTTTGTTCCCGTGACGCCAATGAGATTCAGTTTATCCGCGGGCTGTGAAAAGAACTCGGCAGATAAAGACGCAAAGCCAAGACGCGACTCCGGCAGCTCCAGGACAACAACATTTTTCTCGCGGGCCATATTCATTATGATGTCCGATGCAATCCTTTTCTGTCCTTTTTCAATCGCTACTGCACTTGCACCCTTTTCCATCGTGTCCAATACAAATTGATGTCCATCATTCTTGGCTCCGGGCATCGCAACAAACAAATCACCCTGTTCTACGTGACGAGAGTCAAATACTACGCGTTTGATGTCTGTGACGCTCGCATCACCAAACAGCACTTCACAATTTACGTTCTGAATCATCTTTTGCAGATTCATAAGTAGGTCCCCCATTATTCCATCGTTATCTTGATGATCGTGCCCATCGGTACTTGTACCATTTGTGGCCCGCTTGACGGAGTCGGCGTCGGTGTAGGCGTTGGTGTCATTCCGGGGGTATTTTCCTCGCCACCCGGATCGGTTGCTTGTGGTGTAACACCGTCTTCATCACCACCTTCAGTCTGTGGAGTATCCGGATCGGCGGTCTCTTCGTAACCACGGGCAGGATCCTGCGATACCGCGACGCCTGTTGGGTCACCGGTGACAGAAATATTCAGGTTATTTTCTTGTGCCAATCGAATGCACTCGATTAAGGTCATTCCCGTAAAGTCAGGAACTTCCACCTGCGGCATCTCAGCATTGCTTATTGCCATCGGGTAAAGAATAACAACACCGGAGCGATAAAGTGTATCATGAATGCCCGGATACATCATGCCAACAATCGATGCGCCCGTCATTGAATTTGATCCATCCACAACTGTGAATCCCTGCGCGGTGAGCTTCGTCTTTGCTTCGTCGAAGGTCAAGCCAACAACATCCTGCAAATAGAATTTCGTCGTCATTGCATCATAATCTTCCTGCGTAAAGCGTCGATCAATACCTAAATACTCCAATGAGTTTTCCACAATAGTAGCAGCAGTACTTGCTGCAGCACTCGATCCAACCGTCTTATCCTCCGGCTTATTAATAACAACTAATACGACAATTTCCGGATCATAGGATGGTGCATAGCATCCGAAGGATAATACGTGCATACCTTCTTCATCACCGACTTCAATCGTCGATGTGCTGGTTTTTCCTGCCACATAGTAGCCTTCGACATAACCCGCACTACCAGTACCTTCCGTAACAACCGACTCAAGCATCGCTTGTACACGTTCACATGTTTGTTCAGAGAAAATCGTCTTTACCGCAACTGGGTCATAAGAGCGAACAATATTTCCGTCTGAATCTGTAATTGCAGATGCCACACGAGGCGTCATTAACGTTCCACCATTCACCAATGCCGAATAAACCATAGCCAATTGCATCGGTGTAACTGTCGAAGATTCACCAAATGACAATGTCGCCAAGTCAATTACCGTCGGTTCCTCATGAAAAATACCCATGCCTTCTGCCGGCAAATCAATGCCGGTAACATCATAAAACCCAAAATTATGAACATATTCGTAGTACTTCGTGATGCCAATGCGATAAGCAAGCTGTACGAATATCGGGTTGCAGGAATTATCAAAGGCCTGTGTCAATGTCTCTGTGCCATGATTACCATGTGTTTTTTCACGCCAACACGAAATGGTGTCAATCTCTGAGACCTCAATCGGTGCATCGCTGAACAGCTCATCCTCATAGGTCAGACCTTCTTCAAAAGCGATGGCCGTTGTCAATGCTTTAAATGTCGAGCCTGGCTCATACGTGTCCGAAATACAGCGATTACGCCAAGCATTACTCATGAGATACTCGGCCTTTTCCTCATCGGTATAGGTGTTCCAAAGCATTTCCGTGATACCATACGGACAAGAACGTGCATTGTTCAAGTCGAAATCCGGCATCGATACCATGGCCATAATCGCACCCGTATAAGGATTCATAACAATCGCTGTTACACCGTCGCGTGGCTGATAAGTATCATAAGCTTCTCGACAAGCATCTTCAGCAATACGTTGAATATTCATGTCAATATTGAGAACCACATTGTAGCCGTCTTCCGCCTCAACCGATGTCGGTGAGGAAAATGGAAGGGGGTCAGAGGCGTTATCTACTTCCGCATACGTATATCCGTATGTGCCTGTCAATATGTCGTCATAATAGGCCTCAATACCGTATTGTCCGACCAGTGTATTACTACTTTGATCTGCAAACCCAATAACTTGTGGCGCTAAATTGCTATATGTGTAATATCTTTTTGGAATATTGTCAATTGCGACGCCACTCATGTTTTTTTCACTTAGATAGGCACGTAGTGCAATCATGTCTGTATACGAAACACGCTTAATCAATTGAACATAGGTTGCGTCAACCATGTATAGTGCATCAAGAACCGTTTCATAGTCTGCGTTAATGAGCTCGGAAAACTGTGACGCGATATTTTCACAGGCAAGTCTTGTAGTATTGACGTCTGTCGGATCGGTTGATGTATAGGGGATATCTTGCGACTTCAGCAAATCATTCGGAGTAATACCGATTGTGTACTCATACGTCGTACTAGCCAAAAGATTCATATTTGCATCATATATATCACCGCGTACCGGGACGTCAACAATACGTTTCCAATGAATCTGAGATGCTTCCATCGAGTATTCAAGGTACTTATTGACACTGATATCATAGAGCTTATATATCAAACATCCCATAAAAATGAAAAGAATGGCTGAAATAATGACAATCGTTGTATGTCCGCCGATTCGAAGGCCTTGTGATGGTTCTTCCGAAGATTCGTTGCCATTATTCACATTCGGTTGAATCTTGATAATCTTCGATTCGTTTTCCATCTTCCGATATCCGGTCCTTCCTCTATTCATCAAGCTATTATTTTACACATAATGAGTGGGCTTTTTCTACCTTAAACCCCAATATTGCCACATTTTTATCTCCATAAAAAAACTCTTCTGATAAACAAGTCATGCGTTTCCCTCGGTCATCAAATCAACGAGGAATTGCGGACAGATACTTGTGTCCGACATGCCAATCAAGAAGAGTGTTCTTATTTTGTAGAATAATAGCGTGCCAAATCACGCTTCGCTTCACTGACCATCTCATCAGTGATACCCAGTGAATTATATGAAATGCTCGTCATCAAGCGATCGGAACCCGGCATAATCACGGCGACAACCTGTTGGTCATTCGGTTCTACCATGCCGAGTCGTGCTTTTGCCTCTTCGCGAACCCATTCGAGATCTGCGCCTTGTGAAAGGCTTTCACGAAGCATTTTTGTTTCACGACGAGTCGTTTCAATGCTGTCTTCCTTCTTATTGTTCAGGTAGTTTTGATTGGAAATCACAGCTTCGTTGTAGAGCACGACACCTAATGACGCGGCAATGAGGAGTGATACAAAAATGACCTTTGCAAATTCCGCTAAACGGCGGAGCTCCTTGAAACGGTTATTTTTGTTATACGTCTGCTTCGTTTGCTCAATTATTTTGCGATTCTTTTTCGCCACTTCATACTTCTCGAGAGGTGTTTCAAGAATCGAGAAAATCGGATCACCCACAACGTACTTCGCCGCTTCACCACTAGTATATGCACGCATACTCAAACCTGAATAGTCGTCGGTACCTGTGCCATAAAGCATGGCGTCAATATTCATTTCTATGGGAGCTACATTTTTCTGGGCCATTGCTCTTGATTCCTTTCAAAAATTCTTAGCTTAGCACAAGCAGAGCGTTTGTTTGTGGCTGCTTCCTCTTTCGAGGCCACAATGGGTTTATTCGTAATTGATCGTCCGTATGAGCGATTCCCGCAAACGCATACCGGAAATTCTCGCGGACATACACATGATGTTTCCAATTTCTTAAATGACTCTTTCACCAATCGATCTTCCAATGAATGAAAAGATATAACGGCAAAACGGCCTTTATTATTCAATAGTGATGGCGTCACTTCCAGAAGTCGTGATACGGAACGAAGCTCGTTATTAACTTCAATTCGTATCGCTTGAAAAGTGCGTCGCGCCGGATGCTGGTCTTCTCTTTTTGAAGCAGCAGGCATAGCACTGGCCACAATCGAAGCGAGCTTCGTCGTCGTACGAATCGGTGCAATTCGTCTTTCCCGATCAATCGCTTCGACGATTCTCTTCGCGTATCTCTCTTCTCCGTAATCATGGAGAATGGAGACCAACTCATCGACGCCGTATTCATTCACGACTACTTCTGCCGAAAGAGCTTGCGCAGTATCCATTCGCATATCCAGCGGGCCTTCCTTTAGATAGGAAAAACCTCTTTCCGCCGTATCAATCTGATAAGACGAGACACCTAGATCCGCTAAAACACCATCTACCTTATCTATCCCCAAATCACGGAGGACGCTGTCAATTTGCGAGTAGTCGGACTTCACAAGAAGCCATTTATCTTTATCCTTGAGCGTTTGCCTTTTGATTTCGCAGGTCGCCAAAGCCTTCGGATCCTTATCAAGAGAAATGAGTCTCCCCTTCGAGCTCAATCTTTCAGCGATGTGAATGCTATGACCACCGCCACCCGCAGTGCAATCCACATAAATACCATCGCTTACCACTGCCAAGGCATCTATACATTCCTCAAGCATAACGGGGGAATGATGGAAATCAGAGTCCTGTAACATTGAATTCACTTAAGTCGAGACTTCGAATCTCGCTTAATTCCTCCTTGCTCTCAGATTCAAAGAATGCCTTCGTACAAATATCGAGCTTATCACCCATATGGTAGATACAAACCATATCCGCCGGTTTTGCGCCGATGCTTTCCCATAACTCGGAAGATATGGTTATACGTCCCTGCGCATCGAGCTCACATTCCATCTCATTTCCGAGAATTAAACGAGTCGCTTTTCTAGCTTTCTCATCCATTCCGTTCATCGCCGTCAACTGATCATAGATGTGTTCGAAACGTTCTTGTGCATATACGGAGAGATAACCGGAATCGAGACTGATTGTAATGTGCACACACGAACCCAACTTGTCCCGAACCTTTGCCGGAACAAATATGCGACCTTTAGCATCAATTTTGTTCGTGTAACGCGCCATTCTTTTCCTCTGCTACCCCTATTTTTCAAAGAATCGCCGGGAAATGTCCGATGTGAAGAATGAAAAGACGAATATCCGATTGATAATTTCGTGTACCTTCTCACCACATATATGGACGTTTACCCCACAACTCACCCTTAATTGACATAATACTCGTAAATTTGTGGTCAATCAATAGGTTTGGACGAAAAAACCGAACAAATTTTGAACAAATGTCAAATTTTATGACGTTTTGAATGCGTATTTCTCTCGTCCGCGTAACCGAAACGTTGTAAAATCAATGCTTTTGTAATGCTTTTTATGACAAAAAAAGACCGGTATGAATCACCACACCAGTCAAATATCAATTTTTTTGCATTTATTTTTGCGCCGAATCTGATATTTGCCTCCAGATTCGTTGAAATACGGTAACGTTAAAGAATCGCTATCGTTTTCGTTCCATCGAAATATTCAAAATAACGCCCAGTGAGACGAAATTTACCAGAAGAGCCGTACCACCTAAACTGACAAACGGAAGCGGAATACCCGTAATCGGCAACAACCCGACACTCATGCCCATATTCTCAATAAAGTGGAAAGCATATGAACCGGTAATACCTACAACAATAAACGCATATGACTTTTTCGTCGTTTTCGATGCGACATAAAGACAACGAGTCAAGAAAAAGAAAGCAAGAATCACCAGCACAGTCGTGCCAATAAATCCCATACGTTCCGAAACCGCTGAATAAATGAAGTCGGATTCCTTAACAGGAACAGACACCAAAACGCCGGTCCGGTTGCCCGTAAGACCACCTGACGCAATAGCCGCTTTGGACTGAACCAAACTATATTCGGCCTCCGGATCTGAGCCTTCGAAGATCAAGGATAAAATACGCTTCTTTTGATACGCTTCCAAATAAAACGACCATACTAACGGGATAACAACAACGATTCCCACAGAGATTGTCAAGAAGAAGTAGCGATATTTTAAGCCCCAGATAAATAGCATGCAAACAAATGAGAACACGATAACCATTGCGGTACCGAAATCCGGCTGTTTCAGAATTAACAGCATAGGCGGTCCGTAAACTAATCCCAAGTATACGAATCCGCGAAATACGGAAATTGATTTTTCCGCCATTGACTCAAATATATGTGCCGTCACTAAAACTAAGCCCATTTTTGTGAGCTCTGCCGGTTGGAACGTGCCAATAACCGGTAAATTCAGCCAAGCATCCGCACCCCATTTTTCCATCATGGAAAAACTATCAATCGGAACCAGAATTAATAACGCCATCGAGATGCCGTATACCACCCAGCCGATCAATTTCAGAAATTGTGTATCCACAAGACAAATGCAAAGGGCTATGAATAGTCCCACCACAGCTGCACCTGCTTGGCGATAGAATATGCCTGGATAACCGACATAACCATCGGACAATACATCATTCAAGACATACAGGCCGATGGTTGTAATCATTAGTATCGGAAGGAGAAGCCAGAAATCGACCATTCGCAAGTTGTTATTCTTGAGAAGCTCTATTCCTGATTTCGCTTTGTTCATATACATTCACCTTTACGAATAGCTAAGTACCAAGAATGATTCAATCCGTAAGACGCATTACTCGTTCGTTGATGCGTCATCTATTTCTTCTGAATCGACGAGTTTCTTCTCGTCCGCTTCTTCTTTATCTGATTCAACCTCGATATCCGGATCATCGACTGCATCTTCTTTTGCTTCTTCTGCCTTGTCCGTCGTAGCCGTTGTCGATTCAGTTGTCGATTCTGTTGTCTCTATGGAAGCTTCTTCGATATTTGTAGCATCAGCAGAAGCTTTATTCCCCGTCAAGAAGCGCTCCGGAATAGGCATTCTTTGCCAATCGAAAATGCGAGCGCAAGCAATCAAGAGGAAGCCCATGACCACCAATACAACCGATACAACTTGGGAAGTACGAAGAGAAGTCTCACCGATATATAGGGAATCCGTGCGAAGACCTTCAATGAAGAAACGAACAATACCATAGAAAATCATATACGAAGCAGTCGTGGTATATGCCCTTTTGCTATGCTTACGGATAAAATACAAACCAACGAAAATCAAAATCGTCGCGATGGATTCATAAAGGAATGTCGGGTGTACCGGCTGCGACGGATCAAGAGTCGGACAATAGGTTTGCAAATACCATTTTGTCTCTGTACTGATCATTCCCCACGGCAAATTCGTATTCGTTCCGAATGCTTCTTGATTAAAGAAATTGCCCCAGCGACCGATAGCCTGACCAAGCGGGATATAGATAATCGCATAATCGATAATAGCGGAAATCGGAATCTTGCGAATCTTCGACATAGCGATTGCCGCAATAAGAGCAGCAATAACGCCGCCATATACAGCAAGTCCACCGCTTCGGAAATCAACAATATTCGAAATTGTTTTTCCAAAATCACCCTTTACGTAATAGTCGCCCCAAGAACTGAAAACATAATACAGACGAGCACCAACCAATGCTGCCGGTACGCACAAGAGGCCGTAATCCAGAATCAAATCCGCTGACATCTTGTTCTTTTTTGCCTGTGTCATGGCCAGAATCACTGCGAGGCAAACGCCGACCACGATTAATACCCCATACCAATAAACCTCAACGGATCCGAGCTTCACGGCAATTCGGTTAACATCGATATCCTTAATACCGAGACCAGGGAAGCTAACTTTGATTGTGTCCCATGCAATTAGTGAGTTCATCTTTCTACCTCTACCAAATATTCCTTATTTATTGTGCCTATCATATCACAAAGAAGTGTTCTTTCGAATGCATATCAGAGTTCTCCCTAAGAATTGCCTCACTTCTTTGTGTTGTGATAATGCCATACTTCTTCTTTATCATGGTCAACCTGTGCTTTTAATCCTTGTACATCGGGGAATACACGTTCCGGACGTACATAGGCTAAAAGCTCCACCGTTCCATTTGTACCGTAAAGCTCAGAGTCTACACCATAGAGCATCGTCTCAATGATCGGCGTGCAATCGTCTCTGTTCACTGTAGGACGCATGCCAATATTGGTAATCGACGGATAAACTGTCCCATTAAAAGTATATCGGGAAGCATAAACGCCAAATCGTGGAATGGTTTTTTCTTCACCGATGCGGATATTCGCTGTCGGAAAACCTAATGTTCTCCCGAGATGATGTCCTTGCTCGACAATGCCGTGATACGTCATCGGACGTCCGAGCAAAAGATGTGCCAGTTCAATATTGCCATCCTTTACGCACTCACGAATCCAGGTTGAGGAAATAACGCGGCCACGATATTTTTCGGCAGGTACAGCAATAATCTCGATTCCGTTTCTCGCACCCCAAGCCTTCAACATATCGATATTACCTTCCCGATTTGCTCCGAAACGATAATCTTCGCCAACAACGATAACACGAGCACGCATCCAGCGTGCAACGCATACCGTGAGAAATTGCTCCGCGTGCATATTTTGAATGGCATCATTAAATGGAAGTGCCAGAATGTCATCTACGCCCGTTTTTTCGATGATTTCACACTTTTCTTTATAGGTAGTCAACATGGGACTTTGCCGTTTGGAGGACGGCGGTGTGGCAAAGGTCTGTACACCCGTTTTAAGCTTACGTTCTTCAGCCCGTTTCATCATGACAGAAAAAATACATTGGTGTCCGCGATGTACGCCGTCAAAAAAGCCGAGAGCAACTGCGCGTTCACTCGTCCCCGAGACGCCTGTCACAGAAGGGATATCACTTTCTTCATGAATTGGTATCATCCACGTGTTCACTTGATATCAAAAACCCTCTCAATTCGTAAAATGGGTGGTTCAGATGTTTCATCCGGATAAACAACGGCCACTAAAGTATCACCGAACATCGCACGAAAGCGATTCTCTGTTTCTCCGCTTTGACTATTGTTTTGTATTCTATCATTAAACGGTTCCAGCGGGAGTTTCTTTCCCACACGGAGTGCTTCCGCTTCATATTGCAGCAAAGCGATTGCCGGCATATAGGAAAAAACGCGTTCACGCGGTACCCACGGAATCGGAGATTGAAGTGTGATAAGTGATTTTAACGCATCCGGTGTGATGGCTTCTTCGATGGAAAAATCTCCGTTTCGTACACGCCGCAATTTCTTGCAATACCCACCGAAGCCCAAGGCCGTTCCAATGTCTTCGCAAATCGTTCGTATATAAGTTCCTTTCGAACATACAACCGAGAAATCAACGTCGATGGTTCCCGTTTCATCACAAGTAATTTCGTAAATGGTTGTATCAAAAATGGTTACTTCACGCGGTGCTATCTCGACATCGATTCCTTTTCGGGCATAATCATATGCCGGTCTTCCTTGAATTTTGATGGCGGAATAACGCGATGGGACCTGTGTCAAAGAACCTCGCAATTGCAATATGCACTCGCGAATTGGTGCGAAGTCTGTGGCTTGAAGCACATTGATTTCTTCCTGTGTAGGAAGCCTACCGCCGACGACGGCTCCCTCTGTGTCACCTGTTTCTGTGATTTTTCCGAGAGAAAGAGTCGCACGATACTCTTTCGAAACGTTTTCCATATACCGAATCATCTTAGTCGCACTGCCGATGCAAATCGGTAAAACCCCCGACGCAAACGGGTCGAGTGTCCCGATATGACCGACCTTTTTCACGGAAAAAAGACGACGAACCATGGAAACAACATGAAATGATGTCATTCCTTCCGGTTTATCAATTAATAGCAGGCCGCTTTCCGGTTCTGTCTCGCTCATTTATTCTCCAAAACAGCTGTGGCCTTCGCCACAATATCTTGATAAAAGTCTTCCATAGAAATATTATTGCCGTTAAATCCAGCCGCGCGATGATGTCCGCCGCCACCATATAACTCGGCGAATCCGGAAGCGTCAAATCCATCATTGCTTCTGACATTGACACGGATGGAGCCGTCCTCCGTCTCGCGAAGGACAAATGCCACGTTTACACCTTCTATATCTCGTAGCGTCGTCACTAAGCCATCTGCAGCACCTTCCGGAGCATTCGTTTTATCCACTAATGAGAGCGGTATCGTCGTAATGGCAATACGTCCGTGAGCAAATAGCTTCATTGCGGACATCGCCGCACCGTGTAAAAGTACACGACCAGCATTCGTCACGTCAAAAAGATAATACGCATTTTCGCACACATTGGCACCTGCATCCATCAAATCAGCTGCGATTCGCAAAGTGCCTGCCGTCGTGTTTTGGTAGGAGAAGCGCCCCGTATCCGATTGTATGCCAACCATTAAATTGTTTGCGATATATGCGTCCATAAGCATTTTCCCGCTAACGAGTTCAAAGTCGCAAATAAACTGATAAATCAATTCAGCCGTCGATGCGGAATCAGGGTCAACATAGAAAAGCTTTCCTGTAGACATGCTGGATGCATGGTGGTCGATGACAACGTGCTCCGGAGCCTTTTCAAATATGCTCCCCGCTGTGCCCATACGAGATGCGTCCGAGCAATCAACAGCGATAGCAAGTCCGATTTTCTGCACATAATCATCGATGACAGTCGGATTTACCACGATAATTTCTTCTTCATGAACCTGCATAAAAGCAAGCCGAGGTGGGATGGCTTCTTCGAGATAAACATATGCGTTTAAATGATTCTTCCGGAGTGCGGCACAAAGCGCCACTGCCGAGCCGACGCAATCGCCGTCCACTCGTGCGTGAGGAAAGATTCCAATTGACTTATCTTGCGGAATCACTTTGTGCAGTTCGAGAACAAAATCATTCATGTTGGTTGGCACGACGCTCATCCTCCTTACGAACACGGTCAATCATCGACATGAGCTCCATGCCCTTTTCGATGGATTCATCGATTGTAAATGTGAATTCCGGCACAACACGAAGCTGGATTCTATGTCCCACTTCGCGGCGAATAAATCCTGCCGCGCTGGAAAAAGCTTCTCTACATTCCGCTTTGTCTTTTGAAGAACCCATGACAGATAGATATACTGTCGCATGTGTGAGATCCTTCGACATACGCACCTCGAGGACGGATGTCATTATCGGAATCCGAGGATCCTTCAGCTCCGTCATAAGAAGTGTAGAGATAATCTTTTGTATCTCATCGCCCACACGGGCGGCCCTGTTTTGTCTCATACTTATTCCTATTACTTTCTTTTCACTTCTTGCATTTCAAAGGCTTCAACAATGTCGCCTTCCTTGATGTCGTTGAAGTTCTCGATCGAAATACCGCATTCGTACCCGGAAGCCACTTCCTTTGCGTCATCCTTGAAACGCTTGAGAGAAGCGAGTTTACCAGTGTGAACAACAATGCCATCACGGACAATACGAACTTCGGACGAACGTAAAACCTTACCGTCGAGCACGTAAGCACCACCGATGGTTCCGACTGATGCAACCTTGAATGTTTGACGAATTTCGATGTGGCCGAGTATGGCTTCTTCGAACTTCGGCTTCAACATACCGGTCAATGCCGCCTTCACGTCTTCGATTGCATCATAAATGACTCGATAGAGCTTAATATCGACGCCGACTTCCTTCGCTTTTTCCGTAATCATTGCGCTCGGTCGAACATTAAATCCGATGATAATCGCATTTGATACGTCTGCCAAGGTAACATCAGATTCGGTAATTGCACCGACGCCACCGTGGATAACCTTGACGCGCACCTCTTCGTTCGAAAGCATTCCGAGCGATTGAATGACAGCTTCGACAGAACCCTGTACATCGGCCTTGATGATGAGGTTTAAATCCTTCATCTCGCCTTCCGCCAAAACCTGCGAGAGGTTTTCGAGCGTCATGCGGGAAGACTTACGCAATTGCGTTTCTCTTTGCTTGACTCTTCTCTTTTCAACCAGCTGACGAGCTACCTTGTCATCCGTTACTGCATAGAAGATTTCGCCCGCTTCCGGAACTTCCGGGAGACCTAAGATCTCGACTGGGATGGATGGGCCAGCCTTCTTAACAAGGGCGCCCTTGTCGTCGGACATCGCACGAATGTGACCGATAATCGAACCAGAAACCACAGTGTCGCCGGAGTGGAGTGTTCCGCGCTGTACCAAAACAGTCGCAACTGGACCTCTCGATTTGTCGAGCTTTGCTTCAATAACGGTACCCTTGGCCTGTCTCTTCGGATCTGCTTTCAAATCCATAACATCAGCGGTCAAAAGAACCATCTCGAGCAACTCGTCAATACCCTCGCCAGTCTTTGCGGATACAGGAACGATAATAGTCTGTCCGCCCCATTCCTCTGGCTGAATGCCTTGCATGGAGAGTTCTTGTTTGACTTTATCCAGATTTGCACCCGGTTTATCAATCTTCGTGACAGCCACGATGATTTCGGTATTTGCGGCACGAGCATGGTTGATTGCTTCAATCGTTTGCGGCATGACACCGTCATCGGCAGCCACCACCAGAATCGCGATATCCGTAACTTGAGCACCACGAGCACGCATCGTTGTAAAGGCTTCGTGACCTGGAGTATCAAGGAATGTAATCTGGCGTCCCTTTACACGAACGGTATATGCACCGATATGTTGCGTAATACCACCAGCTTCGCCCTTAACCACCGATGTCGAACGAACCTTATCCAAAAGCGATGTCTTACCATGGTCAACGTGTCCCATAACAACGACAACCGGTGGACGCGGTTTAGCATTCTCGCCTTGATCATCGCTGTCGTCAAAGAGAATGTCTTCCTCCGTAACAACAACGAGTGGCTCGGCGGTGATGCCGAATTCAGCAGCAACAAGAGCTGCCGTATCAAAATCGATTTCTTGATTCAGCGTTACAAGCATGCCCATGAGCATGAGCTTCTTGATGACATCGGCGCCACGCTTTTCAATACCCTCTGCCAATTCCTTTACGGTAATGAACTCTGGGAGCTCGATGTGCGTGAGCGGAGCCTTGATTACAGGTGCAACCGGAGCGATATATGTCTGACGCTTAGAACGCTTTTTACCCTTCGGTCCTGTATAGAACGTATCAAGTACGGAGTCATCCCTTAGTATTTCGGAAGCACCCATACCAGTAATGGCGGCTGTGGCCGCACGCATGTTAACACCACGACGGTCAGTCGTTGATGTCGTCTTGCCCGAATCCTTCTTTGAATCCTTGGAAGGATCCTTGCGATTCTTTTCAAAGGCATCGCGAGCAGCAAAATTTGCTTTCTCCTTTGTAGCCTCTATCGGCAAATCGCTCTTCGGCTTTGTCGAACGCTTCGGCTGATTGTGATTATTGCCGTAATCATCATCATCTTTATCTTTGCCGGCAAATCCACCCTGATATCCACCATTTCCGCCCGGTCTCGGACGATTGCCTTGATATCCGCCAGGACCACCCTGTGGGCGGTTGCCTTGATAGCCACCTGGGCCACCCTGCGGACGATTGCCCTGATATCCACCCGGGCCACCCTGTGGACGATTGCCTTGGTATCCACCCGGGCCGCCTTGTGGACGATTGCCTTGGTATCCGCCAGGACCACCCTGTGGGCGATTGCCTTGGTATCCACCTGGGCCGCCTTGCGGACGATTGCCTTGATAGCCACCTGGGCCGCCTTGTGGACGATTGCCCTGATATCCACCTGGGCCACCTTGTGGGCGATTGCCTTGATAGCCACCCGGGCCACCCTGAGGACGATTGCCTTGATATCCGCCGTATCCGCCGCCTTGTGGACGAACGTAGCTTCCGGTTTCACGAGTTACATTACCCGTGCCGGCTGTCGGTGCTTGGATAACTGATGAGGAAAGCTTTGGTTTAGTATCTGTTGCTGTTGCTTCCGCTGTCTTATTCGCAACTGGTTTTGCAGCAGGAGCGGTATTCGCCTGCTCATTTGATTTCGTTTCAGCGGCAGGTGCTTCTTTCACAATCGGCTTCTCTTTAACTGGTGCAGGAGCCGCCTTCGGTGAAGTCGGTTCCTCAACTGTCTTTTTAGACACGGCTTTCGCCTCGTCAGCCGGTTTCGTCTGCTTTTTCGTTGCAGCCTTCGATTCAGTCTTTGGCGCAGCCTTCGATTCAGCCTTTGGTTTCTCTTCCTTTTTTTCCGGTGTGGGAGCAACCGGTAAATCTACAGGAGCCGTCTCATCGGAAGGCTTCTTGGCTTTCTTATTTACGCGTCCGACTCGAAGTGTTTTCGTACCGGAAATACCACTGACCGTAATCTTCGGTCCTTGCTCTTCCGTCTTCACCTCATTGCTCACGGACTCTTTCAATTCTTTTTCTTTCTTTTCAGCCATTTACTGTCCTCCCATTCGCCTCGCTTGCCGATATGGCAAATCAATCCATCATTATCATTTATAACATCTCATCGATCATTTCTCGGCAAATGCCAAATAATCATCGATTTCTTTGGTTAACTTCTTTGCAAATCCCTCATCCATGATGGCAATTGCATTTCGATCGACCTTACCGATTGCGTGTCCCAAGCCTTCCTTTGTCGAGAAAAAGCGCACCGCAATCTCATTCTCCTCGGCCATATGTACGAGTTTCTTGTTCGCATTCTCCGAACCATCCGTCGCCAAGATAAGCATCTCCACAGCGTCCGCTCGCAAAGCCTGTGTCACCGTATCCGTTCCCGAAGTAATCTTTCCGCCCCGAAAAGCCAATCCAATAGTTGATAAAATACGCTTTTCTGTTGAAGAAATAAGCATTTGTCTCTCTTCTATCGACAGCTTATCGCTCGAAAAGAATTCGTTCGCGTCAGGCATTATTTTCGTCCTTTCTTTCTGTTACCATCGCCGCCAAAACCTCTTGTGTCTCGCTTCCGATGGGAGAATGAAGGCCCTTTTCAAAACGGTGTCCCTTCAAAGCCTCTGCCATGCAATTTCCTTCACGGCATACATATGCGCCGCGACCAGGCTTCTTCCCGGTCTCATCCACACTGATTTCACCGGTAGGAGACAAGACAATCCGCGTCAAGTCCTTTTTCTCTTTGCGTTCTCTGCATGTAACACACATACGCATTGGAATCTTCTTTTGCATTTTGTCATACTCCTTTCTCGTTTCAATGTCGATTACTCACATGCTATTTTCATGCAAGGCTTTAAAAGTTTTCCATCACGATTCAGGATTACTCCTCAATTGTGGTTTCTTCTTCTGTTTCTGTGACTTCATCCTCATCTGCCACAGTAAACTGTGCCATGATGTCTTCTCTTGCCATTTGATTGTATTGTGTCGAGCTCTTGATATCAATCTTCCAGCCTGTCAAACGTGCTGCAAGACGGACGTTCTGACCAGCACGGCCAATCGCCAATGAATATTGATGATCAGGAACAACTACACGAGCATTCAGTTCGCGACTTCCGTCCGGATTCGTGATTATTTCAGTGTCAACGCGCTCGACCTTTGCCGGTGAAAGTGCATTGCTGATGAAAATTGCAGGTTCTTCACTGAACGGGATGATATCAATCTTCTCTCCGCCCAACTCATCCATAACCGATTGAATACGTGCACCGCGTTGTCCAACACATGCACCAAGTGGATCAACATCCGAATCGCGTGAGAATACAGCGACCTTCGAACGAGAGCCAGCCTCACGGGCAACCGCGGCAATCTCCACGATTCCATCATGGATTTCAGGCACTTCCGATTCCAAAAGCTTCTTAACAAGAGCAGGATGACTTCTGGATACATAAATAATCGGGCGGCCGTTATGCTCTTCCACCTTCAAAATCAAAAACTTCATGTGTTGATTGAAGTTATAATGTTCGTCCTTCACCTGCTCCTGACGGGTAAGTGTCGCTTCTGCTCTTCCGATATCAACGAAAACATACTTGCTGTCTTTTCTTTGAATAACACCAGCAGCCAGTTCACCGATTTTATCGGAAAACTCATCCTGAATGCGGGCATGCTCTGCGGCACGAAGCTTCTGACTGATGGCGCTTTTAGCGGCAGCAGCAGCCAAACGACCTAATGACTCGACTTCGATGGTCATTTCAATAGTGTCGCCTTCCTCCAACTCGGAATCAATCTCATGTGCTTCATCCAACGATATCTGGGTCTTCGGATTGTCGACAATCGATACTACTTCACGAAGCTCATAAACATACATCTCACCGGTCTCGCGATCGATTTCTGCAAAAACATTATCATTCTGTCTCGCTTCTGAGAATTCACGCTTAAATGCTGCAACGATGGCTTCTTCAATCGCCTCGAAAAGCACCTCTTCTTCAATTCCTCTTTCCTTTGCTAATGCCTTAATCGCCAGCATTAATTCTTCGTTCATCATGATTGTTCTCCTTTATCCGTTAATCATTTCAAAGTCTTCTTTACAAAATCGGTTCAGTTAAAACGAATGGTTCTCTTGGCCGATGCGATCTCTTCGTAGGTAAAGGTAAAATCTCGTGTGCCGGAATGAACCGTCACCTTATCCTCTTCCACTTTCGTAATCAAACCAACAAAATGCTTTTCTCCGTCCAATGCGGCAAAAAGAGAAATCTCGATCTCTTCACCCTCGTGGCGGCGATAGTCGCTCACGTTGTCAAAAGGTCGCGTCGCACCCGGCGAGGAAACCTCAAAATAATCAGGGTCGCACGAAAGTGTCTTCTCTAAAACCGGGTCAACCGCACGGGAGACATTTTCACAATCATCAATGGAGATGCCCCCTTTTTTATCAATAAACAAGCGCAGAAAATATGCCTGCCCTTCTTTCTTGTATTCGGCGTCTACCAAATCAAAGCCCATCTCCTCCACCACAGGTTTCGCGATGATAAAAGCTTCATTTGCGACCTTGGAACGTCCTTTCATGAATCAGCCTCCGAATCATTTTAGGTAAAAGAAAGAGCGGGCAACCAACCCACTCTTGTAAAGCATCTTCTATAACCATATAAATATTATCACTAAAAAAAGGATGTGGCAACCTCAAAAGTCCGAAATCCCCACAGCAGCGTGCTTTTGTTGTATTTTCACAACAAATTGACTTTTTTTATCAAATTAGCTATTCAATTTATCCAACAATTCGGGTAGAATATAGTTAATCCAAATTTCAATCACTTGGATAATCAACAAAACAAGGAGATGATGCCAATGATAAAGGTAATTGCAGGAGAAAAGGGCACCGGTAAAACAGCACAGCTCGTAGATGATATTAACGAGCAGGCAAGAACAGACAATAACAATATCGTTTGTATAGAGAGAGGGAACCGTCTCGACCGTCTGTTAATGTACAAGATTCGACTCATCGATATCGATGAATATCCAGTGGAGGGGTATGATCAATTATTGAGTTTCTTAGGTGGAATTTGTGCGAAAGATTATGATCTGACTCATGTTTATATCGACAGCATAATCAAAGTAACAAAGAACGATAACATGGATGATTTTGCGTCCTTCTTGGCCGCGTTAGATAAATTCTTAGAAAAAACAAAGATTGATGTTACGATTATTTGCAGTGGCTCGGGATTGCCAGAAGGCATCACCAAGTACTGCTGATTTTTTACTTATCGTATAATTTTGGAGACGGCTTCTGAATTGCCCACAGAATGCCGTCTCTTTTTCTGTTTCTTTTCCTTCTCCTCCGCCGATATTACCGATATTGTCGATTTCACCGTTTTTGCTTGTTTTCAGGTATTTTGGTTGATTTCCCATTTTAAAGAAATTACAATATGTTGTACGAAAAGCACGCAAAGGAGAATCATTATGTGGAAAGATTTTAAAGCCTTTTTGTTCCGTGGAAACGTCATTGATTTAGCCGTCGCCGTCGTCATTGGTGCCGCATTTGGAAAGATTATCACTTCTCTCGTTGACAACATAATTATGCCTTGTATCGGTATGCTGACATCGAATATTGATTTTGCAGACATGAAATATGTGCTAAAGCCGGAAGTACTGGATAAGGCGGGTGAAGTCATCGAGAGCGAAGTCGCCATCGGATATGGCATACTCATAAACAACGTTGTTCAGTTCGTCATCATTGCATTTGTTATCTTTCTCGTAATTCGTTTGATGAATAAGGCCAAGGAAAAGATGGAGAAGCTTACGAAGAAGCAAGAAGAAGAGAAAAAAGAGCCGGAGAAGATTCCGGAGGATATCGTTCTTCTCACAGAAATACGCGATTATTTAAAGGCAAAAAACACCTGATGTACCAACACATACGTCGTTGCACATTTCTTTGCAACGTGATAAAGTGAATAAAACTTCAAAAAGGAGGGCAATAAATGCGACACAATTTATCGATTCTTGTAGAAAACCAAGCGGGTGTGTTGTCACGAGTTGCCAACCTATTCGCACGACGTGGTTTTAACATCGAGAACTTAGCTGTCGGCACGACGCAAAACCCGGAGATTTCCCGTATTACCGTTAGTGTCATCGCTGACGACGAGCAAATCAAGCAAGTCGTTAAACAGCTCCACAAGTTACCCATCGTCTTAAAGGTCAAGAGGCTTGAACCCGATGCACATTTTACCCGTGAGCTTGTTTTCATTAAGGTAACATGTGATGCCAAGACCAGAACCGCCGTCATTCAAATTGTTGATATTTTCAGAGGACATATCGTCGACGTCTCGCCTACTACGGCAACCATAGAGATTTCTGGTGACAGCGACAAGATTCATGCTTTGCAAGAATTGCTGACACCGTTTGGTATTCTCGAAATGGTCCGTACAGGACTGATTGCCATCGAGCGAGGAGACCGTGTCCTTTCTCTAGAAGAATAATCCGAAACGCATTTTTTCCCATTATCTCTTCACATTAATTTTGTCTAATCATCTGATGATTGGAATATAAACAGCGTGTAACAAACACGCTTTTGGAGGTAGAAACAATGAAAAGAGTTTACAAAGATCAGGAATGCCAAACCCATGCGCTGGACAACAAAACCATCGCCATCGTCGGATACGGCAGCCAAGGTCATGCTCACGCGCTGAATCTCAAAGAGAGTGGATTCAACGTCATTGTCGCCCTCTACAAGGGTTCCCCATCGTGGGCTCTTGCTGAGAAAGCCGGTCTTCAGGTAATGACGACGGCTGAGGCGACAAAGGTCGCTTCTGTCGTCATGATTCTTATTAATGACGAGAAGCAACCCGAAATGTACGAGAAGGATATCCTTCCGAATTTGAAACCCGGTCAGGCGCTAGCCTTCGCCCACGGCTTCAATATTCACTATCAACGCATCGTGCCGCCGAAAGATATCGACGTTTTCATGATTGCACCAAAGGGTCCCGGTCACACAGTTCGTATGGAATATGAACGTGGACGTGGCGTTCCGTGCCTTTTCGCCGTCTACCAAGATTACACAGGTAATTGCCGCGATATCGCATTTGATTACGGTCACGGCATCGGTGGCAGTCGTGCCGGACTTCTTGAGACGAGCTTCCGTGAAGAGACCGAGACTGATCTTTTCGGCGAACAAGCCGTGCTTTGTGGCGGCGTATCCGAATTAATGAAGTGTGGATTTGAAGTGCTTTGCGAAGCTGGTTACGACCCGGAGAATGCTTACTATGAATGCATGCACGAGATGAAGCTCATCGTTGATATGGTATACCAAGGCGGTCTTTCCCGTATGCGTTATTCTATTTCTGATACGGCAGAATACGGTGATTATTGCATCGGCAAACGCATCATCACCGAAGATACCAAGAAGGAAATGAAAAAGGTACTTTCTGAGATTCAGGACGGAACGTTTGCACGAAATTGGATTCTCGAAAACCAAAGCGGCCGCATGAACTTCAATGCACGTCGCAGAATCGAACAAAATCATCCAATCGAGCAAGTCGGCAAGGAGCTTCGTGCTTTGATGACCTGGAACACGGATAATTAAGTTTACTTCATGAAAATAAACCTAAAAGCGGTGACCTCCAACGAGCTCACCGCTTTTTGTTTCCATGAATCAATAGAACGTGGTTTTCACGCACAGAGCGAATCAATAATTCTTCGCTTGTATTTCGAAATAGGCTTGTGGATGATTACATACCGGGCAAACAGAAGGTGCTGCTTTACCAACATGAATATGACCGCAATTCGTGCATTTCCATACAACAACACCGTCTCTTTCGAATACTTCACCTGCTTCAAGACGTCTTGCTAATTCGCGATAACGAGCCTCGTGCTCTGCCTCAACCTTACCCACAGCCTCAAATTGTGCAGCAAGCTTGGTAAAGCCTTCCTCTCGCGCTTCTTCGGCAAATCTCTTATACATATCCGTCCATTCTTCGTTCTCACCGTCTGCAGCGGCCAATAGATTCGTCAATGTATCTTTGATTTCATCATCATTTAGCGCCTTGAACCAGAGCTTCGCGTGCTCGCGCTCATTTCCACTGGTCTCCATGAAGATATTCGAAATCTGTACAAATCCTTCTTTTTTTGCTTTCGATGCAAAATAAGTATATTTGTTTGTTGCCTGTGATTCTCCTGCAAAAGCGGTCCATAAGTTCGCTTCGGTTTTTGATCCCTTTAATTCCATGATGCAAGTCCTCCATTTGTTTTATTCCGTAGTGTTTCCACTTGTTCGGCTGTTCATAGGTCACGACGCTTTGTATTTTTCTTCTTGCAACTCGGACATATTCCTGTCGCATAGAGCGAATATTGAGCGACATCAAAGGTCGTCAAAGAAGATGACGGGGTCGGCTCATCGCATTCAAAGTCATAAACATCGTGACATTGACTACAAAAGAAATGTCCATGAAGGTGGGTATATCCATCGAGTCTGATTTCACCGGTATCCGATGGAAGCATTAGAATTAATCCATACCCTGCTAAAACATCCACTGTATTATAGACTGTCGTCTTTGAAAGCGATGGGTTTGACGATTTTAGCGCTGAATAAACGGTATCAATCGTCGGATGTGTGCGATGCTCCAGTAGATAACCATAGACAGCAATACGTTGTGGTGTCGTGCGAATATTTTGTTGCTTGAACCGACTCAGGATGATTTGCTTCGTGCTGTCCTTCATGTGCATTTCCCCTTTCTTTTTTTTGTAGTGTTTACTATATTGTAATCATTACAACTTAAAGAGTCAACCCCTTTTCTCGAATTAATTCATTGGGCGTATTTCGATGACATCAATCCTTTTTCTTTTTCTTTTTCTTCTTCTCTTTGTTCTTCTTCTTATCGGATTTATTCGTTGAATCAAGGTCACTTGAAGCTTCTTTTACAAATTCACTTATCGGTTCTTCTGTCACAGGCGCAGAAAGAGAAAGATGAGGCTTATTGGGAACACTATCCAGTAATCCCTCGAGCTCATCAATCATTTGTCGTATTCCCTGATTGGCTAATTGATAATATACAGCACGCCCTATTTTTCTTGATTCAACAAGGCCTGATTCCACAAGAAGCATCATGTGATGCGATAATGTCGGCTGTGTGATACTAAGATGTGATAGGATTTCCTTGGCGCACATACGCTCCTCATTCGATAGGAGACGAATGATGGATAGACGAGTTTCGTCACCTAAAACAAGAAAAGCTCTCTCCGTCTTATTCATGAATACCTCTTTCGCAATATTAAGTCGGAAGAGGACAAATCATCAAGCAATTAATTGCCCCTTCAAGGCCTCTTCAAAATCGGATAAATTTGCACAGGCTACGATTTCTGTCGTATCTTCAAGAAGAATATCATCTTCTCCTCGAACCAATACCGTCATAGGAACGCCCATTTTACGCAAAAGCAACAATTGATATTCTTTACTCGGCTCAGCCGCCAAGTATTTTGAAAGCATACGTAAAACCTGTTTGCCGTCTTCAAGATAGATGCCGGACAGACGCATTAGATGATCAACTACATATACGCTGAAAACATCATCAAAAATCATGCTGGTTTTCTCCGGAAAGCATGATGTAAATGCTGTCATCGCCAGCTTTGAGACGAGATTCAGATTCATAAAGTCATCTATCGGAATGCAAAAGCTTTTCACATCCGGCGAAAAGATTTCCTGTAATTGTTCAACTGTCAATTCGTTTTTCAATGTTTGAATTCGAGCAATTCTGGCAAGAACACGATCTTTAGGAAAGAATGTCTCCTGCCCGCTCGTGGTTGCCTTGTGGATGAACCATGTCTCGGGGATGAGGTGCATACGCTTCCAACGATAGAGCGTGCCGTACGAAATATGAGTTGCACGTAAAAGCGCTTTTTTTGAAATTAACTCTTCTTGTATCATTGTCGCCACCTCGTCTCAAGTAATTGCACGATTCACCAATATCATGGTTTCCTTCGTATCTACTATTATAGGGTAACAATGTTACAAGAAAAAAACGTTCTAATAGCATATCGCTTTCAAATGACAGTCATTCACATATATCGATTCACACAAACCTCCCGTGCATTACTCATTGCAATTGACTATCAATGAAATCCTGAATGGCGTTGACGGCATCTTCAATGGATGGTGCATAAATCACGTGCTCAACTAAATCCTTGAAGAAAATAACGCTTAAAATGCAAAGAGTAATCATGATGACGAGCGCAATGATGTACCAAATCATGACGGCACGAGAGAGATTCTTGCGGCTCTTTTTCTTTCCTGCCACAGTAAGAATAATCGAAAAAATAAAGCCGATAACCGGAATCGTATAGAGAAGCAATAAGAAGAATGCTCCAGCAGTCGATAAAGGCTTATACTCCGGTGGTAAAACAATTGGCTGATCTTTCTTTTCTTCTTCAGGCTGATATTGTGGTTGATTAACCGGTGTGAAATCCTCCATCGACGAGACGGATGTCATCGGTTCTTCGATAACCGTATCGACAACGACAGGGGTAGCTTCAACAACAGGTACAGCAGCGACAACAGGTGTTGGCACAGGTGTACTATCTTGAACATCCTCAATAATCGGTGCGCCTGGATCGAATTTAGCTATCGGAACATCCTTCACTTCTTCCACTTCAACAGTATTCGAATTATCCGGCAATGATACAAGATTGACCACTTTAGCCTCTTCGATTGCCTCTTCCGCTGGCACTTCTGGTGCGGAAACGACTTCCGGCTCTGCGCTAACGGTTACTTCTTCGATTGTTTCTTCTACAGGCGCTTCCGATTCGGAAACAACTTCCGGCTCTGCGCTCACAGCTACTTCTTCGATTGCCTCTTCGGTCGCATCTTTCGGGACCTCATCGACATCGTCCATGACTTCTTCTGCTGATTCAGGGGCTTCATTTAAGGACACCACAGGGGTGCCACAGACCGAGCAAAACTTTACACTCGAATCCAATTCTGCGTTGCATGATGAACATTTCATAGAATGTACCTCCTATCCTGGCAAGTCAGTTACATTCATTATAGCATCGCATATTCGCTTTGCGGTCATATTCACGGAAAATAAACATTTTTATTTGAAGAGTTCGTCCGTTCCATAAAACAACAAAAAAAGATTCCGAAGAAAAATCTTCAGAATCTTGGTGGGTAGTATTGGACTCGAACCAACGACCCCTTGCATGTCAAGCAAGTACTCTAACCAGCTGAGCTAACCACCCGAACGTTTGACATTATACTTGATGAATGCCAAGTTGTCCAGCAATAATTACACACTCTCTCCAATTCGATTCATGGCATGATTTATCATGTTTTCGGAATCGTTGCGATGATATATTGTCCGCTTTGAAGAGTCAATCGCATCGTACGATTTCCCGGATTCGTTGTATTGAGCTTTTTCCCTGTCGCCGAATAGCGGTTAATGGTCATATATCGGAGTGAGATGTCCGATTCGATGACGAATTGTTGCTGCGAATCCGTACTATTCGTTATCACGAGATACACGTTATCATCCGTGGCAAATGCATACGACGAAAGAAGCGGTGTATAGGGTGTATCCTCATTGTATTTAAGTGGTGCTGCCCAAGTGGTTTCCGTAGGGCGTGCATTCTCTATGATACCCAGCTTGTTCATAACGCGAAGCATTGTCATTTGATTCGATGCCTGTTGCGCTCGATTGTCTTCCGATAGCATATCGTCCGAGAATAGCAGCTCCGATTCAATATCGCCGCTAAACGAGCTCATTTGTAAATCCACCATCATGGTTGATGTATAGTGGCCGACATCGCTCAAGAAGAAGTCGACATACATAGCAGCCGAAATCTCATTTTGATTCAGAATAATCTGGTTCTCCGACACGGTCTCCGAAATCATTTCGACAGTCGACGAGGAAATGAATTCCCCACTGGTATCCAAAGGTCGGGAAATAATTCGCGGAATACCATCCTTATAATCTAAATACATCTTTTGCAAAACATTTGAATAAAGATCAGATTCTGAATCAACAGCTAGCAAAGAAGCATTCGACATACGGAAATCTGACGTATGATAATCTGCCAAGGACTGCATCGTTCCACCCGAATAAATCATTCCATCAAGATAGACCGCGCGGTCCTTCATATCCATATAATGAAGTGAGTCGGTGAAAAGAGACATCACATAATCCACATAGCTTCCACGTTGCAAATCACTCTCGAAAAGCCCGTTATCATCGCGTATTTCAATCACAAATCGATCGAACTGACGACTCCATGGAACCGCCGTGCCATTATCAATACGAAGCTTACCGTATGGGTCAGAAATACTGCCGCAAAGATAGCCCATCAATGCGTCAACATCTTCCTTTCCCACCGATGAATCAATTACAATCCAAGGATTTGCACCACTTTGCTTAATTAACCGAAGAGAAGCCTCCAAAGAACGAACATTATTCATCGTCTGTCCGTTCTCATTGCACATCAAGGGTTCATTTCCGACTGCGAGAAAAACATCATCGGTATGCGACCCGACCATGCCGATTTCCAAATTATCCAATCGAATATAGGATGGGCTCGCTGTCGCTACAGCGTCTGCAAGTGATGGTGCAATCATCGGATCGGCGTATGATTCTCGACCTAGATTCACACCGTCAACATATAGATCTCCGCTACCATAAAAACCGATATTTAGAGTAAGCGAAACAGTATCTTGTGATACCGAAGCCGGCCACGCAAAAACATAAGAGTATTGCCGCCAATTACCTCCGACGTCAGAGAAAGTCGTTCCTATCGGTTCACCTACACCGGCAAGCCATACCATGACCGCGTCATCCTCGATATTGGATTGTTTGAGCCATACATCAATACGATAGAAGGTTTTTTCCTCCATTGGAATGACATTATCGCGGGAAATCACCTGTGATACGAAATGCGGATTATCTTCTGCCTCACCGTTATTAGCCCCGCCAAACAAATGCAAGGCTCGTTGACCCGTGGCTTGTGGCGAATCAGAGACAGTTTGCGCTGTCGTGTTTTCGCCATATACATTCCATACACACGCATCTGCCGCTCTGCTATCCGATCCAATAGAAGAAACCGGAGCAGAAAGGTAACACATATCTCCATCGCGCACATCATCTTCAGCAATGATCTCATCAATTTTTACTTTGGTAAATAAAGATGTAAAGTACACATTGTTTTCGTGTGATACAACAATTCGATCACCAGAAGCCACACCAAACGCACCCGCGTTGGTCGTTTCACCCGCTGTTACACTTTCCCATTTATCATTGCTTTCGGAAAAAGAATATACCGTTCCGAGATCATCCAAAAGAAGAATTTCGCCAGTCGGGAAAACGGAAATCTCTTCAGGAGTCATCGTTCCGCCTAAAAGGCATTCATGCCGAGTAAATTGGAATGATTCACTCTCGTCATTCCACGTTCCGATTGCCATCTGCCCGAGACTGCCTACTAATACAAACCTTCCGTTCGAATATGAAGAAGCAACCCAATTATCGTTAACAGAAAACAATTCATCGGACGACAGTTCACGGAATACCGTTCCGTTGGAGGAAGTAAAAAGCGCGCCATGCTTACCCGCTAATATGATATGCGTACCATCACTCACAGCGGTTTGTAAATCCTCGTTGGTAGAAATATTCGATGCAACAACTCCCGTGCTGGTAGCCGTTAATACCAAACCTTTCTCACCACAGGCGATTCCGACTTTCCCAATGGAAGAAACGGCAAGAATTTGTGGAGAAAGATCATCCTCTGGCGTTATCGTGCTCCATGTTCTACCATCCGAGGATATATAGAACACACCACACGAAGTGACCGCACAATATCTACCATCCGATGCCGATATATCAATAATAGGATCCTTGGTCAAATCTGAGGAAATACTAATAGGCGAAGTCGACAAGATGTCGGAAATCACCGTGCCATTTTCACAAAGTGCCATCGTTATCTTGTCGCTAGATGAAAATCCGACAATGTTCGTATTCGAATATAAGCCATTTGTATCTTCTTGGAGATTCCAAATGCCGAATTGGTTAACCTGATAATCTAGAATTTGTGCATCGAGCTTTTCGGTCATTTTTCCGGTTTCATCAACAGAAAGAATACGAAGCTCTCCACCCGAATAGAAGCCATTGGTCATGCTTTCAGGGATGTTCGATGACTGTTTTAGGTAAATATAGTCGTCTTGTGCATCCTGTAAGGTGAAAACATCTTCAACATATGTGTTTTCGAAGGAAGGATCCATAACTAAATTCGTGCTAGGAATCGAGCTGAGATTAACGCCATAGCCACCTGCAGGAATGCCGGTGGACGTCGCATTTACGCGAACCGTTTGATACTCGGATAACTCACCAAATATTCCGAGACTGATAAAAATAAACACAGCCGCCAGGGTAAAACATGTAATGGTAATCCACGCAACAACAAACGGGCGTTTGCGAAAACGCTCGCTTAACCTTCCGTTACGTCGAAACCAAGGAAACATTTAGACTACCTCCGAGGAAATCCCCTCTAAACGCATCTTGTCTTTCAGTTCGAGTTCCATAGCCGCTCGTCTCTTTTTTGAAAGATAGAAGAAGCATACCGGTAGCAACAACATGGCAAACAATTCAAGCAAGTAAATGATAACGGTTAGAACGACATCGTTTTCGGGAATTAACATCGGGATCACGCCACCAAAGAGATTAAATACCATGTGCATAAGAATGGAAGCCCAAATACTTCTTGTCAAATAATATATCGAGCCAAGTGCCAAACCTCCGAAGAAAGCATAGATAATCTGAATCGGCTGCCCATGCAAAAGACCGAACAATAATGATGTAGTGATAATCGCAATCGACGGGCGTGAACAGGAAAGCATCGAGTCCAAAACCACACCGCGGAACATAAACTCCTCGACAAAAGGAATAAGCAGCACAGTACACGCCATCTCGATGACCTTCTCCGCAAATATTGGCGATGATTCATCCATCATTTCCGTATACTCGGCCAAGGAATCACTAATAAAAGGTACATCAAAGTTCGATATCAAATAATCGACACCCAGAAAATACATAGAGGAAAATCCTGCCATGCCAAAAGCAATCAATGCAATAATACCGATAGTTTTTCCATCGAGCTTATGCCCCATAATCGTATTTGTCTGGGTCATTGTACGAACAAGCATGAAAATACCAAAAATGCAAAGTGAAATAATGGCATCCACAAGAGTAAATGTGCCCGTGTGGTTAGATAAATCATCATCGAAAATAGCAGCCACAGCAACACCTGCAATAATTGCTGAAATAAAATAGAGTGCAATCGTAACTGCCGGAACAATGGTATAACTTAAAAAGCGTTTTGCGTGTATATTCATGCTTTCGTCGTTCCTCCTGCAAGAGAAGATGATTTATTGGGATTTGTCGCATCAAAACGACGCATAAAAACGGAAAAAGCGGCGTTCAATTCTTTCTCGCTTTTAATCGAATAAAAGTATTGATCTCCGTTTTTGGCAAATTCCGTGCGCATAATAACGAGCTCGGGGTCAGCATGATTGCCATCATCGGGCTCGTAATTATACATCACAGCATATTCAATTTTATCTATGAAAAACGAATCAATCATCGAAAGGTAATATTCTTTACCATTCGATGCGTCGCGGATGATGGCTAATGCATCCTCCGAATGATTCGAGCGATGCGGAAAAAACCCGAAAGCGGGCTTCTTCGACTTACTCTTCTTCGTCTGCGTCGTCTTCATCTTCGATTTCTGCTTCCTCGCAAAGACGGTCATACTCGGCATAAATTGCATCTGCTTCTTCTTCGTCTAAGCTCATCAAGCCTTCTTCACCGTCTTCGAGTTCGACAACCTTAGTAATCACCAATTCAGGCTCTTCATCGTCCATCGTAACAAGCACGCAATAAGACTTATTATTGAATTCGAAATCATCGACTAAAGCCAATTGATACTCTTCACCAGTCTCGGCATCAACCATCGTGATGATCGCTTCGTCTTCGCAGCCGCAATTGCAGCCTTCTTCATTCTCGTCACAATCGTCGTGATCACAGCCACAACCACAATCATATAACATAAACATTCCTCCGTGTTGAATAATCTCATCCAATTAATCCTGCGCTTCTGATGCGCAAGACGATTCATTATACCATGAAATATTCTCAGTTGCGATGCATATCTAAATACTCACGTAAAATGATTTCTGCAGCAACCTGATCAATTACATTTTTCTTCTTACGCCCGTCAAAACCGGTCTGTCTCAAATATTGAGAAGCAATCACCGTGGTGTATCTCTCATCTCGAAATTCAGGCTTGATGCCGACAGCTTCTTCGATTTTTCTACCAAAAGCATTGGCCTTACGTTCCGATTCGCTCTCTGTACCGTCAGTTCTCTTCGGTCGACCCATGACAATCGTATCGACTGTTTTCTCTTTCACAATTTCGGCAATCCTATGCAATGCAAATGCATCATCTTCACCATTCCAAGAAATCGTCTCGAATCCTTGGGCAAGCATGCGAAGCGGATCACTCAGTGCAATGCCGATTCTGCGCGTGCCAAAATCGATTCCCATCACTCGACTCATCAGTCACCCATCCTCAGCCCTTATTCTTCATCTGAGAACAATACTCGCGAACAATCACTTCTAGTAATTCATCACGTTCCATACGACGAATCACTCCGCGTGCACCTTTATAATTGGTGATATAGGTCGGATCGCCCGAAAGGAAATAACCAACTAATTGATTAATCGGATTATATCCCTTCTCCTCTAAAGCTTCCAAAACAAAGGTCATCAATTCACGAACGTCTTCCGACTTATCCATATTGAACGAAAACCTTGCTGTCTCTGAACTAACCATATCGAACACCTCCAAGCATAAAAGAACTATATTAATATTAACACAGTGCCTTCGAAAATCGTCAAAAAATATAGCGAATTAATCATTTTTTCATAATGATTATCTACATATCGCGAAGAAATCAGATTATTCCGCCCGTTGAAATGGAATTCGTACGATATCTCCGGGCTCAAATGGCGCACTATTTGTAATGTCACAGGCATTACCGCGTGATTTTAGGTATTCTGCCGAATAGCCCGTAAAGGAGCCGTCATCGTGAAGTTTTTCAACCAGAACATCAACCGGTTTTCCTTCATATCGGGAAAGAATACTGTTTTCCATCTGCTCAGACAGCAAACGGAAGGCCTCTGCCCGACGTGCTTGCACCTCCGGAGATACATGCTCTTTCATCGCGGCAGCTTTAGTCCCATCCCTTTTGGAATAAGGAAAAACATGAATATGTGAAAAGGATATCTTCTTGCAAAACGCCATGCTCGCATCATGCTCTTCTTCCGTTTCACCCGGAAATCCTACAATAATATCGGTCGTGAAGAGCGCTTGTGGCATTGCCTCTCGAATTTGCATAACCACGGCTTCATATTCCGCCGACGTATACTTTCGATTCATGCGAGCAAGCACCGTATCGCATCCACTTTGCAAGGAAAGATGAAAATGTGGACAAAGCTTACTGAGTGTTTTGATGGTGGAAATAAAAGCCGGTGTAATGGAATAAGGCTCTAATGACCCCAGTCTTATTCGTCGTACATTCGGGATGGCTTCAATCGCAACCAGTAATTCGCTCAAGGCAGAAATATCATGTCCAAGTTCTTTTTCAAACGAGCAAATATGGATGCCAGTTAATACAAATTCGTGAAAACCACGTAATCCGAGCGCCTCAATTTCCTGTAAGATTGCTTCACGAGATCGGCTTCTCACGCGTCCGCGCGCAAAAGGGATAATGCAATAGGAGCAAAAATTATTACAGCCGTCCTCAATCTTGATAAATGCGCGCGTCTCTTCCCGAGAAAGTACCGGACCGCGCTCAAAATAATCTGTCTCAATTGGCAGCTGTGCAATGCTATTTTTCGCTTCCGAATCGTTTTTCGACAGAGCCATATAGGCTTCGACTTCATCAACGATACTCGACCTGCCCGCCGTTCCAAAAGAAAGGTCCGCGAGCTGCTCATTTTCGTTCATTTCAACATGACAGCCCATCGCTACAATAACCGCATTCGGCGCCGTTTTTCGTGCCTTTCGAATCATCTGACGAGACTTCCTATCCGCCTCCCCTGTCACGGTGCAGGTATTGACGATATACACATCAGCCTCTTGGGGACAATCCGTCGTTTTATACCCTCGATTCTCGAATGATGCGCGCACGGCATCTGTCTCATATCGATTCACTTTGCATCCCAAAGACAGAAAGAAAACATTCTTAGACATACACTACAACCTTTACATATCACGATTCTTTGCATTGACAGAAGCACTTCATGTGCTAAACTAATTTACATAAAAGAGCTCGAAAAAGCAATGCTTTGTTCGGGCATGGTCACTAAGGAGGATTCCCGTATGGTTCGTTTTCCGATTCGTTTTAATGGCATTACTGATGTGAAGGACTTTGTTCATATCGTTAATTCTTATCCTTATGACGTTGATTTATCTTGTGGTCGATATGTGGTGGATGCGAAATCCATCATGGGCATTTTCAGTTTAGAGCTGCAATCCGCTATTGACCTCGAAATTCACAGCAACACATGTGATGATTTAGTCGAAGCATTGACGCGATTCCGCACTGAAGACTGATTGCGTCTTCGCTTACCATTCATCCAAGCATTACGTCTGTAACATCATAGCGAAAAGAACGGAACCTCGCTCCGCCTTTTCGCTTTTTTCTTGGCGCATCAGAGCAAAATCACTGCTTCTTACGAATTCTCGCGCGCTTTTTAGCATTCCTCATCTCATCTTCATTCAGAACGATTGAAAAATCGATACGGCGCATCAATGTATCCGCCGCTACCACCTTGACACGCACCTTCATTCCAATGCGATAGACCTTCGGTAAACGCTTGGCCCGAGCCTCCATCTTTGCCTCATCAAATTCATAATAATCATCCATCGTACGGAAAGGCACAAAGCCCTCCACGGTATTCTCTAAGCGCACAAATATTCCGGCATTGAAAATACTCGAAATCAATCCGACATATTCTTCTCCAATATGTTTCACCATATATTCGGAAACCTTCTGATCGACACTTGCCCGTTCTGCCTCAATACTATTCCGCTCCATGTCACTACTGTGTAAAGCCACCTCGTCGACATGGTTACGGAAATAACTCGTTTTATGCTCTTGATGCAGATAGCTCTTGATAATCCGGTGAATATAGAGATCCGGATACCGACGAATCGGCGAGGTGAAATGGC
This sequence comes from Bacillota bacterium, assembly GCA_036782995.1. Classification (GTDB taxonomy): domain Bacteria; phylum Bacillota; class Clostridia; order Saccharofermentanales; family Saccharofermentanaceae; genus DAIPXZ01. The sequence continues at coordinate 247,980 of DAIPXZ010000002.1, forward strand.
AATAGTAATCCGAGCTCAAACCATAGTGTCCGAGATTTTCCGCCGAATACTTCGCTTTTGCCATAGAACGGAGAAGAATCTGATTCAATGCCGGGGCAAATGGTTCATCGGCGATTCTCCGCATTATCGATGAAATGTAGGTGGACGAAATCTTCTCGTACGGAGTCGTATGCACACCAAAAAGTCGCGCCACATGCATAAAATCGTGAATCTTCTCTTCCTGTGGTTCTTCGTGAACACGATAAACGAAAGGCATTTCCATGTGATTAAACGTATACGCCACAAATTCATTTGCAAGAATCATCAATTCCTCAATAATGCCATGTGCATAATTGATTGGGTAAGCATAAATGTCCGTTGGCTCACCATCAGCATTCAGTTCCACATGTGTCTCCGGGAAATCAAACTCAATCGCGCCTCGTTTCGTGCGATTCTCCGAAAGGAGCTTCTTTATATCGCGGAGTGCTTCAAACATGGGTAAGAAATCGCGATATTCGTCAAGATACTTCTGCTCGAAAAGAACGCCATACACTTCGTTATAAGAGGTTCGCGCATCACTTTGTATCACACTCTCATAAATATTGCCCGTCTCGACATGTCCGTTTTCATCAATGAGCAAGTCAACGGTCAATGTCAAACGAGGCACCTTCGGATTCAGGCTGCAAAGTCCGTTTGAAAGCTTCGGCGGTAGCATCGGAATGACACGGTCAACCAAATATACTGATGTCGCTCGTTTGAGCGCCTCTTTATCGAGCTCCGTCCCGCTTTTCACATATGAGGAAACATCGGCGATATGCACCCAAACATGGTAGCCAGAGTCTCTTCTCTCAATGGATATTGCATCGTCCAAGTCTTTGGCCTCTTCTCCGTCAATCGTAATGGTTCGCAAAGCGCGCAAATCCTTACGACCGCCAGCAATAGCTTCGCGTACATCTTCTTCCGAAAGCATATTAGGAAGCGGTGCAACCTCTTCTAGTACTTTTTCAGGGAAAACCTGCTCCAGACCGTATTGACGCAAAATAGATAATATCGCAATATCGTTTCGACCGGGGTCTCCTAAGACCTCGATGATTTTTCCTTCATAACGTGTACCAGACGCATTCGGATTTGTAATCTCACAAACGACCTTCATATCGTATGGTGCACCATTCAGATGGTTGTGATGGATAAAAATTTGTCCGTATTGTGATGTCGGATATCCCGGATCAGGAAAAACAACACCATCAAAGCCCACCTCGCGCAAAATGCCAACACATTGATTTTGTACTGCCAAAGGTCCGCGCGGCGCATTTTCGCTGATTGGCGCGAAGCCCGAATTCGCATTCTTTGATTTCGTACCGTAATGATTCACCACTGATTCGCTCTTCAGCTTACCTGTCGACATTGGCTTCTTGTTCTTCCCATTCCTTGCTCCTGTGCCTTTGTTGGAGTTACGCGAAGATGCGTTGCCACTATAATGATTGAATTTATTCCCACGGGAGCCTTTATTTATTCTTCTTGCCATATTGATTTCCTTTCATAAAACAAACTGTCATAAAAGAGGAACATCACATTCGTTACCTCTATTATGACAGTAAATGCACAGAATATATAGAACAGCGGAACAAAATCCGTGTCAGAAAAGCGTTCGAATCAGAATCCGCGAGCGAAGATCAAGAATAAGGAGATGGAAAGCACAGCAAAGAGTGTAACAACAACTGTTGTAATCTTCTTCAGCTTCTCATCCAGTGTTCTTCCCTTTTGCTTATCAAAGAAAGTATCCGAGCCGCCGCCAATAACGCCGAGGCCATTATCATTTCCTTCTTGGAAAATGACCAAGACAACTAATGCGATGCATACGAGAATGTCAAACGATGTAAGAATGTAGGCAAGTATTTTCATATATCTTCCTCCCATAAAGGACACTTTCTTTTGTAACCGTTAGATGATACCACAAGAAAAGTGCGGAATCAACTTATTTATAACGAATCGCTTTGTAAATTTCGCTCGCGGTAAAGGGCAATAAAGCCAGTCCGAGAATCGGCAACCAACAAATCGCCGGCAGCATCACGTTATTGAAAATTCCATTCACAACCGGAATATAGATTACAGCAAACAGCAATGCGATGGAGCCCAACACAGCGACATTCATTGACTTGTTCGAGAACAATCCCAATTTAAAGACGGAGGAGTGTTCCGAACGCGCGCTGTATGCACGAAGCAGCTCTGCCATGATTAATGTAGCAAAAGCCATCGTACGGGCACCTTCAATCGGCACCGCGTCATTCACGAAGAAGACTTGCAAGCCAAGAACAAAGGAAGTGAATACTGCCGCAAATATCGCGAGACTCTGCACTGCAATACTAATCTTCATATTCTTATTAATAATCGACTCTGACTTCTTTCTCGGCTTACGTGTCATGATATCCGGTTCACCCTTTTCTCTACCGAGAGCGAGTGCCGGGAAGCTGTCCGTAACAAGGTTCAACCACAAAAGCTGAATAGCGGTAAGCGGAGTTCCTATTCCCGGAATCAAGGATGCAGGAATCAAAGAAATAATAAAGATGACGAGAATCTCACCGACATTACAAGAGAGTAAGAATCCGACGAATTTACGAATATTGCTGTATATGATACGACCTTCTTCAATGGCATGAACAATCGTCGCAAAGTTGTCATCCGTCAAAATCATGTCAGCAGAGTTCTTTGCAACATCCGTACCTGTTATACCCATGGCAACACCGATATCCGCCGACTTCAACGCCATGGCATCATTCACGCCGTCACCGGTCATGGACGCAATGTGGTCGTTGTTTTTCAATGCATTTACGATACGCACCTTATGGTCCGGAGAAACACGAGCATAGACATTAGTATTCTCACAAGCAACCTTTAATTCGTCGTCTGAGATCAAATCGAGCTCCGCGCCCGACATCGATCTGCTGTCTTCATTCATCATGCCAAGATCATTGGCAATAGCCGTCGCCGTGTCCTTATAGTCACCGGTAATCATAACGGCGCGAATACCCGCCTTCTTACAAATCGCGATGGCATCCTTAGCCTCCGTACGAGCAGGGTCAATCATTCCGATTAAGCCTATAAATGTCATCTTGGATTCATGCTCAAAATCAGCAATAATCGAAGATTGATTCTCATATGTGCGATAAGCAAAAGCCAAGACACGAAGCGCTCTGGAGGCGAAACTGTGATTCACCTCCATAATGTGATTCTTCACTTCGGAAGTCATCGGGAGATCCCTTTCCCCGTCAAAATACATGACGCAAGCATCAAGAACGATGTCCGGGGCACCTTTAGTGAAAGAAACAAGTGCATTGTCAACAATACCCGGATGATATGTGGTCATCATCTTACGGTCAGAGTCAAAAGGCAATTCCCCCACGCGTGGGTATTGACTGTTCAACATCTCTTTGGTGAGCTCGGCTTTGCCACCCAAAGCAATCAAAGAGCCTTCCGTCGGATCACCAATGCAAGAATAACGTCCGTCCTCCGACTTCGGCGTAACGGCGTCACTGCAAAGAACAGCGGCCTGAACCAGACGCTTCGTGCGTGTCGAGAGAGTCACCTTGTTGGAAGATGCATCGAGAATATCGCCTTCCGGAGCATATCCGATGCCAGTAACATCATAAATTGCATCACCGTCATAAAGCTTCGTGACCGTCATTTCATTTTGTGTCAATGTACCGGTTTTATCAGAGCAAATGACATCAACACAGCCTAAAGTCTCGACCGCCAAGAGCTTACGAACAATTGCGTTGCGGGATGCCATCTTTGTCATACCGAGTGCCAATACAATCGTTACGACAGCAGCGAGGCCTTCTGGAATCGCAGCAACAGCTAAGCTGACTGCCGTCATTAAGCTCTCGTCCCATGGCGACTTTTGCACGAATACATCCACTACGAAAACGATTAAACAAACAATGATACATACAACACCCAAAACCTTGCCAAGGCTCGTGAGATTACGCTGTAAAGGAGTTTCAGAATCGTCGATATTCGTCAGGCGATTTGCGATTTTACCAAGCTCGGTCTTTGCGCCCGTCTCGGTTACAATGCCACGTGCGCGACCATATGTTATTGCCGTGCCCATGTATAGCATCGTCTTGCGATCACCGATACCGCAATCCTCACTGAGTTCGATATCTGCGTCCTTTTCAACCGGAACAGACTCACCGGTAAGCGATGCCTCTTCGACCTTCAACGAGCTTTGCTCAAGAAGGCGGACATCCGCAGCAATTAAATCACCGGCTTCAAAAACCAAAATATCACCCGGAACCAATTCCTCAGACGGAACAAATGCTTGTTTTCCATCGCGAATGACCTTCGATTGCGGGGAGCTCATCTTCTTTAAAGCAGCTATAGCCTCGTCGGCTTTTCCTTCTTGGTACACGCCTAAAACCGCATTAATGATTACGATAGCAAGAATAACAATTACGTCTATCCATCCCTCGAAACCACCTTCCTTAATTGCCATGAAGGCAGAAAGCACAGCGGCGCCAATCAAAATAAGAACCATTGCATCAGCAAATTGGCTTAGGAAACGCTTCCAAAGTGGATCCTTTTTCTCTTCACCAAGCGAGTTCGGGCCGAATTCGGCAAGTCTTTTAGTGACCTCTTGTGAAGAAAGTCCCGATGTAATATCCGAGTGCAACTCATTCACAACGTCATTTTTATTCAACATAAAATATGGTTTCATCGTTATCCTCCAATGATAATGTTTAAACGAAACATACGAAAACAAATATAACAGATAAATCCAGTAAAGAAAAGCGAAAAAAACAGTGATACGAAATCGTATCACTGTCTTTGGTGCCCAGAGTCGGAATCGAACCAACGACACGGGGATTTTCAGTCCCCTGCTCTACCGACTGAGCTATCTGGGCAAATGATAATCGGTCCTATTGTGGACCGATTATCTTGGCGACGCAGAAGGGGCTCGAACCCTCGACCTCCAGCGTGACAGGCTGGCATTCTAACCAACTGAACTACTGCGCCGTTTCATGGTGGGAACAACAGGGCTCGAACCTGTGACCCTCTGCTTGTAAGGCAGATGCTCTCCCAGCTGAGCTATGCTCCCACAAACTGGCTCGCTCTCTCGAGCGCAAGAAGAAGTATATCGAATCACGCCTTGGTTGTCAACCACTTAATAATAAAAAATCACCAGCATTTCAAACATGTGTAAATCAGGTATTTTAAGAGAATTATTACGTGCGCATTCTCATAGAACAAGACGATTATCAGTAAAAATCCCCGTCACTCTTTATCGAAATAAATATACAAGTAAGCATCAGCGCCATTGTTTTCATAGCAAATCAAGATGGTTACCAATCCACCCTTATATTCGCCGTTATTGATGTAGACTCGAGAAGACGGATTGGGGACGAGGCTGGCGGTGTCATAAGCAGATTTAAAAGACTGTTCGTATGATTCAAGCGGTATTTCAACACCATTATTCGCGAGAATCGTCGAAAAATCGTCAACAGCCTTATCAATCGCGGTACTATTCATCAGATGCACACGCACTTCAAGATGGTTACGAAAACCCGGAAGTCCACCCGCTTCGTATTCTTCTATCTTCATACCTTCTGATAATTCAAATCCGGTTTTTGACTTAATCATGTTCCCCTTGCGATCCAGCACAAGAAATACAATAACCACCAGCAGTGCAATAATGATTGCTGTGGACAGAATGATAACACGACGTTTTGAATTATACATGGTACATCTCCTCCTCGAATAGACGGCAGGCGTTTTCAGTAGTGATTTGGGCAATTTCTTCTGTGGTTAGATTACGTAATTTTGCCATCGCTTCTGCAACATAAGTCACATATTGCGACTCATTGCGGCGACCACGAAACGGCGTCGGAGTCAGGTATGGTGAATCGGTTTCAATTAATAAGCGGTCCAGCGGACAGGCACGAACAACATCGGGCGCTTTTCGGGCATTCTTAAAGGTAAGCGGACCATCAAAACCGAGATAGAAGCCCATCGCAAGAAGCTTTTCGGACGATTCCACGCTACCAGAATAACAATGAATCACGCCGGGCTGCTCTCGGAATGAGCCCTGTACAGCAAAAGCTTCAAGAATCGATAGCATATCCTCCATCGCATCCCGTTCATGGATGACACAAGGCATATTCCACTCAACCGCTAGCTTCAATTGTTCAATAAAGCATTCGCGTTGCGCATCCTTATTCTCTTTACCGTAGTAATAATCGAGGCCGATTTCGCCCACGGCGCGAATATGATATTGTTCTTTTTTTTCGAGCCACGAACGAAGCTTTTGCAATTCGACTTCACCGAATGAATCGGCATCCGACGGATGCACGCCCACCATACAGCAAAGGCGAAGTTTATCGGAAGCATATTTCTGTACGGCATCGATGGCAAGCTTACTGTCATCAATCGTTGAGCTCGCTATCATGATGTGATGCACACCCGCATCGACCGCGCGAGCAAATACGTCCGCAAGATCTTTTTCGTATGGTTCTTCCTCAATAAGATGTGCGTGTGTATCAAAAAGGATCATGATTTAGGATACCTCCGCTCCCGGCAAAACACCTTCCGGAACGGATAGAAGCTTATATCCGCCGTCTTTATCGTTCGCACAAAGAAGCATACCGAAAGAATCCATTCCACGAAGCTTTTTTGGTGCGAGATTCGCGACCCAAACAACCATCTTCCCGACCATTTCCTCCGGGGTGTAATATGCGGCAATGCCGGAAAGGACCTGGCAGGTCTTATCTCCTACATCAATTTGCATACAAAGCAGCTTATCAGCCTTCGGGACCTTTTCGCAGGATATGACCTTTGCTGCACGAAGCTCGAGCTTAGCAAAATCATCATAAACAATCTCCGACTTGTGTTCGATTACCGGCTTTTCCTCGGAAGGCTCCTTAGCAACGGATATCGCCGCCAACGCTTCGAGTTCTTCCTTCGGATCGAGTCGCGGGAATAGAACTCTGCCCTTCTTTACCTCGACATTTGCTTGAAGCAAGCCACGTTTAGCTGATGCCGCCCAAGTCGTTTCCTCTGCGCGAGCACCAATCTGCTCCCAGATTTCCGGGCATGTATTCGGCATTACTGGCGAGAGTAAAATGCTCGCGATACGGATGGTATCGAGAAGATTGTAAAGTACAGTTGCAAGTCTTGCAGACTTGGACTCGTCCTTGGCAAGAATCCATGGTGAGGTCTCATCGATGTATTTATTGGCACGGGCAATAACACGGAAAATATCGGAAAGTGCCTGAGAAATATGCAAGGATTCGTAATTCTCTTCCACGCCGGATTGTAAAGCCTCTGCCATAGCAAGAAGCTCATCGTCGATGGCATCATATTCACGCGTCTCCGGAAGCTTTCCGTCGAAATACTTTATCACCATAGCCACCGTACGAGATACGAGATTACCCAAATCGTTTGCAAGGTCAAAATTAATACGGTCAATCATCATCTCATTGCTGAACGGACAATCCGCGCCGAAAGGCATCTCGCGCAAAAGATGGTAACGCACGGCATCGACTCCATACCGTTCTGTTAATACAAATGGATCAACCACGTTACCCGTGGACTTGCCCATCTTCATATCACCGAGTGTAATCCATCCATGGCCATAAACCTTCTTTGGGAGAGGTAAATCAAGTGCCATCAGCATTGCAGGCCAAATCAACGAATGGAAACGCACGATCTCCTTCGCCATAACATGTACATCTGCAGGCCAATAATGTTCGAAATCATTGTATGTCGAGTTCCCGTATCCAAGTGCGGTAATATAGTTTGAAAGAGCATCGACCCAAACATACACAATATGCTTGGTATCAAAAGAAACCGGAATACCCCATGTGAAGCTCGTGCGCGATACACAAAGATCTTCAAGACCCGGCTTAATGAAGTTATTAATCATCTCATTTACACGAGTCTTTGGCTCGAGAAAATTCTTCTCTTCATCGCGGAGTAACGCCTCAAGGCGATCCCCAAATGCAGAAAGCTTAAAGAAATAGGCTTCTTCCTTCGCATCCGCAACATCACGGCCGCAATCCGGACACTTCCCGTTCTTCAATTGGCTATCTGTCCAGAAGGATTCACAAGGCGTGCAATATTTGCCGGTATACTCGCCCTTATAGATATAACCCTTGTCATACATTTGCTTGAAAATATTCTGTACAGACTCTACATGATATGGGTCTGTTGTGCGGATAAAGCGGTCATACGTAATGCCCATCCGCTCCCATAATTTCTTGAAATTCGTTACGATATCATCGACATAAGCTTGAGGAGTAATGCCCACTTCCTGTGCCTTCTTCTCAATCTTTTGTCCGTGTTCATCGGTGCCCGTCAGAAACATAACGTCAAAGCCCTGCATTCGTTTATACCGTGCCACCACGTCGCATGCCAATGTCGTATAGCAATGTCCGACATGCGGATTTCCAGAAGGATAGTAAATAGGTGTAGTGATATAAAACTTTTCTTTCTCGGCCATGAAAATGCCCCCTTTAGTTCACGAAATTAGACATTTAATGATTATAGCATTAATCGAGCTGTAAGGGATAGAGTAGATTGACAAAATCGTATCACCCATTCACTTGCGGCATAAACAAATGAAAAAGCGCCGAATAAACGGCGCTTTAGTTTATGTGCTGATAAATACCTGCATTATTAGTTATTCGACTTATTTCCCGTTGCTCCACGCATAGCATCGAAGGTCTCCTTATCTGCGAAGGATACATTCACTGACTTCGTAAATTGCGCGTTGTTATTTGTCTTTAGGAGAAGACTGATAATCATCTCCGTTACCGCCGCCGTGTCCATCTGGCCAAAGGCCTTACGGATTGTCCAAATGGCATCGAGATCCGTCGACGTAAGAAGTAATTCTTCACGACGTGTACCCGATTTATTGATATCAATAGCCGGGAAAATGCGCTTTTCAGAGAGTTTGCGATCGAGGTATACTTCCATGTTACCCGTTCCCTTAAACTCTTCGAAAATTACTTCGTCCATACGGGAACCCGTGTCAATCAAAGATGTCGCAATGATGGTCAAGCTGCCGCCGTTTTCGATATTGCGTGCGGCACCAAAGAAGCGCTTCGGTCCGTAAAGAGAGCCCGGATCGAGACCACCGGAAAGGGTTCGTCCGGTTGGGTTAATGGTTAAGTTATAGGCACGTGCCAAACGGGTCATGGAGTCGAGCAAGATGACAACGTCCTCACCCATTTCTACGAGACGCATAGCGCGCTCCAGGACGAGCTCCGTGACCTTCGTGTGGTTTTCTGGCTTCTTATCAAAAGTAGAGTATACAACTTCGCCCTTAATTGAGCGTTGCATATCTGTAACTTCCTCCGGACGTTCATCAATTAAAAGAACGATGAGCTTCGTTTTCGGGCTGTTTTGAGAGATAGCATTGGCAATCTTTTGGAGAAGGATCGTTTTACCGGCTTTCGGCGGAGAAACAATCATACCACGCTGGCCCTTACCAATCGGAGATACAATGTCGATGATACGAGTAGACAGCTCGGTCTTACCCGTCTCAAGAGTATACTTCTCATCCGGATAAATCGGAGTGAGTTTTTCGAAACGCGGGCGTTTGCCAAGATCCTCTGGCGCGACACCATTTATCGTCTTTATATACTGCAATGGGATGTTCTTATCATTTTCATGCTTTGGACGAATGACACCGCAGATTTCGTCGCCCATACGCAAGCCGAAACGGCGAATAACATTTGCATGAACAAATACGTCATTTGATGACGGTAGATAGTTTTCGTGACGAAGGAAACCATAATTTCCATCCGTCAAAATTTCGAGAATACCAGTAACCTCGATTGGTTGCGGTTCTTTCTTTATCGGTTTTTCTTCACCCTCTGCGATTTCTCCGTTATCTTCTGCATGCTCCTCGGTAGAAGGTTCGACATATTCTTCATCAGACTGGCCCTTCGGTCGAATCTCAATCGTGCGACGTCTGGTGTGCTTGCCAGCAGAAGACGTATGTTTTTTCTCCGTCGACTCTGGACTCTCAACAGGCGTTGTCTCCGATGTTGGATGCTCTATTGCCGACTCAGAAACTGTTTTCTTGACTGGTTCGGCATCTGGTACAACTTCATCTATTTGGATTTGGGCATCGTCTTTTTTTGTCTTTTTTGAACGCGTGCTTGTCTTTTCTTTCTTCGGAGCGGTGTCCTTGTTCAAGGTGTCCGAAGTTTTGTCGGATTTGGCAGTCTTTTTAGACTTAGACGTTCTGGCAGTCTTAGTCACAGGGGATTTCTCTGCTGCGACAGATTCATCGGACGCTAAAGGAGCTTCTTTTGTCTCTTCAGTCGAGCCATTTATTTCTTCGATAGCGGATGCCTGCTGCTTCGTAGTCTCTGCGTTCTCCGCGGTCTCTTCTTGCTGTTCCTTCTCCTCCTTCGAATCCGTCTTCGAATCCGTCTTCTTACGACGTGAGGTCTTCGCCTTCGTTGGCGCTACATCAGACGAAACCACTGCTATCGGGGCCTCTGCTGACGATTCCGTAACAGTCGCGTTATTATCGACATCCTTCTCAACCGGAGTAGACTTCTCTGCCTTTTCCGTCTTTCTTGTTTTCTTGTGCGACGCGCCTTCGCCGACAGGCTTCGTCACGTCGTATTGCACAGTAGGAGTCGGATCAACTACACCCTGGGATTTCTTCTCCTGCTCGAAAAGAAATTCCGCAAGCTGGGTCTGGTGCAGAGAGTTTGCCTTCGATAAGGACATAAGTCCGAATTGCACAGCAATACTCACTAAGTCCTTCTTTTTAAGCGGCGCGAATCGATTGTCAGATTCCATGAATGTACCTCATTTGTCAAATTTTTACACGAAAATATGCGAGGATATGCCTATATGGGAATGTTTATGTTGAAAATTGGGGGATGTCACCTCATCAGTGTCGATCAAAATAGGAAGCGAAGAAGGCTTCCGTGCGACAACTTCATAATTTGTGCACATTATAATCCCGCCGTGAAATGAAAGTCAATCTTTTTTATTCGACGGATTTCAGTGATTCAACCATGGTGATACGTCGTAAGTAGAAATGCATGATAAAGTTTATGACCATCGCGAAGAATACAGTCAATAGAAATGACCACAGATAACTTACAGGTGCCACATCACGCTGGAACATGATGATATCAATCTCGGCAGTTTGGATGACAAAGAAATGCAAAATGCGACCGAGCCCGAGTCCAAGAATTGCGCCAATGGCGGTAATAACCATGTTTTCACGGAAAATATAGGTTGAAACTTCCAAATCATAGAAGCCTAAGACTTTGAGTGTGGCGATTTCACGGATACGTTCTTTGATATTGATATTTGTAAGGTTGTAAAGAACAACTATGGCCAGTGAAAAGGCGGAAATGATGAGCACGATGATGACATAGTCAAGACTCTTGAAAACACGATTCAAATCGCGCATAGCCTTATGAATCATAAGGTTCGCAATATACTCGTCATTATCTTTCAAAAAATCTTCGACCTTATTCACGGTTGCATCGTCAGAGGATGTCAATTTAACAAATGCGATGGAGGTAGAAAAATCGACACTAAATGCTTCTTCATATGTTTCTTTGGACATATAAATATAATGATCAGCATAGTTTTCACAGATGCCTCGTACCACGAAGTCAATCTTATTTCCACCTTCATCAACATTGCTGATTGTATCACCGACATCTACATCAAGAAGGATGGAAAGCTTCTCGGATATGATGACTCCGTCATCAGAAATCGATAGTTTATTCTTGGTGGTTCTCTCATGCAAATCAACATAATCAGAAAAATCGGTCAGCGTCTGAGGCACGACAAGAATACCCTCTACAGGTGAACTTTTCGTGCTGGAGGTCGAATCAAAGTCGGCGCTTTGGGCAAAGACGGCAAAGGCAGACTGAACTTCATCGAGCGCGAGCAATTTCTTTGCCGCATCGGTTTCCAATAGGTCTTCTGATGACTCACTAAAAAAGACTTGCGTGTCATATTTCATGATATCTTCGTATTGTGTGTTGACAATACCCAAAACAGAATCACGCAGGCCGAAACCAGCGAGCATTAACGCCGTACAGCCAGCAATGCCAATTACAGTCATTAAAAAGCGCTTCTTGTAGCGAACCAGATTGCGAATCGTGACCTTTTGTCCAAAGCCAATTTTTCGCCATATAAACGTGATGCGTTCCAGAAATACACGTTTCCCGTTTTTCGGCGGCTTCGGACGCATAAGCGAGGCCGGAACTGCACGCATCGATGAATAGATAGCAAGTCCCGTAGCTGCTAATGTAAAAAACACAGATAAAAGCCAAGTGTACCATGCAAATTCCATTCGGAACTGAGGTGCAATACTTAGGTAAAAGTACATGATCTGATATGTCCTAAATATGACACGTGGAAATACCTGAAATCCGACAAGCAATCCAAAAAACGCGCCGAGTGTGCTTGCCAAACCCGCATAGGATATATATTTTATCGAAATTTGTATCGGTGAATAACCGATTGCCTTCATCGTACCGATGTCCATACGTTCTTCATCAATCATTCGCGTCATTGTAGTTAGGCTTACAAGTGATGCAACCAAGAAGAAAAAGACCGGAAAGACCTTCGCGATGCCATCCACGCGATTGCAATCGTCGCGATACATCGAGAAGCCTTGGACATTTTCACGAGTGAAATAGTACCAGACATTTTCAGGAATTGTTCCGTCGGAGCTACCGAGATATTCAGATATATCGAGCTTGCCGGACAAAATATCTTCCATGTTTTCATCCAAGACTTGCTGCTTTCTTGCTGCTTGCTCATCAGCTTCAATTGCCGCAAACCCACTTGTTTCTTCGTCGACGAGATTTGTATATTCGTCAGTATAGGAAGCCAGCTTTTGCGTGCCATCCAAAATGCAATAGCAATCAGTATATTGCCCTGGCTCAAATGCGTCTTCCGTCACAAAAATATTGAAATCCGGTTCTTCACTGCCAAGCGAATTCGCCGCCCACGGAAAGGACAAATACAGCGGTGAAATAACGCCTCCGACAATCGTAAATGACGTTTGCTTCATGAAGCGTTCTTCGATAGATCCTTTCTCAATAGAAAGCTCGATAGTGTCACCAATTTCATATTTCCCGCTATCCAAAGAGGTTTGTAATATCACGCATTCGTCTGCGTTTTCCGGCATTCTTCCGGATTGTAAAACTGGGCGATTTTGACTTTCCCCATAGGCTTCGAAGTCTAAAGATTGAACGCGAATCAGTCGTTCCACGCCTTCGTAAAATGAGCCGGTGTCGACTGTGATACCCGGCATCGTCGCGGCAACGTGCTCGACTCCGGCAATCGCACGAATATTGTCGTCGGAAAAACCGTAGGTACTGACAATGCGAAGGTCGTGAAGATTGGACTCGTCATAGTAATCGTCTGCCGAATTGCGCATTTCCGTGCCTGTCGATTTGATACCCGCATAGAAGCCGGCACCAAGTGCGACAATCAAGAAGATGGACAGAAAACGACCCTTACTTCTGGATATTGAACGAAAAAGTTCTTTTCGCAACATATGCTTCATCGGCTCACCATTCGATTTCTTCGACGGGAGTGGGATTATCATTCATGACTACTTTGGCGACAGAGCCGTTCTTCATCTTAATCACACGATCCGCCATCGGCGTTATCGCCGAGTTATGCGTAATAATGACGACTGTCATATTGGCCTTACGGCACATATCTTGTAGAAGTGTCAAAATTGATTTGCCGGTCTCGTCATCAAGTGCGCCCGTTGGTTCATCACACAACAATATCTTTGGATTACGAGCTACCGCGCGAGCTATAGCGACACGTTGCTGTTCTCCACCCGACAACTGGCTGGGAAAATTGTCGCTTCTCTCTTTGAGGCCGACCTTTTCGAGTACTTCTGATGGAGAGAGCGGATTCTGACATATTTCTGTCGCGAGCTCGATATTCTCGAGTGCTGTTAGATTCTGAATTAAGTTATAAAACTGAAAAACAAAGCCGACATCTTCACGGCGATATTGGGTGAGCTCCTTAGCAGAGAAACGACTAATCGTCTTTTCGTCAAGAAGCACTTCGCCCTCATCGCATGTGTCCATGCCTCCGAGAATATTGAGAATCGTCGATTTTCCTGCGCCACTTGGACCTGTAATAATGGCAAGCTCGCCTTTTTCAATCGTGAAACTCACATCTTTAACGGCGTCGATGGAGACTTCCCCCATTTGATATTTTTTACCAACATGCGAAAACTCAATATAATGCAAAGCGAAGTCCCCTATTCAAAGATTTGCGGACGGGATTAAGTGTCACCGAGCGCTGCAAACTTATCCATCATGCTCAATGCCTTACCTGTGCCGATTGCTACGCAGCTAACCGTGTCGTTTGCTACAAAAACATCAATACCGATTTTGGTCGCAAGCATGCGATCCAAGCCATATAACAAAGCACCACCGCCGGTCATAACGATACCGCGTTGGCTAATATCCGCCATCAGCTCTGGTGGTGTTCTCTCGAGAACCGAGTGAACCGCATCAAAGATAGCAGCAACCGGTTCTTCAAGCGCTTCGAGCATTTCGGTCGATGATACAGTAACTGTAGCAGGAAGTCCCGTAATCAAGTTACGTCCGCGCACATCCATCGTCATTTCTTCTTCACGTGGATACGCACATCCGATTTCAATCTTCAGTTGTTCGGCTGTCTTCTCACCGATTAAAACATTATGCTTACGGCGAACATGTTTCACAATAGCTTCATCGAATCGATCGCCAGCAACCTTCAAGGAATAATCAACAACAGGCTCGCAAAGAGAGATAACTGCGATATCTGTCGTTCCGCCACCGATATCAACAATCATGGAACCACAAGCCTTCGTAATATCAATACCTGCTCCGATGGCAGCCGCAATCGGTTCGCGAATCAGGAACACGTCCTTCGCACCGGCATGACGGCATGCATCCTCAACAGCCTTTTGTTCAACTGGTGTAATAACAGATGGCACGCAAACAACAATCGTCGGGCGGAAATAGGTCGCACGAATACCTTGGCAAACACGGCCAATGAATGCTTTTAGCATCACTTCGGTGACCTTAAAATCGGAAATAACACCATCGCGCAAAGGGCGAATCGCCTCGACAACCCCAGGTGTACGACCGAGCATCAGGCTCGCGCTCTCACCAACAGCCAAAACCTTACCGGTCTTCGTATTTACAGCAACAACGGATGGCTCTTTTAATACAACGCCCTTACCGCGCACATAAATCAACACACTGCAGGTACCTAAATCAATACCAATATCTAAGCCTAAACCCATTTTATTCTCCTCAAGAACTCAATCTTCATATCATAAAAGCAAGCGGTTTTACAATTCTCCGCTTTCTCGTAATCGATAATAACAAATAAACACGTTCATGATACAATAAAAATCAAAGCGATTCAATGACAGTTTATTTGCGTCAATAAGGCATTCTTCTTACAAGAATCGGGTGAAAATGTGAAAAAGTTATTGAGTTTATTTCTCCTTACCATCGGCTACGTCGCTATATCGTTTCAATCCGTACTGCCGACTCATCTATTTTGTCTTTTTTCGGTGCTCGGATACATGTCGGTGCCTCTTTTCGCCGATTTGCTCCTCACCGGCTTTAATCACACGAAAAACACGTATATTTACGGTCTCCGCATTGGCATTCTCGCCTTTCTCACGCAATCCATTCGCACTGGCGGGTTTGCCGTTACTGGCAATGCAACCTTCGCGCTAACCTTGAATGGCGCTTTTTCTCTTCTCTTTTCCCTTTGCATCATTACCGGCATGGAGATATTGCTCTCACTTCCGAAGGACCGTGTCGCAAGCATGAATCTCATCAATGCAAATCCCATCTCGAAATCGACGCGTTATGGTGTCATCGTTTCAGGAAGCGATGTGAATCACATGCCTCCCGGCCTGAAATTACCAAAGCTCCCTCGTTCTTCGATTCATATGCTATCGATATTGATGATTCTCATTTGCATCGTTTTGCCACTTTTCTTGCCACTCGAATTCGGATTTCTTCCGATACTTTGTGTCGTTATTCTTTTCATTGTCAATCGATGGGCAGAAAAAAAGCTCGTCTATGCGCTCCTCTTTTTCGCTATTGTCGCCGGTGCGTATTGCTACACGTTATATCATTTCACGGGCACGTGGTCTCTCGAATGGACAGCCATCGGCGGTATCCCACTTTGCTATCTTTTGCCCGAAGGAAAGAAGCCAAATCCCATCGTGTCACGACTCCTTTACTTCTATTATCCTCTTCTTTTTATCGCCCTTTTTGTCATTCTTTTCGTTGCGTGAACGAGACAACGCGTTTATAATAATGTTTCGATATCAATGAAAAGAGGATTACCTTATGGCTTATTCGAAAAGTATTGATCAAAAATGGCAAAAGAAATGGGAAGAATCCCATCTTTATAAATACGACCCGAACAAGGGCGGAAAGAAGCTTTATTGTGTCGAGATGTTCTCTTACCCTTCCGGCGCAAATTTGCACCTCGGTCACTGGTATAACTACGCATTGACCGATTCCTGGACGCGTATGAAGCGCATGCAGGGATTTAACGTTTTCCATCCGATGGGCTTTGATTCATTTGGGCTTCCTGCCGAAAACTACGCAATAAAGACAGGCATCCATCCTAAGGACTCCACAATGGCCAATATCAGCACAATGGAGACGCAATTGAAGGCCATGGGCGCGACCTATGACTGGGATTATGAAATCGCAACATGCACACCGGAGTATTATCGCTGGAATCAATGGATTTTCCTTCAATTCCTTAAAAACGACCTCGCATATCGTAAAAACGCACCGGTAAACTGGTGTCCGCAATGCAATACCGTTTTGGCCAATGAACAGGTCGTTGATGGTGAATGCGAGCGTTGCCACACCGTGGTCGAGCGTAAAAACATGACCCAATGGTTCTTTGCTATTACGAAATATGCCCAGGAATTACTGGATTGTCTCCCCGCTCTCGATTGGCCTGAAAAGACAAAGAAGATTCAGACCAACTGGATTGGTCGTTCGGAAGGCACCGAAATTTCTTTCTATTGTGAAAAAGACGGCAATCGTCTTATCGATGAGGCTGGAAACGACTTGAAGCTCTCGGTTTTCACCACACGTGCCGATACACTAATGGGCGTTACCTATGTAGTAGTTGCTCCGGAATCTGAGCTTTGCAACACACTAACAACAGATGAATACCGCGATGTCGTGAAGGCATACCAAGATGAGACGAAGAAGGCTTCGGATATCGATCGTATGTCAACCACACGTGAGAAGACCGGTGTATTCACCGGAGCATATGCGATTCATCCGATTACGGGCAAGCGTGTTCCGATCTGGGCTTCTGACTATGTCATTGCCGGCTACGGCACGGGCGTCGTTATGGCGGTTCCTTCGCATGATGATCGTGACTTCGCTTTTGCCACGAAATACGGTCTTGATATCATCCGCGTTATCGCTTCAAGTACCGATGCGAACGATGAGTTACCTTTCACCGAAAAGGGTATCTTGGTCAATTCCGGCGAATTCGACGGATTGACATCCAAAGCGGCGATTGAAGCCATCATTGCGAAGCTCGCTCCTTCTGGCATGGCCACGAAGAAGGTGAACTTCCGTCTTCGTGACTGGCTCATTTCTCGTCAGCGATATTGGGGCACACCGATTCCGGTCATTCATTGCGAAAAGTGCGGTATTGTACCAGTTCCCGAAAAGGATTTACCTGTTCTTCTTCCATACGACGTTGAATTCCGCCCAGACGGAGAATCTCCTCTTGCCAAGTGCGAGAGCTATATCAATACGACCTGCCCTTGCTGTGGCGGTCCTGCAAAGCGTGACCCGGATACCATGGATACATTCGTAGATTCTTCTTGGTATCAGCTCCGTTACCCAGATAACAAGAATGACAAAGAAGCATTCAACCGCGAGCTCATCGACAAAATGTGCCCTGTTGACAAGTATGTCGGCGGGCCAGAGCATGCTGCGATGCATTTGCTCTATACACGTTTCTTTACGAAGGCTTTACGTGATTTGGGATATCTTGATTTCGACGAGCCATTCACCTCATTGATTCACCAAGGTATTATCCTCGGACCGGATGGTAATCGTATGAGCAAATCACGCGGAAATACCATTGCACCAGATCCGTATGTGAATAAATATGGTTCCGACGTCTTCCGTACCTACCTCGCTTTCGGCTTTGCCTATACAGAGGGTGGTCCATGGAGTGACAATGGTTTACAAGCCATCGTGAAATTCACTGGCCGAATCGCCCGTATCGTTGAAGAAACAGCATCCATCGACAAGAATTTGCCGATGCCTGCAAAAGAGGCGCTTACCCAAGAGGATAAAGACCTTCTTTATTCACTCAACTACACAATAAAGAATGTAACCAATGACACGGAGAGATTCCAATTCAATACATCCATTGCTCGCTTAATGGAGCTTTTGAATGCCATATCGAAATACCAAGGCGGAAAACAGCAAAACCAAGCATTGCTTCGTCACACTGTCGAAACACTTGTACTGCTTTATGCACCATTTGCCCCGCACTTCACAGAAGAACAATGGGAAATCCTCGGCAACGAGTATTCCATCTTCAATCAAGCATGGCCGACTTTTGACGCGTCTGCACTCGTCAAGGATACCATCGAGATTGCCGTTCAAATCAACGGTCAGGTGAAGTTCCGTTTGGATATTGATGCGAATCTCGATTCTGCTGGCGTAGAAAAGCTGGTTCGCGAGGATGAGCGTCTAGACGAGGCACTCGCTTCTCGTAGCATAGTAAAATTCATCTATGTAAAAGGCAGACTGGCTAACGTCGTTGCGAAATAAGCATCGGCTCTTCCATAGAATTTGATGTTGATTGAGCTCCAATACGGGGCTCAATTTTCATTTTGTTGCGTCAAATCGGGAAAATACTTTTTCTCAAATTCCTTCGGGTCGAGTGGCACAGAATAGTAGAAGCCTTGGAAAATATCGGCCCCCAAAGAGCGAATCACATTGGCTTTATCGAGCGTTTCAATGCCTTCGACGCATACACTCATCCCAATACTGTGCGCCAATAAGACAATAGCCGAGATAAATGAGTGATTAAACTTTTCGCGCAAGACATCCTCGACAAATGCACGATCAATCTTGATTTCATCAACCGGTAATTCGCGCAAGTAATTGAACGAAGAATAGCCGGTGCCGAAATCATCGAGTGCGATTCGAATACCCGCATTACGAAGCTTCGTGAGATTCTGCCGGCAAACGGCAAAATTACGCATCAACGATGTCTCGGTAATTTCAAGTAGTATGTTCTTTGGTTCGACTTCGTATTCTTTCAGCAAATCGATGACCGTCGCGGAATAATCAATCTTCGCCATGTCTTCAGCTGTTACATTAATGTGAATGTAGAAATCCGGGGAAACACCGGCCTTTAACCACTTACTACATTGAGCAATGCCGGAGGTAATAATCCAGCTACCAAAAGCTTCCATTTGACCGGTCGCTTCGAGCGCGGCGATGACTTTTTCCGGATTAACAATTTCGCCCGTCGGGGAAATCCAACGCAAAAGCGCTTCGGCACCAACCAATTTACCATTCTTCGCATCAACCAACGGCTGAAAATGCAAGAGAAAATTCTCATGACCCGAACGAATCGATTTTGAAATCTGAAACTCGAAATCGAGGCGTTCTCGAAGTTCGATTTTATCAAGCGGAGAATAGATAGCATAGCGTTTCCGCTTATCCTGTTTGACCTTATGAAGCGTAATCTCTGCATTCACGAGAAGCTCATCTGCAATATTTCCACAGGACGGGAAAAGAGCGGCACTCATGGAAAGCGACATAAAAAACGCACCACGGCCAACGATAAGAGGCTGGCTGCACTCGTCTTGTAGGAAAAGCATATATTCATCAAGCTTTGCCCGTGTCGCATGCGGCCAAAGAATACAAAATGCATCGACACCGATATGATAAAGCGCGCCACCTTCCGGAAGGCGTGCCGTCAGCATCTGTGCCATCGCAATCAATATATCATCACCCGTCGTTCGGCCATAGCGGTCATTATAGGTGTGAAAATCCTTCACATCAACGAGTAAAAGTGCCGCCGACAGAACCTTACGGTCATGAATCAATTTTTCAGTATCGGAAAGCAAGGTGCCACGCACCGGAAGTCCCGTTATTTCGTGACGATTCGATGATTTCTCGACGTTTTCACGAACCTCGTTCATGGATGTTAAGTCAAAAACCGTACCTGCGATGACAAGATTCTGCTTGGTCGTATCAACCATCACCTTACCACGTGTAGCGAGCCAAATTGGTTTTCCACCGCTCCCGACAATACGGAATTCAATCGAAAACTTCTCGCGTTCCCGATCAACGAGCTTCGTGACTGATTGCAAAAAGCGTTTGCGATCCTCGGGAATAATGGCATCACTTACCAACTTCAAAATATCACCTGTGTATTCGGTTTTCATGTCGGAAAGCAATGATGTAATGTTGTCAGAAAAGCGCAAAATACCACGCTTCACGTCGGCTGTATAGGTAATGGCGGAAGAACCGTCAATGATTGTTTTTTGAATGGAATCGGTGCGTTTGCGCTCCGTGATATCTATCATGAGGCCCGTGATATATCGCATACTTCCCGCGATATCATAATCGGATGCTCCGCAGGAATGAAGCCAAACCTCGCCCTTTATCGGTGAAAGAAAACGAAAATCGCCGACGAAAAATTCATTCTTTCGTTGCAGATAATTCTCGAGTGCCGTAACAAAACGTGTATGGTCATCCGGATGAATAAAATGCATGATCTCTGACGAGGCATTCTCAATATAGTTTGTTGCCAAATCCAAAAGATGCATACATTGCGTATTGACGTAGCATATGTCTGTCACGGAATCATAGTAATAAACATATTCTTTAATGCCTTCGGAAAGAAGCTGAGATACCATGCGTTCCGCCATGGATTGCGTGCGGTCTACAAATACACCGCTGATGAGGCAACGTCCGTCAATACGAACCAGCTGCATGAAAACCTTCACCCAAAACACATCATCTTCTGTCTTGCGAAGGGCATGTTCAAAAACAATGACCTTCTCTTTCGAATGCAAAAGACGGTGGATTGCCGACTCATAGCGGTCTGTCGCATACTCGCGGTCTTTTACAGGAACAAATTGCATCAATGCGCTAAGGAGCATTTCCTGCGAAGCAACAGCTCCGATGACATTCGTCATTCCTGAAGAAAAAACAAATCGCTGACCATCGGGATTGACAATAAACGAGGCCAGAGTAATCGATTCCAAAAGAGGTCCAACCTGAGCTAAAAGAAGTTTATCCGATATTAGCGAGGAATTATCATCTCCTAGAATATCAATCGATTTCCCCATACCCTCATTTACCATGGTTTCCGCCTCCGAAAAAACATCAGTAAAATTATTTTACCATTTGAAGGACCTCTGCGTATAGGCTTTTTTTGTTTTCTTTCCATTCTTCTGAAAGAAACTTGGCTATGTCTTTCGTAGACATACCCGCATTTATCAGCGCGTTGATTTTAGCCTTTCGTTCCTCCTCAGTCAAAACGATGGCTTCCGTTTCCTCCGGACACGCTTCCAAAACCAAGACAAATTCGCCCTTTGGCGGAATTTCATTAAAATGGGATAACAATTCATTCACCGTTCCGCGAATCACTTCCTCATATTTTTTCGTAAGCTCACGACATGCAGCTGCTTTACGATTGCATAGTCCTGCGGAAGATAATTCTTCGAGCGTTTTAATTAACCGATGCGGTGCTTCATAGAGAATGGTCGTGCAAGGAACAGATGTAATCGCGCTAATGCGAGCTTTTCGATCTTTTCCCTCTGATGGAAGGAAACCTTCAAAATAATAGTGTCTCGCATCCATCCCCGAAAGCACCAATGCCGTGATACCGGCAACCGGGCCAGGAATAACAGTCAGCGGGATATCGTTCTCTGCCGCTAACGAAGCCAAGTCCTCACCTGGATCAGATATGCTTGGCATGCCCGCATCTGAAACCAATGCGACATTTTGTCCTGCAATCAGCAATTCCATTATCTTCTGTCCATGCGATACCTTATTGTGCTCATGATAACTCATCAATCGATTTTCTATGCCAAAATGCGATAAAAGCAGACCTGTTCTGCGCGTATCCTCACAAGCAATCAGATCAACGCTTTTCAAAACTTCGACTGCACGTGGAGAAAAATCTCCGAGATTTCCGATGGGGGTTCCGACTAAATAGAGCATGATTCATCCTCCGAACGATAAATATTGAGCAGCGTCTCCGTATATGTGCCATCCTTTTTGCGTATAATCAGCGGCGGCAACATTCGAAAACCACCGGATTTCTTGCATTTTCGTGCCCGTATCAGGCAAAGAGATGCATCCTTATGCACATATGGGTGAACATTCTGAATGCGCATAACAGCCATAGAAGCCTTCTGCAGCGAAGAAATCACGTCGGCCATACGTGCCGCACGAATCACGATAAACATATCCCCGTCGGGAAAGAGCATCGAAGCCCCGACTCGAATAAAATCGTCAATCGTCCCATATTCTTCAAATCGTGCCGCGGCAAGTGCATCGTCGCCACGCGTCGTCTTCGGACCGCGTGTATCCATTGAAAACGGTGGATTCATATAGACGGCATCAAAAGAAGCCTTTGGAATCTCGGGTATTGGTAATTCACGTAAATCGAGACAATATCCGTGCATTCGATTGCCTAATGCATTCATCTCTATATTGCGTTGAAACACAGAAGCGGCAACCACTTGACGCTCAATGCCTACAATATCGACATCCGACCGTCGCCCCGCAAGAAGCACCGAAACAGCACCGCAATTCGTGCCGAGTTCGAGAACATGAATCGGTTTTCTCTTGCGACAAGAGAGCTCTTGCGCGACAAACCATGCCAAAAGAACACTATCTTCGCCAAAACGAAAGCCGTCTTTTCGCTGAATCAATCGCAAATTCGCTCGACCTAAATCTTCTATGGATTCCATGTCGTTATCAAAAGCCATCTTTATCCTCCGTCTTCATATTCTACATTATTGAGAAGTGTTTTCGTCCCCCAGCGGCAAAAAAACGAAAAAATCGATAAAAAAAGGCTTTGCGAAACAAT
Organism: Bacillota bacterium; assembly: GCA_036782995.1. Classification (GTDB taxonomy): domain Bacteria; phylum Bacillota; class Clostridia; order Saccharofermentanales; family Saccharofermentanaceae; genus DAIPXZ01. The sequence continues at coordinate 271,113 of DAIPXZ010000002.1, forward strand.
TGTCTCACAAAGCCTTCTTGACTATGTCGTAAAAAAATCAGCCAGCTGTAATAGCCCCAACAGGACATGCAGCTTCGCATGTACCACATTCGATGCAAACATCAGCATTGATTTCATATTTACCGTCACCGGCAGCGATCGCGCTTACAGGGCACTCACCCTCACAGCTTCCACAAGAAAGACACGCGTCAGAAATTACATATGCCATAATTCGTTCCTCCTTATCTCAAGGTTGTCATTGACATTGCTATTGTATCATTGCACATTCGTGAATGCAATTATTCTTTTTCGTCTATCTCATCGATGAAAGTGACATCTCCGTCTTCTTCGGACTCTTCCGTTGTTGAGATAGTATTCAATGGATTCGATGCAATCTCTTCTTCGACGTAATCTGCCTCAATGCGACCAGTCGAATACGAAGAAGCCGCATTCGGTGCATATTCTTGTGCCTCATCGACTTCCTTGATAGAAACATTTTCGTTATCCTCGTCAGTCGCATTACTCTTTTTCGCACCATTACGAGAATGGCAGTCCTTACAGCCTGAAGCATTCTTAGCGCAATTGGATGGACAAGCACCATTACCGCCGAACAGCTTCACTTCTTCGGCATCAAAAACCATCACTTCGGCTTCATCATCGCGTTCTAAGCGAACAGAAAGCTTCTCACGAAGAACATCAACATGAATAACCGTACCATTGCCTTCTGGAGTCGACACCCGTTTTCCGACCTTCGGCAAACGCGAATTCGCGTCTTCATATGCCGCCTGTTCATATTGAAGACAGCACATCAAGCGACCGCAAGCCCCGGAAAGCTTCGTCGGATTCAATGAAAGACCTTGCTCCTTTGCCATACGAACGGATACCGGAACAAACTCTTCCAGGAAAGTACAACAGCAAAGCTCCCGCCCACAAACACCGATACCACCGACCATTCTGGCCTGTTCACGCGTGCCGATTTGACGAAGCTCAATGCGGGTATGGAAACAACTCGTCAAATCCTTCACAAGCTCACGAAAATCTACACGATTCTCTGCTGTAAAGAAAAAGACCAATTTCTTCCCGTCAAATGTATACGAGGAATCAACTAAACTCATCTTTAGTTGTCGACGTTCGATGAAAACCAGGCACTGGTCAAAGGCTTCCTTTTCACGTTCGCGTTTCGTCGCAAAACGCGCCTTTTCCTGCTCGTTCGCAGGACGCATAACCGTTTGAATATCATCTCTTACCTGTGAATCAGGAAGATCAAAGGGTTCTTCGACAACAAATGCCATATCAAGACCAAGAGAGGTATTGACCATTACGGCATCGCCAATACTAAGGCGATGTTCTCCGGGCAAAAAATGATACGCCTTCCCGGCTTCGCGAAAACGCACACTTACTACTTTAACCATGACTAAACTCCTTTTTGAGAGACAGAAGCATTTGGCAAACCGTACTTTCAAAGCTGCCGTTCATCTTCCACGCCTTTGATGCAATCATAATATCTTGCGATGCAGCATGAATGTCGGAAATGGTAATCGCCGAAGCCGCAAGCATCCTGTTAATTCTATCCTTTTTGTCCATGTCCCGCAAGGAATCCGAAGAAGAATCCTCACATAGCACTGCCATATCACCGAGTATCATTTGTAGAAGAGTCAGTAACTCACCAAAATCCTCTTTTTCATGATCAAAATATTCAAATGTTTCCGTAAGCAGCGTCGTTCGTGATACTGTTGGCAAAGAAAGAACCAACTCATTCATCTTCTCCCATGCCTCAATGAGCCAGCCAGAAAGTGCGATATCCTTAGCATATCCAATGATGCCGTTGGAAAAACGACCTGCTAATCGTGCTGTTTTTTCATCAAGCTCATCCATTTCTCGCAGACAGGAAATCACTTCATCATCCGTATTTGGTGTGAAAAGAATCGGTACCATTCGTGATAATACCGTCGGCAGGAGCTTCGACTTATCAGAGACAACTACGAGAAAAACCACATGCTTCGGTGGTTCTTCGATGGTCTTTAGCAATGCGTTTTGTCCTTCTTCGCCTAGCCCATCACCATCAATCAAGTATACCTTTCGAGAAGCAATCTGCGCCATGATGGCTACATCGCCGAGGATGCGTGACCTTACCTCAGCTACCTTGATACCGCGCTCGCCCTTCAGAATGAGCAACTCGCGATAATCCGGATGCGTATGCTCATCAAAATAATGACAACACGGACAAGTACCGCATGCGCCGTCAATTGTCGGATTCTGACACAAAAGTGCCTTTGCAAATGCACGCGCAAATGTCTTCTTCCCGATGCCTTTCGGTCCCAGAAAGAGAAAAGCATGCCCCGACTCGCCGATAATCGACGCGCCGAGGCGTTGTTTCACTTGATTTTGTCCGTAAAGAGAAGAAAAACCCATATATTACATCTTCTCAAATTGTTCGACGTTCACTACAAAAACAGTAGCCCCGCCAACCATCACTTCGACCGGGTAAGGAATATAAGCACCGCCCATAGCAGAAGGTGTCACATTCGTATTAATTGCCGATTGACGACTCGAAGAATACTTGCGAATCAAATCCATTGCTTCTTTTAGCTGCTCTTCTTCGACAACAATCATCAATGTCGTATTGCCGGAGCGAAGGAATCCACCGGATGAATTCAGTTTTGTCACACGGAAACCCGCCTTATTAAGCTCAGCCATTAATCGAGGACTATCCTCATCGTGTACAATCGCAAAAATGAGTTTCATGATTCCAATACCTCCCAAACTTCACGTTCGATTTCATTTCTTATCGTATCGACAGAAGAAGCTGCGTGAATCACCTTGATTCTTGCATTATCCTTCGCGAGTGTCAAATACCCCTCGCGTACCTTCTTCATAAAAGCGAGTCCCTCGCCTTCCAATCGGTCTTCTTCACCGCCTCGTCCTTCCCGTCTCGCATAAGCCTCTTCCGGCGATATATCCAGAAGAAATGTGATATCGGGCGCCAGAGAATTCGTGCTTAATTCATTTAATTCATGGATATCACTAAGGGAAAGCCCTCGTCCATATCCCTGATAAGCAACTGTCGAATCGTAGAATCGGTCACATATGACGCAATTACCGCGTTCGAGCCAAGGTCGAATCTTCTCTTGTGTTATTTGTGCACGAGCGGCTTCATATAACAACAATTCCGTAATCGGTGTCATGTCCAGATTATTCTTGTCCAAAAGGATACTTCGAATCTTCTCTCCAATTGAAGTACCGCCCGGCTCTCTGATCAAAAGCACCTCATAGCCTTTGGATTGAAGCATTTGTGAAAGACTCGTTAATTGCGTCGTCTTCCCGCATCCGTCAATCCCTTCGAAAGTAATAAATAAGCCCTTCCGCTCGTTCATAATGCTTTTTCTGTCCTTTCGACAAAATCATTATAGCGCAACTTTGTCAAAATTAGTCAAGTTTCAATGTATGAATACTTGCAATCTCAAGCCAGATTTCCTTCTCGATGCGATCATTGTCTTTACGGATGTCATCCACGTTTTCTTCCGCGCGAATATGACGATCCCAATTTCGCTTCGAATCGCGAATACGATCTCTATTCTCACCATTCGCATGATTCGAACGATTATCTCTCGTTGTGGCATCTGAACCTGAAGCTGCGCCGGATGTTGCACCGGATCTCGACGCGTTATCAGGGCGATTGTCGCGATTCCGATCATTGTTATATCGTCCATCTCTGTGATTACGGTTACGATTATTGGGATTCGGTTTATTATTACCATTACTCGGACGACGCTCACCGGATGGCGCACCGTTGCCGGAAGGCGAATTTGAACCGATGGATACCGTCTTTACCTGAGGTGCCGAAGCATCCGCAGGGCGATTATTCCCCGCAGGTGTATTGTTATTTGCGTTACGATTGGCTGTGTTACCATAATTACCACCGCGTCCGCCGTTTCTTCTTCTGTGATTTCGGCTATTTCCGCGTGGGCCTTGGGTGCCGTCAAAACCTTGGCCTCCCTGTGTTGTGGGTTTGGCGTTCGATTCCGTACGTTGTGGCATCTCTTTGTCGCTCATGGTAGCCCTCCTTCATTCGAATTGCATTTCTATTATAGCGGTTTTTTTCCTTCGTTCAACATTCATTTCGTGGGATTTCCGGCGCCGATGCAAAGAAACGAACACCATCATGCATATTCGCCGGTAAATCGAGTGATGGGTATATTTCCTGAAGCGGTACGAGCACAAATCCGCGTTCGTACATGCGCGGATGCGGCAAAACCAAATCCGGTTCATTCATAATGCAATCATCATACGTCAAAATGTCGATATCGATAGTACGCGGTCCCCAATGTATCTCCCGTGTCCGATGAAGCGTGTTTTCAATCTCGTGAAGCAAATCCAACAAATCGTGTGGAGAACGCGACGTAGTAATGCGACATGCCAAATTCAAGAAAGCAGCTTGTTCCGTATAACCCACAGGGTCAGTTTCATATACAGAAGAAATCGCATGCAAAACGGTTAGCTTATCCGTTGCAAGCATCCGAAGAGCCGTATATAAATGCTCTTCGCGGTTTTCGATATTGGAGCCGAGTGATAAGTACACTTCACTCATGCAGCCATTCCGCCATTTCTTCACGTGAACGACTGATATCCACTTGCATGCTTTGAAAATGACCCTCTATAGGTGCATCGGGCTTCTCGATGACAGCATTGATCGATTCAATCATCGGGAAAGCATGGAGCACATCGATGATAATTTGTTCTGCCATACGCTCGATAAGTGCAAAAGAACGTTCCTCGACGTTCATTTGTGCGATGTCAAACACTTGAGAATAATCGACTGTATCGGAAAGATTATCCGTTGTCGCGGCCACAATCCGAGGAATCGAAAGGGTAAGACTCACAATAAAGTTTTGTCCCTTGACTCTTTCTTCCGGCAAGACACCGGAATAACCATAGAATTCCATCCCGACTAATTTGATTTTATCCATGATAGATGCCTCCCACATGAGTGATGATTTTCATCGCGTTCACTGTCTCTTTTACATCGTGCACACGCACGAAACGAGCACCTAATCCGACACTCGCACATGAAACGGCTAACGTACCTCCGGCACGTTCTTCTACTGGGCAATTTCCCATCAATTCACCAATGAAACGCTTCTTCGAAGCACCAATCAGTACGGGATAGCCAAGCTTTTTAATCTCAGGAATCGCCCGCAAAAGGGCAACGGATTCTTCCGTATCTATGCCAAAACCGATACCGGGGTCAACACAGATGTGATCGGATTCGATACCGGCCTTAGATGCAATCGTTAAGCTTTTTTCCAGATATCGAAGGCAGTCATCTACGATATTGCCCGATTTTGCAAGTAACGAAGGATTGGAGTAATTGGCCATGATGATGACGCCCGCCTTTGCGTCAGCGACAACACCGGCCATTTGTGCATCTTTCTGCAGTCCCCAGATATCGTTTACAATCATCGCGCCTTTGGCAAGAGCAGCGCGAGCGACGCCCGCCTTCGACGTATCGATGGATATCGGAATACTGATGGAAGACCGCACCGCCTCAATGATGGGGATGACACGGTTTTTCTCCGTATATTCATCAATCGGAGAGAAGCCTGGGCGGGTTGATTCACCGCCGATATCGATAATGTCGGCGCCTTCTTTCACCATATCCTGAGCATGGGCGGCGGCATCCGATGCCAGAAAATACTTTCCACCATCAGAAAAAGAATCAGGCGTGACATTCAAAATCCCCATCACATATGCTCGCGAACGCAAATCGAATATAACGTCTTTCGCGCGAAAATGCGACGGAGCCTTGGTTTGAAGCGGAATTTTGCTCATGTGTTCTTCCTCCTATTATGTTCTCGTGCGGTTGATAAGGGAAAGCGCCTCAGCGCGGGTGCGAGCGTCAGAACGGCAACCGCCGCGCATAGCAGATGTGACGGTTTTAGAGCCCGGCTTACGAATACCGCGCATCGTCATGCAAAGGTGTTCTGCCTCGATGACAACACAAACAGATAACGCACCGACGGCGGCCTGAACAGTGTCGGCAATTTCGGAGGTCAAGCGTTCCTGCAATTGTGGTTTGCGCGAAAGTGTATCGACAATTCTCGCTACCTTGGAAAGACCTAAAATCTTGCCGTTCTTTGGCACATATACAACGTGTGCTTTGCCGTGGAATGGTAAAAGATGGTGTTCACACATCGAATAAAACGGGATATCACCGATCAATATCATCTCATCGTTGCCAGGCTCGGTGAATACTTTAATATCTTTGGAAATATCTCGATGCAATCCGGAAAAGACTTCCGCATACATACGAGCAACACGCTCCGGTGTCTCGAGGAGACCTTCGCGCTCCGGGTCTTCACCGACCGCGATAAGTATCTCCTTCACTGCTCTTTCGATACGCGGAATATCCATTCCCTTACGACTCTCTTCCGGAATTCGAAAATCATCTTCAATCATTTGTTATACGTCCTTTCCTATATGACCGACACCAGTCGGAAAACATGTGTAACATTGTTACACGCCCTTTATTACGGCATTTGCGGTTATTTGGTGTGCATACGTCGATACTCCATCGGAGCCATTCCCATTTGCTTTCGGAATGCAACATTGAATCGTTGCGGGCTTGAAAAGCCGACCTGAGAAGCAATGCCGCTCACCTTGATTTCCTTTTGCTCAAGAAGCTTACATGCGGCCTTGATACGTACTTGCATAAGGTAGCTCATCGGACTCATTCCTAACTCGTCACGGAAGGCTCTCGTGAAATATCCTTGGCTCAAGAAAACATAGGATGATGCATCCACCACTGAAATGCCGCTGTTGTAATTTTCTTCAATAAAATCGCGAGCAATTAACACGAGCTCGCGTGCTTTACCGTGCTTCACCGCGAGGCTCTCTTCCCATTCTTCACGAAGAGCGCGTGACAAAGTGACAAGGAGCTCCATCGTAAGGAATTGCATCATCATATCCTTCGCATAAGCATCCGAACGGCTCTCTCTCATGATGCGTTTTACCAAATCACCGATAGCCTGACGACTCTTTCCGGAAATAATCAGGTGGGATTGATCATGCGCGGCATCCTTTTCACCCATGGCAAAATCAATGAAGCTTTCCAGTGGCGACGACGATACATTTTCCGGAAAAACCGGAACCATCGGTCCGCCACGCAAGGTGCCGTTCGCCATCGGCTGAGCGTCCTTTGGCTTCGCACGAAGCGCTGCTTGCGCGTTTGCAAGATTCGAAGAGAAACCAAAATAAAGAACAACCATATCGGCTTGTCCTTCAGGTACACGAATCGCATGGTTCACCTGCGGGCGGATAATAAGTGTAGAACCCTTGGAAAGCATAACCGTTTTTCCGTTAATCGTAAATTCGGCTGCCCCTTTTCGAAGGTAAAGAAGCTCGTGGGAGGTGTGGCGACTTGAGGTGGCCACAGGCGTTGTCTTCTCAAAGCAATGTTCAATGCCTTCAAAAACGACGGGAATCGATCCGGAAGATTCGAGAATACTTTTCTCGACCGCGGGCAATAAATCTTCAAACATGCATTTTCCTCCTATTCACGACTCAAAACGTGGTCACCGGAAAGCGGTGGCACGTGTGGATTATTTATCGTCGAAGCCATTTGCCAAGAAACGAATGTTGTCGACATAGATTTCGCCGGAGCGAGAAGTATCAAACAAAGTAAAAGTCATTGACTCGAGCTGTTTAGCTTTTTCCGACTGGAACGGCAACATAATGGTTTGCCAACGAAGCCCGATTTCAATATTTGCCGATCCGGAAAACCCACTGATTTGCAAAGTTTTTTCAGCCTGGTCAGGATTAAAGATATCGACAGCGATTCCTTTGGAATAGGACAAATCTAAAGGCGTCAATGATGATGCGTCGGAAAGCACCGGGCCAAAGGACAAAAGGCTGTTCTCCGTATCATACTTAATATGTAGCGAAGAAGACCCTTGCGTCTTATTCATGTCTTCCAAAACAATGTCGGCCTTTCCCTTCGTCACACGGTACACAGGCAAAGTCGTAAATTCATCTTCCCATTTTTCCTTGCCGACAAAGGTCAGCATATCACAATCGGTAAAGGTCATATCCGAACAATACACCGATGGCACGCGGTCGATACGGAAAGGCAAAACCGGTAAATCAATACGATTTTTGAACGTCGCCTGATGCGGAATCGGCGAATATCCGTACATAACGCCGACCGGGTTTGCTATTTCGTCATTCCAAACCATAACACGGACACTGTGCAATATTTTTGCACTCGCCGGAACATAAACACGACGCTCATCGCAAATCGAAAAACCGCGAAGAATCGATTCATTCTCAGCCAAACGCAAACCGTCGACTGTATTATCAAAGGAAAGCATCACCTTATTACCGATAATCTCGATGCCGTCGCATTCTGGCGACGAGGAAGGCATTTTCGGCGTAAAGTGAAGACCGAGCGCAATATTGGCAAGACGTCTGCCGATGGTAAAGGTCGCCGTCTTGTCAGGCAGTAGCATATCGTGCTGACTTAAAATACCGATTGGCATCGGAAAGCGGCGGCGAATTGCGCTCAAGCGCTCATTAAACTCGACATGTTGATATGGTTTTTCCACGTCGATGGCGTTTGGATGAAGTCCTAACAAAATAAGCGAAGGCACCTGGGCACGGTCATCGATGGAACGCGGGCCGAATACGCGAGCCAAATCCACCAATAATTGACGTACCATCGGTACATATTTTTCTCCGAAAGCTGCATCGGATGCATCCGGTGCATAAACAATACCACGTATGCTGATGTCGCAAAGCGGTGACAGCTTATGGTTATAGAGAACGGACATCATATCCGCACCGATTACGACAGGAAGTGGCTCAGGAACAGCTTCTTCGAGCGGATCATCACCAATGATAAACTTCGAGAAGAGCTTCACATTTGATACCGTTTCGTTTACCACATCGTCATTTGGGAACGAAAGCAATGGCTCATCCTCTTGCGACGAAGACGTCGAATCGGTATTTTCTGTATCCGTTGTATCAAGTGACACATCGTCGTCTTCGGATGTAGACTCCGTATCCTCTTCGGACGATTTCTTCTCCGCTTCGGCAGACTTAGCCTGCTTTTCGGCAAGCATTCTTTCTCTTTCAATCGCCTTTGCTTTTTCCTTCTCCTCTTCTTCGATAGAAGCGGCGGCGGCAGCCTTGGCAAGAATGACCTCTTTCTTTTTCTCGAGAAGGCTCTTCACATTCTCATGAAATCCTTCTTCGGTGAAATACAGACCACGTTCGGAAAGCACTTCACGGATTGTGTCATTTTCATCAATACCATCATGTGACAGCCACCGATAAATCGGCGCATATTCCTCAGCTAAATCGATGATACCGACAGAGTAATGCAACTGATCAGACAAATGATATGCGAGAGAAAAGGCCGCAGATGAGACATTTTTCAACAACTGCGTGTCGCGCACATGAATCCAGCAGCCTTCTTTGGATTCCAGAATCGGTTCATATGAAAAAGCACTTACGTCGCTATAGCAATCACGTTTTGGCGAGAAAAAGCGAATGGAGGGCATGATGCTCTTCTTTAACGGTGTACGTGGAGCACCAGTCTGGCAAATCGGAATAGAAAGCGGCTTACCGCCCAACATCACCCACACATCACCGCAACGACAATCGTTAATAGAAAGACTTGAAGTCATCACGCGAAAAACTAACGTATATGCGTCAGTAGAAGAGCGATACGGTGGTAGCTTAAAATGAAAATTGCCTTCGTCGTCCGAGGTGGTTTCCAAGCTGATAATAACACCGTAATCCGTATCAAGCTTTGATACCTTACGTCCATCTGTCGGATCCTTAACAACATCTAATGTAACAGGATTATCCGGCCCGGTCCTGCCGTGAAGCAATAAAGGAACACCTTGTTGAAAGACCATACCGGCGGATATCCAAGAAGGGAGAATAATATCTTTTTCCAATGCCATGAAAAAGTTCCTTTCTTTAAGCAAAAAATCGTTTATATTATACGACATTTTCGGGCTTTTTCCTAATCACACTTTTCTTGGTTTTGATGAATGCAAAAAAACTTGTCGGCAAAAATTCGCCATTTCTTATGCTTGATATCATGATTTTGTCATTTCTTTTTTCCATCAACGAAAATTTTGGCTATATCCGCATTGACTTACACATCTTGATGACCTTACACTTGGAGCATGAGTAAATAATGCATTATCATTCAAAAAACAGCATGGAAAGGAGGAAAAACATGGGAGATATGGACAGAATTCTAATGGATATGGGCAATGTGCTACGCGAACTTCGTCTGCAAGCACATATGACGCAGAGTGAAGTTGCCGCCCGGGCGAATGTAAACCATTCATATTATTGTCAAATTGAAAATGGCGTTGTGAATCCGACAATCTATAAATTTCTTCAGGTTCTTTCGGTATATGATTTTTCATACCTTGATTTACGTAATTTCATTATTCATGATATCTCCGAAAAAGTCTACTAGTATGGTTAACTGTATTGTTTGATTCATTGAAATATCATTATTTTGCGTTTTTCAATAAAAATGACCTTCTATTTATGTTTAGTATGTGGTATTCTGACACTGACTTCAAGAATATTCATCAAGGGGGCTCGTCATGACGATTTACAATACGAAGAATAAACCGGCAAATGCACTTTACGAAGATTTGCGTCAGTCATCAAAGAGCGATGCCATAGCATTTTGCTCGAATTATCATGACCACTCCAGTGACGCCAAAGAGATTCCTGCTCATTATCATGATTACATTGAGATAATTTACGCCTGTGAGGGGCATTTTTCCGCGACCATCAACGGTATTGAGTATATTCTTCACCCGGGTGATTTGTTATTAATAAATATCAACGAGGCACATTCCTATCATCGTTACACTGATTGTAAATATTATTGCGTTCAATTTGATCCCTATCTTCTTTTTTCCACGGCAAGAAGCTCATTCGAAGCACGTTACATTATGCCTTTTATTATGTCCTTTTCATCGCCACAGCGTGTGATTTCTGCATCTGAAATCGATAAAACAGATATTCCATCACTCATTATGGATTTTCATCGTGAATACACAGAAAAGACATACGGATACGAACTGGCCATTCGTGCCGACATTTGTCGCATATTTCTCTGGTACATAAGAAAATGGGAGAACCAAGGGCTTAGTATGTCCGTTTCCTCGAATGTAAAGATTGAAGATATTAACCTCCTCGAAGAGGTTCTTGCCTATATCGATGCACATTATATGCATACTGTGAGCGCCGAGGATATGGCGAAGCTTTGCCGCATGAGTTACAGTTATTTTTCGCGATTCTTTAAAGCATCTATCGGAAAGACTTTCTCTGAATATTTGACTTATGTTCGATTAACCGAAGCCGAGAAGCGCCTCGTTTCCACGCGGCAAAGCATCAGCCAAATCGCACTGGATACCGGATTTTCCAACGCAAGTTACTTTATTACGCAATTCAAACGTCACCGCGGCATGACACCGAAGAAATTCAAGCAACGGCTTTTACGTGATTCCGGGCCCTTCGATGACGATGATGAAGATTAATCGTGATACGCCGCTTACTCTTTGAGATGAATATGAAATAAATAAAGGCACAGTTTAAAAACTGTGCCTTACTTGTCATGCCTTAGTTTTACGTGGTGTTCTCGGTGGCTTTCCGCCGCTTCGCGTTGCCGATGACGACTTGGAAGTATACTTCTTTTCACCTTTGGTTCCAGAAGATTTCGTTCCATACCTTTTCTCACCTTTTCCGGACGAGGATTTCGAACCATATTTTTTCTCGCCTTTTCCGGTAGTGGATTTAGTCGCGTATTTTCTTTCTTTCTTCTCTGACTTATCCGAATAGTCCTTTGCAGGCTTCTTGTCATAGGCCTTCTTAGGTTTACTCTTCTTTGGTGTATCTTCGATACCCTTCAAATCCGAATCATTCATCATGCGTGAATCATCCGTTTCGCCTTTTTCAGTTTTTTTCGATGGTTTTGCTCGTTTTTCCCCACTGAATTCAACACGAACTACTTGGCGACCAATTTTCTCATTATTCGTCGAAGAGACGACGTGATCAGCCACATCTTCCGGTACATCAACAAATGTGTATTCGTCAAATATGGCAATTGCACCGATGGAGCTTCCCGGAATATTCGAACGAGAAGCAACAAATTGTACAATCTGATTCGGGCGAATCTTGTTTTCAATACCCACATTAAAGAAAAGGCGTTTCATTCCCGGCTCTTCTTTTTTTCCATGATTTCTCGTTTTAGTAGAAGGCGTCTTGGCCTTCGCCTCTCGCCTCGAATTCGTATATTCCTCGTAAGGAATCACTTCTTCGATCTCTTGATGCTCGACAATGGTATCATTTGCTAATTGCTTCAGGAGTGCCGCAGCAATATCAGCCGTCGTATGAAAATCATCTGTTCCTCCGGATACGTTTGTACGTTCAAGGAAGGTCTCGATATATTGAACATAGGCATCAAGATGGTTGTCATTTAAAATATCAGCCGTTTTTTCCAAAACGCCTGCAATTTTGCTGTCTCTGACTTCATGCACAGAAGGCACAGTCGCCCTTTGTAATGTCGCTTTCGTCAGGCGCTGAATGTTCTTCAAATCCATGATTTCGCGACCGACTACGAATGTAAACGCCTTACCGGTTTTGCCGGCACGACCTGTACGACCGATACGATGTACGTAGTACTCTTCATCAGAAGGCAAATCATAGTTAAATACCATTTCAATATCGTCAACATCAATACCGCGAGCTGCCACATCCGTCGCCACGAGAATATCGACAGTTCCTTGACGGAATGCCTTCATGACGCGGTCACGAGCACTTTGCTTCATATCTCCGTGAAGTGCTTCGACAGAATAGCCGCGCGTGGAAAGACGCTCGGTAAGATCGTCGACTTTCCGCTTCGTGTTGCAAAATACTAATGCACGAGTTACATTTTCCGCGTCCAAAAGACGTGTCAACACTTCTGTTTTGTTGGCCTCACGAAGCTCGATATAAAACTGTTCAACGAGCGGTATCGTAAGCTCCTTCGCAGCAATCTTGATTTGAATCGGATTATCCTGATAGCGATTCGTAAGCTCTTTAATCGCAGGTGGCATCGTCGCAGAGAAAAGAACAGTCTGACGTTCATGCGGCACTGATTCCAAGATGGTATCGATATCTTCTTTAAAACCCATGTTCAACATCTCATCGGCTTCGTCAAGAACAATACGATCAAGATGATCAAGACGCAAGGTCTTTCTTCTCATATGGTCCATGACTCGTCCCGGCGTTCCGACGACGATTTGCGGGCGACGCTTGAGCGCCATTATTTGACGATCAATCGGTTGACCGCCGTATACCGCGACCATGCGAATGCCAGCTGTGTACTTTGCGACATTATGAAGCTCCTCGGCGATTTGAATCGCAAGCTCACGAGTCGGGCTAAGAATGAGTGTCTGTACGTAATCTTCATCCTTATCAACCGAATCAATAACCGGAATACCGAAAGCACATGTCTTTCCTGTACCAGTTTGTGCTTGGCCTAACACATCGCGATGCTCCAAAATATATGGGATTGTCTGTGCTTGAATAGGGGTTGCTTCTTCGAAGCCCATATCGGTAAGAGCGCGAAGAATTTCTTGCGAGATTGCAAGTTCTGAAAACGGAATACTGTCCATGTTGTCCTCTTTTTCTTTGACGCGAATTAGACTTCGGCAATGACCAACGAAATACCGAAATCACGGATGGCTTTCGCTTGTTCAGGTGATATTCCTGAATCCGTAATCAAGACATCGATTTGGTCTGCCGGGATAAAAGTTGATGTGGAATCCGCGTTTAGTTTCGAAGAATCCACCAGCGCAATTTTTCGCTTACACTTATCGGCAAAGCGTTTTTTGAGCTCCAGTTCATAAAAATTATGACCTGTTAAACCGGAATTCAGCGAGAAGCCATTACCGGAAACAAAATAGCTGTCACCGCTGATACGGTGAAGCATCTCTTCACACAGAAGTCCTTCAACGGCACCGGAATGCGGGCGCAATACGCCGCCGATGAGAACAGTACGGAAATTACTGTAGCGTTGGATTTCCATCGCGGTATGAATTCCGTTCGTCACAATTGTTAAGTTTTCTAATTGACTGATAAACGGAATCATATGAAAGGTCGTCGAGCTCGCATCAATAAAGATCGTTTCCCCTTCGGATACAAAAGTACCCGCTTCTTTGCCAATCGCTGTTTTTTCTGCTACATACATTACACTGCGACGCATGTAGTTTTCGGGAGTTTGTGATGGTTTAACCTGGTCGGCAATCGAGCAACCACCGTGGAAACGGATAATCGCGCCTTCGCGCTCCATCTCCCGTAAATCGCTTCGAATCGTTGCGCCTGTTACCTGCAGACGGTCCTCAAGCTCCGTCGTTGAAATCTTTGTTTCCTTTTCCAAAATTTCAAGAATTTTCTTGCGCCGTTCCAAATTAATCATTTCGCATCCGCCCCCAATCGTCGCCGCGAAACGAAAGAAAATAAACTATATATTTCATTTCGTTTTTATGCTGCGCTCAAATCGTATCAGCGTTCGGTTTCATTGTCAACGAATGATTTTCATTTTCTTTCAAATTAGTGAAAAGGTCTCCCTTGAGCCGTCAAATGAAACTTTTCTTTGGTGATTTCGTTTTGTTTTCATGCTTGATTCCTCTTGAAAACCCCCATCTCATTTGGTATACTCTCTTTCGTTGATTCAACATTGCCGAATTGTGTAATGGTAGCACGACTGCCTCTGGAGCAGTTTGTCTGGGTTCAAATCCTAGTTCGGCAGCCAAAACGAAACGCACCTTTGCTATTTATGCAATGGTGCGTTTTTTCGATTTATTCATCTGCAAAATCACAATTAATTCGGTAATTAGGATTTCTTCGGGCGCTCGGTAGGCATTTCAGGGAGTGTGCGAAGTGGTTCGCCAAGTCCGAGCTCACTTAGCTTGTTACGAACGAGTCCGATATCTCGCCACAAGGTGACACGCTCGTTGTTGTTTCGCAAGATATAGGCAGGGTGAAATGTTGGCATGATGTAGTAACCATTCTTCTCGATGAACTGGCCGCGAACTTTACTGATGGGTGTAATATTATCGCCAGTAAAGAAGGTATAGGCGGTTTTGCCAAGAAGGACAATCACCTTTGGCTTTGCAAAACGAATTTGTTTTGCAAGAAGCGGCTTACATGCATGGGCTTCGTCAATTGTCGGGACACGATTCTCCGGTGGACGACATTTCACCACATTACATATGTGGTAATCCTTCGCCTCGAGGTCATATGCATCAAGCAAAAGAGAAAGAAGACGTCCGGCTTGACCCACAAACGGGAGTCCTTCTTCATCCTCGTTTGCTCCCGGTCCCTCTCCGATCAGCATAAGGGGGGCCTCGACTGCGCCGCGGTAAACCACGACATTCTTGCGTGTTTTCGCGAGGTCACAAGCTTGACAATTTTCGCATTCGTTCATGAAGTCTTTCCATGTGTATGCCATATTGTATTCCTCCGCATTTGTAATTTTGATATGAACGTATTCGATAAAAAAAGGTGCCATATTGGGCACCCTTCATTCTCTGGGTAAATCGTGTCTATCCCGAAATTACTTTAAAAGCAAAACCGTGATTCCGTCATTGGAACGTGCCCAATCGGGGTCATTTCGGAAAGCTGGGCAAAGCTCCACAACTGTACGACCGTTCTTCTCGAACGGACCAAATTGCTCACCCGGGCAATAGAGACGAATCTTCCCGTCATCTGCCATCACACGAAGCACTTCGTGTGTCGCCGTTTTAATGACGCCGCCCTTCCCTGATGATCCATAACCATGAATCACCTTGATTTGACGGATGCCGAGTCTACGCATCGTATTGACCTGAAGACGAAGTCTTCTCATAGCTTCGTCCACGGATGGTCTTCCTTCTTCAAGATTGATAATACTTGCTGCCATAAATCCCCTTTTATCACCTTTCCAATATGTTTAGTATAACACAGTTTTCCTCATAGAAATGTTAAAAATCCACCATTTTTGTTATAATCAACACATGCGTTTGGATAGATTATTAGCCAATTCAGGATACGGAACTCGTTCGCAAGTAAAGGATTTACTTCGCGCTGGTCACGTACGCTTGGATTCTGAAGTGATAAAAGATCCGGGCATCGCGGTTTCCGAGACAGACGCCGCACGAATCACTGTCAACGACGAGCCGATTTCGGCTTCAAAATACCTTTATTACGTACTGAATAAACCCGACGCATGTATTACGGCAATGGAAGACAGTCATAATCCCTGTGTGGGTGACCTTTTGCCAACGGTTCTACGCTCGAAAAAGCTCTCTCCTGTCGGTCGATTGGATTTCCATACGACGGGGGTGCTGTTGATTACGAATGACGGAGAATTATCTCATCGTTTGACGGGGCCGAAATGGCACGCACCGAAGGTGTATCTTGTCACCTATGAGGGAAAATCACTGGACGACGATGATGTGGCGCTCTTTCAAAAAGGATTGGTTATCCATGAAAACGGAAAGCCAAATACCGTTTTTAAGCCAGCGACTCTCGAGCTTCTTTCCGAAACACAATGTCGATTGACGTTATACGAGGGAAAAACCCATCAAGTGAAGCGCATGTTAGCGGCACGCGGCCGAAGTGTCGTGCTTCTGCATCGCGAAAGCATGGGTCCAATTATGCTTGCACCAAATCAACCTCTCGGCGAATTACGCCGCCTAAGCGAAGAAGAAGTCGCGCTTTTGCGCGACTCCTGTCAGCTTTTCGAATAGAAGTAAATTTGGAAAAGAATTCAGTTTGATGTTTCTGCGGTTTCGGCCGCGCGAGATTCTCGATTTTCCGATGCCATAATGGCGCGGGATGATTCACGAGACATAATCGATGATTCGATGCCGGCATTGTTTGTAGTATACTGTCCCCGAATGTTTGGCAAATCGGTCAACAATTCCGTGACAAAATCGAGCGCTCGAGACTGATTGTCAGAATTGGAATTGATAGTGATAATGAGGGACGGCGCTTCCTCGTTCCAGCCACTTATGTAGCCCAACGCCTCAAAAACAACGGGGTCCGTAATTTCAATACCGCAAAGGTATTTCAAATCATCGCCATCTGCCGGATCTGGTCGGTCATCCGGATAATCCTGATAGTACGATTCCATAACAGCATAATAATCATTACGAGAGCAATAATATGGCGAAATATAGTCGAGAGCCTCGTCACTCAACTTAGCTATGAGCTTGTTATATTCCGATTCGATATGCGCCATCTTGTCAAAATAGTATGGCGCCGTCATTGCGTCATAAATAATGACCTCTGGTTCAAGAGCCAACAACACCGTGGCAGTCTGCTCGTTATAGGCACCGGAGTTCTGTGCGCCCTCTTCGTTATCAGCCGTAACATCGGCATGTGTGATATATGGATTCTTTGCACCGAAGGTGTCCTTGGCATAATCCACCATGAATTCATTATCCATCGTAAAATGGCCGACAGAGACGATATTCAGGTCATAGGCCGGAGTGAATACAATTTGCTTAATAAGCATACCCGCGACAATCAATACCACAAGTCCTAAAACAAATTTCCACCACTCATAGTAGAAAAAGGTTTTCCATGCGGCCGCGCTTTTTCCCATGTATTTTTTTGCGGCGGCATCCTTCTCTTGCACAGCTTCTTCACGGGCTTTAATTCCGGAAGCAATATCATATGCGGCAGCAATATCAGCAAGTTTTTGCTCGTCCTTTTCTGCGCGATAACGCTTTGTCCATTGCCAAAAACGTCGATCAAGGTCATATGCACTGACATCCGATGGAAGTTCGAAATATGCCTTTGCTTCTTCCTGTGTCATTGCCAGAACATCTGCAGATGCCTCGATTTTTTCGGTTGTCTTGTCTTTGTCGCCTAGTAATTCGCCAGAATTGCTCGCAGAGGCGTTCGAAGTCTCATTGAATTCAGAATTCACATTTATACTTTCGTCTTGGGTGCCCTGCTTTTCTTTCATTTCAGTTTCCTTTTCTTTAGTCTGATACGAGTTTCTTCGCTAATGATTCAAATTATTGAAAATGCGATTCCGAAATCGCATGAGGGCGAGAACCTCGAACATTCATGATGACAACATCCATATTACGAACGCAACGTCCGCTTTCTTCTTTCATTACAAATATACCCTCGCAATATTGCTCTGTGGATGGAATCCATACATCAATGAGGGCTTGATTACGCTTATTGAAATAGGAACGAACCACCTTGCCACGAATGAGGCGCTTTTTCGAGGGTAAGCGAATCAGAAGAGGTAAAAAAAGAATAGTATTCAGAATCAATGCGATAATGATTACAGAAATCCATGCCGTGAAGAAAAAGCCAAGTATGGCAGAAATTGCTATGACTACGCTAAAAAGCATGATACTTTCGATGGATGTTTCCAGATAACGTCCGATAGAAAATGCTTCAAGCGGCGTTGCTTCGTAAAGCGTAAGCTTATCTCGCGAAATCTTATATTGTAGAAAATTATCGGGAATCACGGATTCTTCCACAATTTGAGCAGGTTGCTCGGGCTGCCCAGGTTGAGTGGCTTCATTGATTTGATTCGTGATTTTCGAATTTTCATCGTTTAGCATATCGAATCTCCGTTTCTTCAAATTGCTCATAAGTAAAATAACACATTCCAAAGGGGCAGAAAAGCGACATTCGAGAGATTCATACAATATTGCCTTACATTAATTCTTTTGTTCTCGATGCTTTGCGATGATATCGGAGGCAATCTTCGTTGATTGAATAACACATTGCCGGCAGGATGCGTCGACGAGCTTTTCATTCGAGGCAGCCGCCGCCTCCGCGGAGACACCGATTTTCTTGTGCGCCACTAAATCCCTACACAGATAGGAACCAAAATGTTCCTCAAATCGCTGAAGGAATTCATGAGTTGCTTCACGAGAGGCTTTTCGAGCCGCTATATCATCAACAGACTGTGGGCCAATAGCCGTGCCAATGGCAATCAATGCACCAATACAGGTGCCGCACATCTCGCCGCGGCCCATACCGGTTGCAAAAGGAGATGCCATGGAAAGAAGCGTTGATTCGGGAAGATTCAGCTCCGAAGCAAATGCCGCAAGTACGGCTTGCGAGCAAGACGCGCCTCCCGAATGATAGCGGACAGCGATATCTTCATTACTTTCTTTTGGACAATTTACTGACATAGTTACTTCCTTTACTCTCTCGAACAAAGTGAATGACATGAATTAAGCCCTCGCATGAAATCTTTTGTCGTTGTGATGATTAGAAAGGCCGAACAGAACTCGGTTTTCGTGCGACAATAAGAAATCGATGCGTGCGCCCCTCGATACGTCCCTTTTGTTCGATTATTTTTTGTGCGTGCAATAATGCGGCAAAGTTCGAATCAACCGAGAATCCGGGAAATTCCCATTCGATGATTCGAGCGAACCAGACCAATGCGCCGATGTCATAAAAAATGATGGGTTCAAATGCCTCTCCAGATTCTAAAATCGTGAAGCCCTTCGATTCGAAGAGTGGTTTTTGGATATCAAGACACATGCCCGGGAATGGAGTATCCGCGTCAGGGATAAGAAGCTTCACGATTTCTCGATCATTTTCCTCCCCCACCTGTTGCATGATAAACGTTCCACCAGGACGTAGTACACGAAATATTTCATCGATATCATAATCACCATGTCGATTCAAAATGATGTCCATGGATTCGTTTTCAAACGGCATGTGATGAAAATCCGTCATTTCCCAAAAATCTATGCCAAGTGGTGTTAAGACGCGCTTGCAAAGCTCCACATTCGGCGGATAGCCTTCCGTCGCTGATGTTAATTTATAGGGATGACCGAAATGAAGAAGCTCTTCTCCACCACCCGTGTCGATATCGAGGATGCGATCGGTCGGGCGCATGTATTTTGATACAACCATCTGATAGTCCCATGGAAGTAATTCTTCGTTTGATTCATAACGATGGCGCAAATGAGAAAAGTCCCAACCGTGAACATGAGCAATTTCTTCTTCATGTTTCCAAATCAAGCGCAAATCAGATTCATTCATGCAAGAAATTCTCCTTCACTCTATTGTTCATCCTTCAACGCACCGCTTGTAACAAGGAGGTAAATCCATGGAGCAATAAGCAGTCCCTATCGAATTACTTTGATTATACTCTATTCCAAAAACTTCTCCCATTTTTTCCAACATATGATATATTCTTTAAACATAAGTGAGGGGAATATTCATGGCGAGTCATTCATCTTTTCGCAAATTTATGATTCTGTGGTCGGGCGAGCTATTGTCATCCATAGGAAGTGGCATGACCGCTTTCGGGCTTGGAATCTACGTGTATAACCAAACGGGAAAAGCCTCTGCGACAGCATTTGTCACGCTATTGGCTTTTGTCCCATACTTGATTTTCAGTGTTCCGGCAGGTGTGCTTGCCGATCGTTATGACCGACGCCTATTAATGATTCTCGGCGATAGTCTATCCGCACTGGGACTCGTATTCATTCTCGTATGCATGAGCTTCGGACTTAACGACTATTGGGTGATATGCGTCGGTGTGACCATAAGCTCCGTCTTTTCCTCGCTCATGGACCCTGCATTTAAGGCGACCATTTCTGACCTTTTGACCGAAGAAGAATATGCCAAAGGAAGTGGGCTCACGCAGGCCGCAGGCTCGGCACGTTATCTTCTTTCCCCGGCTATTGCGGGTTTGATTTTAAGCATATCTGACATCAAAATGATACTGATTATCGACATCGCGACCTTCTTTGTCACCGTCGTGACTACCATGGTCGTACGCCGTGGACTCGCGGCAAAACCGTCAAAAAAGCACGAAGCATTCTCCGTCGAAATGAAGGCTGGCTGGTCTGCAATTCGCATGAAACGCGGAATCCTGCTTCTTGTTATTATCACATCTGTCATGACCTTTTTTATAGGCTTTATTCAGACCCTTTCAACACCAATGGTCATCGCATTTACATCAGAGAAAAACCTTGGCATCATCGAAACCATTTGCGCGAGCGGCATGCTCGTCACGAGTGTTTTTATCGGCGCGTTTGCCAAAAACCGCAAATGCATACCCATGCTCGGCATTTCTCTCTTCCTTGCAGGCCTTTTCATGATGCTGTTCGGTTCTTTTGAAAATGCCGTTTGGATCTGTATCGGAGGATTCCTATTCTTTGCCATGTTGCCATTTGCCAACACCGCAATCGATGTACTGATTCGTAAGAATATCGACAATAACGTTCAAGGACGTGCTTTCGGACTCATCGGTCTGATATCGCAGCTCGGCTACGTCGTATCCTATGCAATTTGCGGATTGCTCGCAGACGCAATCTTTACCCCGCTTCTCATGAAAGACGGTGCTCTTGCTTCGTCTGTCGGCAAGGTTATTGGCGTCGGAAAAGGCCGCGGCACGGGCTTCTTGATTATCATCGCCGGATTTTGTCTGTCTTTGACTGCCGTTTACTTGCTATTGCAAAAAGATATCCGAACACTCGACAAGGTTACTGCTTTACCCCTCAAACAAGACACAGGCATTGAGGAGGGATAAGCTTAATCTTTTCTCATGATGCAGATCAATTACGGCATCAAGCTTCGCTCTTCTCTCGGCGGTCGACAAACGCACACCCTATCGCGCCTTGATTTACACATCACTTTGCCGTTACCTTCGATTTTCTCTCCACTCCTCGACAGTCATGCAATTGACGTGACCGATGCGTACCTCGTTCATTTGTGGCACTTCAATATCTTTTGTCGTCCATTGGTATCGGAAACCGCATTTCTCCTGACATCGCTTTGATTTCTCGTTGCCGTCGTAATAGGCACACCAGATTTTTTTCATTTTCAAATCTTCAAAGCCATGACGAAGAATCGCAGCGGCAGCTTCCGGCATGATACCCTTGCCCCAATAGGGCACACCAAGCCAGAAGCCCATTTCACATTGATCATCGTCTTCGGAAAAATCGTTCTCGCCCGCTAGCTTCAGACCGATGCATCCGATAGGAAGTCCTGTCTCTTTCCAAACGATACAATAGTGATCCGATTTCATTAACATGTCGCGGATGATTTGTCTGCTATTTTCAACATCCTTATGTGGCGGCCATCCACAAATCGGCCCGACCAGCGGATCCTTCGCATATCGATAGCATTCTTCTGCATCACTTTCTTGCCACGGACGAAGAATCAAGCGTGTTGTCTCAAAAGTCTCTTTGGCCACATAAAAAGGGGGCTTCTTTTCCATACTATTCTCCTATTCTCACATTAAGCATACTCTGTGTGGTTTCTATAATTGGCGTCATCATTCTATTCCATGCGCAAAGTTACGTTGGAATTCACGCAGGTTATAGGATATCTCATTTCGGCAAAGCACGGCAAAATCGATATGTCGGAACAACTCGTCTACGTGAAATCCTTCGATGGAAAATTCTCGAATCGCGCGGGCAAAGAGATCGGACACGATATGAGCGTCGTTGCCGAATGCACCACAGCCGAATGCGCCCAGTACCAATTCCTGATATCCGCACGCAGCGGCGACTTTGAGCATACCAACAATGCGATGATATACCATTTCTTCATAGCCGCTCGGCTTTAGCCCCATCGTACCGATTGTGAGGCAGGGTGCCGCACAAGTCATCACGGATACGACACTTGTCTCTGGTAATAACATGCCTTTTTCATCTCGAATCAACTCGACTTTCGGCGTGATGATAATTGCGTCGGAGCCCATGTAGGTATGAAGGGATCGATTGAAATGATAGTAACGCGAGGCTTCTTCACTTTCCAAAGAAAGCAAAAGCGAGCTCGCACGGCATAATTCTTCTTCCTGTGCTCGTGCACCACGACGGACTCCGCCCCCGGGATGTGTCGGATTCGCCAGATTCAAGACCAAGACCTCTTTCGTTTGGTCACTCGTCCTTTGTGCGTCACGCATTCTCGCCATCGAGAACGAGTCACGATTCTCACAAGTGATTTCGCAATGACTGGTCGGCGGCAACGGGGAAAAATCCTCAGGCAGTTGAAGCATTTCAATCTCCTCCGGCAAAAAAACATTCGCCGCCTTCATCTCATTCTGATGAAGCTTCAAGTGCACTTGTTGCTCGTCAAAAATATAGCATCCCGTTTCACATATTTGTAGCGTCTGATTAAGTACCCAAATTGATTGTATGCTCATTATTTCCTCGCATTAACTCTGGTCGTTATCATTGGAATTAGTATCATTTTAACGTTTCAACTATTAACTGTACATAAGAATTTCTTGGAGAGAACGAGATGCCCGTTGGTATTATTCGTTTCATGGTTTACATAACAAATGAATTGCATTTATAATGATTCTTGATATTTATTGAAAGGTGTCACTAATGAAAAAGTATTTACAACTGACTTCATTGATTCTCATAATCGCAATCCTTTCTGGATGCTCCACATCAGTTTCAGAAACCACACAAAGGAGGCGCAGAGCCACCACTACCACTACCGTTACAACCTCTGCAAAAGAATCGACTATCGCAACCACCGAATCAACCGTTGCACCGACGGAACCACCTAAGGATTATGTTCTTTCTCCTGAAGGGCAAGTCGTGCTGGACGATGCCATCATCGATATGGAAAATGCGATTGCAATAGTGGAAGCAGATTTACACGATGAAGAATCAATTTATTCGCTGCCATATGATGATACGAGATTATTCTATGGTTATCTTAATGATAATCAGAAAGCAGCATATGACTTGATTTTGGAAAAGGCAACGGACTTCGAACCGCTTTTTTTCGACGAAAATCTGTATTCAGATGAGGACTGGATGATGGCCTTTTCTGCCATTAGTCAGGATCAGCCGAGACTCGTAATTTATACTGGTATGGATATACAAGATGACGGAACCTCGCTGTTTTACTCGCTGGAGGATGAATATGGTAATGTGACTACTGATTTAGAGATAATTAAGGATCAAATGAATACATTTGATGCGATTTCCGAAACGATAGTTTCGATGATTCCGAGCGAGTTCTCTACATTTGATAAATATCGTGTTATTGCGCATTTCATTTCGAATCGCGTGGATTATAACTACACTGTTTCAGATGAAGTCTCGCGCGGTGATTATACTGCGTTTCCAGCAATTTACGGTGGGTATACCATATGTGGCGGTTATGCATTGGGTTTTGCATATTTATGCCGTTATGCAAATCTTTGGGCTACAGTCATATCGGGCGCAACTGAAGGAGGATATCATGCGTGGAACATCGTCGCACTCGAAGATGACTACTATCACGTAGACGTTTGTTGGTCAGATGCGTTTGATGCTAATAGCGAGGAATGGGATACTTACTTCATGATGACAAATGAAAAAGCCCTTGAAAGCCGCACTTTCGAGGGAGCCGGAGTCTTCAGTGACGGTAACACTTGAATAGAATACGCGTAGAGGTGTATAGATGAAACCATTGGACAGCATGACAAGTGATAATTTAGGCGCGTTATTTGCCCTCTTCGGCCATGTCGCCGACGCCCCGACACCAAATAAAATGCGCATTCGTGAAAATCATTATATTGTCTGTGAAAATGGTCGTGTTGTCGACGTATTCCCCGAGCTTCCGGAAAGATATCTTCAGATTCCCGTGGTTCGCTATGACGATTGTCTTATTCTGCCCGGCATGATTGATCTTCATATTCATGCGCCACAATATGCTTTTCGCGGTATCGGTATGGACGAAGAACTTATACTTTGGCTGGAGCATCGAGCTTTTCCCGAAGAAGCAAAGTATTCGGATGTCGAATATGCCAAACGTGCCTATTCTTTTTTCGCATCAGAAATGAAAACCAGTGCGACAACGCGTGCCGCTATTTTTGCAACACATCACCGAGAAGCCACAGAATGTCTGATGGATTGCATGGAAGAAACTGGGCTCGTCACCTATATTGGTAAAGTCAATATGGACCGCGAGGCAGCTGTCAATCATCGCGAATCAGGTCCTGATGAATCAAAAACGGAGACACTTGCTTGGCTTCATGATATTGAAGGCAAATATCAACGAACTATGCCGATATTAACTCCGCGATTTATACCGTCTTGTTCCAATCAACTGCTTGAAGCATTGTGTGACATACGCCGCGATTTCAACTTACCCGTGCAATCCCATTTATCGGAGAATGTGAGTGAAATTGAATGGGTGAAGGCTTTGTGCCCCGATTCTGATTTCTATGGTGACGCATATGATTGCTACGAGCTTTTCGGTGAACACGACGGAATCGGCGGAAAGACAATCATGGCACATTGTGTTTGGTCCTGTGATGCAGAAGTCAAGCGTATATCGCAAAACGGTGTCTTTGTCGCTCATTGTCCCGGCTCAAATATGAATATCGGTTCAGGCATCGCACCCATTCGGAGATACTTGGATGCCGGCATTCGCATCGGTCTCGGCACCGATGTTGCTGCAGGGCAATCGACCTCTGTTTTCCGCGCGATTACGGATGCAATCGCCGTTTCAAAGCTTTATTGGCGGCTCATTGATACAACGAAAAAGCCATTACTTTTCAGCGAAGCCTTCTATCTCGCTACACGAGGTGGTGGTGCATTTTTCGGAAACGTCGGAGCATTTGTACCAGGATTTGCGATGGATGCCATCGTACTCGATGATAGCGCACTCCTTCACCCACAGCCGTTATCGGTGCAAGAGCGTGTGGAGCGTGCCATTTATTTACGTCTTGATGGCTTCGGAATATGCGGAAAATACGTAGATGGTAAGAGCTGCTTATAAAACTACAGTCTTATAATCACGCTACCGAATCATTATCGACACTCTTGGGTAACTTCACCTAAATTTCAATTCGTCTCAATCCCATGCTCTTCGAGCAAAGCCTTTAGTTTTTCATTTTCACTGCTTTGATAGGCAAGCATGCTGTTTTGCGCACGCAATTTCTCGTTCTCCACTTTATGGATGGCCGCCGCCACTCGCACACGAATCACATCTGGGGCATAGGGCTTTGTAATGTAGTCCGATGCGCCGGAACGAATCGCTTGCATACACGTATCAATATTGTCATTCCCACTAACTACAATTACAGGAATATGTGAAAGTATTTCGTTTTCCTGCATTTTTCTCAGCACGTCAAATCCGTCCATTCCCGGCATCATCAGATCCAGCATCACAATGGAGATTACCGAACCGTATCGACGCAGATGGCTAATTGCCTCACTACCGGTTTCTGCCGTATCGATGATATATTCTTCGGCAAAGAGATTTGCCATAATTGTTTTTTCCAGCTCACTATCATCAATAATCAACATACGGTGCTGAGGAGACGACTTTTTCTTCGCGCATTCGACCATACAATCGATTCGTGTTACAGGGTGTTCGTCGGTCATTGTATCGCGATAAATCGCATAATTATTCTTACCGTTGTTCTTGACATGATAGAGTGCTGAGTCCGCTTTTTTGTATAACTCAGCAAAGCTTTTGCCATCTCCGGGGCTTACCGCAATACCGACGCTGGCAGATAATTCTACCTCGGTGTTGTAATTCTTTCGGAGCTTCTTGCATATCATCAATGCTTTTTTCTCCGCGATACTTGCATTTGGAATATCCTTTAAAAAGGCCACAAATTCATCTCCGCCAAGTCGGCCCACCAAATCTCCGGCCCTGATAAGAGAACGAATATCGGATGCCGTATCGATGAGAGTCTGGTCGCCCGCCCCATGTCCGAAGGTGTCGTTAACGAGCTTAAAATTGTCGATATCCATCATAAGTAAGGCACATGTTATCTCCTGTCCAGAAGCTGATAACAGCGCATTGACCTTCTCCTCGAAGGTCGCACGATTAAGCACGCCCGTCAACGGATCAAATTCCGCTTTTGTACGCAGTTTTTTGCTTTCCTTCTTTTGTTCAGTGATGTCCTCATAGGAGATTATGGCAGAAATCGGTTTGCCGTCTGTACCATAAATCGTAGTGAAGCGAGTGTCATACCAGTGGACGCTACCATCAAAATGATTCATGGCAAGTTCACGGTGACCGCTTGGAATACCATCATCGATATCCGCAAACATGGTGAGCCAGTCATTTTCGGTTTCCTGCGCCACAAAGCCGGACTCCACAAATTGCTCGGGCGTCTGCATGCTAACTTGATTATTGGCGGAAGTGTTATCTGCGTTTTTCGTAGTGATTAGAAGATGTGTTTTTACTATGTATCGATAATAATTGCGATCACTTTGCTCGGCAATCAGGCGGAATTCCTCTTCACTTTGGCTGATACGTTCCATGGCAGCTTTGCGCTCGTCAATATCAGAATAAACGCCATAATAGTAAAGTATGCCGTCAACTCGAATGGGATTAGCTGTCAGGTTGACCCATTTGATGGTTCCGTCCCAGGCAATCATTCGATGGTCGTGATTGAATGGAGTTTCTGTTTTAACTGCCGCGGCAATCGCTTGATTGATTATCGGCAAATCATCGGGATACACGCGACCGAGTCCTTTAATCATGTCAACAGATGTTATTTCACCGAGTTTATAGCCCAGTGTGAAAGCCGCACTCTTACTGAGATAGGTTCGATGTATTCCAGTATCGTCCACCTTGAAGATGCAGAATCCACCGGGGATTGCATTCATTATGCTCTGCATTCTCTCCTGTTCTGCCCGAAGTTTGTCCTCCATAATTTTTCGTTCACTGATGTCGAGGATAACCACCACAAACCAGCGGTTGCCTTCCTCGTCGATGATATCACATTTACAAGATAATCATCACGATTCGCTCGGAATACTTTATTTAATGTCGTCATTCGCCAGCATGTCACATTCGCATTTTGTAAAATAATGAGCGGATTCCATACCCGAGAATTTCATAGCCCAACCGGATAACTGTTCGCAAGATAACTATCGCCTGAGTTTCTTTCGACCGTTTTTAACTCTTTAAATGATACCCGTATGATAACATTTCCGTCCTGTCCACCAGCATCTGGGCCATTCCAGGTTCAGGTGTAACGGAATTATCTGCCCATTCTCCGCAGTCTTTGAACCATTGTGAACCTTGAATGCATCCTGCATGCTTCGGAGTAACCACGGAGTCTATATAAACGCATTCATTGGCACACCATTCAACACGACTGTTGAATACGTACCAAGACCAATATATTTGTCCGCCGCCACTTCCACCATACCTTAGTATTTAACGAAGAGATTTTTTCAGGTAGCACTTTATTCTTTTTATAGTCTCATTCAGATATAATTCTTAATATATGAATTTACATCAATCTCATCTGATCTCTTCGTATCTATAGAATAGTAGATATAGACTCTCCCTTCCAGAAATCGTCCAGATTTTGACCTTTGTTTTTCTTTTGCATAGACCTCCTCCTTTTTGTTTTGTTCGCCAAATCACAGGTAGAAAAAAATATGAAAAAGGACACCTACTAGAGTTTTAACTCTAATAAGTGTCCTTGGTTATCACGGCTTATCTGCGCTCATTCCCGATTAATGGGTTGAGGTCGTTTTTTCGTAATTTTGTCCAATTTCCGTTATGAGTGAATCGATTTGGGTACTGATAACGAACTTTACTTACCTAAGCTCTTCATCAACACACAGGAATCTGAGCGTGATTTCGAAAGTATCTATCATGGATAGAAACAACTTTTGGTATGAACTTTTATCTATGAGATAACATCTCTTCCTTCTGCATCTTCGCAAAGAAAGTTGCTATAATATATGGATATTATTTCATAATAAGCTCTTTATCGAATGTTTCCACCATGAAAATGCTCCTTTTTTATTTTTGTTCTATAGTTCTAATTCTGTCAACTAACGTTGAAAATTCTGTATGAAAAGTATTTAATATATTTGTATCCCTTGCAGCTCCTCCATTTTTAATAGATAAGATTGGCATCATCTTATTAATAGTGTCACAAAATATGTTGTTGCAGCGCGTTCAGTAACTTTTGCATCATAAATTCCAGTATTCACACCTAATGCAAAATGTTCTATTCTTGCTAAATACCCAGAAATCTTGCGATACTCATCTACAACCGAATCTTATTCATGATGAAACTCCCAGAATTCTTCCGCTTTACTTTCATTATTCTCTATGTACTTATTCTTCGCCTCAATAGATACAGACCATTTCTCTGCAATATCTTTTATTTCTCCAACTGTGTATGTGTTCAAATTATCAAACACTTGCTCTTGTAAAACATTTATAGCATCAAGTGTTGCTTGTTTCTTTTCTCTCCGCTCTCCTCTGTAAGTAACTAATACTGTGAACAGGAAAGTGGCAAAGGATACCATAAAAGCTAAAATTGAAATTGTTAGTTCCATGATTAAACTGCTCCTATAATACTTTTTTCAATTCCTCAACCATTTTTTGACCTCTATAAGCTATTATCTCCTCAGATTTTTCAACGTACTTATCAACAAGTTCTAAATAAATCTTTTCTCTCTGGTTTAATAATCTGACTCCACGTTCTTCTCTTGTTAATCCGTACAAATTAATCGGATTATTATCATTATCAAAATATGGATCCAAGAAAAAAATATCTTTTAGTTCTTCAAAAGATATTTTCAAAAGATATGGATTCTCTGTTATAGCACTTACTCCATGTTTAAAATCAATGTCCTTCTTATATTCTGCTATGTCCATCAACAACAAATCAAAGTAATCCCCTTTCCTTCCTCGCTCACAATTGAGATTCCCTTCATTAGGTAATAAAATGAAATTACCAATTGTGTGATATTGCCAAGCAAACGAAAGAACATTTTTCCATCTTCTAATATCACAATCTAAATCGTGATTTTTTGCTCTATGCAAATATGGTTGTTCTCCAAACAACGAATTAAAACTATTAACTGTATCACCTCTGTATGGATGAGATTTCTTTATATCACTACTCCATGAGCCGATATCGCCCTCTTTAATATCAAATACGTGTCCCCATAGAACAACGTATATTGCTCTAATTAACGCTGTATTGTCACAATCAAATGACCATATGGGTTCTTCTTCCGGTTTGCAAAACTTACTTCCCCACTTCAAATCATCAAAGCAAAATGTTTTTAATGCTTCTATTCTTCCGCCTAATTGATAATCAATAAAAGTATTTAATAGTTCTTTACTTTTTGTAAAATATGATGAACTACTACGATATATTCCCTTTTTCATTTTCATCTACTTTCCGAGTTTTCTCTCTAAATCAGCAGTTTTCCGTTCTTCATATGACGCCTGCTGTGCATGCCAAGTTGCAGTATCTAAATCTTTACCAGCATTCTTTCTCTTTTCCTCCTCAGTTGTAAAGAATCCATCTCCATTTCTTGCATCTTTGTAACCTGCTTCAGCTCGATCTCGATAATATTCAGCAGCTCTCTTCTCTCGTTCAAATTGTTCTTTTCTATATTTTAATGCATCCTCATCTCTTTGCTGCTGTCTCCGATATGCTCTATCTTTACCATCATATACCTTGTCCTTGCGTACCTGAGTGTTGTATTCATGCTCATCTAAGAAATCCATATCCTCGCTTGTATACAATTTCTTTTTTTCCGAGTTTAATGATAACATCAAAAATATGCAAATGAATATTGATCTTCTTATATGTACAGAAAAAATTCTAAACAGCTGAATCATTAAAAGGATAGAAAGGTATCCAGAAATACGACCAATAAAAGCAGCCATTAATTCCTTCAAAATCTTCTTTTACCAATTCCCATTTGCTTTCTTCATCAATATAAGAAAAGAAAAAAGGTTCACCCGACAGCCTTAATCATTCAAAGCATCCACCAGCTCCCATTGCTCCTGGCTCAGAAAAATATAAGCAATAACAGCTTCAAACAATTCTTTTATCAATTTCATAATCAGTATCTTCATCTCTTTTTTGATACAATAAATATATGAGTTATACTTAACGCTGTGTATAACATTTGCTTCATCGCCCTTCTGTCATCTTATAAATATCGTACACCACATCGCAAAAATCCGTATACATCGTTGAATATACGAACAAGAAAAAAAGACCCTTCCTCAGATATAAATCTGAAGAAAAGTCCTCATTCTTCATTGAATTTCAATCTATATTTTTAAAGCTATTCGTCAGTTGACGTCATATTTCTTCGTATCAACTTACAAATTTGTTGTAGTAAGCGTTGTATTAAACGTTATTATTACGTTTCTCAATACCCTGAAACCCTTGATTCTACTGTAATCCTCAGTCTATCGGCTTCATCGTGGGGAATTTTGTTGGAGTTTAATTACACCCCTACGAACTTCTTTGCATCTCTTCAAATTGTACCTCTACAATTCTTCAAATCCATTCGCATTTATTCCCATTTTCATAGCTTTTTGATGTCCAAATGATGTCCTTGTTCTATTTTTGCTGTCCTTTTGGAAAGTTGCATTTAATAATGGCTCTTCCCTAAAAAACATCCATATTCTTTGCTAAATTCTCAAGCGATTCTCTTGTAGTACTTTCATTAACCTCTGCGTAAATATTCATGGTTGTTGATACATCAGCATGCCCTATAACTTCCTGAATAACCTTTACATTTGTTTCATTCTCACAAAATCTTGAAGCAAATGTATGACGGAATATATGGCACGAGAATCTCGGTAAAATTACCGGTTCTCTCTTCTGCTTTTTTGCTTTTATTTCTTCCTCTGCATTATGTGCATCAACTATACGCTTAATGGCTCTGTTAACTGCTGCCGGATTATGAGGATTTCCAAAACGGTTCGTGAATATAAAGTTTGTCATTCCATCCACTTCATTTGTACAAAACCCTTCTTCGTTCTGTCTCTCACGTTCCTGCAATAAAATCTGATATAACTGTTCCATAATCGGAATTGTACGGATACCTGCTTCTGTCTTTGGCTTTGATACCCGAAACGTAAGCGTCTCCATTATAAATACGTATTATATAAGTAATAATAAAAACACCTATCACGAACCATAAGGATCCCTTCCTCCATTTATCAGGAAGTCTGATAATCTTAAAATGCTCCAATATAAGATAAACTTCCGTCAATATAACAATAGGAAACAACGGATGATACCGAAAGGCTCCTACAATATCAAAATGAATCAATGCTGTAAAAGCTCTTGTCATACCACAACCCGGGCAAGAGTCCCCGAAGAAGAATTGAAATGGGCATCTATAAAATAACAAGAGAAGAA
>DAIPXZ010000003.1:0-207534 GCA_036782995.1 Bacillota bacterium
AAACGTCGTTTCCGGAAGAGCTTCAAAGTATTGCGGCTTCGATTCAATTAAAGGACGCACGTAATGTTTTGGCTGGGACGATCTTGAATGAGCTTTTCGCATTAATTTCGAAAATGGGTGAATCCGATTCTGGCCGAAAAATCATTGCTGAATATAAGGCTCATTCGATACTGATTGGAAAAGAAATCTCTTTTGAGGAGGCAGGAGTGAAGCATTCCGGCCTAGTTATGGATATTAATGACAAGGGTAATCTTGTCGTAAAAGACGAGGCAAATATTGTTCGAACATTGTTTGCGGGCGAGGTAACGCTTCACAAATCGTGAGGCATCACACCCGCCCGTTTTTTATTCATATAGTTTTCTTTTAATCTAATTCAAGTCCACCGGTGTAGAGCATGTAATATTTGCCCTTTTCGGCGACAAGCGATTCGTGATCGCCGCGTTCGATGACATGACCGTTTTCGAGGACCAAGATCGCCTTTGCATTCTGCACGGTCGAGAGTCGGTGGGCGATGACAAAGACGGTTCTGTTCTCCATTAAGGCATCCATTCCGCGTTGGATAATGGCCTCGGTGCGTGTGTCAATGGAGCTGGTCGCTTCATCGAGAATCATGACCGGCGGGTCTGCGACAGCGGCACGCGCGATGGAGAGAAGCTGACACTGACCTTGCGAGAGGGATGATCCGTTCGTGGTCAATATCGTGTTATACCCGTCTGGTAACAGAGAGATATATCCGTCAGCGTTCGCGAGCTTGGCGGCGGCTATGCATTCTTCGTCGGTGGCATCGAGTCGTCCATAACGGATGTTATCGATGACGCTTCCGGTAAAGAGATTGGTCTCTTGAAGTACGATACCGAGTGAACGTCGCAAGTCACTCTTCTTAATCTTATTGATGTTTATATCATCGTAGCGAATTTTGCCGTCGGCGATATCATAGAAGCGATTGATCAAGTTCGTAATGGTTGTTTTTCCAGCACCGGTAGCACCAACAAATGCGATTTTTTGCCCTGGCTTTGCAAAGAGTGAAACATCGTATAGAACTTGCTTTTCGCCGTCATAGCTAAAGTCTACATCGAAGAATCGGACGTCACCGCGCACCTCTGTATATGTTGTCGTACCATCTTGATGCGGATGTTTCCACGCCCAAACAAGAGAAAGATCTTTGTGCGTCGGTGTATGCTCATCGACTTCGACGAGCTGATTGTCCACATTTCGTGCGCGAACAAGGGTAACATAGCCATTGTCTTCCTCTGGTTTTTCATCAATCAATTCGAAAATACGAGAGGCACCAGCCATAGCCATGATAATGGAGTTCATTTGTTGTGACACTTGACTAATCGGATTGGTGAAGGATTTAGTCAATTGTAAAAAGCTGATAATGATTCCGGAAGTAACAGTTCCGAATCCGGAAATCATCAAGATGCCGCCGACAAAGGCAACAAGCACATAAAGAAGATTTCCGAGATTTCCCATTATCGGCATCAAAATATTTGCAAAAGTATGTGCTGCCGTTGCATTCTTGCAAAGCTCATCATTCTTCTTGTCGAAGGCTTCCTTGGCACGATCTTCGTAGCAGAAGACCTTTACGACCTTCTGACCGTTAATCATTTCTTCGATATATCCATTGA
This sequence comes from Bacillota bacterium, assembly GCA_036782995.1. Lineage (GTDB taxonomy): Bacteria > Bacillota > Clostridia > Saccharofermentanales > Saccharofermentanaceae > DAIPXZ01. The sequence continues at coordinate 1,629 of DAIPXZ010000003.1, forward strand.
CGTCGCCGATGGACTCTTGCTGTTTTACGAAGTATTTCGCACTGTTGCCAGCGATTTTACCCATGGTAATGGTCATGACAATGGCACCGACGATAACTAGAATCGTAAGCATCCAGTTTGAGTAAATCATGGCGGCAATTATAGCGATAATGGTGAATGCTGATGAAACCATGGATGGGATGCTTTGTGTAATCATCTGCCTCAGTGTGTCGGTATCATTGGTGAAACGACTCATGATGTCGCCATGAGAATGCGTGTCAAAATAGCGAATCGGAAGGGTTTGCATGTGGATGAACATGTCGTCGCGGATGCGCTTTAATACGTCGTGTGCAATACCAACCATTATCTGCGTGTAAACAAAGGATGATAGGATACCGATGGCAAAAATGACGCCCATGACAACCAATAAATGAATCAACTCGGTAAAGACCGGGGAGCTCTCGAGAAGCAATGGTTGAATGTAATCATCAATCAATACTTGAATGAAGAGTGCGCTTCCGGCAGAGACCGCTGCCGTGATTAATATACATAGTAAAACGAAGATAAGGAGTATTTTTTGTTTTAATGAAAAGTATGAAAGCACTCGCTTCATTGAATTAAAATCGAGTTTATTCTTCTTAAAATCTTCCATATTCATCGGGCGTTTTCCGCCGCGTCCTTGATTTACACTCATGATTTGAGCCCTCCTTTCTTTTGTGAGTAATATATTTCCTGATAGATGTCATTGCCGGCGAGTAAATCGTCATGCTTACCTTGTGCGACGATTTTACCGTTTTCCATAATCAGGATGAGGTCAGCATCTTCGACAGAGGAGACACGTTGCGCGATGATAATCTTCGTCACGTCCGGTATGTCCTTGCGGAATGCTTCACGTATTTTGCTGTCGGTAGCTGTATCAACAGCACTCGTGGAATCGTCGAGAATCAAGACCTTGGGCTGACTTATTATCGCTCTGGCAATGCAAAGTCGTTGCTTTTGACCGCCGGAGACGTTTGCGCCGTCCTGCTCAATATGTGTGTCATATTTATCGGGAAAAGCCATTACAAAGTCATGCGCTTGTGCGATTTTGCACGCGGCAATCATCTCTTCGTCCGTGGCATTCGGATTGCCCCAACGCAGGTTATCCTTAATGGTGCCGGAGAAAAGGACGTTTTTTTGCAGTACAACGGTAACTTGATTACGTAAGACATCGAGGTCGTACTCTTTGACATTTTTACCACCGACCTTGACCTCTCCGGCTGTGACGTCATATAAACGGGATATCAATTGAACGAGAGAAGATTTACCGCATCCTGTACCGCCTAAAACACCAATAATCTGTCCGGGCTTCGCGTGGAAGTCCAGATGATTGAGGCAGCATTTATCAATGTCTTTGGCATAACTGAAGCTTACATCATTGAAATCAATAGTGCCATCCGCGACCTCTGTGATAGGATTCTCTGGATTCGTAATATCGCTTTCCTCAGATAGAATCTCAGTAATACGTTGCGCCGATGCACGCGAAATCGAAATCATTACGATAACCATGGAGACCATCATGAGACTCATGAGAATCTGAGCTGCATAAAGGATCATACTCGATAATTCACCTGTTGTCATGTCGCCTGCTACAATGAGACGTGCGCTGAACCAGGCAATCAATATATTTAGCGAGAAGACGCAAAATTGAATTAATGGATTAGTAAGCATTAATATGCGTTCGGCGCGAACGGAGTCGTCGCGAATGAGCTTCGATACGCCCGTGAATTTTTCGGATTCGTGGTCTTCACGAACGAAAGATTTCACGACACGTATGCCGCGTACATTTTCCTGAACGACATTATTGAGCTTATCGTAGTTTTTAAACATGCGAGTAAAGATAGGGTGTACATTTTTCATAATGAAGAAGAGTGCAACACCCAAAATTGGCGCGATGATGAAGAATATCCAAGCGATGCGATAATTTACGATCATCGACATGGTAAGTGCGAAAACCAGCATCAATGGGCAACGCACCGCGATACGAATGACCATCATGTAGGCCATCTGAACGTTTGTGACATCAGTGGTCAATCGAGTGATGATACTGGACGTTTTGAATTTATCGATATTGGAAAAGGAGAAATTCTGAACGTTGTGGAACATGTCGTGCCGGAGGTTCTTCGCGAAACCTGATGCAGCGACCGCCGAACACTTTCCGGATAATGCACCGAAAAGCAACGAGACGAGGGAACAGACAATCAGTATCCCACCCATGGTATACACGTACGTCATGTTATTGGCATCGATGCCATTATCAATCAGGAGGCTCATCAGCATCGGAATAATGACCTCCATTACTACTTCTAATGCAACGAATACAGGCGCAAGAATGGAATCTTTCTTGTACTCGCGGACAGAACTCAACAATTTTTTTAGCATATGTCTTCCAAGTTTCCTTTCATTTTTGTGAGTGTTTGAATGAATGCATCGAGTTCTTCTTCGGGGATTCCGGTAACGAGCTGAGCTTCAACCCCTTCGATGGCACGCAAAACGACTTTTTGGCGAGCAAGCGCTTTATCTGTAAGGACGATTTGCTTGAGGCGCGCGTCGTCGTTCACTGCTTTTTTAGCGATATAGCCGCCTTCTTCCAATAGTCGAAGTATCCCGGAAGCGGTAGAACGTCGAATTTGAAATTCCTTTTCAAAATCACGCCCGAAAACCATGTCGTCTCGATGAACGTAAAGATAGCCAATAAAACGCCCCTGCATCGAAGTAAGGCGATGCTCGTCTACTTCGGCCAGCGCCGTATCAATTTGACAATGAATTTGCTTGGATACACTTTTGATAAGATATCCGATGTGTGCCATTGCGCCAGAATCAAGTGACGTGCATTGACTCAATAGGGTCACCTCCCGATAGAATGTTAGGATGCTAACATTCTATCGAGTTCCATTACTATCGTCAATGTACAAAATGCACAAGTTTATCTCTTACACGCCCTGATTGGTGAGGGGACGTACTTGATAAATGACAAGACTGTCAGACGTGAATACAATATCTCCGACTTGCGAGAGATTACTGAAATTAATGGAGCCATAGGCTTGTAATTCCAGGTCGCCTGCAATGATATAGTCGATATCGTATTTAGCGAGTATGGTACGGACAGCATCTGGGTCATTTATCGTATAGATGTATGCCAAATCCGTGTATCGCGGATTCAGATAAGTCTCCCAGACATCCTGCTCCGGATCTGCGACGAAGTTATCGTTCTCGTCGACTATGCCGTGGAAACGCCAGAGCCATTCGTGCGTTTGCCAGCCAATTATGGTCGGAAGGCCTGTATATGCAGATACAATGCAGGAATCGGTATAGCTTAATCCATGCGCTTCACAAATATTCGCCGTGCCTTCGACATTCTCATTCAACCAATTGATGGCATCGAGATAAGGCAGCAAATCGCCGGAACCTTTGGAGATAAGGGAAGAATCGTAGGTTTCGAGATACTGCGTACCGTCAAGACCGACATAGTTTTCACTAACTAGGTCTCCGGAACGTTGTTCGAGGGCAAGCATCGTGTAATGACCGGGAACGAGGACAATGAAGAGTATCATGATGATTCCGCCGATGAGGCCGGCCATGGAGTATTCTCCTTTTTTTGACACGTGATACATGAATCGAACGACAGTATATGCCATTACAATGGAAAGGAGAATAAATGCGGCGAAACCGAACTTAAACATGGTATTGGCACGTTGATAACTATCGCCGTAAATGTCTCGCACATACATAAATTCAGGTGCGAGTAAAATGATGTAGGCGACGCAAGCCGCTCCACACATAAAGATGTCAACAATAGTCTTCTTCGCAAACCAGCGCGATATCGGATTTGTATATGCTGTGACATCTTCGTTTTCGGAGGCTTCGCGAGCCAATTTCCGTTTCGCAGTTTCTCCGTTGAGCTTTCTATTCTTTGTCAAAACAACAAGAATAATGAGTGCAAGTGGAATCAAGACGTGTACGAACCAGACGATGAAAAATTGGAATAGCGATGTGTGATTCGTAGGTGTCGAGATTTCATTTGAAATCATGTCAAAATTGTTGTTGAAGAGGAATGATGCCAGGTTCGAAAGGAAGAAAAGAAGTGACATACCGAGCCCAGTCCTTGAAAGAGCGGACGGGAAGAGTGCAGTGGAAACAAAAGCAATGAAAAGAACGGCCAGCTGCATGAGCAAATGAACGGGTACATTTTCCGAATAAAAGAGATAGGCCATGAGAATTAAGCCAATATCGAAGACAAATGCGATTGCGCTCGGAATTGTCGCGAAATGACGCGACCGCATCGTGTTAAAGACGAGTAAAGCCATTGCCGAGAAAATAAAGTAAATGAGAAAATCCCAATAATTACACATTGTGGCAATACCGAGAAGAACGCCGACCATGAGAATTTCCGGTTTCAATAGGGTGAAAAGCTCAGAAACAAGCCATTTTCCTATGGAATGTGGGTTGTCCGGAATGGCATATTTACCAATCTCCCTCTCCGAACCTAGTGGCGATTTAACGCGGAATACCATAACGAATAAGAATGCGATGATGAGCAATACGACCATCATGCTGACTACGTGCGCGTGCAAATCACCGACAAGATAGGAATACCATGGGAACTCATGAATCGTATAATCGCCGGATTGGAGCACTTCCCCTGTTATCTGATCAATGACCATGGAATCCGGATTATGCCCAATGAATCTGGTTGAGTCCGGATAAAAGAATTGGTCGACGCGTCCGACGTCAACACCGAACCGCTTGAAAAGATTAAGGAAAGAATTACCGAAGGACTTCTCATCATAGAAGAACGAATGCGAGTTTCCGAAGAAAATGACGCACAATCCGGTGAGCGCACCACATACGGCCTGCATCCATTTCGGAATCTTATTGTATTTCATCGAGAGCCCTTCACTGAAGAGCAATCCCAAACCCGCCGCCGTCGAGAACGGAACGGCGATGGCAGTACACATGGAGAGCGTATAGGCTACTCCCGGTGCTGTACCAAGAAGCTTTGATAAAAATGCGAAAATGTATTGACCGAAATAGTAGTAATTTATGTATTCGCCTTGTAGCCACGGATCGAGTGCGGGAAGACTGTCAGTGCGCAGCATGGAATTTAAGAAAGCAAAGTTCATGTATTTTTCTTCGCCGTTGATGTTTGGGTAGAAGCCTTTGAAAAAACAAAGAAATAACAAAACGAGCACAAATATGGTTTCTTCCACGGCAATATGTGCGCGTGTGCTTGGTTTAGCAATGGATGTGAGTGCCGCTTTTCGCGTGGCAGGGATGCCCCATGAAAGTAAAGCTAATGCGATGAAGCATCCGATTGTCGCACCGCGTGAAAACGGTACGATGCCGATGTAGGCGAGTGTCCATAGAACAAAACCAGAGAGCAAGACACCCAAACTCTTACCGAAAATGTAACCAGTGCCGGAAAAACCACGGAAATAGTAGGCAACAATCGGAAATGCGGCTACACCAAACGCGAAGAGCATTAGCCACCAGCTGAAGAAGGAAAAAGAGTCGTCCTTCAAAAGAAAGGAAGAAAGGGCGGCAACAATAACCGGGATGACTGGTAAGAAATAAGTAATATAGTCGAGAATGCTTCTTTTCTGATGAGAGACTCTCGCCGCTTTTTCGACGTCCTTGGTCGGACGAACACTTCCCGTTTTACTCTCATTCGATAATTGCATTTTCTTCATGAGTCAAGTCCTCCTTTATTCGTGCCGATGTACTATTGGCAAGAGCAATACAAGGGTCCATTCGATATTCATTCGCGTTGTTATCGGTTTTCGCCATAGCAAGACTGCATACATATAGACCTTCAACTGGCATGATAAGCTCGTCACGCGCATGCGTTGTAGGTAATGCGTACCGTGTGCGCGTTAGTCGCCAGGTACGAATGTCGGAACGCGTAATGGCCGGATTGATGCGTTGCAATTCCTTGTAAAACGCCTTAAAAACATCGGCATCAGACGCGGTCCACAGGGGCATTGATGTGGCAAAACTTCCGGATAGATAAAGCACATGTCCGCCGTAACGACGCTCGCCCACAAGATTCGTATGTTGAATCATGCGTTGAAAGGGCTGTTCGGATTCAATAATGCGGGAAAAGCATCCCGTAAAGGATTGCCTCATCACCATGAGTAAGCACATATTGGCTTTGTAGGTGACATCCATTAAGGAATCACGAAAGTCCGTAGGAAGATTCAGGTTATGTGAGATATGGGCAAGATTTCGACATGCTCCTGTATATAAAATGATATCACATTCGAGCGAAATCGTCGTCGTGTCGGCAAGTACGCAATTGACTGAATAGCGTGGACGGCCAAGTTCTTTATTATGGGCGATTTCGACGACCGTATATCCATAATGAATAATACCACCGTGATCCGTGATTTCTTGGGCAAGTGCCGATGTCAAAGAGTGAAAACCGGTGTCCAAATAACCGAGCTTCGTCGCGCGCGCCTTACCATACCAACGGGAGTCATACCATTGCACCTCGTCCTGGAGACCGAGTTCTTTCAACAGAGAGAGGAGATATCGATCAGAACGGCGAATATGGTGAGGCAGAAGCTCAATATATTCGTGTCCCATACGAACAGAAGCCAACATACCGCCGGAAGTCGAATGCTGCTCTACAACATTGACAAGCCAGCCGGAAAGTGCGAGCTTGCGAGCGCAAACCAGACCTGTAAGTCCGGCACCAATGACGCAAATTGAGGGTGGTTGACCTTCCATCTATTTCTCCTTCTTTGGATGGTATTGTCGAAGTATTGGATAATGCCTAAACTGCCAAAAGCAATTAAATCATTTTGGATTCGAGATAGTAACGCTTTTCAACCGCTTCTCCCATAGAAAATGTCTTTCGCGGAAAAATGCCTTCCGTGGCGATTGTCGGGAAGAAGGATGACTTCGAAATCGATGGAAGAAGGAAGCCTAATGCCTTTTCGTTTGCTAAAGAGCGTACGGAATCTTCGCCATGAATATAGTCTGTCGTGATTGCGTCGGATTCGAGTCCGTCGAGGAAAGGCTGCAATACACCGACGGCTAATGAGTGGTTCGGGGCAGAGAGGCAGAGGAAATAGTCGTCCTTGCCGTTTGTCACGCCGATTACATGACCAAGAGGCTTTTTGGAAAGAGCATCAAATTCAGACTTGCGCAGGATGGATACACCTTGATCTTTGAAATACTCGAGGGCAGCGCTGGAGAAATGATTGAAATCCAACCCAAAGGCGACACGATGAATCGGCTCGAATGCGAGACCTTCATCATGAATGTTGACGACTTCGACCAAGGCAAAGCGTGCGGGATGAATCTCTCTTTCGTCTGTGTCCAAAGATGCCTTGATGTTATCCCAATGGGCCTTTGCCGATGCAACAGAGTGATTACCATCACCGACGGCAAAGAGAAAGCCATCATCAGACGCGCTGACCAATGCATCAAGTGCGGAAATGACATTCGATGCTACATCAGATGCACTGTCTGCATAATAACCGGTAATATGTCCGCCTTCCATCATCAAATCCGTGTCATAGCATGGTTGTTCTCTTGCAGACAATGTAGCAAAAGCAGGCTCGATTACGGTGCGATTCGGATCATCAATTAATAGCATAATGTGCGGCAGCTCAATTGGTGCATTCGCTCGAATGCGCACACGGGGTGGGATACGAGAAAGAACGGTGCCCTCGGTTGCCCGAATACGGCTCTTGTTTCCCGGTGTGAAATCATATTGTTCAAGGTCAATGGCAAGCATCATGCCTTTACGAGAAGGCATAAACTTCGTCTTGCGATCCAGAAAAATGAAGCCAGGATCCTTCTTTTCGAGGATGCCCTGATGCAAATAATCGGTAATCGATACGGAAATGGAGCGGAATTTCGCGTCTATTTCATCGACAGAAAGCGATTCAAGATAGACCTCCGGGAGAAACATCCGAAGTGTCGATGGTGCGTTGCCGACAACTTCTTCGACTTGCTCCCAATATTTCGGCTCCGATGTAAACTGATCACATGCGATAACTGCCCATTTTTCTAAATCAATTTGTTTGTTTGGAAGAAGAATTTCGGGCGCGGCAATCGCGAGATGGTGATAAACGGGAAATGACATAAACAGATTCCTCCCTATGGAAAGTAGTGCATAAAATTATAGCACGGATAAATAGGAAAATCTTATCTTAAAGGAAAGATTCCTTGAGAATGCTTCGATTAAGGAGACCTTTTTTTTCGCGTAAGCAAGAGCGATGAGGCAATAAATCCGAAAAGAAAAATCGCGCAACCCACGGGAATCACGTAGAGTGTCGTAGCTTCGGCGATTTTTGCCAGGAAAAAGGGTAAAATCGTATATCCAAAATTTGCGGAACCCATTTGATATCCGATGGCAATGGATGAAAAGGACGCGTCGAAATGAAGTGGCGTGTCCTGCATCGTGCAAGGATACATCGGTGCGAATCCGAACCCGATGAGTGCCATACCGACCGGACTCAGCATACTCGCGAAATATGGAGATATGAAGCATACAAAGCCTAGAAGTGCTATCACCGATCCGATGCGAATGACGCGAACCGTGCCAACTTTATTTACGATGACGCCAGTAAGGAAACGCCCCAGCATGATACAAAAGTAATACACCGACACATAAAAGCCGGCTGCTGACACGGAAAAGCCACGCAGCTCACGCAAAAAGGATGCACTCCAAAGTCCAACACCGGCCTCCATGCCAGTATAAAAAAGAAAGATGAGCATCGAAAGAATGAGCGCTTTTCTGTACGTACGGAATGGAGAGCGATTTTTATCCTTTTCACTGTTTTCTTTACGGACGGAGTTGTCCGATGCGGGAGCTTGATCAGGCTGTTCCGATTTTTCCGTTACCTCCGATGGTTTTGCGGATGGTGCCTCGTTTTTTGCCCAAAGAGGCAACGTGATGACGAAAACGATGGCCAAAATAAGCTGGATGGATGCGACGATATAATAACCGATGCGCCACGAAGAAAGCTGTACTAATGCCCACGTCATTAGAAGTGGGCCGACAAAGGCACCACACCCCCAAAAACCGTGGAGCCAGTTCATGTGCCGTGCTGAGTAATGATTCGCGACATAGCCGTTTAGTGCGGCATCAACGCCGCCAGCTCCGAGTCCGAACGGAAAGGAGAGTAAAAGGAGGAAGAGAAAATTCTGCGAAATACCGAAGCCAAACATGGCGACGGAAGTTAAAAAGCCGCTCACGACGACGATTTTTCCGGTACCGAAACGTCGAATAATGTGTCCACTCATAAAGGACATGATACATGAGCCGATTGTGGAAATAATGCTCACATAGCCAGCGCTCGAAAGAGGCATTTGGTAGTATTCACGCATGTTTGGCCAAGCGACACCTAGAAGGCCATCAGGTAAACCGAGGCTCACAAAAGCAAGATAAATCACGATGAGTAAAACCATTGAAGCTGTCTTTTTTGTGGCTGAGATGTCATTCTTTTCCATAGACGGACCTCTTTTGCTCGAAAACGCAATGAAATATCAGTAGTTATCTAAGTATAACATGAAAAACATACTCATAACTCGCGAAGCGGGCGTTTTTGTGGAATAATGGGATATAAATGGGACTTAGCTTTGCCTACGATTTATGCTCGGGAAAGGATACTGTATGGCCGGAAATGAACGATCAAAACTAAAGCTTCTCTATCTCGTACGGTTTTTTGAAGAGAAAACAGATGAAGATAATGGTGTCAGTATGGGAGAAATACTGAAATATTTAGGTGAAAATGGCATTTCAGCTGAACGTAAATCCATCTATCGCGACCTTGAGTGTCTACGCGAATTCGGCTATGACATCGAAAAGCGCGGCAAACCCGCTCGCTATTATCTGACAACACGTGATTTTGATTTTGATGAACTGGAATACTTGTTTAAATCTGTCGAATCAGCGCGCTTTATCTCGAAGGAAAAGACCGAGAAAATGCTCGAAAAACTCAAACGGCTGACCTCTGAGAAGAAGGCCTCGGAGATTCGTTCCCAAGCCAAATATATTGGTCGAAACAAGAAATCGTTTAATGGCGTCAAATATGCCAATGACACGATTTTTACGGCAATTAACCAAAAGAAGAAAATATGCTTCCGGTATGCGGATACAAAGTTTGGTGAAAGCACGGATGCTGTCTTGCGTCATGATGGAAAAGTCTATCACGTCAGCCCATGGGCGAAATTCATGTCTAACGAAAACTACTATTGTATCGCGCGTGAGGAATTGGAAAATGCGTCCTCCAAAGTGCCTTCAAATGGCAAAAATCAAGCAGCGACCTATCGCATCGTCAGCTTCCGCATTGATCGGATGCGCGACGTCATGCTTTGCGAGGATGAACCACGCATTGAACCGCCGAGGGACTTCGACCAGGCGCAATATATCAACACCTCCGTCAACATGTACGGCGGAGAAATGGCTGCCGTCGTCCTTCGTGTATCGTCCAAGATATGGACGGTCGTTACGGATCGCTATGCAAGCTATTCCTTAATTAACAAAAATGAGGATTTTGCGACGATACGCGTTGCACAGCAGCTTAGTACCCCGTTTTATGCTTGGGTGTTCAGCTTCGGTAATGAAATGCAAATCATCGAGCCGAAAGAGGCCGTCAAGGACTATCGTGCATTGCTTGCGGATGCGCTTTATCGCATGGATGCTTTGGCAAACGACGTAGATGTAAGGGGTCTCTCCAACGAATCGTGAAATCACGAAGAAACACGTGGACAATATGGTTTTTCCTGTGGATTTTCAGCAGGAAATCATGTAGAATCAGTAAATGCGTAAATAAAGAAATAAAGGAGCAAATTTGTTATGCAACCATTGGGTTTAAATGAAATCCGCGAGAAGTATCTTGCTTTCTTTGAGAGTAAAGGACACTTGCGTTTACCTTCCTTTTCTTTGGTGCCGCAAGACGACCCATCGATTCTGTTGATTAATGCTGGTATGACACCGCTGAAGCCATATTTTACGGGCGCACAAACGCCACCTTCTCTTCGTGTGACGACTTGCCAGAAGTGCATTCGTACATTGGATATTGATAACGTCGGCCATACGGCTCGTCACGGTACCTACTTCGAGATGCTCGGCAACTTCTCCTTCGGAGATTATTTCAAGAATGAAATCATCCCGTGGGCATGGGAATTTTTAACCAAAGAACTTGAAATGGACCCGAATTTGCTCTGGCCGTCGGTTTACGAAGAAGATGATGAAGCGTTCCATATTTGGCACGATGTAATCGGTCTTCCAGAAAACCGCATTACTCGCCTTGGCAAGGAAGATAATTTCTGGGAACATGGTACAGGCCCATGCGGTCCTTGCTCAGAGATATATTATGACCGTGGCATCGAGCATGGTTGCGGCAGTGAAAATTGTCGCCCGGGATGCGAATGCGATCGATTCATCGAGATATGGAATCTCGTTTTTACCCAATTTAACCGTGAAGCCGATGGTTCATATACACCGCTTCAGAAGAAAAATATCGATACCGGTGGTGGACTCGAGCGCTTTGCCTGTGTTATGCAGGGTGTAGAAAACCTTTTCGAGGTTGACACCGTTCGTAAGATTCTTGATACCGTATGCCAAAAGGCGAACGTCCAATATGGTGCCAATACCAAGGATGACATCGCAATTCGTGTTATCACCGACCATATGCGTTCAGCGACAATGATGATTTCTGACGGCGTATTACCATCGAATGAAGGACGCGGCTACGTGCTTCGTCGTCTTATTCGACGTGCTTGCCGCTTTGGTCGCATGCTCGGTATCGAGGACATGTTCCTGACCGACATTACTGCTGTTGTCATTGACCAAAACAAGGACGCATATCCGGCACTCCCGGAAAAACAATCCTATATCATGACCGTAATTCGTAAAGAAGAAGAGGCATTCATGCGCACCATCGAGGGCGGTACTGAGATTCTCAATACCCTTATCGAGGATGCAAAGAAGAACGGCGCGACTTCAATTTCCGGTGCAGACGCATTCCGTTTGCACGACACCTACGGCTTCCCGCTAGACCTTACCCGAGAAATTGCCGGCGACGCTGGACTCTCCATCGATGAAGACGGCTTCAAGGCCGCAATGAAGGAACAAAAAGACGCCGCGCGTAAAGCCACAAAGGCGAAAACAGACACGGCATGGGGTGGTAAGGAATTACCAGCCGAATTACTTCGTGACACTTCATCGACAATATTTGAAGGATATAACGCCTTAACTACGAAAGCTACACTAAAGTATCTTTTGAAAGAGGACGAAGACGAAGCATTGCAAATTGTACCGGAAGCCTTCAATGGCGATAAGGTCATAGCAATTTTCGACCGCACAGTTCTTTATGCGACATCGGGCGGACAACAAACGGATATCGGTAATGCCTCGAGTGCGAGCATGACAGCAGACGTTCTCTCCGTTGAAAAGGATGCCGCTGGAAAGTTCATGCATGCGATGACAATCACATCCGGAAAGCTTTCAGCCGGCGATGAGGTCACATTAACGACCGATGCCGCACGGCGCCTTGATACAGCGCGTAACCATACTTCGACCCACTTGCTCCAAAAAGCCCTGCGCACAACCTTGGGCGACCACGTCGAGCAATCGGGTTCGTATGTATCACACGACCGTTTGCGTTTTGACTTTACTCACTTCCAGCCGATGACCGAGGAGGAGATTTCAAATGTCGAACGTCAAGTCAATGAGATTATTTTCTCCGATTTAGCTGTCACCACCCGTGTTATGAAGCAAGCCGACGCTCGCAAACTTGGCGCTATGGCACTTTTCGGGGAGAAATACGGTGATGAAGTACGCGTCGTAACCGTCGGTGATGAGAACGATGCATACTCACTCGAGTTTTGTGGCGGTACTCATTTATCGCATACATCACAGGCCGGCACATTCCGAATTCTGTCTGAGACTGGTGTTGCATCAGGTATCCGTCGTATCGAAGCCGTAACCGGCAGAGCCTGCTACGAGTCTTCCGTTGAGGATCGCGCACTCATTGAGAATGCATGTTCTGTCTTAAAGTCATCGAAGGACCAGCTTCTTCGTCGTGCCAATGCTGTCCTTGCCGAATCGAAGGCTCTCGAAAAAGAGCTTTCCGAGATTCGACGCAAATCGTCGCAAAACATGGCTTCTGAGCTTGTCGCAAAGGCCGAGAAAATCGGCTCTGTCTCATATATCTTTACAGCAGTCGATGCCGAAGACGCTGACGCACTCCGTAGTATGGGCGACCAGATTCGCGATTGCATCAGCAATTGTGTCATCCTCTTGGCGGCAAAAAATGGTGAGAAGGTCATCTTCGTGGCCATGGCTGACAAAGATGCCGTCGCACACGGAGCTCATGCCGGAAATATCATCCGTGAAGCCGCAAAGACGGCTGGCGGTGGCGGTGGTGGACGTCCAGATATGGCACAAGCCGGTGGTAAAGATATCACCAAAATCGATGCGTCGATAGAAGCTGCAAAAGCTGCTCTCGTTGCCATGATTCACGAATAAGGAGAACACCTATGTGCGTATTTTGTGAAATAATTAATGGGAATATTCCTTCTCAAGTAGTCTACGAAAACGAAGACGTAAAGTGTATCAAGGATATCAAGCCGGCCGCACCGGTTCACGTCTTGATTATCCCTAAAAAGCACTTCGATGACATCCTTGACCTCGGCTCCTCCGAAGAGGGCATACAAACGGCCAACGCTGTTCTCAAAGCCATCCCGGAAGTCATGAAGGCGACCCATATAGAAGAAGGCTTTCGCGTTATCAACAATTGCAAAGAATACGGTGGGCAAACTGTGATGCATGTGCATTTCCATATCTTGGGCGGCACAAAGCTGGACGAGAAAGTACTGGGCTAATAAGGCCGGATATCAAATAAAAGAAGAACGAATAGCGCATATGCGACTATTCGTTCTTTTTGTTGTTTTTCAAGAAGGTCATGGCGTATTGAAGGCGGTAGGCGGTATAAAATTCCACTTCACAACAGCACCACAACGGAATGCATTTGCCCGATTAATCCAGCGGACAAGAACCCAAGTATTTCGAAAATATCGTGACATATCGAGAGTCAAAAGTAACTGAACGAATACCCGACAAAGGGAACCGTGACATATCGGCTAACCAATTCCCCTCGGCATCAAACTCCGCAACGGTTACGTAGCGATCATCGACTGCGGCCAAACGACCGACAGCAAAATCAATAGCGCCGCTATTTCGATTCTCGATTTCCAAGATGACATTTTTTTTCGACCGAATAAAGAATGCGACAACATCATTCCAAGTACTAAAGCTCTCATCGATGGAAGATATTTCATTGAGAATGCCTTCGTTCTTCAAGATTTCGGCAAGCATTGGCTCACAAAGCGAGATTTGCTTAATGTCTTTCGTTCGTAAAACGATGTAACCATCGACATCGAAATCCTTAACTTCACGGGCGACAAAAAGCTCTTGGGAAGATAAACCAACAACCATCATGTCATATGCATTTGGGTCATTATGGTAATAAATTCGAATTGGCATTTTATCTGACATTGATTTTCGCAACAGCTCGATAATTTTCTCTTTGTTCATAATAGCGTTATCCTCTTACTACACCGTAATTATTACAAATAATGCCAAACTCATCGGAAATAATGAATCCGTCGACAATGCTTGCACGGGACGTGCCGCTGTTCAGAATGCCCACCCAATGATTCAGACCATTAGTGTCTGGTTCGCGGCCAAGAATGGAGCGATAAAGAACAAAGACAAATTGAGAGTTGTTGAGATTCATACCGACCAGCTCCGGTGAATTGCAGAAGTAAGTTGCGACCGAACGTCCAGTCATCTCATGACGAAGCAATCCACCCGTCCAGTTTTCCAGACCATTCGGATCACCATCACGACCAAGGCACAAATTATAGAGGCGAATGACGAAGCGTGTTATGTTCTCATCACGATCACGCCAATACGGCGATTCAAATGGTGTGGAATTGATACAACATTGATTGCACAGTCTTTGGAATTCATCAGATTTTGAGAACATAGAGAGAAGACCGTAACGTGTAGAATCCGTTTCGTCCATATAGGTAAGCCAGTCAGCGATTCCCTTCGAATCGGGATTGCGGTTGAGCAGCACACGATACAAGACACGGATAAACTCCTCATTGGACAAGTTCTTTCGTTGCATTTCATCACTAAAAAGGAAGCCGTGTGCCAAGAACGCTCCACTTTGTCCTGATGAAAGAGCATCCAACCAATCCTGATATCCAGCAGCATCGGCCGGACGATCTAAACACAGATTATATAGACGATCAATAAAACCTTCGTATGTATTCGGATATGTGGGGAAATCGATGGTTATCGTTTGCGGCGAATAACGACAATTACGTGCGGTGAGATACTCTGCATGAATGCTGTACGTATATGTTTTCCCTTGCTCTACATTTGTATCTACGTAGGAATAGGTCAATGGATCCCCCGTTGTAACGGGATAACAATTGTATGTTGTCGTTGCTCCTCCACTGATCGTTCGGGTGACTACATAGTAATTGACATTAGGTCTGGCATACCATGCGAAGGTGACCTCGTTCATCCCCGTTTGAGTTGCTGTAGAAATGATATAATCATCCGAAAAATTTACTTCTGGGAGGGTACTCTTAACGGCAGCATAAGTATTTACTAAGCCCCAACCGGTAACATCGTCTCGCCCAATAGCTTCGTCGTTACTCGTGTCGACTAAATCGGTAGCTGTGGCATAGAGTTTATTACGGACATCTGTTGGGGAAAGCGTAGGGGCACTGGAAAGCATGAGCGCGATTGTGGCCGTAACTACAGGGGTAGCCTGTGAGGTTCCAGACATGAGCGTTCCTCCGACAGAATAAAGATAGAAGCCCGGAGCTGAGATGTCTTTATACTCGTTATAATTGGAGAAAAAGCATCGGTGATACGCACTAGGGCTAGTAGAATGGTCAGAAGTGCTCCAATTTTTGCTCGTATTGCTAGAGGCACGACTGGCTACGGCGTTGACGGCAATGACAGTATCATAATCTGATGGTACATGATAAACCGATGCGTATTCTTTGTCTCCGTCATTACCAGAAGATGCCACACATACTACCCCATGCTGTTCTGCAGCAACAAGTGAAGAATAATATGCACGGTCGGTTCTATCTGTTCCAGTCATATAGCTACCGAGGCTTAAGTTAATGACACGTGCACCGTTATCTACTGCATAATCGATACCTCGTGCAATATCTACTGAGTTGGCGTACTCTCCGTCAAAAACATTAATTGACATAATGGAGACGCAATCATTAAGATTATTCGAAGCTACACCGGTAACGCCTGTATAGTTTGTTGATAAGTCGTTATCATTTCGAGCACCGATGATACCGCAAACGTTAGTACCATGGCTGCCGAACCATTCTTCAGTTAATGGAGAGATTTCGTCAACAGCATTTACACTTAATGAACGATCAATAACACCGGAAAAATCTGAATACGTGTAATCGGCCCCCTGGTCAATTACGGCAACGCGAATGCGATAATGATTTCGTATTTGACTGTCAAATAGTGTCCACGCCCGTTGCGTCCCGAGAAGCGTATGCATCCAAAGTGTATTGCTAGCGGTTTCCGCCAGCTCATCGGATGTATCTTCCGCCGAAATAGGTGTGCACTCAATATCGTCTGGTAATGAATAGATGTAGTTCGGCTGTGCATAGACAACCTCGTCCATCTGCAGATAATGATAAATGACATCAGTAATCTCAAGAGTTGGATCATATTGAATCAATAGCGTAGTCTCGTTCAACAGAGAATCCAATTCTTCACACTCGAAATCTTCCATCATGGCATCATCCAACGAATTTGCTTCGATTTCAATCGCCTCTAAATCATCGGCTGTCATATCATGATCCACCATAACAATCAATTCGCCGATTTCATAAGGTGCATCGTCCATACTATTGATAAAATCTTCCGAGTATTCATTATCGTCCGCATATAATTCATCCAACGTCGCAATATCACTATCTGCAATCGATTCTTGCGGGTCATAAATCGGAGCCGTTCCATCCTCTGAAGGAATTAAGTCCTCCGATGGAATCGTTTCGTCATCCGTTGTTGTCGTGCTCACTTGTGATTGATCATCATCTGCCAATACTCTTTCCTTAGCAAAAGAAGAGAATACGGGAAAAAGAATCGCGACGGATAAAACCCCCGCCAGAAGTTGTCGTAAAACCTTATACTTCATAATTACCTCCAATGAATAAGAACCGACGAGATAGAAACACCGTCGGCACATCCCCCCAATATAACCAATACATTATATTGTGAGCAGATTCATTAGTCAATGAAAAAATCAATAAAATGAGAGCATTGTTTCGCTATCAATCCGCGATGCAGTATTGGTTTCTTCCGTTGTTTTTTGCCATATATAGCGCGTGGTCAGCTCGACCAAAAATAGCAGCGAATCCATCATCATTTGAAGTAACTTCTGCAATACCGATACTTAGCGTGACAGGGCTATCAAAGCCGAGCATGTCACTTGAGGCGGCGACACGCTCTTGAAATTGCGAAATGCGTTGGATGGCCATGTTCATCGACTTGATTTGGTCGAAGTATATAACGAATTCATCACCGCCGATACGACCGACGACATCGGTCTTGCGGAATGAACTAAGCGCTAACTCTCCGATATAGTGCAAAAGCTCATCACCCTTGAGGTGACCGTAACGGTCGTTTATGCTTTTGAAGTGATCGATGTCGAAGACGACAAAGATGGAGAGATATGCTTGTTCTTCACGCATGCGAAGAGAAATGTGCTCGATGGTTGTCGGACGGTTGAAAAGCCCTGTTAGTGAGTCATATTCTGCCTTTATTCGTAAGGCCTCTTGCTTGCGCTTGTTCTCGTCGATAATTGCAATCGTTCCAATGGCTCGTATGAGATTTCCTTCGTCTCCGGTTACGCATATGATGTTCATGCGAATCCATTTATAACCTCCGGATGTCATTTTTGCGCGTACAATACATTCATTTAAGTGAGTATGATTACGTACACTGATTAAGAAACGTGTGGCTATGTCGACATCTTCATGATGAACGACGTCTTTAAAGCGCATCTCGTTTACAAGAGTTTTAGGTTGATATTGAGACATGGCAAATTGTTTGTAGCTATCAGAGTAATAGAAAACACCTCTCTTATCATCCCATTCGATAACGGTTACACCAGTCTGCTCTACGATAATGCGGTATCTTTCTTGTTCGTGTTGTTTTGCCAGTATGACGGAGTGTTCCTCGGAGATGCGCTCAACGACTGCGAGCTGTATGATTTTGGTGTTATTGAGGTCTATGCAAACGGATGCTTCACCTGTGAGCCAGAGAACCTCGTCAGAGTCGCTTCTTTTTGCACGGAAAGTGATTGGAACAGAATGGGAAATATTCCCCTCTGCTTCATCTATGAAGGAAGAGAAAATATTGGTGAAGATATCTCGGTCTTCCTTCTCGACCCACTCGAATGGTGGAGCGCACATGAAAGCGCTTTCGTCATTGATGCTCAATATGTTCTTCATAGCTTGATTAACGCTAATGACATTCATCTTTTTGGAAAATTCGAAATGCAAAATGCCACATGGGATGTTGTCGTACATTTCATGCAAAGCATTGTAGCGTGCTTTCAAATTCTCATTTGCGAGCATGAATGGTGTTGTGTCGGTGAACACAGCAATATAGACATGATTTGTTGATTTTGAATAGGGTACTTCAGACGCAATCATATGGGTCCATTTGACGTTGCCCGATTTACATATGGTGCGGAATTCATACTCGAATGGTAATCCAGTGGTAAGATGTTTCTTTACATACTCGGCGAGTCCATCGCGGTCATCCGGATGGATAATCGAATATGGATTGATATCATCTTGGATGATTTCATCGTGCGAATATCCGTTTTGTTCAAAAAAGCGCGGATTTGCAAAAATAACATGAGGACGTGCTCGTTTCTCGAAAACAGCAATACCGAACGGTACGTTTTGCATGACACTTTCCAAGTGTGCCATGACTTCCTTGGTGGAGGTGATATCGGTTGATGTGGCCAATAGACGGACGTCATCGGTATCTTGCACGTCATGCATTAATGTAACGTCGGACTTAATCCATAACACACGACCCGATTTGTGATACATACGGTATTCGAAAGAGAATGGCTTGCCAGTCTTACGGATATCCATACATTTTTCACGAAGCAGTTGAGCGTCGTCTCTATACATCAAACCCGAGATGGCATCATGATTACCCTCGAAATCATTTTCGGTATAGCCTAGCATTCGATACCAACCGGGATTGCAATAGATAAGACGATACTCTTGATTTGCATCAAAAATCGCGATACCGCCTTGAATACTATTCATAACAGCTTCGAATTTGTGTGTAGTGCGTTCAAGCTCGAGGGACGCATTTTTTTGCTCAGTTATATTGGTCACATCGGCATAAAACACATAGCGTGAGGTGCTTTTTGCAATAATACGAATGCGGAATGTGAGCCATCTTATTTCCTGTGCTTCGGCATCAATCCAACGACATTCGCAAGAAATCATATCGGCTGTGGCAATCGCCTTTTTTATTGCATTTAGCAAAATCGGTTTATCACTTGCGGCAATGGAGGAGAGAATGTTGAGACGATAACTCTCGAAAAGCTCACGATGTGTTTCGATTTCAGAAAAGAATCTATCGTTCGTCCTCAATGTCTCAATTTTCCCGTTGTAATACTCAAAAACGCCCGCACCGCCGACAAAATGATTGAATATCAGTGAGTTGTACGATGTCGGATCCCAGAAATCGTCAGACTCTATCGTGCCGAACATTTTGTTTAATTGTATCGACGAATCGGATTCAAAACGTGTCATCAGCTCGGCGAACTCCGATGTCGGAATCGGTCGAGAATAGAAATATCCTTGCACAAGATTACAGCCGATACTCTTCAAGAAATCTGCTTGCTCGATTGTTTCCACGCCTTCTGCGAGAACGGGGAGCCGCAGCCATTTGGCCATGCGTACGATAGAATTAAGGATACTTCCACCACGGCCGTATTCTTTATCCTTTTCCAAGAACTTCATATCAATTTTCAAGAGGTCAACCGGCACGTCTTTCAAAGTATTCAATGAAGAATACCCGCTTCCGAAGTCGTCCATCTCCACGTGGTACCCCAGTGCTTGCAATTGTTTTACGATACCGATGAGCTGAATCGGGTTCTCCACATAGGCGGACTCCGTGATTTCCAAACGGAGAAGCTCGTGTGGGACCTTGTATTTTTCAAGTAAGCCCTCTAAGACGGTTATTAAGTTCGTGTTATAGAGGTCTAAGCGCGAGATATTGACCGATATTGGCACGGGCATCTTATCGGCTTTCAGCCATTCAGAAATTTGCACACAGGCACATTCCCAGATATATTCGTCCAGCTGTGTAATGAAGCCGTTCTTTTCGAAAATGGGGATAAAAGAACCGGGTGAAATAAGACCCTTGGTGGGGTGATTCCAACGCACGAGTGCTTCTGCACCAAAAAGCTTTCCGGTGGCATGGTTAAATTGCGGTTGCAAATAAATGCAGAATTTTCCGCTTTCGAGCGCGGAACGCATCTCGTTGACAATTTCTTGTTCGCGCACCAGATCGGCACGCATGTTATCGTCGTAATAAGCGTAAAGGCGAACGAAGTTACCCTTAACAGAGCGAAGAGCCAAGGCGGCGCGGTCACTCATGATTTCAACGGGAAGCTCACGTTTCTTGATTTGGTAGATACCAAAGCTCGGTGATATCTCAAAGTTATACGGATATTTCTTCAGTTCAGCTGCTATGCTTGTGGTAATCGATGGAATGTCGATAAGCGATTCCTCTATACAAATCGCAAAGTGGTCAGCCTCAATTCGACCGTATGTGCCACGTCCATCAACTGTTCTCTTTATCTCTTGGGCCATCACACGTAATAGCTCATCACCGGCTTCTACACCGAATACGTCATTAAACACTCTGAATCGAGCGATATCCCAGCGAATTAATATGTAATCCTTGTCCGGATTTTCATCGAGCATCCGGCGTGTCGTTGTAAAGAAGGCATACCGGTTATAGATGCCTGTACACTCATCATATTCGGCGCGCACACGTAGTTCTTCAAGCGTCTCTTTCAGGGGTGAAATGTCGGTGACAACACTGTTGATGCGTAAAATGCCATCAGTATCGACGAATTGACGGGCGGTTTCCTGCACCCAAATGACGCGGCCATCTTTCGCACGCATGCGATACTCTAGCTGAAACTCTTTTGATGACGATATTCCAGTTGAATATTGGCGACGTACGAGCTCGCGGTCTTCATCAATAACGGCGGTTAATAAGCTGTTTTCTAAGACTTGGATAAATTCATCAGGCGAATATCCAAGCAGTAAATCAATATTATCGTTTACGAATCGAAGCGTTCTTTTCTCATCATTTTCACTGACGAAGAGACCTGCATTCATTGAACGCAAAAGCATTTTTACCAGTTCACGCTCGTTTTCACTGGCAATGAGCTTTTTGCGTTGCCTTCTTCTTCCTAACAATAAAGAGAGGAAGATGATAAATAAGACCACTAATGCGCATAGGAGAAGGATTAAGACAATATTCGTGGAGGAATTTCCGGAAGATAATTCGTATTTCATCATGTGTCGATTACCTCCTCGCTTGTGGATTCAGCCTCGCTTTGTTCGATAAAAGCAAGAAGCTTGTCTCGCGAGATGGCTCCTGAATAGAAGTCTCCCATCGCAAGGGGCGAGTGGATGGATTGAATGAACGCACATTCGTCGGCTGTTGTAACGTCCTTAATACATGATAAGCATTGTAATGAAGCAAGCATCGTGATAATACCACGTACGATAGCGTGCGTTCGCTCTTTGGATACGTCTGATACACACGACGGCACGGACATACAGTGATAGTTGATAAACTTATTTCGTAATAAATCAAGAGGAAGATGGTTCATGTCACCTTGATAAAGCATAATGCTGAAGCCGTATAGGTGTAATCGGTCAATCACGGAGTATATCAACATCGGATTCGCATAGCTTGCCGAATCGCTGATACTGATGATGATACGGCGGGGCGAAATTGCATATTTTTCGCAAAGTCGTAACAGTCGATCCGCAAAGTTACTGGAAAACAAACTGGAGGACGAGCAATGCATGATAAACGGATATCGTTCGAGGTCCGCGGATGATGTGTCATGTAAGAAAATCAAGACTTGCTCGATAACAAATTGATCCAGCATGTAAAGCAATCCGATTTTTTCAAGTAAGGGATAATAACGATGATAGTCAATATATCCCATTTCCGGATGATTCCATATGGTCATGGCTTCGAAAAGAATCGGACGATTCGTATCCATCGAGAAAACTGGTCGATAGACAACTTCAAATTCATGTGCGTCAATCGCCTCTTTGCTTTGGCTGATCAGAATCAAATCTGCTTCGTGTTTATCTCGCAAATCTTTCGTGTAGTAGGCATAAAAATGGACAACATCGAAACGAATAGAATGCAGAGCGAGCCGCGCACACTCAAGCATGTCACTTACCGGTACATTAATGTTGTCGACAAGATAGAGTCCATAACGTATGACGACATCAAAGTTTGGCACGAGGCGTGTCAGGCGGTTATTTATTTGCATCATCATCTGTTCGAGGCTGAGAAGATTTTTGGGTATGCATATTGCGAAATGGTCGGATTCAACGCGCCCGTAGGTGCCCACATCCAGAACGATGGATTGAATATAACTCGCAATTTCTTTTAGAATCGAGTCGCTGACTTGAGTGCCAAAAAGACTGTTTACGACACGGAATCCTTCTATATTTATACGAATCAACACATAATTAGTTTGACTATTTCGAAGGAGCACGTTTTCTGTGGAAGAGATAAATGAACGCAGATTGTTTATGCCAGTCAATGCATCCGTGTCAACACGACGCTTCAATTCTTCTGTCGCACGATTCGAGAGTATCTCTTTTTCTTTTTCTCGATTTATGTCGATGAGGACGCAATATATGAGCGGGTTACCATTATTGCAGCCGAGCTGATTTGCGGTCATTCGTACCCAACAGACACCACCCGTTTTCTTATAGAGACGGAAGGCACAATTAATCGTTTTATGCTCAAGAACACCGCGACGAATTTCCGCCGATACGGCAGGTAAATCCAGTGCATAAATTACGCGCGATACATCATCATGGAAAAGTGATTCGTAATCATCTTTGGAATAGCCACATATCTGGGGTAAAGCATCATTGTAATAAGTCGTGGTCAAGGAATCACCAATCTCGATAATGGCGATACCGCCTGGAATATTATTGATCAATGTATTGAGTTGATTCGATATATCCCGCAAAGAATTCTCGGTAGAGCTTAATTTGGTGATATCGCTGAAAACAACCAAGATAACCGGATAATCCGATTCTGGGTAAGGAATCAGCTGCCCTTGGGCATCTATAGTGTGCAAGTTACCGTTCTTGCCCAAGACATGCGTACGATACGAGAATGGCTTCTTGCTCTTTATGCCTTCGCGAACGGCTTTTCGCGTCACTTCCATATCTTCGGGCACTGACATGGAAAGCATATCATGATTGTATACCGAAAGGGCTTCTTCGTTAATTTGTAATATGTCGTAAACTGCGCGGTTTGCATAGAGAAGGTGAGCAGTTGATCGAATTTCCAGCAATAGCACGCCAGATGGCATATTATCCATTACGGCTTGCAACTGTATCTGTGCACCGCTCTGTTCGCGTAAGAGGAGATACTTGGAACGAATCTCGTCGAGCTCATGATTTTGTACCACGTTCCTCACGCGGCTACGAACTCTACGCGGATCATATGGCTTAACGATATAGTCTTCGGCGCCGGCTTCGAGAAGTGCGACTTCGCTTTCGATTTCGTTTGAGGCAGTAATAACGACAACCGGAATAGAGGAGAGCTCCGGATTGGCCTTCAAAATGTCAATCACATCTTCTCCGGTAGGTGGTGGCATGACTAAATCCAGAAGAACTACGGCGAGATTATCTTTATGGAGTTGAATCAATTCCAGAGCTTCTTGCCCGGTGCTTGCCTCAACAATCGTGTACTGGTTTCGAAAAATCTCTTTTAATACAATCCGATCGGTTTCTGAATCGTCAACAATCAGAATCGTCGTTTTCGTCACCGAACATCCTCCTTCATCGCTTCCAGTGTCACAAGACAGGCCTCGAGTCTTTCAGGAACATCTTCATATTGATGAGAACGAAGGCGATCAACAACAAGCGATACCTCTTCGTAAAATGGCGTGATAGCTAAATTTCCACTAACACCTTTCGCGTTATGAAGAAGCAAAAACAAAGCGTCATATTGTTTGTTTTCTAACAAAGAAGTCGCGGAGGACAGGTCAGTCGAATCTACGAATTTTAGCAGGAGCTTATCGTAAAGCTCGCGGTTTCCACCTAATCGATTTAGTCCTTCTGCATAGTCAATCTTGATATCCGAAAGTGCCGAAATATTCATTCTGCGCGCCTCACTTACCAGCTTATCTGTGGAAACACATCATAAGCCGAATTTGTCACCAATAATTTACTTCATTTTACCTTATGTCGTATAGTCTAAAGTGACAAATCTGTAAACAAAAGATATCAATTTCGGGACGAAATACCAGTCTTTCAGGCGGTAACCTTCTTTTGCTTCTTGCTCAGCTTGCGTATCAAGAGTAATACGGCTTCACAAAAGAGTGCGAAGCTGATGGCATGAAGAGGAATGGCCATAACATAAGAGGCCAAAGCGATATGGCTATCCGTATTCATGAAGAATGTCGGATATGCGCCGAAAAGCACAATAACAAACCCGAGAAGATAGAGATAATCGATCTTTCTTGGCTTTTCCTGTGTAAGTAAAAACATGACAGGTGCAATTAGGAAAGAGAGTCCGTAAGCCAAGGCACATGCCGGGATATTGATAAATAACAGGCAAATCGCTGTGGTCTTTTTCCATTTCTCTTTTAGGACGAGAAGAGAGAAAACAACCATCGCGAGAGAAATAATCATCGCGACTTTTTGAAAGACGGGTGATGCAAAACGGGTGAATTGAATTACAGAAGACACATCGACATGAATCGATGGTGCAGCAGACGGTGTGGTGGAGAAGCGATAAATGCTTTTCAACATCTGCACGAGTGATTCAAACCCATCATAGAAAAAGAATGGTACAAAGAAGAGAACAGCGCCGTAAATTGCGGTGCGGGCAGCTTCCTTGTATTTCTTATCGAGCAACAGCATCAAGCCGAAAAGCGCCGGGTATATTTTGATCGCGGCAGCAAGCGCGAGTGCGATATAGGAAAGTTCACGAGTAACCTTCGATGATGAATCTTTTCCAATAAAGAATGCAATGGTCAAGACAGAAGCAATCAGGATGATATTTCCGCGCTCCATCGCAAAGGTTACTGGGTAAGATAGTAATAGAAGTATGGAGATGATGCCAGAGCGGATACCCTGATCCTGCTTTTTCCAGAACGAACGAATCAGCATGCAAAAACATGAAGCAGTGACGACAGTATAGAGAAGATACGAAAGCATGATATCCGGTTGTTTCCAAAGCTCACCGCGACCGGCAAAAGGTACGGTTAATACATCGTTGATGACCAATTTTCCCGTAAAATGATAGAGCATGTTGGCAAGCGGTGGATAGATTACGCCGATGTCGTATACATCCTTTCCGAATGCATCACACAACGAATTAATGTAGTCCATATAGAAATCATTGCCCAGCGAGAAATACATCGCACGCAAAAAAGTATTCTTGCCGAACATTAGAATTATCCAAGTAATCAACAGAAAAGCGGAAGCGCAAAGAATAAAGCTGTATTGGAAGGAAGTCGTGCGTCGGTAATCGATGCGATGTGCCGAGCGGTTCACTTGAGATTTCGTCATAAAAAGTATCCTTTCGTCTATAGGGTACGACACTGACAAATACTTTATCATCGAACAGAAAAGCGTGCAAGTCGTTCATATCCTAAAAAACGTGAATACCTTGGTATTATGCAACTTTGTTGCTTGGCGCAAAGGGTTGATCCCATTCGTTTGTCAAATGCAATGCTTCCTATTTCATAAGAGAACCATATCTATGCGTTAATAGCCTAGACAACATTTTTTCCGGCATTATATGCTTCGTCCAGCGCCTTGTGGCCTTCAATATCACCAACAAGATTTACGTTGCCTGCAAAGATCACTTGCTTTAGATTTGCTTTTGTAAAACAATCAATCCAACCTTGCACAGCCGTTTTAGTGCCACTGACTGTTTCAGGTTCATCCTCGGCTGCTGTTGCAAGCAAGTAAATATCGCGGAATTGATATGCAGACGGGTAGAGTGGATTTGCACGGTCAAGCATTGTTTTCAACTGTCCACTGACACTGTAATAGTAAACAGGTGTAGCAAAGACGAGAATATCAGCATTCTTCATTTTGTCCGCAATTTCTACTGCATCATCTCGGATAACACACCTCTGTGTGCTCTGACAGGCAAGGCAGCCTTTGCAAAACCCAATCTTGTGGTCAAATAGACGGATGAGTTCCACCTCGTTTCCGTTTTGGGTTGCCCCTTTTTCGAACTGTTCGGCAAGTCTTTCGGAATTGCCTCCCTTTCTGGCACTTGCTGATAGAATCAGTATTTTTCTACGCATACTATTCTCCTTTCACCATGCTTAGCTTGTATTATGGCTTTTCCTGTATATCGACGATTACTGTTGATTCAGGGTGCAACAATGGCATTTGCCCCAGTCTGAAGCCTAATCTCTCCCTTTGATTGTTTGTCATCACGGATTATTTCTCCAATAGACGGAAGAGAGATTATTCCGGACAACGGATTCTTAATACTGAGTACTGGCGATGTGATTGTAGCTTCCACTGCTGATTTCTCAAAACAAAGATCAGCATCAATCATTTCGCAGTTGATTAGTTTTAGGTTTTTGCAGTAGCAAAGCGGCTGGGTGCCGATGATGGTACAGTTTTCCAGAGTTAACCCGTTAGAATACCATGCAAGATATTCTCCTTTAACTGTACTGTCTTTTACCAGCACATTTTCTGCATGCCAGAAAGCATCTTTTGTGTCGAAATGGCAATGCTCAAAAACAGCATTCTTTATGTATTGGAAAGAATACTTGCCATTGAAGCTTACTTCCGTAAAATGGATGTTTTCTGCGCGCATCAAGCAATATTCACTGGAAACTATACTGTTTTTCATCGCGATATTCTTGGCTGACCAGCCAAACTCTGGAGAAATGATATTGCAATCCTTAATCTCTATATCGTTGCATTCTCGCAGTGCTTTGATGCCATGCATTTTCGTGTTACATATTTCTATATGGTCGGAGTACCAGATGGGTGCGCGACAAAGCTCTGTCATTTCACAGTCTGTAATGGAAAGCTCTTTGTCATGCCAGAACGGATAACGCAAATTGAATAAGCAGTGTGATACCTTCACGTTACTGCATTCTTTTAATGCGCTCTCGCCGTCGGCGGGTCCGTCAAAACGACAATCACTTACCTCAATATCTTTACTCCCGTACAATGCGCGTTCTTCATCAAATGTCTTATTCATTATCATTTTCATATGTGTTTACCATTTTCTTTCTCCGATTTAGTCACAAAAAAATCAAGACAACAAATGCAATCATTGCTTGCGTGAAATTGCTCCAACAGTTTTTCTCTGTGTTTTTCCAAAATATGTATCGCCTCTTTACAATCGCCTGCGTCTATCGCCGCAAAGTAGTGATTGATTGTATCCTCGTTACAACCGGCATCACGCAGATTTTCTATGATTTCTTCTTTTGTCATACGTGCACTTCCTTTGCTGTTTCACTTCATAACTTGGCACAATTTCTTCTATGTGCTTAGTATATACGAGTTATGAATATATAGAAAATGCCTATTCAAAATACTTTATTATGCTTGACAGGCATAATAACGAACGATATGCTCATGCTATGAAAGGGGGAGTGTGATATGGAACTTCGAGTACTTGAATATTTTCTTGCTGTGGCAAGAGAACAGAGCATATCGCGGGCGGCGGAATTCCTGCACATAACCCAACCGACATTGTCCCGACAGATGAAGGATTTAGAGGACGAATTTGGCAAGCAGCTTCTCGTGCGAGGAAAACGGAAGGTTACTCTTACCGATGATGGCGCGGTGTTTCGTAAGATGGCAGATGAAATTGTCAGTCTTGCAAACCGCGCAGAAAACGAAATGAAAAACACATCTGCGACGATTGCCGGTGATATATATATCGGTTCGGGTGAATCTGTTTCGATTCGTCACATCATGCAAGCGGCACACGCTGTTCAAACAGAGTACCCTGACGTTCATTTTCACTTTACCAGCGGCGACGGTGCAGACCTTGTGGATCGGCTTGATAAGGGTTTATTTGATTTCTGTATCCTATATGGTGAGATAGACCAATCCAAATATGAATACATTGAATTGCCATTTACAGAAACTTGGGGTTTGCTGATGACTGATGACGTTCCGCTTGCCAAAAAGGAATATGTAACCACACAAGACTTATGGGACTTGCCGCTGATATTCTCGCGCCAGACAACCACGTCGACACACTTCCTGCAATGGATTGGTAAAAGTGAAAAAGAACTAAATATTGTGAATACCTATAATTTGGTTTTTAATGCTGTACTTATGGCTGGAGAAAAAATGGGTTATGTTCTCACGCTGGACCACCTCGTCAATACGGCTGGCACAAATCTTTGCTTCAAGCGCATCATGCCACTAAGAGAATTAAAGCTGTATCTTGTGTGGAAGAAGTATCGGACGCAATCAAAGGCCGCTGAAATATTCAAAACTGAACTGGAAAAGTCGTGAGTGCAAAAGAACGCCAGTATTGACACTCATCATATCAATACCGGCGTTCTTATATGGCGGAGAGAAAGGGATTCGAACCCTTGAACGGGTATTAGCCGTTACACGATTTCCAGTCGTGCGCTTTAGACCAACTCAGCCATCTCTCCATAGCCTGATGTTACTTAACAGGAAGCACGTTTTACGTGCTTTAAGATAATAACCATTTTGCATATATTTGTCAACGCTCGAAACGATATTCTGTCAAAAGATAAATCGGTAACGTATCGTTGCTTGGCATACATCCGCACACAATAAAAAAGCCTTTCATCGATATGAATCGGTGAAAGGCTTCAATAAAGACTAAACATAATTCATTAGAAAATACGATATTTGCCGACAATCGGTAATTCCTTCTCTTTCATATCCTTTGCGTTGACCAGCCCCATGATAAAGAAAACAAAAATCATGATGTAGACAACACAAAGCGCAAGCCATCCGATAAATGGAATGATGCTGAGCAGACAGGAGAGAAGTATGAAAACCTGTAAACAAACGGATTGATTGGCATGAAAACGGACAAAAGAGCTTTTCGGTGCGGCGACTAGCGCGAGAATCACAAAAAGAGTTCCACAATAGCATAGCATGGCCAGTCCCTTATACTTATATGCCTCTGGGTCAGTAGATGCAAAGCCTTTTGCAGAAGAAGCTGTGCCCTGTGTGGTTCCGGCAGGAGCTGCCATCGCTACTACGGGCTGTTCCGCAGGCTAAGCGGCAGGCGCTTCAGAAGCTGTATTTTCTGTGACAAGCGGTTTTATTTCCGCATTACAATTGGTGCATTTTATCGCATCGTCCGGAATTTTCGTTCCGCAATCTGGGCAAAACATGAGTAATTACCTCCGAAAAATAATTGTTGATTACACTCTCAACAACGGAATTATAGCACTATCACAGCAAATTATCAGCAGATAATCAATCAAAAAACGGGATAACAATATTGATTCGATTGGTATTGTATTCATAGCGCAGATGAACGTCGTGGTCTTCTGAGTATGCTTTTAATACATTGGCGTCACGTAACGCGATGAGTCGTTCCCATGTTTTTTCGTCATCTTTTGTATACTTCGAGACGTCATCGGAAGTGAAGAGAAGTCCACCAGACAAGGCTGCGATTGTGGCCAGGTTCTTTTTTTCTTCATCTTTCAGAAGAAATGCCGGATTATTAAACGTGATGATATTCGGATTAATCCCGAATGCACGTCTGCCGAGTTCGCGACGATAGATATTGTTTAGAATCAGAGCCTGTGTCGATGCACTTTCACGATTATCCTTTTTCAGGATGCGCGAGGGTCTGTAATTCGGTGTTAAATCTGGTCCGATTTGGCAAAAATCGACTTTGCCGAATGCTGGCGCAAGCGGCACCCCACAAGCCGTGATAATTACATCGCCGGCACATTCGCGCAAGAATTCAATGGCTTCATACATGATTTCCGCTCTCGTTTTATCAGGCCGCGGTATCATGGCTGCAGCGAAAAGAAAATCAAACTTAAAGAAGCCGAATCCGTATTCAAGCGCATATTTTTGAATAACATTCTTGATATATTGTCGGCAAGCAGGTACATAAAAATCCAATGCGTAGGCCTTATGCCAATTATTGGTCACCAGAACGGGCGCCCCTTTGCCATCATGTAAGAGCCAATCTGAATGCTTACGGAATATTTCAGATTTACGTTCGCAGATAAACGGCGTCATCCATATGCCGGGAATCAGTTCTGCTTTGGATATCTTCTTTGCCATTTCGGCAATACCGTTCGGGAATTTCACCTTGTTTACCACGAGCCAATCGCCAATTTTCGATTGATATCCTTCTTCGATGCAAAAGACATTGAAATCAATAGGGGATTCAGAGATGGACTTCAGGTCGGCACTAAGCTTCTTCTCGGAGATATCTTCCAAATGACGATACCACGTCGTATATCCAGTAAGTGGAGTTGGTTTTGACTTGTGAATAATGAGTTGAGAAAAGAACGTGTCAAAAACCTCTTTCTCTGTGCCTTCAAGGAATATTAAGTCAAAAGGTGTGTACGGACGTGTAATCGTAAGGCCCTTGCAATCCTTTCGCACGAAAATGCGATTGGCAACAGTATCGAGCTCGAAAAGAGTAAAACCGCTTCTCTCTGAACGGGATCCGAAAAGAAAATGGTTTTTCCCTTCACGTACATAACCATAGCTGACACCGTGAAGAATACCTTGCTTGTTTTGGTAATTCACAAAAGAATAATCACCGCAGGCATCCAGATGCTGCCAGTTGACGATGCGGCGTGATACATTGGTTAGTCCGGGCATGCTGCTGTTTATTTTCCGTTCGACCGACTCGGTCCAAGATTGATATCCATTGAGGAAAACACGTTGCTCGGGTGTGAATTCGTAGTGATAGGACAGAAGAAGCTCTTGGATGACAACTTCTTCTCTTGGCTCCAAAGTAATGAGTAAACGATGCTCGGACTCACGCACCTTTACCGCCACATGCTCGGAAATCTCGCCCGGCTTGGCTAACATATCAATCGAAAAGATCTTGTTTTTCGCAGAATATTTCATTGATGCAGAATCAAGTTTCATTACATACACCCCAAATTAATTCGTGTGGAATCACTTTCCACGAATACTATTCATTCATCACTAATAGATGTATTTTCAGGATACATCAAGTCAACGTGACAATGCAATTCAACAAGATGAAACAATTGTGAACGATTCTGCTTTCTTGACATATGCAATATTGCAAAGTAAATTGTGCTGTTTTATTAAAGAAAGCACCCGACATGCATATGCATATCGGGTGCTTGTGGATAATTTGTTTTTGACCTGTATTATTCGGTTCGCAAAGCCACAACCGGGTCTTTCTTCGCGGCCATGCGGGACGGAACCAAGCCAGCAATGAAGGTTAAGATCATGCTTAACACTATGAGGAATATCGAACCAAATACTGGCAACTGTGCAACATCTGATACGTCAGTCAAGCTCTTGATGATGATGTTAATCGGAATGTTGAGAATCAATGTCACGAGAATACCAATGGCACCCGCGACGAACCCGACCAATAGCGTTTCCGCATTAAATACGGATGAAACATCACGCTTGGAGGCACCGATACTTCTCAAAATACCGATTTCCTTTGTGCGTTCGAGCACAGAGATATAAGTGATGATACCAATCATGATAGACGAAACCACCAATGAAATTGCCACGAAAGCAATTAGGATGTAACTAATGGCATTGACGATGGTCGTAATGGAAGACATGAAGAGACCAACCATATCTGTGTAAGAAATTGTCTTATCGGTTAACCCTTGTGCTTCCATATCTTTGTTATAGTCATCGATGATTGCGGCAATGCTCTCTTTGCTGTCAAAGTCCTTCGGATAGATATTGATGCCAGAAGGATCATCGAGATCAACAACGCCGAAAAGCGTCAAGTTATCTTCGTATGAAGAAGTCGTGGTCGAATCCGTGTTTCCTAACAGCAGCTGAAGTTCTTCATCGGAAAGTGAAGCGAATTGTTTTTGCTCTTCTTCGGAAAGCGAGCTCAAATCTGTGTTTCCTTCGGCCTCGGAGAAAGGCAGTCCTGTGAAGACGTTAATCTCCGGATTACTCATCTGTTCCAGTACAATGTCGCTGTTGTTGACTTCCTCTATCACGTATTCAGTTAAGGCATGGGTGTATCCGATGTTACCTGTTATGGAATGTGCTGTTGCCTCGCTGTTTGGGCGAACGATTCCGACAATTTTCAGATCAGGAGCATTATTGATGAGATTTGTCATGAAATCGTAGTCGTTTCTGTGATCGACCCATACATCTCCTTCAAGTGTGTAGTATTCCGTATTCATGATGAGCTTAAACGTGGTATTCATGAGCTCGTCGTATGTGTAGGAGGTAGCTTCGGTGTTGGTTTCCGGTAGCTCTTTACCCATCATCATCGAAAGCATCAAGTCCGTGAACTCGTTTGGATTCTTCAATCCCAAAGAGTAAAGAGAAATATCGCTGATTTCGTTGTTTTCATCTACGACGAGCACTATCTCATTGTAGTTCTTTGGCCAAGTTCCGGTGAGCACATCATATTGACTATCAAGAAGGTCTTGGTTATCCAAAAGCTCAGACCAGACTTCTACGCTGCTAGATGACGAATAGGTCGACATATAAGATGAACTGGAGTTGTTCATGCCCATGTTGGAAAGAACGGTACTCGGATTGACTTGCAAAATTCCGTTATCCATATTTGGGGAGTAAATTTGTACATCAAGCGGATATGAATAACGAATAGCGGTCGAATAATCTGCGATATCCGATGACTCGATAAATGTCTTCAATGACGCAAGGTCATTAACTTTCACATCTTCCGTCATACTTCTCATCATGTCTGTCATAACGGAGCTCTCATAAACCTTATCATTTGGATGATCGCCACCTTGAGCTGTTCCCATCATAGACTCAATCATGGAAGTATAGTCAGCAGATTGCTTCTGGATTTGAATCGGGTATGTGGAAAGTGTGTCCTTCTCAACACTACTGATATAGGCGTTTACGCCACTTTGAAGCGACATAATGAGAGCAATACCAATAATACCGATACTACCTGCAAAGGCTGTGAGAAATGTACGAGTTTTCTTCGTCAAGAGGTTATTCATACTCAAAGAAAATGCCGTGAAAAGGGACATCGAAGTGCGTGGCTTTTTCTCTCTTTTTCCCTTTGGCGCTTTTTCTTTTTTCTCGCCACTGTCAGCCGTATTAGTCTTTACAGTAGCCTTTTTCTCGGCGACAGCGGCGACTTCGGCTTGAAGCGCTTTCTCTTCTTCCGCGGAGAAAGGATTGGAATCGCTGATGCATTTTCCATCTAAGAGACGGATAATACGTGTCGAATATTGATCGGCGAGATCCGGATTGTGTGTAACCATGATAATCAGGCGGTCTTGTGCAATTTCTCGTAAGAGCTCCATGATTTGTACGCTGGTTTCAGAATCCAAAGCGCCGGTCGGTTCGTCGGCCAGCAAAATATCCGGGTTATTGACGAGCGCACGCGCAATAGCGACACGTTGCATCTGACCACCAGACATTTGGTTCGGCTTTTTCTTAATCTGATCTGCTAAGCCAACCTTGGTGAGAACGGCAATAGCACGCTCGCGGCGTTCTTGCTTTGAAACACCTGAAAGCGTCAAAGCGAGCTCGACATTCGAAAGAACGGTTTGGTGCGGAATCAAATTGTAGTTTTGGAATACAAAACCGATGGATTGATTACGATATGCATCCCAATCACGGTCCTTATAGTTCTTTGTTGAAACGCCATTTATCATTAAGTCGCCGCTTGAATACTGATCCAATCCGCCGATAATGTTGAGAAGTGTCGTTTTACCGCAGCCGGAAGGCCCTAATACGGATACAAATTCATTCGGACGGAACTCCATGGATACGTCCTTCAAGGCTTCTACTGTGCTTGAGCCAGCTTCATAATTTTTAACAATGTTTGTCAATTTAAGCATGTTTTTTCTCCTGCTTTCTGTTCCCCATCTTCGTTATTACGCTGATAATATAACGCGAGCCGAATCAAGAAACAAGACGTTTACAAACGTTAAAACGACGAAAATGTGAACAAATTGAAGCAAAAATGCGGATTTTTCGAGTTGTCTAATATACATATCTTAATGTAGAATACGAGAGCAGGAAAGAGAAAAGAGGGTGGCAAAAATGGAAGAAGCGTTCAGTCGCGAAATCGGACTTTTGGGAGAAGAGGGGATTCAGCGTCTTCTTGCATCTCGCGTGGCGGTATTCGGACTTGGCGGAGTCGGTTCTTTTG
Organism: Bacillota bacterium; assembly: GCA_036782995.1. Taxonomy (GTDB): domain Bacteria; phylum Bacillota; class Clostridia; order Saccharofermentanales; family Saccharofermentanaceae; genus DAIPXZ01. The sequence continues at coordinate 36,334 of DAIPXZ010000003.1, forward strand.
CTGCCGAAGCATTGGGGCGGGCAGGCGTCGGTCACATTACATTGGTGGATGGTGATGTCGTATCTGTATCGAATCTCAATCGTCAGCTATGCGCCCTTCACTCAACCATTGGGCAATCGAAGGTCGAAGTGGTAAAGAATCGGCTCCTTGACATTGCCCCCGATATGGACGTCGATGCAAGGATGTTTTTCTTCGATGAACAACACGACGACGGTATTGATTTTTCCTGTTACGACTACATAGTCGATGCGATTGATTCCGTACCATCCAAGATTGCATTAATTTGCAAAGCCAAAGCATGTAATGTCCCTATCATATCTGCTATGGGTGCTGGAAATAAACTCGACCCTACGAAGTTTTGCGTCGCTGACTTAAGTAAAACATCATATGATCCGTTGGCGCGCATACTAAGACGCGAATTGAAAAAGCATGCAATCTATCATTTGTCCGTGGTATATTCAACAGAAGAGCCAATCGCGTCGCATACCACAGACGGCGAGAAACGTGTTCCGTCCAGTGTTTCCTTCGTGCCATCTGTCATGGGTCTCATTATGGCAGGTGAGGTCATTAAGAAAATAGCCACACCGATGACTATGTGATAAATAAAAGGCGACATATATAAATAAGTATAAAAAGAAATCGAACCAACAACTTGCGGATGATGATATGCAAACGCTTACCATCGCCGGTATGCATTGATAAGGAGTAAGAATCAAACATGGCCAGAATGAGAAGAAAGAAGAATATAGTTGAGCGCACAGCATTATGTGCCGACCACTGGTTTCAAGTCCCGGTTTCGAATCGTGGCAAGTGGAGAGAAGCATGTAAAATGCCCAGCTCGCCGCTCTATGTAGAGCTAGGCTGCGGTAAGGGCAAGTTTGCGACAGAAATGGCGCTCCGCCATCCCGATGTTTGTTACATCGCCTTCGAAAAAGAGCCTTCTGTTTGTCTGTTGGCGATGGAGAAGGCTGTAGCGCTAGAAATACCGAATCTATATTTTGTGTGCGGCGATGCGACCATGCTCCAGAATTTCTTTGCTCCAGATGAAATTGATCGTCTTTTCATAAATTTTTGCGACCCGTGGTCGAAGAAGAAAAAACCGAAACGTCGCCTGACATACCGTGGCTATCTTTCCATCTATCGCGAGCTTCTCGCACCGGGAAAACAGCTTCATTTCAAAACCGACGATGACCGCCTTTTCGAATTTAGTCTTGAAGAACTGCAGTCCCTCGAAGCCGAAATCTCCTGCCTAACGTACGATTTGCATCACAGTGAATGGAATGACGAGAACATTCGTACTGAGTTTGAGACCAAATTTGCCGAAGCAGGTATTCCAATTAAGCGCGTTGTTGCTTCATTCCGCTGAGTAATTTAACCTTTAGTTACTCCAAAACAAGCGAGAGCTTATGAGTCTCGCTTGTTTTTTCTTTACTAATTACATAATATCCCGTGGAAAAACAAATGATTACAGACTTGTTTGCGCAAGTATATGTATATCGAAAGATAAAAATACTTGAAAAATTCGTTGACGGTCACGTGACCGCGTGATGTCATCTATACGATAAAAGCTAAATGTAAGATGACAGTTTTTGCTAGAGGGGGGTCAATACTATGAGATTTAGAGATATTAAGCGGCTGGGCTTGGAGGGAATCAAACGAAATTATTTATACGCAATTCTTGTTGCGTTCCTTGAAGGACTAATTAGTGTCTCTTTTTGGAATAATGCGGAAACCGTAGTCGAATTGATTAAAGACTATTGCAAAGAAGAATCTGGCACGATTAAAGCTATGCAAGATGTTGGATTAATTTCCAATACAGATCCAACACTTGGGTTGGAGATTCTCAGCTCGCCAATCTTTGTAACGATCAGTACGATTGTGCTTTCCATGGTTTTTATTACCGCAATCTGCGGTGGTCTTACTTCACTTGCTTCGGCCAATTTCTTTTTGGAACTTGTTCAATCTCCGGAATATACGGATTTTTCTGACTTTACGTGTGTCTACCCGAACTTCTTTAAAGCAACTGCAGTTTATCTCATCGTGGAGGCGCTCACTTATGTCGGAGGCTTGCTTACTTGTGGCGTGTTACGTATTGTATTTTCGCTCGTGTATTCGCAGGTATATAACGAGATGGCAATGGATCCCAATATCGGTGTGATTGAGGCACTTCGCAACAGTCGAGAGAAGATGCATGGAAAGAAACTCAAGTTATTCTTGTTTGGCCTTTCCTTTATTCCTTGGGAATTGCTAAATGTTCTCACACTAGGACTTCTTGGAACTTTCTTCTATAATTCATACAAAAGAGCAGCTTATGCGTCTTTCTATCTCAACGAAGTCATCTGATTTTTTTGGCAAAATAAATATATTGCAAGTTTAGAGAAAATACGTCATAATACATTTCGTTTAGAAAAATATAGGGGGGGAAAACAATATGCATACTAATTCAGAAATCCGTGCAATCGGAAAAGGAAACTTTCTCAAAAAACGCTGGCTCGCGGTAGCGGCACTCGTTATCGTTACTATGGTGACAGGAGCAGTTACCGGTATCGGAAGTAGTGTCAGATACACTTTCGATGGTAGTTCGAGCTCGTCTGCACAACTCATCGAGGATGTAGCAAGTGGTGACTTTGAGGTGGATAACATTTCAGATTATTCGAATGATTCAGACACATCATTGGCTACAGAACTTTTTGCGCTCCCATTGATGATTATATCTTTGATTATTTCGTTAGCGGCTACAGCCGTTACTTCAGTGATGACTTTCGGATCGAATAAGTTTATGATCGATCTTAATCGCAACGCAGAGCAAGCTGATATCGGAACATTATTCTCCGGCTTCAAGTATTTTGTTAAATGCTTTGCATTGTCATTAGTTATGGGCATTTTCATCAGCTTGTGGTCTTTACTTTGTATTGTTCCGGGCATCATCGCTGCTTACCGTTATTCAATGGCATTCTACATCTTGGCGGATAACCCGAACATCGGAATCATGGATGCAATAGCAAAATCAAAAGAGATGATGAAGGGTCACAAGGGAGAGCTCTTCTGTATGGATTTCTTCTTCATTGGATGGGACCTTTTGAGTATGATTACGTGCGGCATTACCGGTATTCTTTATTCAAACCCATATAAAGCTTCTGCACACGCTGCTTTCTATCTTGATAAGTCCGGAACGCTTCCGACACAGGGTGCTGCAACGATCGACAATCAAGGCTACGTACCAGCATCTTAATATACAAACATTTCACGAGAAGAAGAGAGGAAATATTTTCCTCTCTTTTTTGTTCTTTTCAAGCAAACGAAAATCACTTGAGTGAAATATTGGCTTTTTTTTAGTTGTTCATCATAAAACGCGTGGATTTTTGGGTTTTGATTGCCTTTTTTTGGTTGTAATCATTTGGGGAATGCGGTAAAATCTTTGTGCGTGCTTTTGCACCTGATTATGAAATCGCCCTCATTCGAGGGAAATTTTAGGAGGAAAAACATATGGCAATTAAAGTTGGTATCAATGGTTTTGGTCGTATCGGACGCTTGGTTTTCCGTGCTTCCGTTGCTAACCCTAACATCGAGGTCGTAGGAATCAACGATCCTTTCATCGATCCGAAGTACATGGAATACATGCTCCGTTATGACACGGTTCATGGTAAGTTCGATGGCACAATCGAGACAGGTGATGATTTCATCACAGTAAACGGCACAAAGATTAAGGTTTTTGCTTGCATGAACGCTGCTGAAATCGATTGGAAGAGCGTCGGTGCTGAGTATATCGTAGAGTCCACAGGCGTTTACACCACAACAGAGAAGGCTTCTGCTCACTTTGCTGGCGGCGCTAAGAAGGTTGTTATTTCTGCTCCTTCTGCTGATGCTCCGATGTTCGTTATGGGCGTTAACCAAGACAAGTACACAAAGGACATGAACATTGTTTCGAATGCTTCTTGCACAACAAACTGCTTGGCTCCTTTGGCAAAAGTTATCAACGACAACTTCGGTATCGTTGAAGGCTTGATGACTACTGTTCATGCTACAACAGCTACACAGAAGACAGTTGATGGTCCTTCGAAGAAGGATTGGAGAGGCGGCCGCGGTGCAGCTTTCAACATCATCCCATCTTCTACTGGTGCTGCTAAGGCTGTTGGTAAGGTTATTCCTGAGCTCAATGGTAAGCTCACAGGTATGTCCTTCCGTGTTCCTACAGCTGACGTTTCTGTTGTTGACCTTACAGTTCGCCTTGAGAAGTCTGCTTCTTATGACGAGATTAAGGCTGCTGTTAAGAACGCTTCTGAGAATGAGCTTAAGGGTATCCTCGGATACACAGAAGACTTGGTTGTTTCTTCTGACTTCATTCACGATTCCCGCACATCGATCTTCGATGCAGGCGCAGGTATCGCTTTGAACCCGAACTTTGTTAAGCTCGTATCTTGGTACGACAATGAGTGGGGCTATTCCAATAAGGTATTGATGCTCATCGAGCACATGGCAAAGGTTGACGCTCAATAATTGATCGTTCCTTGCGAATAAGAGTCACTCCAGAGAGGTTTTTTCGTTTTCGAGAAAACCTCTCTTTTTGTTTGTGTAAAATCGCGGTATAATAAACGCATATTGGCGCTTGCCTTATCGATTCAAGTGGAGGACGTTTTGATGGCTTTGTTTGATCCAAAACAACGTACTATTCTAGGTTTACAGAAAGCAATTGAAGATAAAACGAGTGCCGTAAATCGTTTGTATGATGAGATTGGTAAGCTGTATTATCAGCAATACGTCGATGTGACCAGCGATGTCGCAAAAGATATAAACGAGCGCTGTGAGAATATTTCGACATTACTTGCCGAAATTGAAGATTGTAAATTGAAGATTCTTTATGAGCGTGGCTTGAAGGTTTGCACGAATTGCAAGAAGGAAAATCCGCTTGAACACGCGTTTTGCTCGGCTTGCGGCATGAAGTTCCCGAATGAGAACGAGGCGAATGCATCGTCGGAAATCACAAAGGAAACTAAAGCATAATTAATAATGATTCCATATATCATCAATACGTAAAAAGAATGGGTCAAGGAAATTTTTCCTTGACCCATCATATTAATTATAACATAATACTGATTTTTCCTCTGAATCGTCTGTTACATTTTTGTGAATGTCAATCCGATATAATGGGTACATGGATACAACAAGGGTCCATAAAGAACAAATCGGAAGGAAGTGATTATATGAAGATCACGACGCAAGGAAACGGAATTCGCATTGGCTCAAGGCTCGAAGAAAAAATTGCAGGAAAACTTGCAAAATTCGACAAGTACTTTGGTGAGGAGGGATCTTTCAACATCAAAATTCATCCGGAGCGTGAGATGAAAAAAGTGGAGATTACGCTCAAACTTCAGAATCGGATATATCGTGCGGAGGCACGCGACGAAGATATTTTAAACGCAGTCGATCGCACAGTTGATAAACTCGAATCTCAAATTCGTAAACAAAAGACCAGAATACAGAATCAAAAGAGAGACTATACCATAATTAATGATTACTTAAACGATATCGTTGCCGAAGATTTTGTAGAGGAGATTGAAGAACAGAAGATTATTAAGAGAAAGACATTCGAATTGTATCCAATGGAATCTGAAGATGCAATTTTACAAATGGAGATGCTTGGACACAGCTTTTTGGTTTATCTGGATGCGCAAACCGGAAATGTCTGTGTGGTATATAAGCGCAAGGACGGTCAATATGGTTTGATTGAGCCTACCTATTAATCCTTCCAAGTACCTACTTATCCCTTGTTTATTTGCCGTCCAATGCGCGATGGGCAACGGACCGGTCCTCACTAGAGGACCGGTCTTTCTTTGACTGATAAAGAGAAACGATGCTCTCGTATGGTTTCGTTCATAATTTTCATTGACGTGGGCATGGATTTAGAGTAAAATACCCCTTGTTACTGAAACAGAATTGTTTTAGAAGTTTACGCACGGAGGGAGGGATAAAAGTGTCAGAAATCAGAATTAAGGAAAATGAGTCCCTTGATAGTGCGTTGCGTCGTTTCAAGCGTTCTTGTGCTCGTTCTGGTGTTCTCGCAGAAGTTCGTAAGAGAGAGCATTATGAGAAGCCGTCTGTTCGCCGTAAGAAGAAGTCCGAGGCAGCAAGAAAGCGTAAGCGCTGATGACTATTGATTGATTTATGATTAATGGAGACCCGATGATATTTTTCGTCGGGTCTTTTTTTACTTCCTTTCTTCATTGAAGCATGCATCATTTATTGTTATCATACGAGAAGCGAATGATTTTATCCCAAGAAAATCGAGGTATCAACCGTGATTCTTTTAGAAAAAAAGTGGCAAGAGCCACAGTCGATTGCATCCTGCGAGACGAAGCTGTCGTTAACGAAGAGCCTCCTTTTCTCGCGCGGACTTCAATCGAACGAGGAAATCTCGACCTTTCTGGCAGAGCATCCGAATGTTTGGCATGATCCCTTTCTTTTTCGGGATATGAAGGAGGCGGCGACGCGCATTGCAGCAGCTGTAACCGGAGCGGAACGCATTTTGATTTACGGCGATTATGACGCTGATGGCGTGACGGCGACGGCGCTTCTTACTCTTTTTTTGCGCAAGGTACATGCAAATGTCGAATATTATGTACCGAATCGACTAAAAGACGGATATGGTATGTCAGAGGGTGGCGTGGACTACATCCTCGAGAAGCATCCGGATTTAGTGATTACTGTCGATTGCGGTGTTGCCAATGAAGAAGCGGTTATGGCCTTGAATGATGCAAATATTGATACGATTATTACAGATCACCATGAAATGAAGGAGGATATTCCTCCCGCGCTCGCCGTGATATGTGCGAAGAGACAGGATAACACATATCCTTTTGTACATTTGTGTGGTGCGGGTGTGGCATTGAAATTGGTAGAGGCTTGTTGTCGGTGTATGCCGAATCGCACGCTGCCCAATGATTGGCAGGAGTATTTAGATATTGCGGCATTGGGCACGATTGCCGATGTTGTTTCTATTACGGGTGAGAATCGCACGATTGTGAAGGAGGGTCTCTCTTCGATCGGAAACGCGAAGCGACTCGGATTGCAAGCATTAATGACAGCAGTGTCATCAGCATCTCCGACGGCAGGAAAAGCGTTGACGAGTGGTACACCTTCTGCGACGACAGTGGCTTTTCAGATTATTCCGAAGATAAATGCCGCGGGAAGAATGGGCGACGCGTCTCGTGCCGTGGCATTGTTGACAACGAATCAACCGAATGAAGCGAAACGATTGGCAACGGAGCTGGTTGAAGAGAATGTTCGCCGCCAAGATATGGAGCAGATGGTATTTAATGACGCGGTGAAGCTGATTGAGAATCCCGTCGACCCGAAAAGAAGTCTGGCACATACGAAGGGCCCGATTATTGTTTGTGGCGACGATTGGCATATCGGCATTATCGGTATCGTTGCAGCTCGCATATGTTCAAAATACCAAAAGACTGCGATTGTTTTCACGAGGAATACAAATGACAAAGATGTTATGAAGGGCTCGGCACGTGTGTGCGGCGGGTACCCGATATTGGAAGCGCTCTCCTACGCAAGGGAGACAATTCTAGAATACGGCGGGCATAAGAAAGCTGCTGGATTATCAGTCGAATCGAAGCATTGGGATGCATTTCTCGATGCGATGGAGGCATTTTCTAATGAACGTGATATAGGCGAAGATGATGTGCAAATCGAGTTAGAGCGCGAAATCTTTGCTGATGATTTAAATGTTGAGACGTGCAAAGAGATTATGCAGCTTGCCCCCTTTGGAGAAGGAAACAGAGAACCACTCTTTTTGCTTCGAAATGCGACAATCGTATCGGCAACGAAGTGTGGAAATGACAGACATTTGAAGCTGTCATTGGCTCTCGATGGTTGTCGAGAGATGAAAGACGCGATTGCTTTTGGGTTTGGTGATAAGAAGGATTTATTTGCCGCCGGCTCGAAGGTGGATTTGGCAGTTGAGTTGATGCTAAATGAATGGAATGGTCGAGAGACGGTCTCCATTCAGGTTGCTGATATTCATTTCACTTCTCGCGGGCAGATGCTATATGACGCAATCGGTGTGCCGGAAAAGCTTTTTCGAAATAAGCTGGGTGTGAAGCAAATTGCGATGTTGTCCAAGACGAGTGAAGCAACGCTTAAGCCGACAGGCGATATGGTGAAGAATACCTATCAATTCATTCGCAATCAATGTGCAAATGAGATGAATATTTGCGATATCCGACTTCTTTCGCGAATGATTTCTTCGAACTATTCCATGGAGATGAATCCGTTTCAATTATCGAGAATTCTCGATATCTTTTCTGAGGCCGGACTCATTGATTTACTACGTATGAATGATGAACGAGTATGCTTTTCCTTGTTATTTGTTGATGGCAAGGTTAAACTGGAAAATACAAAAACATATCGCATTCTTTTTGAATAAAGGGAGAGATAGACACAGTGGATGCCGATGGCAAAAAACACAATGATGAATCAGAAAACGAAGAAAAGACTGCATTTGAAGCGGATTTGAGAGATTTTACGTTTCCGCAGGATATCGACGCGAGCCTTTTAGACATGATTGACGAGGTCATTTCACGATATAAGAGCTATAGTGAACACGACGATTCGGAGCGTATTCGAAATGCGTTCATTTTTGCATATAAGGCGCATAGCACGCAGGTTCGTCGAACCGGCGAGCCCTATATCATTCACCCGGTAGCGACCGCACAGATTTTGACGGAGCTTGAAGTCGATACAGACACGATTGTGGCAGCACTTCTCCATGATACGGTAGAAGATACACCGGTGACTCTTGAATTGATTTCAGAATTATTCGGCGAAGACGTGTTATTGTTGGTCGACGGTGTTACCAAGCTCGGTCGAATTCCTTATTCGTCTAAAGAAGAAATTCAAGCAGAAAACATGCGAAAGATGTTTCTTGCGATGGCAAAAGATATTCGTGTGGTTTTGATTAAGCTTGCCGATCGACTCCATAACATGCGAACGATGAAGCATCAATCGCCGGAGAAGCAGCGTGAGAAGGCATTAGAAACACGTGATATTTATGCGCCTTTGGCACATCGTCTTGGTATTTACAAGATAAAGTGGGAGTTGGAAGACTTGTGTCTTCGCTATATTGATAAGGATGCATATTACGAGCTTGTCGGTTCGATTTCACAGAAGAGATCAGAGCGCGAGAAGTTTTTGGCAAGCGTCGTGGCCGAGCTGCAAGAACGCATATCTGCGATGGGCATTGAGGCAGAGATTGAGGGGCGACCCAAGCATTTTTACAGCATCTATAACAAGATGAAAACACAAGGAAAGAATCTTGACCAGATATACGACCTTTTCGCATGTCGCATTATTGTCGGCACCGTATCGGATTGCTATGCCGTATTAGGTCTTGTGCATGAGATGTATTATCCGATGCCGGGACGGTTTAAGGACTATATTGCTATGCCAAAGCCGAATATGTATCAATCACTTCATACGACCGTCATTGGTAAGGAAGGAAAGCCTTTTGAAGTGCAGATTCGAACGTTGGCGATGCATCGTACGGCAGAATACGGTATCGCGGCGCATTGGAAATACAAAGAGACTGGTTCATCGACGGCACCGACAAAGAGTAATGCCATGGACACAAAGCTCTCGTGGCTGAGACAGCTTTTGGATTGGCAAGGCGAGTCAAAGGATGCGGGTGAATTCTTGGATTCTTTGAAGACCGGACTCGTTGCCGAAGAAGTTTTTGTTTTTACACCGAAGGGTGATGTGATTTCATTGCCAAAGCATTCTGTGCCAATTGATTTTGCATACACGATTCACAGCGGCGTCGGAAATCGCATGTATGGTGCGAAGGTGAACGGACGATTAGTACCACTTTCATATGAACTTCAAAACGGTGATATCGTCGAGATTTTGTCGTCAGATCAGATTAAGGGGCCATCGCGGGATTGGCTGAAGATTGTCAAGAGTGCATCAGCACGTTCGAAGATTAATCAATGGTTTAAAAAAGAGTCTCGTGAAGAGAATATCACTCATGGTCATGATTTGGTCGAACGTGAAATCAAGAAGGTCGGCTTCACGCCGGCACAATTGCTAAAACCGGAATATATCGAGATTATTCTGAAAAAGAATACGCTTGCTTCCTTGGATGATCTTTATGCGGCAATCGGTTATGGGGCTATGACCGCTCCGAAGATTGTTGGGAAATTACGTGACGAATATATTCGATCACTACCAGAGGACGAACGTTTTAAGACCGGATATCGTGTTACACCCGGCGGACAGGTAGTTTACGCCCCGTTGCAAGTTGAGCTACTCGATGAGAAGAATGCGGGTGCACCGACGTCGACACCGAAAGAGGTGATTGAGCGTTCACGTACGCCGCGAAAGCAAAACGATACGGGCGTGATTGTGACGGGTATCGATAATTGCTTGATCCACTTGTCTCGTTGTTGCAATCCGGTACCGGGTGACCCGATTATCGGTTATGTGACTCGCGGAAACGGAGTCGGTGTCCACAAGCAGGATTGCACGAATATTGCAAATATCGTGAAGAATTCTACGGCATCCGCGAAGGCGGCAGAGCGAGCATCACGCTTGATTGATGTCTATTGGGATAATGAAGCGCATCCGAATGCCCTCTATCCTGTCGAGTTTACGGTAATTGCGCATGACCGACGTCATTTGCTTGCCGAAATATCGAATGCCATAGCCGAAGAAAAGATTTCGATTTGTAGCGCACAAATGCAAGCAGCAAAGGATATCACGGCGCGATTTACGATGACAATTGAGGTCAAGAATCAAGCACAATATGATCGCGTACTTGGACGTATTAAGGCGATTCGAGACGTTATTGAAGTGCGAAAGGGAACATGACCTAAGCTCACACGGGATCGGATGGCTTCCAAGCACATAAGCCCGAGTGGGTGCATCAAGACTGATAAAGAGAAGAAAAGGGACGTCGAGTGACGTCCCTTCTTTTTGTGAGTGATATATCGCTTTGAATTAGACTTCCGAAATGGATATCAGTACGAGCGGACGACGTTTTGTTTGCTCGAAAAGCATGCTTTTTAATGCGTCGCGGAGTTGATTTGATTCCACACAGGAACGGATGGTTTTGTTCTGTCCTTTGCATTTGTTTAAGAACTTATTGAGCTTCTCAGAGCATTCGCGTTGAATGATACCCGCTTCGGCGTCGTATAAGAAGCCAATAGATTGAATGACCGGTGAGCAAAGCAATTGACCATTTTTCTTTGAAATCGTGAGTGAAACAGAGACGACACCGTCTTCGGCGAGGAGTCGGCGGTCGCGAAGGACTCGGTTGTCTGCGTCACCAACGCCGGAACCGTCAATCAATACTGCTGATGCAGGGACGAAGCCGTTCATGCGTGCGAGATCTTGATTGACCTCCAGAATGTCACCGTTATTCAGTATGAAAGTATCCTCTTCCTTGGCACCCATGGATTGCGCAAGCTCTACATGACGGAATAGCATACGATATTCACCATGGCAAGGCACGAAATACCTTGGTTTAATTAACTGGTATATCAATGTGAGTTCGTTTCGGTAGGCGTGGCCAGATACGTGAACATCTGCTAGGGATTCGTAAATGACATGTGCACCGCGCTTGAAAAGTTCGTTAATAACACGGTAAATCGGTTTTTCATTACCTGGAATTGGGTGAGCCGACAAGATGACGGTATCGCCCTCATGAATGTCGACGACGCGGTGGGAAGCAAAAGCCATTCGGGAAAGCGCAGACATTGGCTCAGCCTGGCTACCAGTCGTTAGAAGGACAATTTCTTCCGGTTTGTACTTATCGATATCATTTATGTCGATGAGCGTCGATGGATTCATGTTAATATAGCCCAATGAGTTTGCAACGGAGAAGACGTTTAACATGCTTCGTCCACTTAATGCAACCTTGCGATTATATTTTTCTGCGGCGGTGAAAATCTGTTGCATACGATGTACGTGGCTGGAGAACGTCGCGACAATAATGCGGCCTTTCGTATTCTGAAAAATACGTTGAAATGACTCGCCGACATGTATTTCGGAAGGTGAAGAACCTGGAATCTCGACATTTGTACTCTCGGAAAGGAGAAGCAAAACGCCTTTTTTTCCGTATTCAGCCAAACGTTGGAGGTCAATCGGTTCACCATTAATTGGAGTATAGTCAATCTTAAAGTCACCAGTGTGGACGATGTTTCCGACCGGTGTTTGAATACCGAATGCAAATGCGTCGGCGATACTGTGGTTGACGCGTATAAATTCGACGGCGAAGGAGGCACAGCATTTGATTACGTCACCTGACTTGCAATGTACCAGCTCAATACCCTTCGTTCCGAGTCCTTTGTCGACCAGCTTGTGGCGGGCGAGCTCAATGGTGAGCTTGCCACCATAGATGGGGCATTTGAGGTCACGCATCAGATAAGGGAGCGATCCGATATGATCTTCATGTCCGTGGGTCAAGAAGATACCGCGGACACGTGTCTTGTTTTGAATCACATAGGTGTAATCTTGAATAACGGCATCAACACCCGGCATATTCTCTTCCGGAAAGGCCATACCGACATCGATAATGATTATGTCATTGCCATATTCCAAGAGTGTCATATTCTTGCCGATTTCTTGCATACCACCCAATGGAATCACACGTAAAAAAGGCTTGTTGGAGCGCTTTTGCTTCTTGCTTTCTGATTTTGGAGCGAGAGCGCTTTTCTTGGTCTCTGCTGGTGCGATAGGGGAAAAGTTATTGTGCTTTTTCTTGTCGGAAGAGGATAACTCACGGTTCGGTTTCTGCTTTGGCTGTGTTGTTGTAGGGAAGCTACTTTGCTTCTTCTTTGAAGAAGTTGTCGCTTTCTCATTTGACGGTGTAATGATGATGCTTGGTTTTTTTGCGGTTTTCGTGAGCTTCACAGTATTGTGGTAGGGTGAAGCAGAGAACGATTTTGAATCATCCTCAAAATGTTTCTTTTCTTGTGTCATGTTCCATCCTTCTGAGTTGCTGAGAATAAGCAGAAAATTCGCTTGAAAAGCGCGTGATTTCGAGACTCATGTCTGGCAATTCTTTTCGTTTTAGTTGACTATGTATACTTTTACACCGTTAAGGGTCGGATGAGATCCGCTCTCACCATCAGCGGCGTAGATATCAATGATGTTTCCAACAACCGCAGATCCTGTGTCTTGGACGGTATAGTATCCGTCACCACCAAGAGGATCGTTCTCAATATATATGACCGTTCCGCATGGAAGGACATCCCAATCGGCAGCGATGGTCGTTCCTTCGACGCAGGTAGCACCGGAAGCGGTTGTTGTACTTCCGTTTTGCGGGCCATAGAATGTTACTTTAAACTCGCCAACTAATGTCTTTGATCCCGGAACTGGTGTGGGTGTGGGCGTTGGACGAGGTGTTGGTGTCGGTGTTGACGGCACGCGAGTTGGTGTAGGTGTTGGTGTCGCAGGTGGTGTTGCCGAGCAAAGCGATGCATACACATAGGTATCTCTCACGGTGCGGTACCAGCCGTTTGCCGTTACGGCTACGACGTCAATTGCATCACCGCGCTGGAGCTCTCTCGTTATTGGATATTCAGTGCCTGGGCCAGAGCGAACATTTACCTTACCGGTGACATAATATGTCGCTTCCAAGGGTGTCTCGGCTACTGTTGGAACCGGAGAAGGCGTTGCTGTCGGTGTCGTCGTGGAATCGGAAGGATTTGTTGTTAATGCGTCGACATCGGTCGGATTCGTAGATGGTGAAATTACGGATGGGTCTGTCACATCGGATGCTGTAGGATTACTACCAGAAATATCGGCATTACCACGATCTTCGAGTGACGGGATTGTGTCCGCAGCATTGATATCGACTAAAGAAGAGGATGGCTCCGTAATCACTTCGGATTCATCATCGTCTCGAGAAGAGTGTTGACTTGATGAAAGAAGGGCATCGGTACCAATGACGCAAATGAATGCCATAATGACAAGCAAACCGATGCGAATCGCTACCTGGAGACGTTCGTTCGAGTGCGTGTTGTTTTTCGGTAATCCGATAAACTTCATACGATCCTTTCTTTACTCTCTCTCGTAATGAGATACTTTAACAACTATCATAAATCAAAGGCAGATTGCCCATAATTACGTATATTATAGCATAAAGTGCTTTGAAGGGCAAAAACGCCGAAATGGCAGGCGTTTTATGTTGAGCTTACGAGAGAAAGAATACGAGAGATCAGGAGATGCTACCGCGTATAGAGTCAACGGTGACACTGGTTCCGTCCTTCAAGAAACGTGTGGCATTCACGCAAGAGAGAACGGCCGGAATGTCAAGAGCCAAGGCTACCGTTGCGGCGTGACTTGTCGGATCATCGTCCTCTACTACGATGGCATGTGCATGTTTGATGAGTGGCATCATGTTGTTGTTCGTGTAGGGCGCGACGAGAATCATGTTATCCTCGGGCATGTCACCAAGGTTATCGAGATGCTCAGGATCCTTCACGATAAATACTGTTCCGGAGACCTGTGCGCCTTGTGTGTCTGCCGTAGGCTGACCATTACCGTGAACGATGGATTTACCGATGGCCTGGACTTTGATTGTGTTGGTTGTACCGCTCATTCCGACGGGTGTTCCACCAGTCATGACGATAAGGTCGCCGTCAAAAAGGAAACCGCAAATCTTCGCGGCCTGAATGCCAACGTCAAACATCTCGTCAGTGGTTTCGACTTCTTTAACGAGAATCGGGCATACACCCCAGCTTAAATTGAGCTGACGTTGGACACGCGGATACACGGTCGTTGCCACAATCGGGCAGGCTGGGCGAAAGCGTGAAATAAGCTTTGCTGTACGGCCGGCATGTGTTACGGTGACAATGGCTTTGGCGTGAATATCCATGGCTGTTGTGCATGTTGCGTGACTGATTGCGTTCGCAATGGAGGGCATCATGGAGGGCTTTGCCTTCGTAAAGTTTTTCCAGTATTCGATGGATTCTTCAGTCTGTTGGGCTATTTCAACCATCATTTTCAATGATTCAATCGGATACTTACCGTTGGCGGTTTCGCCCGAGAGCATGACGGCAGATGTACCGTCGAAGATGGCATTCGCGACGTCAGATACTTCCGCACGAGTCGGACGAGGATTTCGAATCATCGAGTCGAGCATTTGCGTCGCGGTGATGGAAATCTTTCCAGCGGAATGGCATTGCTGAATGCATCGTTTTTGAATAATTGGAACATTTGCGGCAGGAATCTCGACACCTAAGTCACCACGGGCGACCATGATACCGTCGGATACTTTTAATATATCCTCAAAGTTGAGAATACCTTCATTATTTTCGATTTTGGCGATAATGGCGATACCGTGATCACCCTGTTGCTCAAGAATATGGCGTATTTCCTGTACGTCTCTGGCCTTGCGGACGAAAGAGGCGGCGATGAAATCAAATTCGTTTTTTACGGCAAAAGCGATGTCTTCGCGGTCTTTTTGCGTCATGGACGGAAGACCGATTTCGACATCTGGAACATTGATGCTTTTCTTGGTAGAAACAGGGCCACCATTGCTTACTTTACAATAGATATCGTGCTTAGCGATTTTCTTGACGACTAGCTCGATGAGACCGTCATCGATGAGAATGCGTGAGCCGATTTTCACATCTTGATATAAGCCCTTATAGGAGACGGAGAACTCGTCCTTCGTTCCGAGGATATCTTGTTCGCGAATAACTACATCCTGGCCTTCTACAAAAACGACCTTTCCGTCGGCGAACTCGCCTGTACGAATCTCGGGGCCTTTTGTGTCTAAAAGAAGAGCAATAGGAAGATGAAGCTCCTCGCGAATCTTCTTTACGCGGTCAATCCGCTTTTGGTGTTCTTCATATGAACCGTGGGAAAAATTGAGTCGCGCGACATTCATGCCGGCGAGCATAAGGTTACGAATGACTTCGTCTGAATCGGCAGCAGGGCCGAGGGTACAAATAATCTTGGTCTTTCTCATACACATAAACAATTACCTTCTTGTCTACTGCATCCCCATGATGCAGAAAAAATACACTTTTCAAAACGCATCATACAGTATCACATTTTTGCTGCGAAATACAATAGTTTGAAGATAAAAGTATTATGGCAAATCAGGCGTTTGCTTGTAAAAATTCCCTAGTACGAGGGTTCTTCGGGTGATTGATTATTTCGTCAGCAGTTCCTTCCTCGACGATTACACCGCGGTCCATAAAAATGATGCGATCGGCGACGTCACGAGCAAAGCTCATCTCGTGGGTGACGATAACCATCGTCATTTTCTCTTCGGCCAATTGACGAATGACCTTCAGGATTTCTTTGGTGAGCTCCGGATCAAGAGCGCTTGTCGGTTCATCAAAGAAAAGAATATCCGGATTCGCGGCAAGGGCTCGGGCGATACTGACACGCTGCTGTTGTCCACCGGAGAGATTGCACGGATAGGCATCGGCTTTATCCGTAAGTCCGGTTTTGAGAAGAAGAGTATCAGCGACCTTATCTGCGTCTTCCTTCGACATTTTATGGACATGAATGAGCGCGTCGGTGATGTTATGTCGCACGCTGAAATGCGGGAAAAGATTGAAGGACTGGAAAACGAGGCCGAATTTACTTCGAATATCGACCAGCTCATGCTTGCTCGCATAATGGGTGACACCATTTTCATCTGTCGTTACTAAAGTTTTGCCACCAATCGTAATCGAGCCGCTATCAATTTTTTCGAGTGTGGTTGCGCAACGGAGTAATGTGGATTTACCGCCACCGGATGACCCGATGATTGCAACAACTTCGCCTTTGCCAACGGATAATGAGATGCCGTTAAGTACGCATAAGCCGTCGAAGGATTTCGTAATATTGTTTATTTCCAATACGTTCATGATTGATTCTCCTCTATCGTAAATGCGATGTGACCGATGAAAGCCACGTCATGAATGTGATGTATTAGGGTTAAGAATAGTAACTCAATTTCTTTTCGATACGTGTCATGATTATTTCGATGACACCATTCACGACATAGTAGAAAATACCGGCGACAATAAACGGAGTGACGGAAACCTGTACGGAAGCAAGCGTTTTTGCCGCCATAAACATCTCCGCGACGGCCAGAATCTGGGCGAGAGAAGTATCCTTCACCAAGGTGATAATCTCGTTTGTCATGGCTGGGAGCACACGCTTTATGACTTGCGGAAGAATGATGCGAAATGCGGTTTGTGCCTTGGAATAACCGAGTACCATGGCGGCTTCATACTGTCCCTTTGGCATGGACTGGATGCCGCTTCGAAAAATCTCGGCAAAGTAGGCGGCATAGTTAATGGAGAAGCCGATAATGGTCGCGACAAAGCGATAATCGAGATCACCAATGGCTAAATCACGAAGCGGTATTTTGAAAGCGTACCATGGAAGAAAATAGACCATGAGTAATTGAAGCATCAACGGTGTGCCGCGCATAAAGGAGATATAAAAGCGGACAATCGAGCGGATGATAAAGTTCTTGGACATGCGGCCTTTGGCAACCAATAAGCCGAGGGGTAATGAGAAAATAAGCGTCAGGGCGAAAACCGCCATGGTGCATTTGAGTCCGTTTCCTAATTGAAGGAAGATGGATGATAATTCAGACATAAGCTCCCTTTCCGAATGAAAAGAAAAGACGCGACTTCCAATCGTTGAAAATCGCGTCAATCCATTCAAATCATACACGTTGACGAATCATTCGTCCAACGAAAATGGCATTAGATTGTCGTGATGTCTTCTCCAAACCATTTTATCGAAATTTCAGCGAGTGTGCCATCGGCTTTCATATCTTCCAAAGCTTTTTGCACCTGATCACGGAGTTCTTCATTTCCAAGAAGGAAGCCGACACCGTATTCCTCGGAAGCTAGTGTTTCTTCAAGAATGATGAAGTCCGCACTTGCGGCATCGAGCTCATAGTAAGCAACGATTTCATCCATAACAATGGCATCAACGGCCTGGGATTCAAGCTCCATCATGGCATTGAGGTATGTATCAACAGTGACGAGATTACCGATGGAAGCGGAAAGCTCAACGTTTTCAGTAAGAGCATTCAGTCCGGACGATTCTTTTTGTACACAAATGGTTTTGCCTGCCAAATCAGCAAGCGATGTTATTCCAGAATCCGGATTTACAATAACGACTTGATTATTGGACATATATGGCGTGGTCCAAGTGTACGCATCTTCGCGTCCATTTATGGTGAAACCATTCCAAATGCAATCGATGTTCTTTGATGAAAGCTCTTTGTCTTTTCCGTCCCACGAAATTGGCTGAGCGACGAATTCCATATCCAAGCGCTTGGCAACTTCTTTTGCCAAATCAAGGTCAAATCCGACGTAATCACCATTTTCATCGACAAAACCCATCGGCGGGAACTCTTGGTCAAAACCGACGACAAATTGTTTTTTCTCGTCCTTCTTGGCACAACCAGCCATAGAAACCAAGAGCATGACCGAACACATGACCATCGCTAAAATCTTTTTCATAAGAAATCTCCTTTTTCTTATCTTTATTCTGAGGTTTTGTGCTTGCGCTACAAGCATTTTCGATTATAGTCCGTTAGCTTTCTTGAAGTAAAGTGATAATTCAATACATCATAAAAACATGTGAAAAAATCGGCAAGAAACAAATACGATGTACAGGTTTCAACTTTTCATGCGAAAAAGCAAGATGGAAACCGATGGCAAGCAATGAATAATGCACTATGGTTAAATTGTGGAATATGAATTCGAAATGATTTTCATTTTTGTATAGTTTATTTGCAGAAATCGGATGCATCTTGTTTTTTTTAGCGTTATTATGTTGATAGGCAGGGAAATACTTGTAATGATTACAATCTAGCGAGTTTTTTCGACCTTACAGCAGACGTTTCGGATCGTTTACCGGCTATGTTACCGGACGGTTTTGCAAATGGATCTGACTTTGCTTTTGCTCGAACAGGAGGGCTTAGAACATGTTTATTCCGGGAAAATGGAATGAAGACATTCACGTACGTGATTTTATCAATCGCAATTATACGCCATATGATGGTGACGAATCATTTTTAGCCCCTCCCACAGAAGCGACAAAGGCATTGTGGCAAGATGTCTTAAATCTTCGTAAACAAGAATCAGAAGCGGGTGGCGTCCTCGACATTGATGATAAAACAATTTCTACAATTATTTCCCATAAACCGGGATATATTGATCAAGATAAAGAACAGATTGTCGGTTTACAGACCGACGCACCTCTCAAACGTGCAATCATGCCATTCGGAGGTATTCGTATGGTACGTACCTCACTGGAGGCATACGACCATAAATTAGATCCGGAAGTGGAGCATGTTTTTCAATATCGCAAAACACATAATGAGGGTGTTTTCGACGCCTATACACCAGAGATGCAAAGAGTCCGTCATGCAGGATTGATTACCGGCTTGCCTGATGCATATGGACGTGGTCGCATTATCGGCGACTATCGTCGATTGCCCCTTTACGGCACGGCTTTCTTGATTGCATGCAAACGCAAAGCGAAGGATTCCTTCATTCCGGAGGTTCTGGATGCCGAAGCGATTCAAAGCCGCGAAGAAATATCCGAACAGGTGAAGGCGCTTAACGAGTTAACAAAAATGGCGGCGAGCTATGGTTTTGACATCAGCCGTGCCGCTCGTAATTTCCGCGAAGCCGTACAATGGCTCTATTTTGGATATTTGGGCTCTGTTAAGGAGCAAAACGGAGCGGCCATGTCACTTGGTCGCACATCGACTTTCCTCGACATATATGCGGAGGAGGATTTGAAAGCCGGCACAATCACAGAATCCGAAGTACAGGAAATCGTTGATCACTTCATAATGAAGCTTCGTATGGTACGATTCCTTCGCACACCGGCTTATGACGAGCTTTTCTCCGGTGACCCGACATGGATAACCGAATCTATCGGCGGCATCGGCGTCGACGGCCGTCACATGGTCACGAAGATGTCCTATCGTTTCCTTCATACATTAACGAACTTAGGACCAGCACCGGAGCCGAATCTCACTATCCTTTGGAGCCCGAAGCTTCCGGTCAACTTCAAAAAATATTGCACGAAGGTATCCATCGAGACATCTTCGATTCAATATGAAAATGATGATTTAATGCGTGAAAAGTTCGGTGACGACTATGCAATTGCCTGCTGTGTTTCCGCAATGCGTGTTGGAAAACAGATGCAATTTTTCGGCGCTCGTGCGAATCTCGCCAAAGCTCTTCTTTATTCTATCAATGGCGGTAAGGACGAGAAATCGGGCGATCAAGTAGGTCCGGTTCGTGAACCGATTACGAGCGAATACTTAAATTACGACGAGGTCATGGCTCGTTATGACGAGACACTCCAATGGCTGAGTAAGCTTTATATCAATACATTGAATGTTATTCACTACATGCACGATAAGTATTGCTACGAACGACTCGAAATGGCTCTCCATGATGAAAAAATTGTCCGCACCATGGCTTGTGGTATCGCTGGTCTATCCGTTGTTGCCGATAGCTTAAGTGCAATCAAGTATGCAAAGGTGCGCCCCATTCGTAATGAACAGGGCCTAGCCGTAGATTTTGAAATTGAAGGTGAATTTCCGCAATATGGCAATGATAATCCGAAGGTTGACAAAATTGCCGCTGAAATCGTCCGGAAGTTCATGAAGGAACTCTCAAAGCATAGATGCTACCGCGGTGCGAAGCCGACGCAGTCCATCTTAACCATTACTTCGAATGTAGTATATGGAAAGAAGACCGGATCAACACCCGACGGACGTAAGCTTGGAGAGCCTCTTGCACCGGGAGCGAACCCGATGCATGGTCGCGATCACAACGGCGCCATAGCCTCAATGCGTTCTGTGGCGAATTTACAGTACGACTATAGTGAAGATGGTATCTCCTATACATTCTCGATTCTGCCGGCTACATTAGGTAAGGAAAAGGAAGAACAGGAGACGAACCTGACAACGCTTCTGGATGGATATTTTACCGACGGAGGTCATCATATCAATGTCAATGTCATCCAAAGGAAGATTCTGCTTGATGCGATGTCACATCCGGAAAACTACCCGCAATTGACGATTCGTGTTTCTGGATATGCGGTACACTTTGTACAACTCACTCACGAACAACAGCTCGAAGTGGTTCGTCGTACTGTCCATGCTAAGCTCTGATTCTATCATTGGTTATATTCATTCGGTCGAAACCCTGGGCGCATTAGATGGCCCGGGGCTTCGCTATGTCCTTTTTTTACAAGGATGTCCTTTGCGCTGCCGCTTTTGCCATAACCCCGACACTTGGGCAACGGATTGTGGAAAACCGACTACCGTCGAAGAACAATTGACGAATATACTTCGTTATCAGAATTATCTTTCCGGAGGACTTACTATCTCGGGCGGAGAGCCGCTTCGCCAAGCAGAATTCACACTCGCGCTCACACGTGCAGCACATGAAAAAGGTATACATGTCGCAATAGATACATCGGGTGTTTTTGCCACCGGAATAGCGCTCGAGGCGGCGATGGAAGCAGATTTACTCCTACTCGACATAAAAGCTTTTTCTGATAGTAAAGCAAAAGACCTTACGGGATTTACTACGGAAAACGCACGACGCATACTGGCCGAGCGAGAAGCTGCGCATAAGCCCGTATGGATTCGCCATGTCATGGTACCGAATATTACGATTATGGAAAAAGACGATATGGGTTCGGATATCGCAAGCAAGGAAGCGTTTACTACTGTAAATCACGAGCTACTCGATGGCCTTGCTTGGCTTGCCACCTATGCTTGTGTCGAGCGCATCGACCTTTTACCTTTTCATAAAATGGGTGAGTATAAATACGAAGAGTCGGGAATTTCCTATTCATTGAAAAATACACCGGAACCCCGCGAAGAGTCGGTTGAATGGGCGGAGAGCTTATTGAAAACTATCATGGAAAATCGCGGACATTAAGTCGGGATTTTCGATCACACGAGAATTACATGCCATATACGGTAGAAATATAGTCGTATACCATCGACGAGATGGCTCCGATATTTTCCTGTGCTCTTGCACCATCACCGGTTTCCGTCATAACACAAAGCACGTAATCCTCTGTTGAGAATACGATGCCAACATCATTATTTGTGCCGTATGACGAATTAAATCCAATCTTGTGTGCAACTGACGTGCCTTGCGGGACTCCTGCAGGAACACCCCAAGAGTATTCTGTATTACAAAGATCATTAATCAGTGGCTCGTATGATGTCGGGTCGGCTTTGTAGAGGTTATAAAGCTCTTGTGCATAATATGCGAGGTCGATTGCACTTGTGCGATGTCGGCCACTTGAAGCGGCTCCAGTGTAATCGGTATATGATACCGACGTACGATAATCGACAACATGACTGATTGGCGCCATGTAATTTGTATTCACTGTATCAATACCACCTAATGCACGAAGTACCATATTCGTACCGCAGTTGTCACTTATTCGAATCGAGAGACCGGAAACTTCGGAAAGTGTATAGCTCGTGCCGTCTGCGGAATTTTGAATCGTACCAGTACCATACTCCAAATCACCATCCGGATATGGCGCCGCGTTATATGCAATCGTGTCCGATAGCGACAAAACACCGGCGGCGGCCTGCTTGTAGAGGTAAGTATTAAATGCCAATTTGATGGAACTCGCTGCGACCATGGGGGCGGTCTCATTGATCATGATGGTTTCCCCAGTAGTCAAATTGATATATGCAACGCTATAACGACCGGATTGAGACGAAAGAAATGTTGAAATATCCGATTCGAGCTGGATACGCATTTGTTCGCGTGTTGCAGCATCAACGACGGCGGTGGGGGCAGCGGGTGTCGTATCTGTCGGAACGTCACTCGGATTGACCACGCTACTGTCAGAAGATGAAGCCAGCGGAATCGAAGAAGATGCCACGGTTGCTTTCGTGTCAGATTTTCCGTTACCAACAAGAAGCATAATGCCAAACACGACAATACAAATCAGTGATACGGCACAAAGAAGAAGACAAACCATGGCGAATGTACGCTTGGCATTGTTATTACGTCTTCTTTTATTGGAGTAAATATTGTAATCGTTTGAACGACTGTTGTGTTTCATGTGATTTCCCTCTATATAAAGCTAAAAAACAACGATAAGTATCATTTTCAAGCGGACTTGCATGATTCGTTCATCATTATAGCATAGAAGAAAGGAGGAACTTATCACGCATCGTTTCGTTACCATTTCATTTCTGTGTCAAAAAATGATATGGAAATGCGTGAATATGTAAGCAGGTTCGACCTCGAAAGGAATACGTGAAAATGTATTCTGGTATTACAACAGTTTTCCGCTTCCTTCGCCCTTGGCTAAGGCCTGAATACGTTTTGTCAGAATCGGATGCGTAGAGATGAGGTTAGTGATAAAGACGAAGAATCCACGTACTTCATTGGCACATTCGAGATAGTCTTCGATATCAACCGCCTTATAAAGGTGTTTCCCCGCAGCGAATGTCATTATGGCTTCGATTCCGCTCGTTTTCGTGAGCTTTTGGGCAATGCGATCACAGCTGTATTCACGTGCACGCATGTAAGTAGTACTAATAATCGGTACATAGTTGGCAAATAGAATGCTCATGTAGATGCCGAAAGTGGCATGGCGTAGACGAATGTGTGCCATTTCATGTGCGATGACAAAATTAATGACATCCATATCGTGGTATTCGCGATATGCGATTTCAAAAAGGTCGACATTTATGGTGATGTATTGCTTACGAATGATGAAGGCTGAGAATGCATTCAAAACACCATTTTCCTGAATGACGTATGCGTTCGGGACCTTTTTTAATCCGAGTCGGGCGGAATACTCCTGAATCGTGTAATAAAGCTCCGGAAAGTTGTTTTTGGTGATTTTTACAGCACGGGCGCGATATTCGGCGTACATTGCATAGATGGTGAACGGTAAAATAATGAGTACACCGACGATGGTTCCGAGAAGAACAGGACCGTAATCGTCGATATCCTCGGTGATGCCGAGAAAAGAACCGACTAGGAGATCTCCGCTTTCTCCGGCGAGAATGGTAGAAACACCGCATGCAGAAAGTATGCAGCAAAAAATGATACTTAAAACGATTAGGACGTTGAGCACTACCATGACCGCATATAAAGGGAGTTCGGCCTTGTGACGGAAACGATTAATATCGTTTTGTGTGAAAAAATCACGATTTGGCTCGGTTTTCGGTTCTTTACTTCCTTCAAAAGGATGATCCAATCGCGGATCTCTCGTATACGCGGATGTTGGCGCGTTTTCCTGCTCGGATTTCAGTGCGGTTTCCGGTGCGGAAGGTGCATCTACGGAAACATCGCCATTTGTAGATGTTTCGGAAATAATTGGTTCATTACTATTGTTTTCCGAATGGAGAATATCTTCGGTATCGTTGTCCATGGTGAGCCCCCTGAAAAATGAAACTAATCTTAATTAAACTAACACAGAGAATCTTCTTTCGCAAGATAACTTGAAAATGGTATAATCAATTTATTATAGCTTATCGAGGTATGCATTATGAGCACTAGAGATAAACAAAAGAAGTCTCGTGATACCGAGCACGACGACTCCGTACTTCGTATCGCATTAATTTTTATCTTTGCCATCGTTCTATGGGTGGTTGTCAGCACCTCGATCATTTTTTCCGCGGTTCCAAATACGGAGATGGTCTTTCCAATTGTTATCGTAAAGGATATTGTCTTTTCTGTCGTAGTGGTTATTCTTGTCGCCGTTCGATGTGGTTCATCGCTCTATCAAGTACACCATCTCAGGAAGGGCACAGAAGAAGCTGGAAAACGTCTCGAGAATACAACACGTATTTTCCGCTCTATTATGGAAACCGCACCGGATATGCTCGTTTTTTCCATCGACAAAGATTATCACTTTCTGGCTTTCAATACGCGATACCAATATTCCATGCTTCGCATTTGGGGGAGCACCATCGATGTTGGGACAAATGCGCTGGATATTATTAAGGATGATGCCCAGAGACAAAAGGAGAAAGATGAATTTGATCGCGTTTTCTCCGGCGAATACTTCTCGACCATTCAAAATTATGGGGATCCCAATAAGAGCCCAATTTATTGGCAACGCCACTATGCTCCAGTCACCGATGATAAACGTGAGATTATCGGCTTGGTTTGCTATGTCATGAATGTTTCTCCATTAAAGCTCGCACAGGAAAAGAACCTCTTTCTAAGCTATCACGACCCACTTACAGGGCAATACAATCGCATGTTTTGTGACGATGCTTTTTCAAAAGCCAACCACGTCGAAGAGCTTCCGTATTCCATCATTATTGCCGACGTCAGTGGTCTTAAGCGCATCAATGAATCATTCGGCCGCAAAACGGGTGACCGCATATTAATTCGCCTCGGAGAAGTTCTTGCCGAAGCTGTCAAAGACGTTGGCACAGTGGCTCGCTGGGGCAGTGATGAATTCATTTGTATTTTGCCGCGTACAGAATCCGTCAATTGCGAAGCAATTGTTAACATCTGCAAATTGCGTCTCGCCTCGGAAGAAGTAGATTCGGTATTGCTCAAAGTTCGCTTTGGTTTTGCAACGAAAACATCCGTGTCATCGCCTATCACTTCACTTATTCATGAAGCAGAGGATATGTGCGCGAGATAAGCTTTACGCCTACGCGAAGCATAGTAAAAGCATTTACGAACGCATCATACTCACGTATTAATCATCTCTTCGCTTATTTTCATTGAATTGCTTCTGATGTTGCGATTACATTTCGTGCGACCTCGTCACCAATGTGTACTGGCCCAGTCACCTTGGTATGGTGAATCAATCGCATCATATCCATGATTTTGCTTTTTGGAATTTCTTCCTTGGTTTTTACGCTGATGCGCTTCCATGTACCATCAGAGAACCGAACGCGCATTGTAGAAGTGATGGTGCGCTTAGGGGCTGTCATTTCTTCAATGGCATACTTCTCACCGCGTGGACAGGCATTTCCTTCGACGACGTGAGGTTCGTTTTTTGTGACCTTCAAGGTGCATCCGCGTGGACAGGCGATGCAGGTGAGATAGCGATAGGTGTCACTTTCCTTGGTCGAATCGGGATTATATGGCACGTTCGGTTTTATGAAAGCAGCGCTTGTAACATTGTTACACGATGTGGGGACGAGACCCTTTACGTAGTCAGCGGCGGCTTTTCCGGTTTTAACAGCTTCCTTGGTTACGTTGTCTGCCAGATCATGAACATGAAGCACATTACCGCAGGCGAAAATACCTTCGATTGAAGTCTCGAAGGAAGGCGAAACCAAGGGCCCGCCGCTTTGCAAATCCATCGAGATGCCAGCGCGGCGCGAAAGCTCATTTTCAGGGATGAGACCGACAGACAAGAGTACGGTGTCACATGCCCACTCGTCTTCTGTACCAGGAATCGGGCGATAGTTTTCATCTACTCGAGATATAGTGACGCCTGAAACGCGTTTATCTCCATGAATGGCCGTGACTGTGGTCGAAAGCATAAGTGGGATATGGTAGTCGTTAAGGCATTGTTCGATATTGCGTGGAAGGCCACTCGGTGTTGATTTGATTTCAACGCAACCAATGACTTTTACATCTTCGAGAACTAAACGACGCGCCATAATGAGACCAATATCACCTGAACCAACAATCAGTACACGCTTCCCGACTTGGTAACCATCGATATTCATGTAATGCTGCGCAGCGCCTGCTGTGTAGACACCGGCAGGTCGAGTGCCTGGAATGGCGACCGCTCCGCGTGAACGTTCACGACAGCCCATGGCTAGAATAATAGCTTTAGCCTGTATCCTGATATACCCGTCTTTGCTATTCATGCAATAGAGCGTTCGATCTGGATTTATTTCCATGACCATGGTATCGAGCATTATCTCGATATTGGAGAAGGCGGCCATTTCTTGATAGGCACGATAGGCATATTCCGTTCCCGTGAGCTCTTCTTTGTAAATCGCGAGTCCGAAACCGTTATGAATGCATTGGTTAAGAATACCGCCGAGTATCTTGTCACGCTCGATGATTACGATTCGCTCGATACCCTGACGTGCACATTCGGTTGCTGCACTGAGTCCTGCCGGTCCGCCGCCAATGATGACAACATCTACGTCCTTCATATGCGCACCTCTCTTTCCTGTGCGCCGTCTTCGGTCTTTTCATTGACCTTCGGCACAAAAAGATAAGAGCCGTTTCTATCTTGAATCATGGTTAGCGGAGATTGATCGAGCATCTCTGCGAGCATAGCGACGATGCGTGGCCCACAAAAACCACCCTGGCAGCGTCCCATGCCTGCTCCGGTGCGCCGCTTGATGCCATCAAGTGATACAGGTGGAATGGGACTGTGAAGAGCATCAATGATTTCACCTTCGGTAATCTCTTCACAACGGCAAATAACTCGTCCGTACAATGGATTCGATGCAATAAGAGACTCTCTTTCTTCCGCATTTAATTCATGGAAATACACTTTATCACGTTTGAGAAAATATCCGTCGGTCTTACGTGGCAATGAAAAATCCGCTTGCAAAATCATTTTCACAACATACTCTCCGATGGCAGGCGAACTTGCGAGCCCGGGAGAACGTATTCCCGCGGCCTCGAAAAATCCAGCAGAGCCCGGCACTTCTCGGATAATAAAGTCGTCAATAGTGGAGTTTGCCCGCACGCCAGAAAAATTACGCACGTTCATCGACCAGCGAATTGAAGGCACGGAGAGAGAAGCCTTTTCCCTAATGAAATCGAGCTTATCTTGTGTTGTGCTTGTATCAGCAGGATCATGGATGAGTTCAGATGAAGGCCCAACGATTAAGTTTCCGTGGATTGTAGGAGAAACCAAAACACCCTTACCGCTACGGGACGGGCATTGAAAAATCGTGTGTTTGGCACGTTCACCCTCGGATTTGTCCAGCAAGTAGTATTCGCCGCGCCAAGGCGTGATTTCGAAATCCGGTTTGGACACCATGGCATGAACATCATCGGAAAAGGCTCCTGCAGCAGCAATTACAAGCTGTGCCTCGTAGATACCCTTGGAAGTATGAATGGTGTATCCGTCGGGCATTTTCTTGATGGCAGTTACTTCACAATCGGTAAGCACTTTTCCACCGTTTCCAACAAATACTTCAGCCTGCGCAATGCAAAGCATCCACGGATTTACGATTCCGGCACTCGGAGCATAAAGCGCGGCCACTGCGTCTGGCGATGCTTGCGGCTCTGTTTCACGGAGCTCGTCCGCATCGAGAATGCGTAAATCCTCAACGCCGTTTGCCTTTCCGCGTTCTAGAAGCGTTTTGAGTATCTCGACTTCTTCTTCTGAAAAAGCAAGCACTAGTGAGCCACAACGCTCGAAAGCAACTGACAAATCGCGGCAACGTTTCTCCATCATCGCATTACCTTCGCGATTCAACCTTGCCATTAGTGTACCTGGCATGGGGTCATATCCGGCGTGTACGATGCCACTGTTCGCTCGCGTCGAGCCCATGGCGATATCATTTTCTTTATCAAATAAAATTACTTCTGCATCATATGGAATCAGCGAATATGCAATCGCAGTACCAATGATGCCTCCGCCAATAATTGCAATGGTAAACATGAGTATTGTCTCCTTTTGCGAATATCACGATAAAATTAGTATACGCGCAAAAGCATCGCTTTTTTTTACAAAACTGTTAACAAACGTAAATTGACACCAATAAAAGAAAAGTCGTATACTTCCTTCATATATAAAGAACACTCTAAGATAAAGAGGTAAAAATACATGCATGTTTCTAAGCTTTTTATGGCCACACAACGTGAAATTCCATCTGATGCCGAGATTATCAGTCATCAATTGATGATTCGTGCAGGTTTGATGCGTAAAGTCGCTTCCGGTATATATTCTTTTATGCCAGTCGGACTAAAAGCCTACAAGAAGGTCGAGAATGTCATCCGCGAAGAAATGGACCGCGCAGGTGCCCAAGAGCTCATTATGCCAGCAGTTTTGCCTTCCGAAGTATACATGTCATCTGGTCGTTGGGAAAAGTTCGGCCCGGAGATGTTCCGAATGAAGGACCGTGGTGGCCGTCAATTTTGCCTCGGCCCAACGCATGAAGAACCTTTCACGGAGGCAGTTCGCGACACCATTCATTCGTATCGACAACTCCCTGTTACTCTTTATCAAATACAGCACAAATATCGTGACGAGAAGCGTCCTCGTTTCGGCCTCATGCGTGCTCGCGAATTCGTGATGAAGGACGCATACAGCTTCGACATCGATGAAAAGGGACTCGATATATCCTACGAAACGATGCATAAAGCTTATTGTCGTATCTTCGACCGCTTAGGATTGGATTATCTTTTGGTTGACGCAGATTCCGGCGCGATGGGCGGCTCCGGCTCCCAGGAATTCATGGTAAAATCCGACGTCGGTGAAGATGCCATCGCATATTGCACATCCTGCTCTTACGCCGCTAATGAAGAAAAGGCCGCATGCTTTGCAAATGGCGCTCCAATTGAAGCAGACTTCCTGCCGATTGAGAAGATTGAGACACCGCACGTAAAAACCATCGAGGAATTGATGGCCTTCCTAAAATCCGCACCGAGTGCATTTGCCAAGACCATTCTCTATAACATTGATAACAACATCGTTGCAGTCATGGTACGAGGCGATCGTGAAATCAATGAAACCAAGCTTGCAAATCTTTTTGACGCAACGGAGATGAATCTGGCAAGCTTCGAGGAAGTCGAACGTGTCACTGGTGCAGCGGTCGGATTTGCTGGCCCTGTCGGATTAAAAGAGAAAGTGAAAATTGTCGTTGACCTCGAAGTCGCTGCTATGACCAATATGATCGTCGGCGCAAATGAGACTGACATGCATCTCAAAAACGTTAACATCGGTCGTGATTTCAAAGGAGATATTGTCTCCGACATTCGTGCTGCCATTTCAGGTGACCCGTGTCCTCGATGCGGCGCACCGCTTGCCATGTGCCGTGGTATCGAAGTTGGCCACATTTTCAAGCTTGGTACGAAATACTCGAATGCCTTACGTTGTATCTATCTTGACAAGGAAGGCAAGGAAAACCCGATGATTATGGGCTGCTATGGTATCGGTGTTGGTCGTACACTTGCCGCTGTAATCGAACAGCACTATGATGAGAACGGTATCAAATGGCCGATTTCTGTCGCTCCATATCAGGTGATTATTGTTGCTACCAATTATGCAGACGAAGCAATCAAGGGCGTCGCCGACAACTTGCATGACACGTTCATGGATTTGGGCATTGATGTCTTGCTGGACGACCGTGAAGAACGTCCGGGTGTCAAGTTCAAGGACGCTGACCTTATTGGTATTCCGGTTCGTATCACCGTCGGTCGTAAAGCCGGTGAAGGCGTTGTTGAGTATAAGCTCCGCGAAACCGGCGAAGTCACAGAGTATTCTGTTGACGAAGCCATTACGCAAATTAAAACATTACTCGGGAAGTAATCGCGTCATGGACAAAATCGAATTCGCGTGCTAAAATGTAATCATTACAAAAAACAGGAGGTTCATTATGGCAGTTATTACGATTTCGAAAAGTAATTTTGATACGGAAGTAAAGAAAAGTGAAACATTAGTTATGGTCGATTTCTGGGCAAGCTGGTGCGGTCCGTGTCGCATGTTATCGCCTATCGTCGATACCATCGCTGATGCGCGAAATGAAATAAAAGTTGGCAAAGTCAATGTTGATGAAGAAGCGGAGCTGGCAAAAGAATTCGGCATCATGAGTATCCCGACACTTCTTTTTTTCAAAGGTGGTGAGCTGGTGCACAAACAAATCGGCTCTCTTCCGAAAGAAGAAATCGAATCCTTAATTGATCAATTGAAATGATGAGTGACGAGTAAGCTTCTCTTTGTTCAAACAAAACCAAAACGAAGAATGGATACAGAAACTTCGTATAAACATAAAAGGCGCCGTATTTGGCGCCTTTTCGTTACTATGTGATACTAAAAAAACAGTCCCATTTCATTCTTTATTTCCGAATGATAGACGGACGTGCTCCCGTCGATAATCTTCGGGCGTAAAGCCGGTATGGTCTTTAAAGGTCTGGATGAAGTGACTCTGTGAAGAGAATGAGAGAAAGTTCGCAATGCTCAAACAGGCGTGGTTGGTGTGCTTGAGCATGTCTTTAGCGGCTTCGATTTTTTTGGAACGAATATACTGACCTGCAGAAATGCCGGTCTCTTTCTTGAAAAGCTTTGAAAAATAGGATTCGTCGAGGCCGACATGTTCAGCGATATCGGAGACCAGTAAGCGCTCTTGTAGATGGGTAAAGATGTAGTCGATGGCTAAAACTATATGTTTGGAAAACGCATGTCCTTTTTGAATGGCAGCCATTCGAATGCCATACTCGCGTGTGACATCGTTTTGGAGCTTGTCGAATTCTTCTGGATGGGAGGCCTCGTCGGCACGCTGAATATACAAATCGCTCAATGAATATGCGGTTTCCATGTCCATTCCGCCGTCAATACAAAAACGACTGAGCATAGCAATCGTGATAATGAGATGATAGCGGATATTGCGATATGGATCTTTGGATAATTGACCAGCACCACTTAGATTTGATATTGGTGCGGCCTTGATGGCTTGTAGAGCAGCTTCCACATTACCATTTCGCACTAAATCGTAGAAGTTAAATTCGCGCTCATATGGAGCACGTACAATGGACTGATCACGTTGCAATATCAGTAGTTCCTGAAGCTCACTGTTGATATCTTTCATACAAAACCCCATTTGTATACAAGTTGTCCAAACCACGGGTGGATAATTGTGTTTCGTTGAATGAATAACATTATTATGACACGAAACACGTAAATTTGGTATGAAAATTCCTTTTTTTGTAGCATAATTATGGATGTAGGAGAACCCCTCTCCTCCTTCATGAGTATGTCTACTTAGAGGAAGCACACTTTAGTAGATTACTTCTTTCATCAAAGGAACCCGTATGGATACAAGCATGCGGGTTCTTTTGCTGAATACAACCCATTACTAAATAGGGCAAAAAAGAGAGGAGCTTCGTTATGAAGTCCTCTCTTCCGATACATATTTAACGGTAATTCTTATTATGTGATGATTCGAATAGATGTGATGGTTGGTTGGTTTACGGTGGCAACTAAGCCGGTAGTTGCATCCGAAGGAATCGTCGATAATGCATCCACAATTTCCATACCGCTTGTGACGGTACCAAAAGCTGCATAGGAGCCGTCGAGATGTGTCGAATCAGCTACGACGATGAAGAACTGCGACTTGGCGCTGTTTGGCAATGCTGCTTGACGAGCCATGGATATGGTGCCGCGCGTGTGTGATATGGAATTCGGATGTCCGTTTTCGGAGAATTCTCCGATGATGGCAGTATCTGAGCCGCCGCTACCATCGCCATTTGGGTCGCCACCTTGAATCATGAAGTTTTGTATGATGCGGTGGAATGTGAGTCCATCATAAAAACCAGACTTCGCCAATTTGACGAAATTGGTTACAGTGATCGGAGCGACATCAGCATCCAGCACCAATTGAATGGTTCCGTAGTTTTGTACAACAATTTCTGCACGAATCTTTCCGGATAGAAGCTCTTCTTCTTTTTCTTTCTGGCAACCGCAGATGCCAAGAGATAAGGCCAATACCAAAATAAAGGATATCCATTTTGTTGCTGTCTTCATACAAATTCCCTCTTTTGCTTATATTCCTTTTTCCCATTATTTGTTAACGGAGAAACATTATTGTTATTGTAACGCTATTTTTGTTATAGTGCTACATCATATAACGGTTCGATGGAAAAAGTTCTGCCATTGAGTCTAGAGTGACGATTGTCGATCGGAATGTCACGAAATTGCAACGTGGAAGCAAATAATTGTTGATAGCGGATATGATGTCCGTCGTGGGCGTTTTTGAAGAAGAAATTGTAGCTGTTGCGACCGTAATTTCCATCGCCTAGTATCGGATGCCCCATATGGGCGAATTGTGCACGAATTTGGTGTGTTCGACCGGTTACGAGTTCGACCTCGATGTCCGAAACGTCTTCGCCTTCCGGGCCTTTATGGGCATAGGTGTGCAAAATACGATAACGTGATGTGATTGGTAAATCGCCAGGCTGGAATGCGTCGTGAATGAAGACATTACCGTTGCCGGGCTTCTCCAGAAAGGCTGAGACTTCTTTCATAATTGTTTCGTCGGCGCAAATGCAGGGGTCGCCAAGAGTCGGTACACCTCGTACGAGGCAACGATATCTTTTGGTGATGGAGTTGCCTTTAAAAAGCTTGATGGCGTCCTCGAGGCTCGCTTTGTTCTTGGCTAAAAGGACGAGGCCACCAGTATTCATGTCGATACGATGACAGAGGTCAATCGTCGGGTTGTGCTGATTCTTACGGATGATATCAATGAGGCATTCGCCGTTGACACCCTTACCGGAGTGGACAGGAAGACCTTGACGCTTATTTACAAGGAGCAAGTCATCGGATTCGAAAACAATTTTGTATGGAGCAAATCCGTCACCATTTTTCGTGCCGGCGATGTGGTCCTTTTTCGGGGCTTGGACGAAGCATTCGTCAGGAAGCCAGATTTCAACTTCGTCGCCTTCGTTTACGGTGATGTCAGATGCGATTTTCTTGCCGTTTACGCGGATATCCTTGTGCTTCAGCGCCTTTTGGAGCATCGCCGGAGTGAGCATCTCATAGGCAAGGATTGAGGCGCGGATGACATGTTTTCCGTTATCGGACGAGGCGACGATGAAGCTTTTCATATATTTCTCCTTATTAATGAGCCATTATCTTGGTCATAGTACCACAAAGCATCTCTTTCCGAGAAGAATATTTTTAGGACGTGTGGTAAAATGGCACTAGCAATTTAAGAAAAGAGAATGAATCATGTCGGATCACGTATTTGATAATCGCCCAATCGGGGTTTTTGATTCAGGCATCGGTGGATTGACGGTGCTGAAGGAAATCTGGAAAAAATGCCCCGAAGAGAGCACGATATATTTCGGTGATAATGCAAGAGCACCCTACGGAAGCAAGTCACATGACACGATTGTCGATTATTCGTTGGAAATCATGCGTTTTTTGGTCAGACAGAACGTAAAAATGGTCGTCATCGCATGCAATACGGCAAGTGCGCACGCCTTTTCCCGTGTGGCAGCCGAATCTCCCGTTCCTGTAATTGAAGTTGTCACACCCGGTGCCTATGCGGCGACTCGTGCAACACGCAACGGCAATATCGGCATTATTGCAACGAAGGCGACAGTGAACAGTGATTTGTATCGTGATGCGGTCGAAGACGAGGCAAAGAAAGATATCGAAGCCGGCATTAATACCGACGCTTTATCGCATCTTCATGTTGCGCAAGCGGCTTGTCCGCTTTTTGTACCATTAGCAGAAGAGGGCTGGTGGGATACTGAGGTGACGCGTAGTGTCGCGACTTCATATTTGGCACCACTTCAGGCAGCGCATGTCGACACCTTGATTCTTGGATGTACGCATTACCCGCTTCTTGTGCCTGTGATTCAAAAGGTTATGGGCGACGAGGTGACGCTGATTAACGCAGGCTCTAGCGTGGCCGACAAGGTTTTGCAAGGCATTCAAAATGGCAATATGGCAGCGGACCCGAATACCGAGCCACAGTATCGCTTCTTTACGAGCGACGACCCGATGATGTTCGAGAGCGTCGCGGAACCGTTTTTGGGTGGCGGACGGCCGACTGGTACCATTCATGCGACGGCAGACTCTGTGTTATAATGGCTTGCAGGATAGAAAAATGATGATTCAAGTTAGGGAGTACACATGAAGGTTTTGGTTGAAGTCCAGAGTTCGCTGACCGATGCGACAACAGAGAAGTTCGCGGGTCGGTTCTTCCATGATAAAGGAAATCTTTTTTTGTCATGGGTCGCTCCGGACGAGATTTCCGATTTGAGACAACCGAATGCTCCGGTAACAGAGTCGACATATACGATTGAATACACAGCGGCAAGACATCTCTTGACCATGCGACGTGAAGGTGTCGTGACGAGCAATCTTTCTTTTATTGAGGGACAGAAGACGAAGGGCGTCCTTTCTACAGACCAAGGCGACTTTGAAATGGAGATTATGACGAAGAAAATACTTATCCCGGGAGCCATCGGTCCGCAAGCTGTTTTGACTTATGACATTCTCTATCCGGGGCAAGAACCAATGGAAAATGTGTTACGAATTTCGTTGACTATTGCTAATTCAACAAATTCGTTGTAAAATTTCGAATGTGTGCGTCATAGCTATTGACAAACACTCGTGATTAGTGGATAATATCACTCGCGCCTCAAGGAATTTAGTGTGGCTGCGATTGTCGGATTGGGACTTTCCAATCGTTAGTAATGGAGGTGGATGTAATGGCAAATCCAAAGCGCAAATGGTCTAAAGCAAGAACTTCTCGTCACAGAAGTGCCTGGAAACTTAGCTTGCCTGGACTCGTAGAGTGCCCTCAGTGCCACACTAAGATGTTGCGTCATAAGGTCTGTAAGACCTGCGGCTATCTGGATGGCAAAGAGATTGTCAAAATTGACGAGACCGCCTAATCGGTCTGGAACGACTACAAATGAATGGCAGTGCGCATCTTCAAAATAAGAAACGCACTGTTTTTTTATGAAAGAATCTAGGTCTGTGAGTTCGTTTTGAGAAGGAATCGCACGAGTGTCAGAAGCCCGCGGTGTATTCGGTTTTCGATTTTCGATTTCGCGAACAAGTGGAGCGCCTTTGTGGCATTCTGTTTGCCCGTCGTCGACCGATTCTTCGGCGCGACGTTCGCATTTTCGCCGTGTAGGATGAATGTACGAAACGAATGAGTATGTTAAGGAGAAACCGATGAGTAAGCCCGTTGTAGCCATAGTAGGACGCCCGAATGTAGGTAAGTCGTCTTTATTTAACGCTCTCTATGGCGAGCGTATCTCTATTGTTCATGATGAGCCGGGTGTTACCCGTGACCGTTTATATGCGACGGCTGTATGGCGTGATCGTGAGTTTTTGATGATAGACACGGGCGGCATAGAACCAGAAACCGATGATATTATCCTGAAGGGTATGCGCGCCCAGGCAGAGATTGCCATGGAGGCCGCTGATGTCATTTTGTTCATGTGCGATATTCAGTCCGGTTTAACGGCCGCAGATGAAGAGATTGCCGTTATGCTTCGTAAATCGAAGCGCCCTGTCGTTGTATGCGTCAATAAGGTCGATACCATCGGCGATCCACCGTCGGAGCTCTATGAATTCTACAACTTGGGACTGGGCGATGTTTTACCGATTTCGTCATCCCATCGTCTCGGCATAGGAGAGATGCTTGATGCCGTATTTGCGAATTTCCCCGCCGTCAACGAGAACGAGAACGAACGTTCCACGATTCGCGTGGCTTTGATTGGAAAACCGAATGCCGGCAAATCCTCGTTGTCAAACTTCATGACAGGAGAAGAACGCTCGATTGTATCTGATATTCCAGGTACTACACGCGATGCGATTGACTCGTTAGTGGAGAACCAGTACGGTCATTTCACAATTATCGACACAGCAGGTCTTCGCAAGAAGAGTCGCATCGAAGAAGCGGTCGAGAAATATAGTATGATTCGTTCGCTGTCGGCGATTGAAAAGGCTGATGTTTGCGTCATTCTAATTGACGCGACGGAAGGCGTAACCGAACAGGACACAAAGGTCGCAGGATATGCCCATAATGCGGGCAAAGCCTGCGTTTTTGCGGTTAATAAGTGGGACTTGGTGGATAAAGAAACCGGCACAATGGAAGCTATGCAAAAGATGTTAATGGAACGTTTCTCATTCATGAGTTATGCGCCATCCGTATTCATTTCTGCAAAAACGGGTCAACGAGTCGACAAGCTTTTCGCGATGATTGCGAAGGTATATGAGAATTCGGGTCGTCGTTTAACAACGGGCGTTTTGAATGATCTGTTGACGGAGTGTGTGGCAATGGTGCCGACACCTCAAGATAAGGGCAAACATCTAAAGATTTACTATGGCACACAGATTGCGACCTATCCACCGCAATTTATCCTTTTCG
Organism: Bacillota bacterium; assembly: GCA_036782995.1. Taxonomy (GTDB): domain Bacteria; phylum Bacillota; class Clostridia; order Saccharofermentanales; family Saccharofermentanaceae; genus DAIPXZ01. The sequence continues at coordinate 73,388 of DAIPXZ010000003.1, forward strand.
TAAATGACCGCAACCTGATGCACTTTTCCTACGAGAGATACTTGGAAAACCAATTCCGCAAGAATTTCGACTTTGTCGGAACGCCCTTGCGAATATATATGAGACAAAAAGAGAAGAAAGACTAATTTCATCGAGAAGAAGGGAATGAATTACTTTTATGACTAAAATTGAGAATCTTCGAAACATCGCGATTATCGCTCACGTTGACCATGGTAAGACCACCATCGTTGACTCCATGCTGAAGCAAGCCGGAATCTATCGTGACAATGAACAAATTGTCGAGCAGGTTATGGACTCCAATGCATTGGAACGCGAGCGTGGTATTACGATTTTAGCGAAGAATACGGCAATCACATATAAGAACTTCCGTATTAACGTGGTAGACACCCCTGGCCATGCTGATTTCGGCGGTGAGGTGGAACGTGTTTTGAAGATGGTTGACGGCGTGCTTTTGGTAGTGGATGCATATGACGGACCGATGCCGCAAACGCGTTTCGTTTTACGCAAGGCATTGGAAATGGGATTGAAGCCGATTGTTTGTATCAACAAGATTGACCGACCGGATGCACGTGCGATTGAAGTTGTCGATATGGTCCTCGAGCTCTTTATCGAGCTGGGCGCTGATGACGACCAATTGGATTTCCCAATTATCTATACTTCAGGTAAAGTCGGTATCGCTTGCCTCGATTTGAATGATTATACTTCGGGCAAAGAACTCGATTTTGAGCCGCTTCTCAAAGAAATTGTTGATAATACACCATGTCCGGAGGGCGAGACGGAGGAGCCTTTACAATTATTGGTTTCGAATATTGACTCGGATCCTTATATCGGCCGTATCGCGATTGGTCGTATCGAGCGTGGTACCATCAAACAAGGCCAGACGATTGTGGTATGCGCCTATGATGACAACTCCACAAGAAGCGCCCGTATCGTGAAGCTTTTACGTTTCCAGGGTCTCGGACGACAAGAAATTTCTGAGGCTACTGTCGGTGAAATTGTCTGTGTATCCGGTATCCCGGAAATCAACATCGGAGATACCATTTGCGATCCTTCGTGTCCGGAGGCGATTCCGTTCGTGGACATCGACGAGCCGACGATTTCGATGACCTTCTCAGTAAACAACAGCCCGTTCGCAGGAAAAGACGGCAAATTCGTTACGTCCCGTCACTTGCGTGATCGTCTTTTCAAGGAAATGGAGACCAATGTTTCCATGCGCCTCGAAGAAACCGATACGACCGAAGCATTTATCGTAAAGGGCAGAGGAGAGCTTCACCTTTCCATCTTGATTGAAACTATGCGTCGTGAAGGTTATGAATTCCAGGTATCAAAGCCACACGTTATCATGAAAGAGATTGACGGTGTATTGAATGAACCTGTTGAGCTTCTGCTTGTTGACGTTCCGGAAGTTTTTGTCGGAGCTGTTATTGAGAAGCTCGGACGTCGTAAGGCGGAGATGATTAACATGTTCCCGCCGGAAAAAGGTTACACCCGAATGGAGTTCCGTGTGCCTTCCCGAGGCATCATTGGATATCGTACCGAGTTTTTGACCGACACAAAGGGCAATGGTATAATGAACAGCGTAATTAGCGGATTTGAGCCATATCAGGGCGAAATTGAGACGCGTACACATGGCGTGCTCGTTGCTTTTGAAAGCGGAGATGCTATGGGCTATGGCCTCTTTAACGCACAAGAACGTGGATTCCTCTTGATTGGCGCAGGCACTCCTGTTTATGAAGGCATGATTGTTGGCGTGAATCCGAAAATGGAAGACATTACGGTTAACGTATGCAAGAAAAAGCATGTTACCAATATGCGTGCAGCCGGCAGTGATGATGCACTTCGCCTCGTACCTCCGGTCAATTTCAGCCTCGAGCAATGCTTGGAATTCATTGCAGACGATGAGCTTTGCGAGATTACACCGAAGACCATTCGTCTTCGCAAGAAGATATTGAGCAATGATCAGCGTATGAAGAACCGCGCTTCAGGAAAGAAAGCAGATTAATCTGACTCTCTCGATATAGCGCCGGAACGTGACTGATACTAAAGGAGAACATAAGACTTATGTTTTCGAAAAAGGTTAGTTTTGCCGTCAAATCATTAATTGTTGTTGCATGCTTAATCGTATGCGGCTTTATCGGGATGTTTTTGGGATATAACTATGTCATCTCCCAAAACGCCCGATTTGATGCGCTTGAAGAGGCTCTTTCCAATGGTGATTTAGTCATCGACGAGACGACGGAGGGTGCTGTCATGGTCGTGATTCATTCCGGTGACTCGATTAGTGACATTGCCGACATGTTGAAGGAAAAAAATCTCATCAAGAACACACTGACCTTCACATTGATGAGTAAGTTTAACGGCTTCGACGGCGGATACCTTGCTGGCACGCATTTTCTGACAGCCGACCTGACCTACGATGAGATGATGTATATTCTTTGCCAAGAACCGAAGGTGGTTCGCGTCACTTTCCCGGAAGGCATGTCCTATAAAGAAGTAAAACAGAGATTGAAGGACGCCGGACTTTCCTTTGACGAGGAAGCACTGGATCAATGCATGGACAGCCCGAACTTGTTTGTTGACTATCCGTTCGTATCTTCCATTTCTGCCGATGAAGACCGTGACTTTATCCTAAGCGGATATCTTTTCCCGGATACTTATGATTTCGATATGAATGCCAGCGAAGAAGAGATTGTACGCACATTCCTTCGTAACACGAATCTCAAGCTTTATGATGAATTTTATGAACGTGCTGATAAGCTCGGAATGACGATGGACGAGGTTATTACGCTTGCTTCGTTGATTCAAAGTGAAACCAATAATACAACCGATATGCTTTATATTTCGGCTGTATTCCATAACCGATTGCAATCGGAAGATCCTGCCATGCAATACCTAGGATCATGCGCAACGACGAACTTCTTACGAGAACAGCTCGGTCTCGATCCCGTGTGGGCATCAACAGACGAAGATATTGCACGAAACAGCCCATACAATACCTATCTGTATCAAGGCTTGCCGCCAGGACCAATTTGCATGCCGGGACTTGATGCGATTCAGGCAGCACTATACCCAGAGCCGAATTGCAACTACATGTATTTCTGTGCGAGGGGCGATGGAAGAACGGCATTTGCTGTTACATACGAAGAACATCTGGAAAACATTGAAACCTATTCGGGATATTGGACGGACGACGTTAACGCGGGACTTCCGGAAGAAATCGATACACCGGACGAAGCACAATAAAGGGAATACACGATGGACAACTATCCGATAAAAAAGCCCGAAATCCTTTCTCCGGCCGGAGACATGGAAAAACTCAAAACAGCAATCGCATATGGAGCCGATGCTGTCTATATGGCAGGAAAACAATTCGGCCTTCGCACATTCAGTGGAAATTTCACGCATGAAGAAATGATTGAAGGCGTGCGGTATGCACATGAACGAAATGTCCGTTGCTACTGCACAATGAATATCATGGCACATCAGGACGACATGAAAGCTGTCGATGACGAAATTCTTTTTTGCCAAAAAGCCGGAATTGATGCCTGTATTGTTTCCGATGCCGGAATTTTCCGCCGTATTCGAGCCATCGCACCAGATATGGAGATTCATATCAGTACGCAAGCGAGCGTCACCAATGCCGACGGATGCAAATTCTGGTATGAGCTCGGTGCCAAACGTGTCGTGCTCGCGCGAGAGCTTACTCTAGAGGAAATCATCGAAGTTCGAAAAGAGATTCCTGCTGACATGGAAATTGAGTGCTTTATTCACGGCGCCATGTGCGTATCGTATAGCGGACGCTGTCTCTTATCAAACTACTTTACTGGACGTTCATCCAATCGAGGAAGCTGCGCACAACCGTGCCGTTGGGGATACTATGTTGTCGAAGAAAAACGACTCGAAGCTCCGCTCCCGATTGAAGAAGACGAACGAGGCACCTATATTTTCAATTCAAAAGATATCTCCATGATTGACCACATCCCGGAACTCGTGAGAGCCGGCATTACTAGCTTCAAAATTGAAGGGCGCATAAAAGGTGCATTCTATGTTGCCAGTGCAACAAAGGCCTACCGTGAGGCGATAGACGCTTACTTTGCCAATCCAGACGCCTATGAAACGAATGACGCGTGGCGTGAGCTACTTGATCGCACGGTACACCGTGATTTTGCGACTGGATTTTTCTATGATCGTCCGGGTGAGAATGCCCAAATCTTTCCTGACAAGACATACAATCGACCGGCTTTTGTCGTCGGGGTCGTTATCGGGTACGATGAAGAAAAACAATGCGCCGTGGTTTCACAGCGCAACAAGCTCTTTGCAGGCGATCAGATTCATGTTCTTACGCCAAACGGATATCGGGAACCAATCATTGCGCAAGCTTTATGGAATGAGGAGGGTGAACCGATTGATTCCACACCGCATTCGATGATGACCTATTTCCTAAAAGTGAATTCTCCGTTACCTCCATACTCATTCTTGAGTCGTGATGGAGACAAGGATAAGGGGATATTCCGATCAACGGAAAAGTGATTGCGTAGCTATTTGTTTATATCGCTCATTTTAGGCGCCGCGAAACGGCGCTTTTTTTGTGCTCGACTCGTCGATTACACTCTGTCAGCTCTTCGATTTTGTCGAGGCTTTCTCTTGCTTTGAATCATCGCCATCTTCGTCTTCGGTCACCTTATTCATAATGCGCTCGGCGAAGCGTCGGAGCTTCTTATCGATGGAGAAGACTCGCATGGACTCTAAGATGATGAGCATGACACACGGTCCAACTAGGAATCCGATTGGCCCCCATATTAAGACACCGAATGCCATGGCAATTAATGTTGCAAGTGGATGGAGATCCATCGATTTCCCGAGAATGGCTGGCTCGATGATTCGACGAATGACCGTCATAATTGCCATACCGATAATCAGGATGACGATAGCCATATAATCACCTTGGAAGGCGGAATAAATCATTAGCGGAATCATGGTGGCACTAATGCCCAGCACCGGTAGGAAGTCTAGCAAGGCCGTTATGAGGGCAAAAATTGCAGCATACTTAACCCCTGCAATGATAAATACGAGCCATGCTTCTACAAAAGTGATAATCAGTAGCGTCATATATCCACCCAAAACGCGGAATAGCGTCATGGACAATTGATTCATTAAGGTGAAAGAACGATGGCGGAATCGACGTGACTTAATGTTTCGAACGAAAAATTGCATGAGCTTCTTACCATCTGTGATGAAGTAAAAGCCAGACATAATCACGGCGATGACGCAAAAAAGGATGAAGGGCAAACTGCCAATTAAGGAGAAGAGAGAGCCTCCAAAGGATTCTATCCATCCGAGGATACGCCCTCCGAATGAATCTACCAAGGTATTCAGATTATCACGAACACTGGCTAACGAAGATTCGTCCAAATAGGGCGATAATTCATCGGAGATACGGTCGGTTATGCTGTCTGAAATATCGTTGATTGTTGTACCGTTTTCGGCCATTTCTGCAGACAAATCCTGGACATAGTTCACCACGTTGGCACCTTGAATAAGGAGTGACGAGATTGCCCAGAATGTGCCGGCGAAGATGATTAATAGTAAGAGAACATATACATAAACCGTGACGCGGGTGCGTGCTGAACGGCGTTTTTTCGTGATGGAGGGGAAAAGAATTCGCAAAATAGTATTCGGTTTTTTTGCTTCTTTTTGGGTGGCAGATGCGGCGTTGGAGGAAATGCGAGGTTCGCGCTTCTTCGGCGATTTGATCTTCATGAGGAGGTTTGCGATTGCACGTGACGCTTGCGCCAGAACGAAACCGATCAAAAATGGAATGAGACCGACGATGAGGCGAGTGGCAAAGTAAAGCAGCAGACATATAATGCATGCAAAGAGGATATATTTGATGATTGCCATGACGGTTGTACGGTCACGCTGGTAGCGAAGGTTATCATCCATTAAAGAATAAGTCCTTTCAAGAAACTGATAATAACTTTATTATACATGATTTTCGTGAGAAATGTGAAAACTAGGAGGTGACTCGTTCGGAAAGTCAGCGAATACACCAAGAAATGATGATACAAAGAAGACCGACGAAAAATCCTGTACGAATATGCTTCTTCGGAGATTGTTCGACATTTCCAGAAATAACCATACCGCGTTCCAGCTGCAATGATTCTGAGTATTTAGATAATTGACGTAATATGTACGTAATTAGGATAGTTGCGATGACGAGATAAATGATTGAACCATAGAGAATCGATCGGTCGAAGTCAATGGCGTTGGTCGTTGTGGTCGCGTCTTGAAGAGCGAGATTGCCTGAAAAGAGCAGGTATGAGCAAAACATGCCGATCTGCATGAGTATGGAGCAACCAATGTTGTCGGTCGCGTGGCGAACAAATCCAGAAAGCAATCCTAAGAGAAATAGGGCGAAAGCGTCAATCGGATTCATTGCCCAAAGTGCATAGAATATGGCAGGTATTACGATTCGATATACTGGTTTTCCCGGAATCGCGGTAAATACGAGCCCACGGAAGAAGCATTCTTCTATGAGAATCGGAAGCAAAACGGCGGTCAACATGATAAGCAAGCGAGCCTCAATGGATTCATCGGTGGTAATGAAAAAAAAGGAGGCGAGGGGCATTTTGTATTCGGTGTGCAGTAATGCAAATATTGTCAAGTTATGGAGTGCTGTATAAATCATCATCGCCGGAAAGCCGATGAAGAAGCTGATAATAAATGCGCCGAAGCCGGGGTTTCGGCCGAACATTTGCGGCAATGATATCAAGTACTTTTCACTGATGAAGATAAATGGTGCGAGAAGCGCGACTGATAGACGCAAAATCGTGATGAGCGAATACCCGATGATGGAGGTTTTCGAAAAGGTGAGTACGGATTCCGGGACGCATTGCCATACGATTTGCAAAAGAAGTGATGCCATCGAGACAAATACGATTGTAAGCCCAAGATTCACCTGCTTCGGAGGGCGGATAAGTGGGTAGATGCGATTTTTCCATAGTAATACGAGAAAAATCGGAAAGGTCATCTTCGGAGGTTCGTTCTTGATTTCGTTCATTTCAGGCTAACCCCAATACGGATGCGATTCTCTCGACATATAGGTTATGAAAAAATGGCTCAAAAAGCATGAATAGCGCCATGCCAAATGCGATAAATGGACCGAATGCTAAATAATCCGGGTCGTCGGCGAAATGCATCTCCTTTTTCTTTACGAGGAGCATTTTGCGTGCCTTCGCGGGATTATCACTTTCGCGAATAGCCTTTTCTTCTGCGGCGATACGCATACGCTTACGAATGAGAAGAGGAATGGCGACGATGCCACCGAGAATGAACGAAATAAAGATGATATAGACAAGTCCCAATCCACCGGAGTAGAGGCCGACGGCAAAGAGCAGCTTTACGTCACCCATCCCCAGTGCTTCTTCGCCAGTGATACGGGAAGCGATAAATCCGATGAGAAGCAATAATCCCGATCCGATCAAAGCACCGACTACACGGTTCAAAATGGGATAGTACCAAGGGGATTCTGCTGAGAACCAAAGGGATCCTTCGAGGTAGTCCGAAAGAAAAGCAAACACAGAAAGGATGATAAGATGGACAACAATCTGGTCGGGGATGATGCGGTTCAAAGCGTCGGAAAAGACGACAATCGCAAGCCCCGGAAGAATCAAGACACATGCGAGCATGTGAAAGATTTGCTTGTCGACCCAAAGCTCGGGACGATAGTAGGCGGCGAAAAAAAGCATGATTCCAAGAGCCGCCATGATGAGAATCATATGCGGAACCGGCTTCATACGCTTTGCTAGGCGGAAATCGGCAGCCTTCGGGTCGTAATCGTAGTCCTGCAACCATGCTTCAGGCATGTTATTAAATCCGAAATATACCGGAATGGCTATTACAATGCCCAAAACGGCGGCCAAAATCGCAAAAATCATCGCTGTCGAATCCTCCTTGAGACACCTTGTTAATCAAAGAATAGAATACCTTTAATTTGACGGAATGGCAACGTTACGCATCATTTTTTCGCGGTAGGCGATGTAATCTTCGTACATTCGACAAGGGCTTCTTACTTGACCTTACATTATGCGACTGATAAAATTTGAACGTGTTAAATATGTTAAGGGGGGCGCAAAGAATGTTCGAACGCGCGCACAAGAAACAGACTGCAACGAAGGAAAACGACAGCAAGACTACAAATGATACTGGAAAATCACGTATTACCAGAGATGAATTACGTGAAATGATTGCTTTACAAGTCAGAGCCTGCTCCGGTAAATCATCGGATCGCGGCACTGCAAGAGACTATTGGCTTGCTCTGTCCCGTAGCATCGTAGAAATCTTAGCAGATGATTGGGAAAAAACGAGAGATACATATGATACTGTGCGTCAAGCACATTATTTTTCTGCAGAATTCCTCGAAGGCCGCTCGATGCTCAATAACCTCGTCAATTTAGGCATTTATGATGAAGCGAAAGAAGCAATGGCTGACTTCGGCATTAACCTTACCGATCTTCTCGAAGAGGAAACCGATGCCGCTTTAGGTAACGGTGGTTTAGGACGTCTTGCCGCATGCTTCCTTGATTCGTGCGCAACACTTGATTTGCCGGTTACCGGATACGGTATTCTATACCGCTATGGACTCTTCCGTCAGACATTTGAAAATGGCTTCCAGAAGGAGCATCCGGACAGCTGGATGGAGAAGGGATATCCTTTCGTCGTTCCGCGCTCGGAAGAAAAGGTAAAAGTCCACTACAACGACTTTGACGTATGGGCAATCCCGTGCGATATGCCGATTACCGGATACGGCACACATAACGTCAACCGACTTCGCCTTTGGAAGAGTGAGCCGGCGCAGGAGTTTGACTTCAACCTCTTTAATTCGCAACGTTTCGACGATGCTGTGGTCGAAAGAAACCGTGTAAATGATATTTTCCGTGTATTGTATCCAAACGACACATCATACGACGGAAAAGTACTTCGTGTTCGTCAACAATATTTCTTTGTATCGGCCTCTTTGCAGGATATCGTCCGTCGCTATAAATCTGTACACGGCGACGACCTTTCCGAATTTGCCAAGTACAATGCTATTCAGCTCAACGATACACACCCCGTTATCGGCATACCCGAACTGATGCGTATTTTTGTCGATGAAAACGGCATCCGCTGGGAAGACGCTTGGGAAATCGTGAAGGCGACCTTCGCCTATACGAACCATACCGTTATGGCTGAAGCACTGGAAAAATGGGACATCAGCATTTTCCGCTTCCTGTTCCCACGCATTTTCGAAATCGTTGAAGGTATCAATAACCAATTCCGCGCCGAGATGTTTGCATCCGGTAAATATACAGAGCTTATCGATCAGCTCTCGCCATTAAGCAACGGTAAGGTGCAAATGGCTTGGCTCGCGATTTACGGTTCGCACTCTGTAAATGGTGTTGCAGCATTGCATACCGAGATTTTGAAAAAGGATACACTTCGCGACTGGTATGCAATATATCCGGAAAAATTCTCCAATAAGACGAACGGTGTTACCCCGCGTCGTTGGCTCCGTATGTGCAATCCAGAGCTTTCCAAGCTCATTACCGAGTTGCTCGGCAGTGACAACTGGGTAACACACCTGGATGACCTTGCTCAACTGGAGAAATACGCGAGTGATGATACGATCATGCAGCGTTTCCTTGATATCAAGCGTCAAAACAAAGAGACTCTTGCATTACACCTTCACACCACGAAGAATATCACGATCGATGCGGACTCTGTATTTGATGTACAAATCAAGCGCCTTCACGAATACAAGCGGCAGCTCTTGAATGCACTATATGTACTTAACTTATACGACCGTATTAAGGAAGACCCGTCCATCGATATGCCGCCGGTCACTGTTTTCTTTGGTGCAAAGGCTGCCCCGGGCTATTTCCGTGCAAAGGCCATCATCAAATTTATCAATGAAATCGCTCGCCTTATCGACTCCGACCCAGAGGTTCGTGACCGTTTGCGTGTTGTTTTCATTGAAAATTATAACGTCAGCAATGGTGAGAAGCTCTTCCCAGCAGCAGATATCTCTGAACAGATTTCAACAGCTGGCCTCGAGGCTTCTGGTACAGGAAACATGAAGTTCATGATGAACGGAGCGGTCACCCTTGGTACATGGGATGGCGCCAATGTTGAAATCGCAGAATCAGTCGGAGATGACAATGTGTACATTTTCGGATGCCGTGTCGAAGATATGGAAGCTACTCGCGGATATTACAATCCGAAGTGGCAATACGAAAATATCCCAGGTCTCAAGAAAACCATCGACCGCTTAGTCGACGGTAGCTTTGATGATCAGGGAACGGGCATGTTCAGAGACCTCTACAACGGATTGATTGTAGGCTCCAACTGGCAGCCGGGTGACGTTTACTACGTACTTGGTGATTTTGAAGACTATCGTAAGACTCGTGACCGTGTCTATAAGGACTACCAAAACCGTCTCGAATGGGCACGCAAATGCTGGATAAACATCTGCAACTCGGGTAAGTTCTCTTCCGACCGTACGATTAGTGAGTATGCAAGTGGTATTTGGGAAATTGAAAAGGTCGAGATTTAAGTCAACAAAAACAAGTAACTGATAAATGCCCGCCGAATCTTTGGCGGGCATTTTTTGTGGCAGTATGTAATGCTTTACTTCTGTAATTCAATAATGCAGAGCTCCGGCCGACAATTCAGTCGAAGTGGAACGAGGACACAGCCACAGCCTCGTGTGATGAAGAGCTTTTGATCGCCAATCTCGTGATAGCCGGAGACGATATTTTTCTCTTTTGGTAATCGATCTTTACGGAATAGACGATATTCAGCATGGAAAGGCAAGTGAATCTGGCCACCGTGTAAATGACCGGAAAATTGGTAATCGTAGTGTGGCGCGATACTTGCGGATTCTTTGAAAAAATAATCGGGGTTATGAACGGCACATATTCGGTAGTCAAATGCGGCCGTCGATTGTTCATCGAAGTCATGCGGGATGTCGGGCCAGATGCGGTTCTTTTTTCCTGTGTCGGTCAGCCCCAAGAGGGCGACGGTTACGCCGTTTGCAGATAGGGTGTCCCATTCGTTTTCAAGTAAATGAATGCCGCATGCCTCATAGTCTTGAACTGTCAGAAGTGTATCGTGGTTACCGCGCACTGCATAGAACGGAATGTGGGCAGCCTTGAGTGATTTACCGATTGCGGACATACGGGACACGGCAATTTCTGGTTTTTCATGGTGATTTGAAAAATCACCGAGGAAAAGCACGGCATCACAATGGTTGTCAATGAATGCTGATGCGATTGTTTCGTCGCTAATCATGCAGTTTTTCGAGTGCATATCGCTAAACAGACCAAGGGTATATGCCACGTGCCGTGGGGCCGCAGGCGATTCGGATGTGGCAGATGACGATTCGTTCACGGAAGAGAAGGCGATATCGCAAGGCGTTTCGGTCGCTTTGTATGGTAATTTGAGCTTAGTTATTTCGCATTGTCGTGCTTCAATTATGGAGCGAATCAGGAGGAAAATGCCGAGTATGATGATAAAGGCACCAAAAGCAACAAGAATTATCTCTATAGGACCCATGCTGTGCTCAATCTCCTTGTGATTGAATCGTTTTCTGCGTGATGAAAACAGTAATGATATGGTATAATCATGAGGTATTTTAACTCATGTGTCAATTTAACGCTAACATTTAGGAGGCATACAACCATGGCCAGAACTGAGATTAAGTCAGAAATCGTAAAAGAGATCGGCATTTTGTCGACTAGTAAGTCGAATTGGAATCGTGAAGTAAATATCGTTCGTTGGAACGAAGGCAAGCCGAAGCTCGACATTCGTGACTGGGCACCTGATCATGAAAAGGTAGGCAAGGGTATTTCTCTATCTGCAGAAGAAGTTGCAGTATTGAAAGAAATCCTCGCAGAATATGATCCTTATGAAGTCGAGGAATAATACTTCGGAGGACGAAAAGTGAATAGCGAAACACGCGCATTCATTGTAGCAATTATTCTTTTTCTCTTGTGGGGGACGCCCGTTATACGCCCGTTTTCGTACATACCGATGACACTTCGGGACGGTTCGCTGGATTTGCTTACGCGTTTTTCCGTACCAAGAAGTATCGGTGTCATACTTCTTATCATATTATTTATGGCGGTTGCGTGTTTGTTGCTATTCCTCGGACGAATAATCAGCCCACACATAATTATTCAATGCGGGGCGGCTCTCAATATTGTGTTAATCCTGATTCCGATGATTCAAAATCGCTCGATATCGATTACGATTGTCCCGATTGCCATTTGCCTCGGCGTTGTGGCTTTCGTATCTTTTTTCGGTATCGACGAGGCGGCCTTATGGCTTTCAGATGCCTTTGTGTTTGCAATTCCGGTATGGCTTTTCTATGATATTGTTCTTGCACCGTTTTTTACCTTAGCAAATATCCGACGGACACAATTGTCTCCGTTTATTGTCCCGGCTGAAAAGTCACTCATGACTGAAATCGGCGCATGGTTTGGGCTTCCCCAAGTCGTGTGGGGGTTATTTTTCTTTGTCTTACTCGTACTTCCGGTCATGTATTTTTCACGTGGCCGAGAGAAGTCTTTCCGTAGTAATAACGCATTCTATTGATACTTCCGAAAGAAGGGGATTGCTTCAATGGAAATTTGGGAACATATGCATCAACTGGCCGAGGATCTCGAACGTCATAATCGGCTTTATTATGAAAATGACGCGCCAGTCATCTCGGATTTTGAATACGATGCGATGCTTCGCGAATTGATTACACTCGAGAAGCAATATCCTATTTTTGCGCGCCCGGATTCACCGACGAAGCATGTTGGCGGTGTTGCGAACGAAAAATTCTCGAAGGTTACCCATAAGAATGTCATGAAGAGCCTTGGTAACGTTTTTTCTGAGGCGGAAGTTTATGAGTTTTTGTCTAGAACAGCGGGCTCTCTTGGCATATCGGATGTCGAATATGTCGTCGAAAAAAAGATTGACGGTCTGTCCGTATCCATCGAATACGAAAACGGCGAGCTGGTCCGAGCCTCTACGCGTGGTGACGGCACAGTCGGTGAAGATATTACCGAGAATGCGAGAACAATTCGTAATTTGCCGATGCATATTGATAAAGACATCGAATATCTCGAGGTAAGAGGCGAAGTGTACATGAGCTTTGACGCCTTCCGTCGTGTGAATGAACAGGCTGAGCTTAATCACGAAAAAACATTTGCAAATCCTCGCAATGCGGCAGCAGGCTCATTGCGTCAACTTGATTCGAAGGTGACGGAAAGTCGCGAGCTCAATGTCTTCATCTTTAACATTCAAGAAATCCGCGGGCGGACTTTTTCTAAGCATTCCGAATCACTCGAATTTCTCCAAAGTCTTGGTTTCGAGGCGAGCCCTGGATTTATTGTAGCCCACACGCCGAAGGAAGTATGGCAGGCAATTCAAGATATCGGTGAGACTCGTGGTAGCCTGCAATACGGTATTGACGGTGCTGTCATGAAGGTCAATCTCTTATCGCTTCGCGTTTCGCTTGGTGATACGGCGAAGGCGCCGCGTTGGGCTATGGCTTACAAGTATCCGCCGGAAGAAAAAGAAACGAAGCTATTGAATATTGAAGTAAATGTTGGTCGCACCGGTAAACTCACGCCTGTCGCTATTTTGGAACCGGTGCACATCGCCGGCAGTACGATTTCAAAGGCGACACTCAATAACGAAGACTTTATCCGCGATCTCGATGTGCGTGTGAACGACACGGTTGTCGTACGCAAAGCTGGCGAAGTTATACCTGAAATTATCCGAATTGTCCCCGAATGTCGTGTCGAAGGCTCTGTATCCTTTTCCATGCCACACATCTGCCCGGCATGCGGCAGTGAATGCGTCCGTATAGAAGGCGAATCGGCATGGCGATGCATCGGGGAGCAGTGCCCCGCACAGCTTTTCCGATCGATGGTCCATTTTGTTTCCAAAGATGCCATGAACATCGATGGACTCGGCCCGTCACTTATCGATATGCTTCTTGAAAAGAACCTCATCTCGGACGTTGCCGACCTCTATAATCTGGCATCGAAACGAGACGAGCTACTCGGTCTTGACCGCATGGGCGTAGCTTCTGTGAATAATCTTTTGAACGCAATAGAAGCATCAAAAACAGCAACTCTCGACCATCTGATTGTTGCCCTCGGAATCCGCAATGTTGGTGTTGTCGCCGCACGCACTCTGGCCGCTGCTTATCCGACACTCGAGACCATCATGCAAGCTGACAGCGAGACATTAGCGGCACTTCCGGACTTCGGCAAAATCACGGCCGACTCAGTACTTCATTTTTTCGCGTCACCAATGAACCAAGAAATTATCCGAAAGCTTGTAGCATCCGGAGTTCATACCGACCTACATCTACAGACAGCCACTCGTGAGCAAATCTTTGCAGGGAAGACGTTTGTTCTAACCGGTACATTGCCTCATTTTGATCGCAACAAGGCAGCGGAAATTATCCGTTCGCTGGGGGGATCAACTGCCTCATCGGTATCGAAGAAAACCGATTTCTGTTTAGCGGGCGATGAAGCCGGTTCAAAGCTCACAAAGGCACAATCTCTTGGCGTCACCGTCATTGATGAAAACTCATTTCTCGAAATGCTGCCATCAGATGTGCGTGAAGAATACATCCCGGGCACGCTCTCATGAATACGACGCAACGGATGAAAATGCTCTTCCGACGTATTATACGCGACCGCATCAGCGCATCGCCGGTTATGCCGGTAATCCATTTTTCTGTGAGTGAGCTACCTCCTGCGTGGCAATACCTTTTCCAAAATGCGAAAACGATTGGCATATACGCGCCACGTGCCGATGAAATTTCAATCGCACCGTGGCTGGCTGACCTTTGCGATTCGGGCATAAACCAAACGAAAAGCCTATGCTATCCACGCATATCAGACGATGGTGCGACAATGACCTTTTATCGTGTCACATCACCCGAAAAAGATTTGACTCCCGGTTCCTTTTCCATAAACGAACCATCCAAAGACCTACCGCAGGTCCCTATTGAAGAAATAGACATTCTTTTCGTCCCAGCCTTGGCCTTTGATAGCAAAGGAAATCGCTTAGGGCGCGGCAAAGGCTACTATGACCACTATCTTGAACAAGCATTTCACGGCAAGGCTATCGGGATTATTCCCGAAAACCGACTTTTTGAACATCTCATCACCGAAAAATGGGACCGCAAGGTTGATGCTATCATGACGGAAAACCATTTCATTGTACCGACTCCCGTTGACAGAGCGGAACCGATAGATAGATAATAAGAAAACGAAAGGAGAGCAATATGGCATATTTTTGGATTAACATCGGTATTCATTTTGCGATTACACTCGCCTTGCTGTTGCTCCTTTTTTATACCGTGAGAATGAGCATGTATCGAAAATGGAAAAAAGGCTTCCTATTCCTTGCACCGACGCTGGTCGCCATTATTCTCCTCATTCAAGTATCTGCTTTTTCTATTCCGCGTTTACTGGATGTCTCTGATGTACTACGCTCGACCTATCGCGTAACTACGGGTCGTGTCGAAAGAGTCAGCGATTTCAAAAACTATATCGTCATTGACGGCAAAGAATACTACGTAAACCCCTTTGATATGGATATCAAAGAAGGCGATCGAATTACTGTGAAATACACCAAATACGCACACTACTCGGCAGAAATTGAAGTACTCAAAGACACCGTCGAATAACGACTGCTTTGTTCACCCGTTGAAATTTTGCCTATATCATGTTGTGCTTTTCCTTCGATACTGTCAAAATATGTGTAAAACAAACAAGGAGCGTGACGCGATATGGAGAATCCATTAGCGAGTCAGAATGCGCTTCCGAAGCCTTCTTATCTTCATGAGGAAGAGATTGGTTTTTATGTTGTTTGTGATGATCATTCGATGCTTGAACGCATTAATTCCTTAATGAGAAAACGCGGGATTTTGGGCGTATCTGATACAGCAGGACGAGTACACTATCTGGTAGATGGTAGACAGGGTTCGTCTTTTGTTTTAAATCGTATTGAGAAACAATTATGTAAGATGGCTGATGGCTCTTATTCGGCTACTCGCACGTGTACGCCGCCACGATATGAGGTGGAGCAAGCGGTAAACGATTTGCTGCGGGATAATCATGTGAATATGAGGCTTCAAGGGGCGAAGCTGCTACAATACTTATTGGTTGAGGTGTATTTTTCGCCAGATCGGTTAACGGCTGTTACGAAGAATCTCTATCCTTTGGCGGTGAAAGAATATGGTATGACGATTTCGCAAATTGAGCGTAATTTGCGCTATGCGATTCAAAGATCATCGATGACGACGGGTACAGATTCTAATACAGCGTGTATTCATCGAATGCTTCAGCTATTGCACGAGAAGATATGGAATCAATATCGCTCTTCCTTCGAGCGAAATCTATCCGATTCATACGATCCAGTGACAAATCGTCCCACGCGTTCGATAGGTGAGTCTGCCGCGGGGCGCGAGAACGGTCGTATTGTGTTCTACGAATATTGATACTATCCTTCGTTATCGATACATCTTTGGTGTTCGATTCGAATGAATAAGGACATTATCGCGATATATTGGCAAAAAGATATCGCCTCGATGGCGAACCAACGAGGCGATTCAATTACGTCTTTAGAACGAAGTGTAAATTACTTATTTACCTTGTCCTTCATGCCCTTACCTGCCTTGAAAACAGGAGCCTTGGAAGCTGGAATATTGATAACTTCCTTTGTGCTTGGGTTACGGCCTTTACGAGCAGCACGCTTCTTGGTTTCGAATGTTCCAAATCCAACAAGAACGATCTTCTCTTCCTTAGCCAATGCATCAACGATTGTCTCGAGTGTTGCATTGATAGCGGCCTCAGTTTGCTTCTTTGTCATTGCTGTTGACTGTGCAACTGCATCAATAAGTTCTGATTTGTTCATAATTAATTTGCCTCCTTTAGGCTATATTCACAATGGGTATTATGGACGGCAAACGCCTTGTTGTCAAGCGTTTTGTACGTTTTTTTCTCTTTTTTTTGATGTAAGTATAAAAACAAATTTTGTCAAGATGCTAAAATTGCCTGATATTGCAGTAAACACAAACAAGTGTTATTGTAATCTCGAGTATTGATAGAGGAGGATAATGAAATGGTTGTTACTAAAGATACTATTCTTGCAGATATTTTGAATGCTGACCAAGAATGCGCACCGATTTTTTTCGCTAATGGTTTACATTGCCTCGGATGTGCGATGGCAAGTGGCGAGACAATTGCAGAGGCTTGTATGGTACATAATCTTGAGGCCGACAGTCTGATTCAGCAATTGAATGATTATTTTGCAAAGAAGGGCTAATTGCTCATTGTTGATTGAACATCAAGAAAACCCCGTCATGAGATGAATGACGGGGTTTTTGTGTTTATGAGATATCGGTTCGTCCTGTTCCGCTCCACAAATTTTACGCGTAGACCGTCTCTCTCGGTTTATATTGCCTTAAAGACGATGTGGAATTCAGAGCCTTCGCCCTCGACACTTTCAACCCAGATTTTCCCACCATGTTTGTCGATGACACTTTTAACGATGGAGAGTCCAAGGCCGGAGCCAGTCTTATTGATGCCAGAGTTTTCGGCGCGATAAAAACGGTCGAAGACATAGGGAAGATCGGCTTTCGGGATGCCAACACCGTTATCTTTAACGACAACGGAGACTGCATTTCCGCCTAACATGGCTGGATCGTCATAGCGAGAGCAGATAATATGTATATCTCCTTTTTCGCGCGTGTATTTCATGGCGTTCACGATGATGTTTTCAAAGACGCGCAAGAGCTTCTTGGCATCGCCTTCAATCATCAGGTCGTCTTCGTCGTCCGGCATCTCGAGATAGACATGCTTTTCGGTACCCTCGCACTCCATTTTGTAGAGTGAATAGAGCTCAGTTATCATCTCTCGAATGCTGATTGGAATCATAGCTAATGCGACGTTTTCGGATTCCATACGGGTCAGCTGAACGAGATCGGAAATCATTTGCTCCATTTGTACGCTTCGCGTATGCATATTGCTGAGATAGAGCTGCTGTTGTTCGGGTGTAAGCGGTTCTTTGGCATTTTGCATGAGCTCAACGTAGCCTCGAATAGCGGTAATTGGCGTACGTAAATCATGAGAGACATTCGACATCATCTTTTTACGGGCGTCTTCGTTTTCTATGAGCTTTTGGTGGTTTGCCAGAAGATCGTCATTGACCTTCGCGATGTATTTTGTTTTTTCTTGTACGGCTCTTTCGAGGTCTTGGGAAAAGTTCGAAATAGTCTTAAAGTTGTTGACATAATTGATTGTGAAGTAAATGGCGATGCCAAGCATCATGACAGCCAATATGAACGAGTGCACCGGTAAGTAGATTACTTGTTGCGCACGGAGCAGCATGGAGGAGAACATAAAGATGCAAATTGAGCAGGAGCAGAGATGAAGCAATTGGTGCTTCTCTTCTTTTTGTAACATGTATGCTGCGCGGATGAAGTTATATGTTTGCACAATCATAACGAAGATGAGGTTGGCAATGATGGAAGACCGTAAATAAAGGAATTCCGGAAACAGCCAATAAACAATGATGTAGAGTGATGCTGCAACAAAGACGATAACGGTGTCCCAATGGTGCAATTTCTCGAGTTCGCCGATTGCATTTTTCGGATATACGGATGTGAAATAAAGGTAGGAACCGACACACATTACGATTAGTAATGTGGTTTGGATGAGTTTGTTCCAATCACCGGGAAGGGGATTGACGGTATTGTCTAGGCTTTCATATGCAATACAGACGGCCATCATCCCGACAAAAAGATAATACTTCGCACGCGTGTGGAATGTCCGTGACACGTAGTATCCGGCGACAGCGACGATTAAGAATATCGTGATTAATATGGCAATCCACATCCGCGAAAAGAACATGATAGATTCAATACTCTCAACACTCCCGATGGCAGGCGAGTTTGTGATGCCGCCGAAAGGAGAGTCGAAGTTGGCGCATTGAATGATGAGTTCGATGCGGCCGTTCTCATCCGGGGAAATCTGTAAATTAAACGCACTTTCATTGGACTCGTATATGGATTGGTCTTCGGAAACGACACCGACTCGACGAAGCAATTGACCATTAACCCAAACATTGGTGGCAAGGTTAATTTCTTCGAAGTCCATCGCGACGAGTTCGGTATTCGTATTAAGTTGGAGCACGAGTCGATAGGTGGCTACGCCGAATTCGGACATGGAAACTTGCTCGTCCATATTGACAGGCGTCGCATTGCCGATATATGTCCATCCGTTGGTCGTAATGGATACATCTTTATAGTGTGGAAAAGTGTTTTCACTCGATGCAAAATCTATGGGTTCCAATAACATATTGGGATAGAGCTCCCATCCATTTTGCATGAAGAGCGGAAAGTCGTTAGATGCATCCCAAAAAGAAATGTCCTGAGCGCCATCGGCTGTCTGAGAATAGACATCGCCGTGTCTTTGGTTCACAAAATAAATGACCAAACACACGGCGATGATAGATACCAAAATAATAATGGTTCGAAGCGCGTAGCGAACATCCTGATTCTTTTCATTCGACAAAGATTTATCAGTATTCATAATTGCCTCGACTGTTCCAAATGGAAGTTCTGATTATTCGGCACGCAGAGTATTGCGAATCGGTGGATATGCAAACGAATAACCGCTGCCCCACTCGGTCTTAACAAAGAGAACATCCGGAGCAGCTTTCTCCATTTTCTTTCTCAAGTAGCTGATGTTTACCATGACGAGGTGATTGTCGCAAAGACCATCATCGCCCCAAACATGGGAATAAATGCGGGTAAAAGGAACGATAACATTCGGTGTTTCTGCAAGGAGACGGAGAATATCGAATTCTCTGTTCGTCAGATGAACTGGTTTATCATTGAGA
The DNA here is from genome assembly GCA_036782995.1 of Bacillota bacterium. GTDB lineage: Bacteria > Bacillota > Clostridia > Saccharofermentanales > Saccharofermentanaceae > DAIPXZ01. Next base: position 93,344 of record DAIPXZ010000003.1, read on the forward strand.
AGCACTTCACGTGTCTTTACGTTCAAAGAAAGCGGAGGGAATTCCATAAGGAATCCGTCTCTGGTGAGACTGCGACGAATGTGAGCTGCAATACGTACAGAAAGCTCTGGGAGACTGTACGGCTTAGTCATGTAATCGTCACCGCCAACCTTAAATCCAGTAATCTTATCTTCCAATTGATCCTTCGCAGACAGGAAGATAATCGGAGCTGCGGTATAGATACGAAGTTTTGTAGGGAGATCATAAGCACTTCCATCCGGAAGCATGATATCCAATACGATACAGTCATAGGCATTCGTTTCGACCTTCTGAAGTGTTTGTGCGATATTGGTAGCCACACTTACTTCATAGCCTTCGTTGGTGAGGAAGGAACGATTGATTTCGAGAATATCGGTATCATCGTCCACAAGTAAAATACGATGCTTTGCCATTGTTACACCACCTTTTCGTGTGCTGTGCGTCGTATAGAAAAGAAATATCGACGCTCATTTCCGATTTGACTTCAATAAAAAACTTTGTGTTATTTAGATTATAACCTCATAAATGGCAAATGAAAAGCCAAAAAACAAAAAATGTAAAAATCTTGCGAAAATATTAAAGCCGTAGTAAACTGAAAGAAAACAAATGTTCGTTTTGCTATTCAGGGAAGGGGTCGATGGAGACGGATCGCATTATTTTGCATGTGGATCAGAATTGCTTTTTTGCATCTGTGGAAATGAAGAATAACCCGGAGCTGCGGAATGTCCCAATGGCGGTCGCGGGTGACGCGAAGCAGCGGCACGGGATTATTTTGGCGAAGAATCCGTTGGCGCAAAGGTGCGGTGTGAAGACGGCGGAAGCGATATGGCAATCGAAGCAGAAGTGCCCGGATTTGGTTGTTGTGCCCGGCCATTTTGAATCCTATAACTATTATTCGAGACGCCTTGTAGAGCTCTACTCACAATATACGGACCTGGTAGAACCGTTCGGGCTCGATGAGTGTTGGCTGGATGTGACCGCGAGTGGCGCAATGACGGGGCAGGAAATCGCAGATGAGATTCGTAATCGCGTGAAGGATGAACTGGGGCTAACTTGCTCTGTCGGTGTGAGTTTTAATAAGGTTTTTGCAAAGCTCGGGTCGGACTATAAGAAGCCTGATGCGACGACGGTGATTTTGCGCGAGCATTTTAAGGAGATTGTATGGCCGCTTCCCGTAGCTGATTTACTCTATGTCGGTCGTTCGACGGATATGGCATTAAAAAAGATTAATGTTCGAACAATCGGTGAACTGGCGGCACTTGATCAGCATTTTCTTTCGCGCTATATGGGGAAGGCCGGTGAGGTCTTATGGATATATGCGAATGGACTTGATGAATCGCCGGTTGCTCGTATCGGGACGACGCGCACGTTAAAGTCGGTTGGGAACAGTACGACGACACCGCGTGATATGGTTTCAAATGCTGATGTGCATACGATTATGGTGACTTTGTCCGCACAGGTGGGGCATCGATTAAGGAAGCATTATCTGCGCGGCTCGACGGTGCAAATCTGGGTGCGAGACATTCGTTTGCAATCATTTGAGCGGCAAAGGAAATTGGAGAAGGCAACAAATGAAGATACGACCATTGCCAATGTGGCATTTGCGCTTTTTATGGAGAGTTACGATTGGCACGCGCCGCTTCGAAGCATCGGCGTGCGTGTGACGCAATTATCGGATATTCACGATTACGAGCAAACGACGATTTTTGAAATGATTCATGACACGACAAAGCTATCGAAGGTGAATGAAGTGTTGGACCGACTGCGAAATCAGTATGGCTACCATACGGTGATGAAGGGAAGACAACTGCAGGGTGTTGACGATCTATCACCGGAAAATCGTGAGACAGTGCCCCATGGGGCTTTTAATGAGAACGAGTAATGCAGTAGATATCAGGGGTACATGGGCTTTCCACGCTTCGTGAATATGAGCTTATGATGTGCTGAATGATAAGATTTTGCTCGGATAGCGACTTGAATGTTTAAATATATTTCGTTATCATTACTTTAATAGATAACCTATATCGGAGGCATTGTCGTATGTGGGAAGAAGTAGACGAAGCGATACGTGAGAAGATTATCACGAAAGAGAAGACGGATGCCAAACAGCATTTCGAATATTTGCTTCTCTTTTGGCTCTTTGCCGTGGTGGTTTGGGTATTATTACTTCAAACGGCTAGTTCACTGCCGCAATCGATGGTGGTCGTTTTTTCCATGCTTTACGCCGCGATTATTATCGCGATTGTGATTGCGAGCTATTCGGGCATCGCACATACCGTGGAAATGATTCATATGGCCCGATATATGATGAAGACAACCTGTGGAAAACGCATAGAAATTACTCGGAAAGATAAATCCGATTTAAAACCCGGTTATTACATCACCATCATGAAAAACGGTAAGGAGAGCTTACCGATTCCTGTTGATAAATCGAAATACGAAGCATTGTATATGGGCAGTATGGTCGTAGTTCTCTCTGTTGATCAATCAGATGAGACGTCAATGCGAATTTATTCTCCATCACAATTGATGATTTAAACTCATGTCGATTCATTATGTATCGGCCAATGATGAATATCTCCGACTATTTGGTCATAAGACCTACCGAATTGCACTCCATGCAGGTACGACATGCCCGACGCGTGATGGTACTCTTGGCGTAGGCGGCTGTATTTTTTGCAGTCGAGCCGGTTCTGGCGATTTTGCATCCGATGCGACATTACCTATCGTTGATCAAGTACGGCTGGGAAAAGAACTAGTGCGCGCGAAGGCGGGTGCCGATGCAAGATATATCGCATATTTTCAGGCATTTACATCGACATATGGCGATGAAGAAGAACTTCGAATGAAATACAATGAGGCCATCGCACAAGAAGATATCGTTGGCATTGCGATTGCAACACGCCCGGACTGCATATCGAATCGGATGCTGGAAATCCTTGAAGAATTGACGACGAAAACGCATGTGTGGGTTGAATTGGGACTTCAATCGATTCACGAAACAAGCGAGAAGTGGATGCGCCGAGGCTATCCATTATCCTGCTTTGAGGAGATGGTAGCACGACTGGAAAAATTGCCTTTGGATATTGTGGTTCATGTCATATTGAATCTCCCAAATGAGACAGAAAAAATGATGACAGAAACCATCGATTATGTAGCTCAATTGCCGATTCAGGGAATAAAGATTGCCAATTTACATATCCTGTCGGACAGCGATCTTGGAAAAGCATATGTGGCACACCCGTTTCCGCTTCTTGGTATGGATGAATATATTGATTTGCTTTCTCGTTTGCTGCCGCGTATTCCGCGAAAAATCGTGGTCTATCGATTAACCGGTGACGGACCGAAAGCGACATTATTAGCGCCGCTTTGGACAGCAAATAAACGGCAGGTGCGAAATGCGATATCAAAGGCATTTCGAGAGAAAAAGGTGATACAGGGAAGTTTGTTTTCTGAAGGTTGTCCAACGAATTGACATTCCCTCGATGAAAAGAAAAGGGCTTCGTGTTTCGGCCGCTACAACATAACTAATACTCAGATAAAAACACCCGGCATCCATGCGGATAACCGGGTGTTTTCGTGTGTTTCTCTTTGAAAGAGATTATTATTGAATGTCTTTTCTGCAGAACTGATCTTTAGCGATGTAGATCAGGCAGAAGAATAACACGATGCAATAGCACAGTGAGAAAATCGGCGATGGGGTCGTGAGCATGCCCGTCGCTTCTTCCAGTCCCAAAGACGACGAATTCATCATCGTATAGTATGGGAAGAGTGGCGTAATGAAATCCATATTGGAAATCGGCAGGAAGTCAATCCAACGCTGATGTGTGAAAAGCATCAATAGTTGATTTACTGTGCTGGTCATGTACGAAGCGCCCATAGAAATTGCAACTGCAGGTGCTGTGTTATTAAACACACTGGAGAATGCAAAAGCCATTAAGGCGTAGAAGAGAACATCGACGCACGAGACGATAAAGTACAGGAATTGATAAAGCAGGTGCGGCATTGTGTGAATAACCCCGGAACCATTAACGTACACATATGGTACTAATGTCTTGGTACCGAAGAATACGATTGTACCGAGCATGGAGAAAACCACCGCGAAGATTGAGGAAACTAATACTACCGTGATAATGGAAAGTAATTTAGCGGTGAAAATTTTCCATCTTTTTACCGGGGCAATAATTAGTGACTTAATCGAACCAGTCGCCATTTCGCTGGAAATGGTGCTGCCTGCTATGATGATGACGAGGACAGTGATGAGGGTTTTAACAAAGCTTTGTGTCAATGCCGTCGACATGCTGGCAATACCGGATTCGGAGTCGAGAACGAGAAGATGGTTATCAATTCTGTATTGGAGCACACTTAATTTGTTCTCGATTTCCTCACGCTTTTCTTCTGATAACGGAGTGGTCGTTGTCGTCATTTCAAGGAGATTCGACGATAGCAAAACGTTATTGTCGAGTTGTGTTTGATAAATTTCTATGGTACTGAAAGCGTTCGTTAATTCACCAACAACATCCTTCTCGATGCCGCCGGTAGGGTCATAATCATACCAAGTATCCAATCTGGAGGCACCGCCATAATTGGTAATACTGTCAAAGAAATATACATCCGCATTTGCATCAGTGACGAATTGATTTTCGTTGGCTTTATAGAATGCAATATAGGCTTTAAAATCCAATTCATTCGAAATAACCTTGAGCTCATCAATCATACCTAGTAATTCGTTTTGGCGTGCAGTCCATGCCTCATCACGATCTTCAATCGGAACCATATATTGATTCCAATAATCGAAATAAAAGGTTTGGAGAATCGATTCAATATAAGTTACGAATGTTATTCGATTGACATCAACCACATTCCAATCGACTTCGTTTAACATGAATTCTTTGGTGTCGACATCAGACTGCAACGCTGCAATGGTCTCATCATCAATCAAGAGATCATCAGCGGCTTCCAAACGGAATCCGGAAACGTATTCTTCTCCATTAGTTTCTTTTAGGTATTCGTCAAAGTATGCTTCAGCATCTGCGAGGTATTGACGCGGTATTTCGTAATTGTCCTCACTCGTGCTCATGATATCACTTGTACCGAGCAATAACGGTTCTAGCAGCTTCATCACACCGGAAAAACCGAATGCGGTGATTACGACAAGAATGGCAATGACGAGAACACTGATTTTCTTGGAGATTTTAATCATCTCGTTTGTATAAAGTGCAAATATCTTACTCAATGTTCAATCCTCCTCCTGTGATTTGTAAGAAGGCATCTTCCAGCGTACTTTCTTTGAGCTGTACGCCAAGAATATCTGCGCCGCCTTCGATTAATTCGCGAATGCAATTGTTGATTTCTTCAGGAGAAACCTCGATATCGATGGACTTCTCACCAACTTCGCGAATCTTATCCGCGTAGTGTGCCGAGAGAATCTCTTTCGCCTTCGCAGGATTTGATGTCTTGATCTGATGAATTGGAGCCCCATTGACTCCAGCTGTCAATTCGTCGATGAGACGAACATCGCGTAAAGTACCATTTGTAATAATGCCAACGCGATCACACATCAATTGCATCTCTGTAAGCATGTGACTCGAGACCATGACGGCTACGCCTTCTTCGTGAGCGAGTTTCTTTAAGATATCGCGAAGCTCGTGAATTCCGGCTGGGTCAAGACCATTGGTCGGCTCATCGAGAATCAATACCTTTGGATTGTGCAAAAGCGCCTGGGCGAGACCAATTCTCTGCTTCATACCGAGCGAGTACCGCTTCACCTTTTCATTGGCGCGTGCCTTCATGCCGACGAGATCGAGCACCTCGTCGATTCTTTCTTTCGTGACACCGTCATGAATACGGGCATACATTTCAAGATTCAGACGACCGGAAAGCGTAATATACATTTCTGGGTTTTCAACGATACCACCGATATCAGCCATCGCTTTCTCGTAGTGTTTTTTCTTGTCAAAACCATTGATGATGACCGTGCCGCTGTCCATCGAAATGAAGCTCATGATCATCTTAATCATTGTGGTTTTACCAGCGCCATTCGGGCCTAAGAAACCGAATACCTCGCCGGGATAAATCTCGAATGAGACATCATTTACGGCCTTTTTCTTGCCGAATGATTTTGTGGCGTGAATTACCTTCATTGCAGGTTCCATTAGTAGCTCACCTCGATTCCGTTTTCTCCGAGCGACATGCCTAACTGCATGAGGTTAGTACCGGTATACGATGACACAACCCATTTGTCGTTTTCTTCGATACAAGATACCGTCTCATCTGTATCAAATGACGCTGTCGCTATTTCTCCTGTGGCATTGATAATATAGGTGAACTCTGTCGTGACTTTACAGTTCACGGTAGCCTGTTTGTTATACACGTGCACCTTTGAAATCGATACAACCTCACAATTTACGTCAGTAATCTGATAAGTATCTTCCGCAGAATAATGTGTTTCTGCATCGAGCAGCCATGAAACTGCTGTAGTTTGGATATAGCTGTTCTCCGAGAATAATTCGGAATCCGATTCAGAACATCTTGCGTATATAGATTCGAAAATATCTTCGACGTTCGAGAAATCTTTCAAATCGACATCAGCCTCGTGCGGAATCCAATCTGCAGACGCAGTAATATAGGAGATGGCTAGTTCCTTCACAACTGGTTTTGCTTTATTGGTCATTGCATTATCCACTAGTAGATAAATGACAAGTGCGATAATGATAACGCAGGACACAATAACGCCGCGATTCATTTTTTTTAGAAAATTTTTCATGTTAGCCTCCTTCATTAATCTTTGAGCATTGTAACATATCATGTAAAAATGTAAATGAAAGAACTGTCACAATAGAAACAAATCAACTATAATGAAATCGCACGAAAAATAAGGAGGACCTCTCATGTTTTCTTGGCTGGATGATTGGACACAGACACTCGGCATTCAGGGTGCATTAAATAGGGTGTTTATTTATTCAATACGCGCCTTAATTGTGATCTTGATTTGTCTCTTTATTTATTTCTTGTTCCGAGGGCTGATGAATCTTCTTTTTCTTCGTCCGAATCTCGTAAAGAAAAAGGTTATTTTTGCCGCGATGAAACGCCGCCGTATCTTTGCTCGCGTTGCACATCTATCGACTCCGTTTATTCTCCATTTGGCTAAGGATTATTTCGATAAGGCTGGCCCTTGGATTGAAAAGGTCGCCACATTATATACAATTATTGTCATTGCCTTTTTGTTTGATGCAATACTCAATGTTATTGATGACGTATATCGCACGAAGCCCATCTCGAAAAAACGCCCGATTAAAGGCATTCTTCAGGTCGTCGAGATATTGGTCATCACAGTACTCGGTATTGTCGTCATTGCGACATGGATTGATCAGAGTCCACTCGTATTGCTTTCCGGTATCGGTGCTTTTGCGGCCGTGCTCACCATCATTTTCAAGGACGCACTCCTGGGCTTTGTTGCCGGCGTGCAAATTACGACCGAAGACATGGTGCATATTGGAGACTGGATTGAGATTCCGAAGCATGATGTAGACGGGGTCGTACGTGACATCTCCCTAATTTCCGTGAAGGTTGATAATTTCGACAATACAATCACGAGCATTCCCGCCTATACGTTGGTGACTGAGAGCTTCAAAAACTGGCGTAAAATGGGCGAGACCGGGGCCCGTCGCATTAAAAGAGCCATCTACGTCGATGCACTCTCTGTACGCGAAGTAAGCAAGGATGAGATTAATTCATGGAAGAAGGACAAGTTCCTGACTGACGCATGGATTTGCGAAAACGCAGGCGGCAAAGATGCTACCATAACGAATATTCAGGCTTTTGCTTCCTATATTGAGTATTATATGCAGAGTAGCGGGCATGTTGATTCAAATATGCTATTCATGGCCCACATCCTTGATGCTGCGCAAGAAGGTATTCCAGTCGAAATCTATTGTTTCACGAAGGAGACCGAGTGGAAGAGATATGAGCATGTCATCATGGAAATGATTTCCCATGCATATGCGAAGATGTCCGTGTTTGGTCTCGTGCCATACCAACGAAAGAGTGACCGAGAGAGCGTGTAAGAAACCGCGAAACGATAATATAATATCCATATAATCAATGAAATGGCCATAAATGATATATCAGGGATTACTGTGCTCTTTATTTGCCGGGTGGGAAGGGCTGTGTTTTGTCGATTCGATTTCATCTCGTTGTAACCTGCGCGTAACGTTTTGTGCATACGTCACAAAAATCAAGAAAATTTTTTCGCGTTTTTGTGAAATAAGTGTTGACATGAGGCTGATAGGTGTTATACTTAAATTAGCTCCAGGGAATACCAAAGAGAACGAAATTCCTTGAAGGAGTGCCGCCACTTGATAGAGACATATAGCAATACACAAGACGGAAGGATCGTAAAGCGGTCTGGAAACGAGGCGTGAAAGAGGAATCTGGTGATCGAGAGAGGTCAAGATCTTCCGTAGCGATGGAAATAGAGTAGAAGCTGAAGTCATATGAAGTGGAAAGCGAATAGCGATTGACGGGACGCGATGGCGGACACAAGTCGCAAGTCAGGTAACTGAATCAAGATTCAAAGATGAGCGAGAATCGATTAGGATCGCCACTTTAACATCTATGAGTCGGAAGAGATGGAAGGAAAACGCATCAGAACTGAGTATCTTACAACAACCGAATCGCCACGAAGGAGAGCTGATTAAAGCCGACCGATGAAGACGTTAGGAAAGGTAAAAGAAAAGATGATGTAATGAGAACGAAGCTCATCTCGGAATCAGTAAGATGGAACAGCAGGACATAAGGTTCTTTCGCTAAGTAAATCTTCGAAGATACGGTTCAGAAGCAGGGCTACAGAGATTCGCAGATAAGGAAAGGGCAGCCGGATAGATTTATCGGATTTTCAGACAGGTTCGCTGGAGCTATCTTTATGCTCCGCAAGAGCAACACAAATTTGACCACCCGCATATACCATTGCGGGTGGTCGTTTTTTGTATGTTATCCGAGGAAGTATATCGTGAGGGCATATTGCCAAATTTATATCTCTTGCATGTTCGGTATGTGCAATAATTGGTTTTGCATCAATTCTTCTTCTCGTATTCTCCGATGAACGGCAGATTGCGCCCCTTCTCCTCGATATCCATGCCATATCCGATGAGCCAGTTTTTATCAATCTCGAAGCCATAATACTTGATAGGTACGTTGATTAGCTGACGGTCAGGGTTATAGAGCAATGTGCATACGTCAATGGACAGGGGCTTGCGGACCTCGAGGCTCTGGAGGAGGTAGGCAGTTGTGAGGCCGGTTCGGATGACGTCTTCGATGACGAGGACGTGCTTTCCGCGGATATCTACATCAAGGTCTTTGGTGATACGGACGATGCCAGTCTGCGATGTAGTATCGGGAATGGAGCCGATTGCCATCATGTCAATCTCGATGGGGGCATCGATAGCACGTGAGAGATCGGCAAAAAAGTAAAGTGAGCCTTTAAGTACGCCGACGAGGACGAGTGGTTCTCCTTCGTAATCCTTTGTGATTTGTGCGCCGAGCTCGGTGATGCGTTTCTTTAGGTCATCCTCGGAAAAAATCTTGCGACGACAGGTAATGTTTGTCATAATCGGCTACCTCTTTGTCATTAATTTGGTCATCCGTCGAGCATACAATTTATGCTCTTTGCATAAAAGCTGTTAGTGCTTGAATCGTTCCACTAGAGAGTAAAAATCGTTTTTATACACTATCTTTACGTTTACGCCGGGGTAGAGCTCGCGGACCTTGCGAAGCTTTTTATTTTTCTCCGTGACATATTTCTGATTCATAGTCGTAAGCTCGAGATAGGTATCGAACTTCGTGAGGTAGAAGTCCGGAGAAAATGCGAGAGTAACCTGGCCATTTTCATCCCATTCGACGGGAAATGTCTTTGGCTCGTATTTCCAATCAATATGGTACATGTCGAGAATGTGGGCGAATTCCGCCTCGGCAGGGTTCTTGAAAACGGGGAGCTGTGTCTGGTGATCCTTTGCCCCCTCGGTCTCAGTCTCGTTTCGAAGCTTAATTCGGATGTTGTGTTCGTTATAGGTTGCTATAATGGCAGCGACGCATTCGTCGACGGATAAGTAGGCGGTATTGAGTGTTAAGTGATATAACATAGGGTCGTATGAGTCTTGTAGGAAGACTTGTGAAACAAATCGTTTGTGATGACGATCGGTCGTCGTAAGGAGATTTGTTGCTTCTTCGACAGACATGCGATATTGGTGGCGTATGCGAGATAGTCGAACCTCTTCCGGGGCGGTGATGCGGACGTTAATGGCATCTGTGTGGTCGGAGAAGATTAGTTGAGAACCGAACCCTAATAAAATCGCAGATTGTTGTTCAGCGAGCTTCATCAATTCCGCTTCGAGAAAATCGCGATAGGTATGGCCGTCTTTGTATTCGGAGAGATAGTACTTCGCACTTTCGGCAAGTCGATATTTTTCGGCGGGCGATGCTTCGTTGAAAAATCGCTCGATTAAGGATTCACGCGTGATGCATTCCCAGCCAAGTTTACTCGATAAAGAAAGAGCGACTTCGTCTCCTAAGCTTCCTATTTGTCTGGAAATCGTTATGATGGACACGAGACTGCTGCCTCCTTCACGAAATGTGTTAAAATAATTATATCATATGACAGCTTTTTCAATGGGCGATTTGCATCATTTTCCTTGCGCGATGCACGCTCGACTAATTAATTATCCGGAGGCTCGGTGCTTTGATAAAACGTTTGAATATTCAAAAAGTACTCTTGATTCTTGCAATAATTGCGGGTTTGATTTTGCCGACTGCATGTCAGACGAAGGGGATGAAAAAAAACGATAACGAGTCTGGTTCGGCTGTGACCGTGTCGTCGACTAATTCTACGACTTCAACGGATTCTACGGAAGCGACGAGCGAGACGACGCATTTTTATTCATCGGATAAAATAGCATTGGCATCTACGCCCGAAGAATATTGGGATATGATTCGTTTTCATGGGGTCGCCTTGGTTTATCGAGACGGCGAGATTCAGTATACCTTGGAAAAAGGATTTGCCGACCGTGAGACACAGACGCCCACTACTATCAATACGGTCTATGAATATGGCTCGATCACAAAACAGGTGACTGCCGTCGCAATTATGCAATTGGTCGAAGAGGGAAAACTATCAACCGAAGATACATTAGATCAATATATCCCGGAATACACCTACGCTTCGGAAATTACGATTCATCAATTACTCAATATGACTTCGGGCGTAATCGATTATGTGCTTGAAGGGCCGCTTGGCATCAACCTGATGAATACGAGTTCCATTAATACGTCGACACTCGTATCGGATGTAAAGGCAATCGCGACCACGCCCATCACACATGAGGATTTACTGGCCATGGTGAATCCATTTCCTTTGCATTTTACGCCTGGTACGGAGTATCACTATTCGAATACGAATTATTACTTTTTAGGTATGATTATTGAGCGGCTTTCGGGCATGACCTTCAGTGAATATGTAGAAAAGAATATTTTCGAGCCGCTTAATATTGATAATCTATATTTTGACAATTCGGAACTCACTTCATACGGAGGTATTCAGCTCGGTGAAATATTTATTTCCCTTCCCTCACAAGATGAAACAATCAGTTATTCAGTCGGGGGTATGTGTGGGAGTGCGGAGGCTCTTTTGGCATGGGAAAAATGTGTGATTTCACGATGCTTGCTCACCGAGGCGAGCTGGAACGAGATTTATGACGGCGGTGTATTCAATTACGGCTACGGCTGGCAAATACATGATGATTATGTGATGCATTCAGGCTCGACGCTTGGTTATAACACCACAGTAATTGTTAATGCCGAGGCAGACGAAGTTGTTATCGTTTTATCGAATACACAGAGCCTTGGATTCACAGATGAACGGCCGTCATCCGAGATGGTCGGTGAGCGGTTGTATGCATTCTTGAATGAGTGATTTGTCATGAAATGTGATGACGTTATAGGAATAATTAGTTTGTCCGCCGTTAATGAATATTTCGGCCGAACACTCGTCGATTAATATGTCGATTCGGTCGACTTGGCCATCATAGAAGTTGACTGGTAATGTGACGAGTTCCCCGTATTTTTTATCTAATTCATCAGATGAGATGCATGTGTCGCAATCTGATAAGGAACTGGTGTTTGCCCATATGGCTGGAATCCTTATTCGTAAACCATTACGTGATTCATCAATGCACGGATGGTGATGCAAGAGCAGATGCTCGGCCTCCTGAATCGGCGCAAGACGGACTTCGTGGCGGCTGATGGTTAATGAGCGGGGGAGCGAGAAAGCTCCAATATGAGTCGCATAATCGGGCGCCTTCTGCTTCCAATCGAAGAACCAGCCGATGACGATGCGCCGACCGTCTGGCGCTTCAAAGGATTGTGGCGCGTAGAATTGCGGGCCAGCTTCAGGTGTCGAACGAAATCTCGGTTGAAATGTGTTTCCGTCAAAATCACCGACGATGAACATGGTTGAAAACATTGTATGATTCATCATGGAGAACATGAGGCAATAATCGTTTCCGAGCCTAAAGAAATCCGGACACTCGATCATCTCGCCGTATTCCGAGCCTTCGAAAAGAACGCCCATATACGTGAAGTGAATGAGATCATTCGACATATAAAGAAGGACTTTACCGATGCCTGATGAGCCGCTTCCGACAACCATGTAATAAATGCCGTTGATGAGCGTTACTTTCGGGTCGCGAAATTCTTTGCTACCGTCGGGTGGGAAAGAACGGATAATTGGATTCTGCTCATACTTTTGGAAATGAATACCGTCCGCACTTGTCGCGAGCGATTGCGTCTGTCCGAATTCTTTTGACACCGAGGTGTAGAAAAGGTAGAGCAAGTCGTCTTTGACGACGGCGCTTCCCGAGAAGCACCCACCGCCGTTTTCGTAAGGCATATCGGGTGTCAATGCAATCGGTAGTTCTTTCCATGTCAGCAAGTCATCCGAGACGGCATGCCCCCAGTGCATTGGTCCCCATTTCGTGTCATAGGGATTATGCTGAAAGAATGCGTGATATTGGCCACGAAAATACACCAAACCATTCGGGTCGTTCATCCAGCCCGATTGTGGTTCAAAATGGTATTTCATCCTTCTTTGCTCTGTCATCGTGTGTAATCTCAATTAATAACGGTTATCAAAGATACGCGTCGATTTCTTCTCACTGCGTGGTAATTCACCCATAGCGACGGCACGCGGAACAATGGTGATGCCGATTTTCGCTTTGCAATGATCGCGCACGCTGTTTTCGATTTCCTTCTTCGTCTCTTCGGACACGGCGGTCTCAAAGAAGATGGTCATGATGTCTTTTCCGTTTAGGTGGTCAATCATGACTTGGTATTCGGAGCTTGTTCCTTCGACTTCTCGGAGCATTTCTTCGATTTGAGCAGGGAAGATATTCACACCCTTGACTTTAATCATATCGTCGGTACGGCCAACAATTGTGTCAATTCGTGGATACTTGCGGCCGCACGGGCATTCTCCGTCTATGAAACGGGTCAAATCGTGGGTGCGATAACGGATAAGCGGTGCGCCCTGTTTGCGAAGCGTCGTGATGACAAGCTCGCCGAGTTCGCCTTTCTTGACTGGCTGTAACGTTGCAGGGTCGATGATTTCAAAATAGAGATAATCGTCCCAATAGTGCATGCCGCATTCGTAATCGCAAGAGATGGCGATACCCGGCCCGTAGATTTCGGTCAAACCGTAGATATCATAGAGCTGTACACCGAGCTCGTTTGCGATACGACGACGCATCTTTTCGCCCCAACGCTCGGAACCGATGACGCCTTTTTTAAGTTTAATCTTATCCTTGATGCCACGCTTTTCAATCTCCTCAGCCAGAAGCAGGGCATAAGACGATGTTGCGCAAAGTACGGTGCTCTCCATGTCCTCCATCATGCGTAGCTGCTTGTCGGTGTTTCCCGGGCCCATCGGAATGCACATTGCACCAAGAAGCTCGGCGCCGGCCTGGAAGCCGATACCTGCTGTCCACAGACCATAGCCAGGTGTGATATGAACACGGTCGAGATTCGTAACGCCTGCCGTTTCATAACAGCGGCTGAATATCACGGCCCAATCTTCGACATCCTGTCGTGTATAAGGAATAATGACTGGCGTACCAGTCGTTCCTGAAGAAGAGTGGATACGGACGATTTGTTCTTCCGGAACAGACATGAGGCCGAGTGGATAGGCTTGTCGTAAATCGCCTTTATCGGTAAACGGGAGCTTCAGAAAATCCTCTGGTGTCTTGATGTCATTGATATCGATCCCCTCATATCGCTTGGCGTAAAAGCTACCCTTCATCGCTCTGGCGATGGCCTCTTTGACCTGCATAAATTTTTGCTCGTCCATTATTTTTCCTCCTTCAAACGGCTATCGGCGATGACTTTCATACCGGCCTTTATTGATTGCACATTCATTTCAAAGAATTGCGGCTTTACGTTCTTCTTTATGGTTTCTGCGAGCTCTTCGAAGGAAAAGGGCAAAGCCCCCGCTTCGAGTGCCGCACCAAGTAAAATCATGTTCACGACACGGGTGCTTCCGATTTGCTTGGCGATAGCTTCCGTGTCAATGGCGTAGGTTTTTGCATGCTTTGAGAGACAAGCAATCATCTCGTCAGCGTCAAAAGTATCACCCGACAGCGATGCCGTGACGGGGTCGATGTTTTTTCGGCTCGTTATTACGATGCCGTTTTCGGAAAGATAGGGCAAAACGCGAAGTGCCTCAGACGGTTCGAAGCCGATGATTAAATCGGCAGTCCCGAGTGGAATGAGCGGGGAGTGGATGACATCTCCCGTTCGTACGTGACTCACGACGCAACCGCCGCGCTGGGCCATACCGATTGTTTCTGCGGTACGGACATTGATTCCTTTTTGCATAGCGGTACGGGCAATCAGTTTCGAGGCGAGAACCGTTCCTTGACCTCCAACACCAGACAATAAACAATTCATTATGCCTTACCCCCCTTCATCGACGTGGCGTTTTCAGGGCCGATGGCATCTTTTGGACAAACATAGGTGCATACGGCACATCCGTAGCACAAGCTCTCTTCGATATGCGCCTTGTTGTTGCGCCAGACGAGCGCAGGACAGCCGAGCTTTTTGATGCAGATTTTGCACCCGATACACTTGGCTTCATTTACAACATGCATCGGTCCCGGTTTGGTTACGGCGATGCAAGGCGATTCAAAAATAATGACGGATACGCCATCAAAATCGGCAGCTTCGGTAACTGCCTTCTTCGCTTCTGTAAGCGAAAGCGGATTGACCTTGGCGATATGCTTTACACCGATTCCCTGACATATTTTTTCTATGGAGACCTTCTCTGATACTTCTCCCATCAAGGTTCGTCCGATTCCCGGATGCGGTTGATGGCCGGTCATCGCGGTTGTCGAATTGTCTAGCACGACCAATACCATGCGATGTTCGTTGTACACAGCATTGATAAGACCCGGGATACCGGTATGGAAGAAGGTCGAATCACCGACAAATGCGAAGTTTACTGTGGATGGGTCACATTCGTGCAGTCCCTGTGCCATTGCAACGCCAGCACCCATGCAAAGACAGGTATCGACCATATCGAGCGGCATTGCATTTCCGAGTGTATAGCAGCCAATATCGCCACAGAAAACACCTTTTCGACCTTTCATGGCTTCTTTTACTGCAAAAAACGATGCTCTGTGAGGGCATCCGGCACATAGAACCGGTGGACGGACAGGGAGCTTCGGCGCATCGGTAATTGCCGTCGAGGAGGGCGTTACCGGAATAGCAAGATATTCTCCAATCCACTTTCTCACCGATTCGACTGAATTTTCACCGGCCAAAGAGGTGGTGCGGTCGAGCTTCCCGTGAATATTGACGGAGAGATGATGCTTTCCACAAAGGAAAATCAGCTCGCGCTCAATGACGGGATCAAGTTCTTCGATACAAAGGACTTCGTCCACGGAAGATAAGAAGTCGAGTGCCAGTTTCTCTGGGAACGGATAGGGTGTCGCGACCTTGAAAAGTGTCGCCTCTGTGCCAAGTAAGGAGAGCGCTTCATTGGCGTAAGTAACATTCGTTCCATTCGCTGCAATGCCCTTCCTTCCGGCCTTTGTAACACTGTTACACGAATACGAAGAGAAAACATCACTCACTTCGAGCTCGCGATTTTCGAGCTTAACATGATTTTGATAAGAGAGTCGAGGGAAGATGACCCATTTCGGATCCTTCTCAAAATGATAATCGTCACTTTGTGTCTTCGGCTCTACAAATGTGATGTTCGCACAGCCATGGCAGATTCTCGTTGTCGGGCGAAATATGACTGGCGCGCCGTATTTTTCGGAAAACTCGAAGGCGTCGATTATCATGCGGTATGCTTCCTCCGGTGTTGACGGGTCGAAACACATGAGTTTGCCATACTTTGCAAAAGTACGTGTATCTTGTTCGGTTTGCGACGAAATCGGACCGGGATCATCGGCAACCATGACGACCATGCCGCCCTTTACACCAATATAGGAGAGACTCATGAGTGGGTCTGATGCTACATTGAGACCGACCTGCTTCATGGTTACGAGCGCTCTTGCCCCAGTCATTGCTGCACCAGCCGCAATTTCGAGTGCGGTCTTTTCGTTCACGGACCATTCAACATGAATATTTCCGGGATTGCTCTTGGCAATTGTCTCGACGACTTCCGTCGACGGTGTTCCGGGATAACCGGATACGAAGCGCACACCGGCATGCATAGCACCATATGCTATGGCCTCGTTCCCCATGAGAAAATGCTGTTCCATGTTACTACTCCTTTACAAAAAAAAACCTCGAAAGATGCGCAATTACGCGTCCTTCAAGGACAGGAAAAACAAACCTGCGGTACCACCTTGATTGGTAAGAATCTTACCCTCTCAACATCCGATAACGGGGACGAACCGTTGTCGATAATCCGCGCGAAAAACCGAGCAAAAAAAGCTCACATCAATCGTGCATTTCCCGAACACTCTCCAGAGTCCATAAACCCGCATCGACGACTTCAATCTCACACCAACATTGAATCGCTGTTTCATCGATATATTGCAGATTCTTTCTCTATCACCGATTTACATGTGTCGTATTTTACTCTTTTTTTCATATTGTTTCAATCAAAGGTAGTGATATTATGGGAAGAAAAATGAAATGGGGTACTTTGGCATGAAAAAAGAGAACAAAACGAATGCCATGCGTATTTTGGACCAGGCAAAAATCTCCTATACCACGAAATACTATGATTGTGAAGAATTCATAGACGGCATCCATATCGCGGATCAATTGGGGCAGGATTATGCATCCTCATTCAAAACTCTCGTGACTATTGGAAAAACAAAAAACTACTACGTCCTCGTTCTTCCAATTGACAAGGAAGTCGACCTCAAGAAATCGGCACGTGTTGTCGGAGAAAAATCTCTCGAGATGCTCCACGTCAAGGACATCCTCGCCGTGACCGGTTATATTCGTGGTGGCTGCACATCCATCGGCATGAAAAAACGTTTTCCAACTGTCATCCATGAAAGCGCCCAAGACTTCGAAACCATCATCGTAAGCGGCGGTGCCCTTGGTACGCAAATCCATCTCGCACCAAACGATTTGCAAAAAGTGACTTCTGCGAAATTCGCGGATATTATCGAGTAAATCATTCTTGACACAATGAACAAATAATCCATAAATTTTTACTGTATATTTGTGCGATATGCGCTATAATGAACGAGGTAGGTAATTATAGTCACAGATACGGGGGGCATAGATATGAAACGAATCAAGCTTCTTTCCGCACTAATTGCAGTCATTTTCGTTATGACATCCTTTTCCGCTATTGCATGGGCGTCACCAATGACCACACAGGCATCTGATTCGGTGGCTGTGAACATTGCGACGGACATGTCCGTAAGCAATGACGAAATCACCGAAGGAAATACAGACATCGATGGCTTCCTGACACGTATGTATGCCATCGCGCTCAACCGAGTGCCGGACTCTGTTGGAATTAACGATTGGAAATCAAAACTTGCAAACCACACGCAGACTGGTTCATCCGTGGCATATGGATTCATTTTTAGCAACGAATTCACAACGATGGCCGCCAAAATGACTCCGCGTGAGTATATCGAAAAGCACTATAACCTTTTCTTTGGTCGCGATTCCGATGAAGATGGCATGAGAACTTGGCTCAGCGTCGCAAACGGATCACTTACACTGGAGACTAGACAAGCCATATTTGAAGGATTTGCGAACTCTACGGAATTCAGAACAATATGTCGTTCTTTTGGCGTATTGCCCGGTGTATACAATAGAAATATTACCGCAGATCAAGCGACCCTCATCACTAATTTTGTCGAACGTCTTTACTCCACCGGCTTGGGACGTGAAGGTGATTTTGACGGCATTCTTCATTGGACTGAGATCATTATCAATGGTACACAAAACGGTGCAGAAGTCGCCTACGGATTCTTTTTCAGCGCAGAATTTACGGGATATAATGTTTCCGACACAGAGTTTGTACACCGCTTATATCGTTGCTTCTTCGACCGTGACGAAGACACAGCTGGCATGGATTTTTGGCTCGCCTGCCTGGGTAATAACTCCCGCTTAGCTGTCTTTGGCGGCTTCGTAAATTCTCAAGAATATGCAAATGTGTGCTCTGCTTATGGTATAACACGTGGGGTCATCGATACACCTGCCGTACAGACTCCCTACTACGACCAGCCAGATATGGAAGCTGAGGTATTACGGCTCATGAATGAGCAGCGAGTGGCAAATGGACTCAACCCTTTGGTGATGAATGACAAGCTTTCTATTGCTGCCGACATCCGCGCCAGAGAAATCGTTGAATTATTTTCACATACTCGTCCGAACGGCACATCGTGCTTCACCGTAGCTGCTGAAGTCGGCTACACTTACAGAATGGCAGCAGAAAATATAGCATCAGGATATAATACTGCGGCATGGGTTATGGAAGGCTGGATGAATTCAACAGGGCACCGCAATAATATACTGAATGGTAGTCTTACTGAAGTTGGCATCGGTTGCGTCCAATACGATGGTCATTACTATTGGGTGCAATTCTTTGGAACACCGCAATAGTCAATCCAGGTCACTTGCGAAATATTGTGACATTATTCGTAGAACAACAAGCCTCGTAAACGAATCGTTTACGGGGCTTTATTTTCGTTCTTTTGGCGGGTAAATAGATACATTTCTCTGCATTTGGTGTCACCAGTCGAATTACCTGAATTGCCAAAACATGGTCACCTACAAAAATATCGACTATAATTATGTCTATATTTCTTTGCGAACTACTCAAAGGGTGGTATTCAATGAATTAGTTAACTGGATTTAGGCACAGGTGCTGCTGTCATACGCTGTATGGCAGGAAAGGACGACTATGTCAATATCAAACGAATATGCTCACTACTTCTGGAGGGCGTTATGAACTTAATGCATATGAAATACGCGATTGAAATCGCGGAAGCAAATTCGATTAATAAAGCCGCCGAGTCTCTCTTTGTGGGACAATCGGCTTTGAGTCGTGCAATGAAGGAACTTGAAGCATCGCTTGGCGTTACATTGTTTGAGCGAAGTGCGAAAGGCATGTATTTGACACCTGACGGTGAAATTTTCATCAAATATGCGAAAACAATTCTGAAGCAGGTCGATGATGTTGAAAAGCTGTTCTCTGAAGGTTCTGTCAGTAAAAAACGTTTCTCCATATCTGTTCCGAGAGCGAGCTATATTTCAGCCGCTTTTACTAGATTTACAAAGCTTATTGGCAAGGATGATACCATTGAGCTTTTCTATAAAGAAACAAACTCAATGCGTGCGATACAGGGAATATTGGACGAAAACTATCGGCTAGGGATCATCCGATATGCCGAAAACTATGACGAATACTACAAAAGCTTACTGGATAAAAAAGGTCTTAATTATGAGCTTGTAGCCGAATTTCGCTATGTGCTGGTAATGAGCAAAAACAACCCTCTCGCGTCGCTAGAATTGATAACCTATAATGATTTACAGAAATATATTGAAATAGCTCATGCTGACCCGTATGTGCCTTCTTTACCACTCGCACAAGTGAAAAAGGAAGAACTCCCGGATAACATCAATCGGCGTATTTTTGTTTTTGAGCGCGGAAGTCAGTTTGAACTTTTGGCAGAGAATACAGAAACCTTTATGTGGGTTTCGCCGATACCGCAGACGCTTCTTGACATCTATGGATTAGTTCAAATTGGATGTTCTCAGAATCAACGTAATTACAAAGATGTATTGATACACAGGAAGGATTATACACTTACCGATTTGGATAATCATTTCGTAGAAGAATTGATAAGAACGAAACGTGATGTGATTTCAGAGATGTGATTTATGTATGGCCTCACTACCTGTGAAAGCTATATACTTTTCAACAAAAAACGCGTATAATATAATTTATCTTTTATCTTTGGCTATTTGATTATTCTCAATCAAATTAGTTATGGTTGCTTTTTCAGACGATAGTATATCGATAAATGCAATGCCGATATGAGAAAGAGGCAATTCCCAGCTATTAACGAACGTAATAGTATGTCCGTAGTCATTACAGGAGGTATATTTATGGCACGTTTTACATTACCAAGAGATGTTTATCATGGAAAGGGTGCACTCGAGGCACTGAAGACATTCGAAGGCAAGCGCGCGATGATTTGCGTTGGCGGCGGTTCTATGAAAAAATTTGGCTTTTTGGACAAGGCTGTTGCCTATCTGAAGGAAGCGGGTATGGTGGTTGAATTATATGAGGGAATCGAGCCTGATCCGTCAGTTGAAACAGTTATGAAAGGTGCTGAAGCCATGCTGAAATTCCAGCCGGATTGGATTGTTGCGATGGGCGGAGGTTCTCCTATTGATGCAGCAAAAGCAATGTGGATTAAATACGAATATCCAGAAGTAACATTTGAGGATATGTGTAAGGTTTTCGGCCTGCCTAAGTTACGTAAGAAAGCGCATTTTTGCGCGATTTCATCGACTTCCGGTACAGCTACTGAGGTCACCGCGTTTTCCATCATTACTGATTACGCAAAGGGTATCAAGTATCCGATTGCAGACTTTGAGATTACGCCGGATGTAGCTATTGTTGACCCTGATTTGGCGGAGTCAATGCCCCAAAAACTGGTAGCCCACACTGGAATGGATGCAATGACACATGCCATCGAAGCTTTTGTTTCAACTGCTAATTGTGATTACACTGATTCTTTGGCATTGTACTCAATTAAAATGATACAGAATGATTTGATTGCTTCTTATAACGGAAACATGTCAAAACGTGATAGCATGCACAATGCACAGTGCCTTGCCGGTATGGCATTCTCAAATGCACTTCTCGGCATTGTTCACTCCATGGCACATAAAACCGGTGCCGCATTTGCCGATTATGGTTCTCATATTATTCACGGTGCCGCAAACGCAATGTATTTACCGAAGGTTATTGCATTCAATGCAAAGGACGAAACGGCTAAAGAGCGATACGGAATAATCGCGGATACCATGAATTTAGGCGGAAATAATGATGATGAGAAGGTCAAGCTTCTTATTCAATATCTACGTAAAATGAACGATGATTTGAACATTCCTCATTCTATTGGAAAATATGGTGCCGACAGCTATCCTGCCGAAAGTGGTTTTGTTCCTGAAAAGGTATTCCTAGAAAGATTACCAGAGATCGCCAAGAACGCTATCGGTGATGCTTGCACGGGTTCGAACCCGCGTCAGCCGAGTGCTGCTGAGATGGAAGCTCTTCTCAAATGTTGCTACTATGATACTGAGGTGGATTTCTGATTTGAATCCATAAGTGGGGGACGTTTTAAGAGGACAATTTCTACTTAAACGACATAAAAACTCTCGGCTACATGACGCTTCTGCGAAACGTAGCCGAGAGTGTTTTTATGCGTGATATATTCTATTACAATGCAGACCAGCCGCCGTCCACGCCGATGATCTGTCCATTGATATAGCTGGAGTCATCGCTTGCGAGGAAAAGAGCCGCTTTAGCAATGTCACTACCTTCGCCTGTAGGAGGTGACAGCGCAATAATTTCCTGAACGCGCCCATATCCATCTCGATTAGGCATACCCATTGATGTTGCTATTTCTGTAGAAATGCCGCCTGGAGCAATAATATTTGAACGAATATTATCGTTTCGATAAACAAAAGCAGTATGCCTGCAAATGGCATTTACAGCTGCTTTAGATGCTCCATAGATAGCGCCAGCTGCCTGATGCCTTGCACCAAAAGAAGATACTGTTATGATGTTTCCGCCATTGCCCTGTGCAAGAAAAACATTAACAGCTTTTCGCATGGCGGCAAATGGCCCGTATACGTTGATGCCCATGACGTAATCATATCTCTCGTCAGTTGCATCGGCAACCGTAGACATATCATCCATTACTCCGGCGTTGTTAATAAGCACATCCAGTTTTCCAAACTCCTTAACACAGGTTTCAATCATGGCGTTGCAGTCTTCGCATTTTGATACATCGCCAACAAACGGAACAATTTTACCCTTCTCATTTGCCAGAGATTCTGCCAGTTCATCGAGCCGCTCTTTTCTTCTTGCCACAGCAATGACAGAAGCGCCTTCTTTAACAAAAAGCTCTACTATTGCTTTGCCCATGCCAGAAGATGAACCCGTTACAACGACTGCTTTGTTTTCAAGTTTCATATGTAAATCTCCTTATAATTTCGTTTAAAACCTGCAATAATATATCACACTAAATAAGGATAGTAAATGTAATCAACGTGGAATTTGACCACAGAAAATACAGGAAGCACATTCCTGATAAGGGCTGATTTCGATGGTGCAGGCGGTCTTGCCCATGGCGATAGAAAGAAAGCTCAGGACGATAAATATGGCAAGGGGCTTATGAAAGAGTATCCAAGATGCTCTTTCTTTTCTGTGATTAGTATTTGTCTACAGAAATACGAAAAAGCCCGTTGTTACGGGCTTTTTCATCGGCAATTGCATCATTGCCAAAAAACAAATGGAGCCGATTATCGGACTCGAACCGATGACCTGCTGATTACAAATCAGCTGCTCTACCAACTGAGCTAAGTCGGCGTCTTTTCTCATAGGCGCATTGAGTATTTTATGGAATATCACTTGATATGTCAAGAGGTATTTTGAAGAATAATTGCGCGAATCGCGAGGTTTTTGCTTGACAAGGCGCTTGTGAATAGAGTAACATACGTAACGCACATGAAGTCCGGTTTGGCATACGTCATGAGTTCCATTACGCGCCAGACCTTTGATTTAAGGAGTGAAACTATGAAAGACGGAATCCATCCAAAGACTCAGGTTGTTACAGTAAAGTGCGCTTGCGGCGAGACTTTTGAAACGACTTCCACCAAACCTGAATTACGTGTTGATATTTGTTCGAAGTGTCATCCGTATTACACCGGTAAGCAGAAGCTTATTGATGCCGGCGGACGTGTTGATAAGTTTAAGAAGAGAATGGGTCAGAAGTAATTCTTCCCAAGATAACCGTAAATAATTAGAGAGTGTTTATATCGCAGATATTGACACTCTCTTTTTTGTTTTCGTTTCTTTTTTCTCTATTTCTGATAGAATAACAAGAAGGGCTTCGGATATCGACTTTCGAATGCTTCTTTAACGGTAAAATGAAGGGATAGTTCAATGAGTGAATTAAGAGATAATACAAATAATATGATTGCAAAGGATACTGCAACGCAGAAGGTTCGTAAGGAGAAAAAGACGACAATCGGCGGGCAAGCATTGATTGAGGGCTTGATGATGTGCGGACCGCATCGGACAGCGATGGCCATTCGAAAAGCAGATGGTTCGATTTATGTTGAAGAAATTAAGAAGAGCACGCGGGAAGCATTTTTGGAGAAGGTTCCGATTGTGCGTGGTTGCATCCGCTTTTTTAGGCAGCTTGTGACGGGAACCGGCGCAATGATGAAATCAGCTGAGATTTCCGAAGAGGGAGATCCGGTGACAGAGGCTTCTGTTGCAGAAATGGATCAGATGCATAGTAACAGCACTTCCGATAGTGCGGAGGGCGTAGATGCTATTTCCGCATTACCAGAAATGAAAGAAATAACGGACGCGGCGGATACATCTTCCGAGGACGTAGCCTCTGCGGCAAATAATAACGCAAATGCGGATGCGAAGAAGGCATCTTCTTCGAAGGAACCGAAGAAGCCAAGTCGTATGGATGCATGGCTTGATAAGCATATGAATGTGGCCATGGTAATCTCGGCGATTATCGGCATTTGTTTTTCTGTAGCTCTATTCATTGTATTGCCGCGACTGATTGTTGATACCGTTCTTTATTTTGTGGATTCGCAAAGATCGGATTCTGTTGGACTTAATATTCTTTTGAATTTGGCAGAGGGCGCGATTCGTATTACGATTTTTGTTATTTATTTGTCAGCAACTTCGCGTATTAAGGATATAGCTCGTGTGTGGATGTATCATGGTGCCGAGCATAAGACAATTGCTTGCTATGAAGCCGGTGAGCCACTGACGGTCGAAAATATAAAGAAGCATTCGCGTTTCCATCCGAGATGCGGAACGGCTTTTATGTTTATCGTATTGATTGTCTCCATCCTTGTTTTCAGCTTGGCAAATGTGGTGATTGGCGCGAATGTCTGGTGGGTGAATGCGTTGGTTCGTATTGCACTGGTTCCGCTGGTTGGAGGCATATCCTTTGAGTTATTGCGTTTGGCTGGAAGACACGAAAAGAATCCTGTGTGTCATGTGTTTACAATGCCGGGTTTATGGCTCCAACGCTTTACGACACGTGAGCCGAACGACAGCATGATGGAGGTCGCAATTGCAGCGATGCAAGCCGTGATACCGGAGAACGAAGAAGAGGATATCTGGTGAAGTTTTCTGTATGGCGTCTAGCCAAAGAAAAGGAATTCGCGGAAGCGGGCATCAGTGAGGCTTCCAACGAAGTCATGCTTTTATGTATGCTTATCATGCATAAGGATCGCTCATTTTTCCATTTGTATGACGAAGAAGAAATGACGTGCTTTCTTACGGACACGGATATTTCCGCTCTGGAACGCACGGCAAAACGACGTGCGAAAAGAGAGCCACTCGCCTATATTTTGGGCGAGCAATACTTCTACGATTCAGATTTTTTGGTGGGCGCTGGTGTATTGATTCCGAGAGCGGATTCTGAGATTCTTGTCGATACCGCATTGGCATCGCTGTGTATCACACAAAATGATTTTTCGTGCATTGTACCGCAGCTTCGTGGTCTGTCTTCGCCGATTCGTATTATGGACTTATGCACAGGGAGCGGATGCGTGGGGATAACGATTGCCAAGCAGATTCTTCTCGCGGGCCGTACGCCCGATGTGTTTTTAACTGATATCTCATCGCAGGCGTGCTACTATGCAAAGAAGAATGTAGAACGCATGGAATGTCCATCGTGCGCGCACGTTGTGGAGACGAATTTATGGCCGTCGATGGAACGTATGGAATATGGTTGGCAAGGCAAACGCGCCGATATGATTGTCGCGAATCCACCATATGTCCGTGCCGACGAAATGTCATCACTCATGCCAGAGGTGTCAGCCTTTGAACCATCCATCGCTCTTACGGATTCATCTGACGGATTGAGCTTTTACCGTCGTATAGTGAAAGAGTATGACAAGTATTTATCGCCGGGCGGTGTTTTGATTGTTGAACATGGCTTTGATCAGGGAGCGGATGTACGCAATTTGTTCGCTCGCAATGGTTTTATTTCGTGCCAGACAATCAAAGATTACGGCGGTAACGACCGCGTGACCATCGGGCAGCGCCCGTAGATCAATCATGTTTGAAGGAGTAGTGTATGCCAACATCATTTTTTCGATACCCTTTTGAAGCCGGACAGATTGTGACCTTGAAGAAAGAACATCCTTGTGGCGGCAGTACCTGGAAAATCGTCCGTGTCGCCAGTGATGCGACACTAACCTGTACAACGTGCGGACACAATATGATTCTCAAAAGAAGCGCACTTGAAAAAGCATGTAAGGATGTAAAGCCTGCCGTTGACGCATAATAAAGAAGCGAATACGCCGTTTGAAAACATCTTTTGCAATTGATAATCATGTTGTTTTCATTATTGCGACATGTCATAATATGGATTAGTTAATCTCATTTCGGAGGCTGTTATGGCAAAATCTTCAACTACCGGCTCAGAGAAACCGAAAGACAAGCAAAACGAACATCGCGCACTCACACTCGACCGATTGGAAGAGGACATCGCTGAGCTTCTTTCTCCTGAATTCATGGAGTGGGATCGGATGCCGGATATCGGACTATATATGGATCAAGTGCTTACTATTATGGAGCGTCAGTTGAAGACGTTCAATCGTCGTAATGAAGAGCGAACACTGACGCAGGCCATGATCAATAATTACACCAAGGACGGACTTTTGCCGCGTCCTGTGGAAAAGAAATACAACCGCGAGCATATTGCGTTATTGACGATTCTGTGCGCATTGAAGCCGATTCTGTCGATTTCGGATTTGTCGGTTTTGTTGAAGAATGCCTGCACCGATGAGACGGAATGTGCGCTATATGAAACGTATCTTTCCATCCAGGATCAAGCGATTGACGAGAGCGAGAAGCCAATTACAGCAATGATTGAGGCGGCAAAGGAAAAGCGAAAGCAAGATCGCACAGCTGCAGGTGAAGAAGACCCCTTGAAGAGTATTTACCAAAAGAGAAAAGAAGAGGCACAATATGTGAATGATTTGCGAAGCGAATTAGCACGCGAAGCCCTGAAAATGGCGATTGAAGCACGTGTGAAGGTAATGCTCGCAGAGCGTATTGTTGACGAGCTCGGTACGGATTTTCCCAATGCGTAAATGATGAACACTCTTCCTAGGTTTTTGGGGGTGTGTTATTTTTCCCGCCCATCTTGATTCGTCTTCGTGCACAATACATGGCGACCGTCGACATCTTCGAAGATAAATTCGCGATGCATCATGTCGGTTTTCGAAAGCTCCTTCACAATGGTGACATGCTCCATAATGAGCTCTGCTTCCAATATTTCCGGCTCTTCGGTGCGAATGACAATATCTTCCTCGATGCCGTACAGCTCGCGATTGGTGTGGATGGCTTTCGCGCGTGTTGCGATAAAACGTATGCGAATATCATCACGATATAGTGTTGCCGACTCCACAGCCGAATTTGAATCAAATACGGCGTGGAAAGAGAGCTTTTCTTCATAAAATCGGATGGTTTTCATCAAATCAACTGTAGGAAGGGCAGGTATGGCTTCCTTCATTAAGTCAAAATCAGGTGCATCGTCTCCCTTGATTGAATATCCAAGCACTGGTTCACCGAAATGCTCCGATAAGTCGTTCATTTCGGCATATTCGCTACAACGTTTCAAGAGCATCTCTGGTGTCTCATCGGCATTTGAAGGTGCTGTGGACGAAAGCAAAGAAATGAACTTTTCCAAATTTCGGATACGAATAAAGAGTGGGAAAAGAATGGCGTTTTCATCATGAAAGGGCATCTTTTTTCGATATCCCCGAAGAAAATCCTGCCAAGCCGTTTGCTGTCGTTTCTCATCAGTGAGTACCTTTAAGGAGTTTTCGAAAAGGGCTAGGTCGGATAAGAAGAAAAACGTATTTGATTCATTCACTGCCGGCGCATTTGTAGTCAAAACAGCGGCGGGAAAAGAATAGGTTTCCGTATTCGGCTCGAATGCTAGGGCGTCGACAGAGGGATTGCCGACTACGTAACCATAGTTTTCTGAGGTGACGGGTGCCTTCTCGCATACTTTGCGTAAAATTGCGAGCTCTTCCTCGCACCGGACATCACCGCCGTGTATTTGCAAATTTTTTGCAAGTCGGTCAAAATAATGATTAACGATATCAATAGATGGTGCTTTCGGAAGATGTTTTTGGTGGTGTTTTGCCATTGTCTCACCGATTTTTTCAAAAGAATAATCGGAAAAAGGTTTATTCGTAATTTGCATGTATATGCCCGTCTTTTCTCATATCTTTTGTTATTCTAGCATTATCACATAAAAAACGTCGACACAATACCGCATTTTTGACCAATAACTGTAATCAAAGAGTTGCGTGTCAATGGTACAATATGTAAAGAAAAAAATTGAAGGAGTACTCATGAAACATTCGAAACGGACATGGATCCGATTTACGGCATTATGCCTCGTACCGATGCTATTGTCCTCATTATTGATTCTTTTTTCGTATAAAGCTAATACGGTTGAAGCAGCCGTCTACGGCAATGCTTCTGTATATGTGACCGATTTATCTGGGTCACTTAATGTTCGAAATAAACCAACTACTTCAGGCTCGACTATTATCGCAAAATTGTATCGCGGTACTCGCGTTAATATCATCTCCGAGACCACCGACGCATCTGGCACCAAATGGGCGTATGTCGATTTCTTGTTACAGGGTGTACCGATGAATGGATATTGTTCATCACAGTATTTAGAGCGTGATATAACCGTCGATGAGGCTTTTGAAAATGCGATTGCTGCTTTTCCGGAGTCATATCGCCCGTATTTGCGAGCGCTCCATGCTAAGCATCCCAATTGGATATTTCGCCCAATTGAGGTTGATGCTACATGGCAAGAAACGTTAGAAAAAGAAACACAATTCGGATGGAGTCTTATCCAAAACTCAGTGGCAGATCCGTGGAAAGCCCACGACGCCCGTTCCTATAACGCTTCAACAGGAAAATACACTATTGTCGATGGCTCTACTTGGGTTAATGCAGCACCTGAAGTCGTTGCATATTATCTTGACCCGCGCAATTCCTTGTATGAGACGACGGTTTTCCAGTACATGAACCTTACCTATAATCCGGAGGTACAAACCATCGATACCGTTATTCCTTTAATGAAAGGTTTTATGGGACGTGGAGAGACATTTCCGAATCCTGATGGTACTCTGATTACTTACGCGGAGGCCTTTATGGCAGCAGCGGCCTACTCTGGCGCGAACCCGCTGTTTTTGGCGTCGAAAGTTCTTCAAGAAATTGGATATGAGAAGAGCGGCTCCGTTACTGGTGGATATGCAGGATATGAAGGCTACTATAACTTTTACAATATTGGGGCATCGTCAGGCTCTGATCCTGTGGCTAATGGTTTGCGTTATGCAAAGACGATACCGGACAATGCAGAGGAGGCGAGTTTTCTTTTACCGTGGAATACCGTATACAGCGCAATTGTCGGCGGGGCACGCTGGATTACGAGTCGATATATTTCATGTGGTCAGGATAGCCTCTATTTGATGAAATTTAATGTAAAACCGGGTAGCAGTTGGACATTTTGTACGCATCAATATATGACAAATATACGCGCGCTCGATAATGAGGCGAAGGAAATGTATGTCGGTTATCGCGACAACGGGGTTTTGGAACAGTCATTTGTTTTTGAAATTCCGGTATATGAAAACATGACGGCGAGTGCTTGTGAAATGCCGCCTACGACTGGCGCAGGCGATTTCCTGACGAATACATTTAATGCCATTTTGGGCAGAACACCAGATACCGAGACCTATCGCTGCTATACTGCAAATCTGACTTCGTCGACGACCTATGCAGGTAATGTGATTCTCGAATTATTAACCAGTTATGAATACTACCTTTCGAATTACAGTACGGAACAATTCATTGATAAGCTTTATATGGCGGCCCTCGGCAGAGCGCCCGACGAGGCCGGTAAACAAAGCTATATTAACGAGATTAATACAGGCACGCCACGCACGGAAATCATCATACGCATTATTAATTCGGCGGAAAGCAGGAATTATGTCAAACGATATGGATTACCTTCTATTCCGTATGTACCGACTCCGACAATGATAACGAGAGAATATAAAGCGGCCTTTGTCCATCGAATGTATAACGAATGCCTCTCCCGATTAACGGACGGCGATGGATTCGTCAATTGGCTACGTGCGCTTGAAGCTGGCATGTCTGGCGCAGATATTGCAGCGGGCTTTATATTCTCTGCAGAGACGGGACTTCGAAATCTTTCCGATGAAGACTTCGTAAAAATGCTCTATCGAACGATATTCGGTCGGGATGCCGATCAAGCTGGATTAAACCATTGGGTAGAATACTTGCGTTTTGGTATGACAAGAGACGAGGTATTCGGTGAGTTCGTACGCTCCGATGAATATCGGGATATGTGCAATCTTTATTCCGTCAACCGCGGCAATTATGTCGTAAAAGATCGTTCCGGTTACATTTCCGGAATTGATACCGCACAGGTTGAAGCCTTCGTATCACGCATGTACTCTGTCGTTTTGGGAAGAGAACCTGAGGCTGAAGGAAAAATGAACTGGTCACGCTGGATTTGCACAGGAGTAAACACTGGCGCATCCTGCGCACATGGATTTATTTTTAGCAGCGAATACACATCCAAGAACACATCGAATGCCGATTATGTGACGATGCTTTATATAGCAATACTGGATCGTGCGCCAGATGAACCGGGACTCGAGCATTGGGTATCTATGCTTGAAGGCGGTACGTCGCGTGAAGAAATCCTTCGCGGTTTTGTCATTTCGAATGAATATCGCGGCATATGTGAACGTTATGGTATTCCGTTCGGAAATGTGAGTTTTTGAGCCACCGAGTGTGCCTCAGAAGCTGATTTTCTCGCGTACAAGGCTATTTGTATGCATTGTACCATCCAACGAATCAAGTTATAATACTTGTATTCCGCCAAGTGGGATACATAAAGGAGATTAACGTGTTAGAATTGCAGCACATTTCTTTTTCCGCAGAGGGAAAAGGTATATTGGATGATGTTAGCTTAGAAATATCGGACCGCTTTGTGGCTGTTACTGGGCCGAACGGCGGCGGAAAGTCTACGCTAGCCAAGGTAATTATGGGCATAGAGAAACCGGATTCAGGGCGCATTCTTTTGGACGGTGAGGATATCACCGACCTATCCATCACAGAGCGCGCCAATAGGGGCATCAGTTATGCATTCCAGCAACCAGTGCGCTTTAAGGGACTACAAGTTAAGGACCTTCTAAAGATAGCAGCAGGGCGTGATACGTCCATCAATGATGCTTGTTCGGTGCTTAGCGAGGTTGGTCTTTGCGCACGTGATTATATCGATCGCGAGCTGAACGCCACACTTTCCGGCGGTGAGTTGAAACGTATTGAAATTGCTATGGCACTTGAGCGTGGTACGAAGATGACCATATTTGACGAGCCAGAGGCTGGCATCGATTTATGGAGCTTCCAAAACCTTATTCGTGTTTTTGAAAAAATGTACGAGCAAACGAGGGGAAGCATACTCATAATAAGCCACCAGGAGCGCATTCTTGACATTGCCGATAAGATTATCTACATCAAGAATGGCATTGTTGAGCAATATGGTGACAGAGAAACGGTGTTGCCGTTGCTTCTAAGCGGAGGCGCGGCAGGTTCCGATGGATGCAAGATGCTTAATGACAAATTTATCGGCAGCAAAACGGGGGATAACTGATATGATTGATGAACTTCAGCAACGCCTGCTTAACGAAGTTGCCGAGCTGGATGCCCTTCCAATCGGCGCATACAACATTCGTGCAAACGGAAAAAGTGCCGCACGAAACAGCACTGCAAATATTGAAATCGTTGCAAAAACAGAGACTTCCGGCATTGATATCAATGTTGCACCGGGTACAAAAAACGAAAGTATACATATTCCCGTAGTCATTAGCGAAACGGGTTTGACTGAATGCGTATATAACGACTTCTATATTGGTGAGGGCTGCGACATAACTATTATTGCGGGCTGCGGCATACATAATTGCGGAAGCCAAGATAGCCGTCATGATGGTATCCACACCTTTCATGTGAGCAAAAACAGCCGTATTCGTTACGTAGAAAAGCACTATGGTGAGGGTGAAGGAACAGGAAAGCGTCTCATGAACCCAAGCACAGTCGTTCATTTGAGCGAGGGCGCCTATATGGTGATGGAGCTTACGCAGATTTCGGGCATCAATGATACGCTTCGCAAAAGCAATGCTGATATTGCCGAGAACGCGACACTTATAGTACACGAGAAGATTATGACTACTGGTGAACAGCAGGCATCGACTGACTTTACTGCGGACTTAAATGGCGACAATTCCAGTTGTAACATTGTTTCAAGAAGTGTTGCAAAGGATTCCAGCCATCAGGTTTTCACTTCGCGATTAAATGGAAATGCGGAATGCGCGGGGCATACGGAATGTGATGCCATCATTATGGATCATGCAAGCGTTCTTGCCAGTCCTCAACTCACGGCGAACAACGTAAACGCCTCACTCATCCACGAGGCAGCCATTGGCAAGATAGCCGGAGAGCAGCTTATCAAGCTTATGACGCTGGGTCTGTCCGAGCAAGAAGCAGAGGAGCAAATCATTAACGGATTCCTCAAGTAAGCGGCCATCAATTTTATAGAAATAAAG
Organism: Bacillota bacterium; assembly: GCA_036782995.1. Taxonomy (GTDB): domain Bacteria; phylum Bacillota; class Clostridia; order Saccharofermentanales; family Saccharofermentanaceae; genus DAIPXZ01. Next base: position 125,843 of record DAIPXZ010000003.1, read on the forward strand.
AAAGCGTAGATACCCGAAAGTATCTACGCTTTGTTTTTTAGATTGTGATTGATGCAGGGAAGACGATTAAGCCTTCATTCCTTCTTCAACAGCAACGGCAACAGCAACAGTCGCACCGACCATCGGGTTGTTACCCATACCAAGGAAGCCCATCATTTCAACGTGTGCAGGAACAGAAGAAGAACCTGCAAACTGTGCATCAGAGTGCATACGACCCATGGTGTCTGTCATACCGTAGGAAGCAGGACCGGCAGCCATGTTATCTGGGTGAAGTGTACGTCCCGTACCACCACCAGAAGCAACAGAGAAATACTTCTTGCCGATTTCTGTGCATTCCTTCTTATATGTGCCGGCAACAGGATGTTGGAAGCGAGTCGGGTTAGTGGAGTTACCGGTAATGGAAACGTCAACACCTTCCATGTGCATGATTGCAACGCCTTCACGAACATCGTCGCAACCGAAGCAGCGAACCTTTGCACGATCACCTGTGGAATAAGGTGTCTCTTTAACAACAGAAACCTTACCTGTACCGTAATCGAACTTCGTTTGTACGTATGTAAAACCGTTGATTCTCGAAATGATGAATGCAGCGTCCTTGCCCAAGCCGTTCAAAATAACACGAAGTGGCTCTGTACGGACCTTGTTAGCGGAAAGAGCAATCTTAATTGCGCCTTCAGCAGCGGCAAAGGATTCGTGACCAGCCAAGAATGCGAAGCACTTGGTCTCTTCGCGAAGAAGCATAGCTGCTAAGTTACCATGACCTAAACCAACTTTACGGTCATCAGCAACAGAGCCAGGAATGCAGAAAGATTGAAGACCGATACCGATTGCTTCGGCAGCGTCTGCAGCCTTTGTGCAGCCCTTCTTAATAGCGATAGCCGCACCGACAACGTAGGCCCAGCCAGCATTCTCAAATGCGATTGGCTGTGTTTCTTTACAAATTGTATATGGATCGATTCCCTTTGCATCGCAAATCGCCTTTGCTTCTTCTACAGAAGCAATACCATATTGGGTAAGAACGGCGTTGATCTGAGGGATTCTTCTCTCGTAGCTTTCAAAAAGTGCCATATTGTATGTTTCTCCTTTCCTATTCTCTTATTCTTTTCTCGGATCGATATAGCGAGCAGCTTCTGTGAAGCGACCATATGTGCCGAGATTCTTGTTATAAGCCTCATTGGCATCTTCGCCCTTCTTAATCGCGTCGAGCATCGGTCCGATTTTCAGGAATTGGTATCCGATGATTTGATCATCAGAATCCAAAGCGAGCTTTACGATATAGCCTTCTGTGAGTTCCAAATAACGAGGACCCTTCTCCAAAGTAGAGAAGATAGTACCTGTCTGTGAACGAAGTCCCTTGCCCAAATCTTCCAAAGAAGCGCCGATGGCCAAACCGCCCTCAGAGAAAGCAGACTGGGAACGACCGTAAACGATTTGGAGGAAGAGTTCTCTCATTGCTGTGTTAATAGCGTCGCAAACGAGGTCTGTATTCAAAGCTTCCAAAATGGTTTTGCCGGGAAGAATTTCGCCGGCCATAGCTGCGGAGTGTGTCATGCCTGTGCAACCAATGGTCTCAACCAAAGCTTCTTGGATAATTCCCTCCTTAATATTTAGCGAGAGCTTGCAGGCTCCCTGTTGCGGTGCGCACCAGCCAATACCGTGAGTGAATCCAGAGACATCTTTGATCTCCTTTGACTGAACCCATTTGCCTTCTTCAGGAATGGGAGCAGCGCCATGGTTAGGTCCCTTCGCGATACATGTCATTTGTTCGACTTCATGTGTCTTTAGCATGTCAAAAACCCCTTTCAAATATAGTAAGCGTAGCCATTGTGAAAGCGAATCTACAATCACATAATAACAACTTGTATATTATAACAAAGTCGATGGAAATAACAACCGACACAATACACGTATTTTGATGTAAACTAAGAGAATAAAAATAGAAGAAAGTGGCGAATTTCCATTATGAATCCGAAAAGAGTCATCGTTTCCACGATATTTTTATTGGTAATCACCGGATGCATTCTTGGCGTTTTTGCCATCTTCTCGGGTATTTTGAATGATGAAATTACGCGTCGTAAGGCCGAGCCGAAGCAAATTACTTTAGCGACGGAGAGCATCAATTCTATGCATTATGACATCATGGTGTGGGGAAATAGTTTTGTCGCACCGGAAGGCTTGCAATATCGATATATAGATGCATTGGACTCAGAAAGCCTCGCGTATGCGCCGGATCATGAGGGTCATATTTTGATTCTTTATGACTATGATGGGGACTTGATTATCACATCCCGTCAATTTGATAAGATTCGTTCGTTAATGATGGATGACCACTACATCATTCTTTATGTAGGTGAAAAATACTTATCTACATTACAGGATCATGGTATGTTTTTCGAAAACTACCCCGATGACACGCGAAGCGTTGGCTTTTTCGATGACGGCGTCATACTTGACTTAGGAATTGGCGATAGCGCGAAAATCGAGGCAGAAATGACACCTGAAGAAAAGAAAGCGATGGATACGGAAACACTCTTCATAGAGCTAAATAAACACCTTGTGGTATAATGCGCGATAAAACAAAGTAAAGGAGATCATCCGTGGCGTTCGATCGGAATAAAGCCAAAGATATTGAGAATCGATATGAAGAGATTATGTCTTCATTAGCCGATCCTGCTGTGCTTGCGGATCCATCTCGCTATACGGATTTATCGAAACAATTGGCACAGGTCGAGCCAGCAGCAAATAAGATCCGAGAAGAGGCAACGCATCAACGCGAATTAATGGAGGCTCACGAGCTTTTAACACATGCTGAGGATGAGGCCATGCGAGAGCTTGCCCGTGAAGAAATTCGCATGTTGGAGACCGAACTGGAAGTCATCGAGGCAGAGCTCGCGGACTTACTTACGGAAAGAGATCCGAATGATGAGAAGTCGGTTATCGTCGAAATTCGTGCTGGTGCTGGTGGAGAAGAAGCAGCACTTTTTGTATCCGATTTATACAAAATGTATACAGCCTATGCTATATCCAAAGGGTGGTCCACCGAGTTCATCGATGCCAATGAGACGGAAATCGGCGGATATCGCGAGCTGGTTTTTTCTGTCGAGGGAAGCGGCGCTTTTTCTCGATTCAAATTTGAAAGCGGCGTGCATCGGGTTCAACGCGTTCCGGTCACTGAATCCGGAGGGCGTGTTCATACGTCAACCGTTACCGTGGCGGTACTTCCTGAGGTTAGTGAAGTTGAAGTAAATATCAATCCGAACGAGTTGCGTATTGATACATTTCGTGCGTCTGGTGCCGGTGGACAGCATATCAATCGTACAGATTCGGCTATACGCATCACGCATTTACCGACAGGATTAGTCGTGACATGTCAGGATGAAAGAAGCCAATACAAGAATAAGGCGAAGGCCATGACGGTGCTCCAGAGTCGACTTTTGGAGATGGAAAAGGAAGCACAGCATGGAAAAATCGCACAGGAACGCAAATCGCAAGTCGGTACGGGTGACCGCTCCGAGAGAATAAGAACATATAATTATCATCAAGGCCGCGTGACCGATCACCGCATCGGCTTAACGCTTTATCGGCTTTCTGAGGTGTTGGCGGGAGATTTGGATGAGTTTATTACTGCTCTTTCCGTCGCCGACCGTACGGACAGCATGATGCATGGGGAGGCAGATGAATGAATCCCGAAGAATCAAAATATGTAACCGAAATCATTCATCCGGAGGATGAAGCCGCCTTTGCGCGCGTGGCAAAGGCACTCGGTGACGGTGAGGTTGTCGGTATGCCGACAGAAACGGTGTATGGCTTGGGTGCAAATGCCCTGAATCCGCATGCCGTCGCACGAATTTTTGTGGCGAAAGGGCGTCCGCTCGATAACCCACTCATCGTTCATGTCGCCTCCAAAGAGAGTATTTTGCCCTTAGTAGCCGAGATTACACCGATTGCAAAAGTATTAATGGATGCGTTTATGCCAGGTCCTATAACTCTGGTCATGAAAAAAAGCGCGCTGATTCCAGATGTTGTAAGCTGTGGACTTGATACCGTAGGCATCCGATTCCCGATTCATCCTGTGGCACGAAAACTCATCGAACAAAGTGGTGTTCCGGTTGCGGCACCGTCCGCTAATCTCTCTGGAAGTCCTTCTCCTACAAAAGCCTCCCATGTTTACCATGATATGCATGAGAAAATTCCGTATATCGTCGACGGAGGCGATTGCAATGTCGGACTTGAATCCACGGTTGTTGATGTGACAAAGTCCTGGCCGCAGATTCTGCGCCCGGGATATGTGACGATGCCGATGATAGAGAATGCTCTTCAGGAAAAAGGATTCACGAAGCCAGTCGATTATCAAGATACGAAAGAAGATAAAGGATCCGCGCCGCGTGCACCGGGAATGAAGTATCGCCATTATGCACCACACGCCCTCGTGACGATTGTAAATGATGCAGATGAAGCCGATGCATTTTTACGCTACAACGAAGCTTTACGTACCGTTTTCTCGGAAAATAATGATGCAGTCGTTGGAATGTTTTGCGGCGAAGAAGTGAAGCATAATTTGGAAAAAGATTTGCCGGAAGACATGAAGGCGAAAACGATATTTTATTGCTATGGTGACGGTCGTGATAATCGTGCTGCGTCCCATGCGCTGTTCGACGGATTACGTTCTCTTGATGAAGCGCATGTTACACATATTCTAGCTGCTGGATTTGCAAAAAAAGGATTGGGCCTAGCATATATGAACCGTTTGCAAAAAGCGGCGGGCGATACAGGTAAAGAGGAAAAGGTGCCGGCACTATCGATAAAACGTGTGCTCTTTTTGTGTACGGGAAACACGTGTCGGAGTCCACTCGCGGTTGCTTCCTTTTCCGCAATGGCGCGTAAAAACGAGCCTTTTAGCGAAAAAAACAATCCCCAAATGCCTGTTCGGCTAGATGTTTCTTCTGCCGGTATTTCGGCGGCATTCGGAGATCCGGCGGCATCGCACAGTATACAAATTGCGAAAGACCGCTATGGGATTGATTTATCTATGCATCGCTCACGTACGGTAAATGACTACATCATGGAGCAAAGTGACCTCGTTTTATCAGTGTCCGATGGACATTCCGATATTTTGCGACGTCAATATCCGGAATACAAAGCGAAGATTTTTTCTTTTGCACAATATTTGGCAAAGAATGGTATAAGCGATGTGAACGGTAATATTCCGGATCCTTATGGCAAAGGCTTGTCTGAATATATGCGAACTGCAGATGCTCTCGACGAAATATTTGCGAAAATATACCCATTTATCCTAGAGGATTTGCAAATTTTTGGCTATATCATGTAGCACTTTCCCAACAAATGGGTTACTATTGGCTTGTCTAGACGAGAAGAAGTATTTGATTGTTCATTCGGATAATGGTTCTTTCTTCTTGATTATGAACATCAGCATGACGATCATCCATGTTTTCCGCTTCATTAATTGATTTTGGGGTTGACGAGGGGCAGTCCGTTGTGCTATTCTGCATCGTGCTGCGAAGGATGCAGCATATGTAAATATAGAATATCCTCGCTCTCACGGACAGTGTGAGGGCCGTTCTAGTCCAGGAGGAGGTGAATTTTAATGGCGAACAAATATGAATTGATGGTTATCTTCAGCCCGGTTCTCGGTGAAGAAGGTATTGCTTCTGTTTCTGAAGCAATTACAGCGAAGATTGCCGCAGCTGGCACAGTAGATAATACTCAGGCACTCGGCATGAAGCGTCTTGCTTATGAGATCAATGATCAGAAGGAAGGCTTCTATCTTCAGGTAAACTTTACAGCAGACGCAGATCTCCCTAAGGAGATTGAGCGTGTTCTGAAGATTACTGAAGGTGTATTGCGTTTTCTCATTATCCGTATTGAGGAATAACACGCGAAAGGGAAGTGACATATATGAATAAGGTATTTTTGTTAGGAAGATTAACAAGAGATCCTGAAGTAAAGAAGACAGGAAGCGATATTTCGGTATGCAGCTTTACCGTTGCAGTTGATCGCCGCTTCAAGAATCAAAATGGTGAGCGCCAAGCTGATTTCATTAATTGTGTAGCATGGCGTCAACAGGCAGATTTAATCGGAAAGTACTTTAATAAGGGATCGAGAATCAACGTTATCGGTAGCCTGCAGTCTAGAAGCTATGACGATGCTGACGGTAAAAAGCGTTATGTGACTGAAGTCGTAGTCGATGAGATTGAATTCGTCGATACGAAGAGTGACAATCAACGTTCTTCTGATTCCTATGGCTCTGCCGCTCCAGCTGCTCCGAAGGCACCATTCCCGGTTGCCCAGCAAATTGAGCCAGAGTTCTCCCGCGAAATGGACGATGACGATATGCCCATGCCCTTTGACACATTCAATATCTGATGATTTGATTCTTTTCTTTTCGTAGTTTCGTGATTTGATAATTATCGGGATACGAAGGATATGGAGACGATGTTATTGACACATCGTGAATGATTTGAAAGGAGATTACACATCATGGCTGAAAATAGAGCTCCTAGAGCTGGTGGACGTGATTTCGGTGATCGTGGCGGTATGAGACCGAGACGTTCCCGTAGAAAGGTTTGCGCATTCTGTGCAGACAAGGTTGAAGCAATCGACTATAAGGACGTTGCACGTCTTCGTAAGTTTGTTTCTGAGCGCGGCAAGATTTTGCCGAAGCGTATGACAGGAAACTGCGCGAAGCACCAGAGAGAGTTGACCATCGCAATCAAGCGCGCAAGACACATTGCATTGCTTCCTTACGTTGCAGACTGATTTCATCTGAAATGATATCATTTACCGCATCATCCTTCTTCAATAAGGATTTGCGAATAGATGACCTAACGTTTATAATAATTGAGCATCTATAGACTTTCTGTAGATGCTCAATCCTTTTTCATACAGTATTTTATCGTCGAAATGACTGTATCAGAACGGGACGAAGAAGGACATGTAAGGACAAGAAAGGTTTTTGAAGGTTTTTGCTTCGAAAATAGTAGGTGAGAGTATGAAGGTCATTTTATTAGCAGACGTGAAAACACTAGGGAAAAAGGATGATCTCGTTGATGTCAACGATGGATACGCACGGAATTTTCTGTTTAAGAAGAAGCTTGCGATGGAAGCGAATAAAGAGAACATGAATGAGAATAAGCTGAAGAAGGGCGCGGAGGAAGAAAGAGCGCGTCGTGAATTAGCAGAGGCCAGAGAACTTGGCAAGGAGATGGACGGAAAGAAGTTCACCTTGAAGATGAAGACGGGCGAGGGCGGTAAGTTATATGGTGCCGTTACAGCAATGGATATTGCATCTTCACTTGCTGAATCCGGATATAAGGTAGACAAGAAAAATATCACCATTAAGAATCCGATTAAGGCCTGTGGTACATATGAAGTCGGAGTGAAGCTTCATACGAAGGTAAATATCTCTGTTGTTATCGAAGTGGAGGCCATTCACGGTTGATTTTTGCATCATTTATATGGAACGAATACAGACGACTCATATGAGATAAGGAATGAATATGGCTAATCATGATGAAAACCAGTTGGGAATGAACAACACACCTCCGTCAAATGTTCAATCGGAGCGTGCTGTGCTTTGCTGTTGCCTGAATGACATGAAGGCCATTTCAACCGCTACCCAAATACTGGAAAAGGATGATTTCTATCATCCAGCCAACGGTATCATTTTTGAAACGATAACCGAAATGTCGATTGTGAAGGCAGATGCGATTGATCTGATTACGCTTTCAGATGCCTTGGAGACTAAGGGTTTACTTGAAAAGGTCGGCGGAATTACCTATCTTTCTACTATTACTGATCTTTCATTCAATATTTCGCTCACCAATATTCAATCCTATGCGACTACGGTGAAATATAAGTCGATGCTTCGTAAGCTTATCCTGATTACGGATGAGATACGAAGAAAGGCATATGAAGGCGACATAAACGCGAATGACTTAATCGATCTTTTGATGGGGCGTCTTTCGAAATTGAGAGAGAATCCTTCTGGTATTGGATTCGAGAATCTACATGATATTTTGCAGAAGTCGCTTCTGGAGATTAAACAGATTCAGGCAGGAACGTTGAAACGGAATGCGGTTATGTCTGGATTCCCTGCATTGGATCATGTGACGAAGGGTTTCCGTCCGGGATCGTTAATCATCATTGCCGCTCGTCCGGCTATGGGTAAGTCGGCTTTTGCACTCAATATTGCAACCAATGCCGCTATAGATAAGCATTCCAAGGTGGCAATATTCAGCCTCGAAATGTCAAAACAGGAAGTCGGTAATCGTATTTTGGCGTCTCGTTCGGATGTAACTACGTCTGATTTGCAGAGCGCTCAATTATCTCATCAACAATGGGACAACATATCATTTGTTTTGCCGACATTTGGCACTGTCAAAATGTTTATCGATGATCGTTCGGGTCTGACCCCTGTTGAAATGATGGCAAAATGTCGTGATCTTAAAAACACAGAGGGGTTGGATGTCATTTTTGTCGATTATTTACAATTGATGAAGGCGTCTACTAAGTCCAATAGCTTCAATCGGCAACAGGAAATTTCTGATATTTCGAGATCGTTAAAGATTATGGCGAAGGAATTAAATGTGCCAATTATCGCACTTTCACAATTGTCCCGTGATGCAGACAAACGAGATGATCACCGTCCGGTTTTGTCTGATTTACGTGATTCCGGTGCAATTGAGCAAGATGCGGATATGGTTATGTTTATTCATCGTCCTGACTATTACACTTCGAAAAGCGATGCAGAGAATAGTGACAGAGAACCAAGCGATAAACAAACGGCAGAAATCATCATCGGCAAGAATCGCCAAGGGCCTACGAAAACGGTATATCTCAAATGGATTGGCTCTCGTACCATGTTTATTGATCCGCCGAAGAGAGATAAAGAACATGGAGAGCCATGTGATAATTATGTTGGAACGAACAATATTTCGACAATTCCGGATGATACGCACATTCCACCGCCTGACTCCCGTGACATTCCTGTAGAACTGTCTCAACCCGATAATCATTACGATGTTCAATTTGCTCGTGAAGATGACATCGAATATAGTGACACTTCGAACGAGGATGATTCATATGGAAATGGTTATGAGCAAGATGACGGAGGCCTATTTTAATGCATCTTACGGATTCCGTAATCAACTACATGAAAACATCAGGCATTCGACTTCGTGATGTTGTTGTCGTGGGTGTATCGGGAGGCGCAGATTCTATGTGTCTCCTTTCTGTTTTACACGCCATTTCTTTGCAACGTCAAGGAACAGCCGAGTCATTTTCATTGATTGCTGCTCATGTGAATCATGGGCTTCGCGGCGAGACCGCCGATCGTGATGAAACACTTGTTCGCACTTTTTGCGCTTCGAATGCAATTCCGTTTGAAGTGAACCATATTTCTGTTCAGGATATTGCGACAATGAAGAAAATCGGTGTCGAAGAGGCGGGGAGAATAGCGCGCTATGATTTTTTCCAATCTCTTGCCGGTGAGAGTGGGAGCATTGCTGTAGCACATCACCGAGAGGATCAAGCTGAAACCATTGCGATGAACATTATGCGTGGCACCGGACTTGACGGGCTATGCGGCATGAAACCCCAAAAGGGGCGCATTATTCGACCGCTTTTAATGACGAGCAAAGAAGAGATTCTTTCCTATTGTCGCGAGGCGAATATTCCTTATGGAATTGACGAGACAAATCAGGATAATCATTATCGGAGAAACTTCGTACGCAATACACTTTTTCCACTGTTGCACCAGGAAACAGGAAACCAGCCAGTGGACGCGTATATCGCGCTCTCGGAAGTGGCGCAACAGGCATTGACGGTGATAGATGCGTCGCTCGTTCCGTTTTGGAAAGAGCATCCGAATGCGTTGACGAACGGAATAATTGAGGTTGAATCGCTTCGTTCTTTACGTATGGATTTGCGGCCCTTTGCTATACGCCAAATGTTCAGCGCCAAGTTTGGAAACTGTGTAGATTTTTCCAGCCGTGAACTTGAGGCGGTTTTAAGAATAATCGATTCGGATGTGGGAAATAAGAGATTGCATTTGGGGCATGAAAGAATGGCTTTTCAAGCGAAGGGCATTTTTCATTTTGTTTGGGAAGGTGAATTACAGCCTCCGAAGACAGGTGGAATGATGAATAAAGTAGGTGTTCTTCTTCCAAAGGAAATTTGTTTTACGCCACTTCTTCTATCTGATATTCCACTCGGTACCCCCTATCAACTGCCGCAAACTTGCCTTACCTTGACGCTTCAAATCGTTGAGAATGAGAATGATGTAGTTTATAATGATTTGGCATGGTATTTCTATGCGAAGCGGTTGAATGACATGGTTTTGCGAACCCGTTTAACAGGGGATTGTATCAAGGTGGCCGGGTCATCGTGCCATAAAGCATTACGCCACTTCATGACGGAGAAGGGAATTCCTTCTGATTACAGGGATTCGCTTCTGATTGTCGCTCGAATGAATGAAGTGCTTTGGCTTCCGTCGATTGCGCATGCAGATGGATTTACAGATGCGGATTCAAGACGCTACTTCTTGAATGTTGATGCAAAACAAGATAAACTGTACCGATTGGAGATAGGATTAATCACGGAGGAATATCGTGGCGGAGAGATGCACTGAGATATTTTGCTCGGAATCGGACCTTCAGGAGATGATTCGGCGTTTGGGCGAACAAATCACGAGGGATTATGCCGATCAAGAGATTTATGTCATTGGCATTTTGAAGGGCTCCTTTGTTTTTATGGCTGACTTAGTTCGGGCCATCGATCGACCGATGAAGATTGATTTCATGAGTGTATCCAGTTACGGCGATGCTACCGTTTCCAGCGGGGAAATCAATATCCGCAAGGATACGGACGGCGATATTAAAGGCAAACACGTTTTGATTGTCGAAGATATCATCGATACAGGGATTACGATGCAATCGCTCATTCGTATACTGATGGAGAGAGAACCGCTCGACATTCGCGTTTGTGCCGCTTTTGATAAACCGTCTCGCAGAGTCGTCAAAGTGAATATCGACTATGTAGGGAAGCAGATTCCCGATGCATTTATTGTCGGATACGGGCTTGATTATGCCGAAAGGTACAGAAATTTACCGCATGTATCCGTTCTTGAAATATATGGAGGTGACCAATGAGTCAACAGCAAGGCCCTAAAAAATCGATATCAGGCGTTGTTTTTTATCTGGTTCTTTTTGTGATTATCGTCATTGCAGGTTATTTCTTTCTCAATGAATCAACGCAAAAGAAAACGAACTTGTCCGAAGCTCTCGCCATCATTCAGGAGGAGGATAATCAGGTTGAAGACGTTGTTTTAAACGGAAATACCTTATCCTTCACTTATATCGATGAGGATGGTAAAAAGATTGAAGTATCGAAGAAGATTCCTTATGAGTCGCTCGATAGTGTCATGAAGAAGCTGTCCGCTGCAGAGAAGAGTGGTAGCATAGAAAGCTACGACTACAAAGAACCGGCAAATTACGACTTTATCATGACTATTATTCTGATAGTATTGATGCTTGCTGGCATTATCTTCTTCGTGTGGATGAATTTTTCTCGGTCACAAAGCGACGGGAAGAGTGCTATGAATTTCGGTCGTAGCAAGGCAAAGCTTCACGACCCATCCAAGAATAAGGTGACCTTTGCTGACGTCGCCGGTGCGGATGAAGAGAAAGAAGATCTCTCTGAGGTGGTTGACTTCCTGAAGAATCCGAGAAAGTATTCGGAACTCGGAGCGAAAATCCCACGTGGTATTCTTCTTTTTGGTGCACCAGGTACAGGTAAAACTCTTCTCGCGAAGGCAGTTGCAGGCGAAGCAGGCGTTCCTTTCTTCTCGATTTCCGGTTCGGACTTCGTGGAGATGTTTGTTGGTGTCGGTGCGAGCCGAGTACGTGACCTTTTCGATAATGCTAAGAAGAATGCTCCTTCGATTGTTTTCATTGATGAAATTGATGCAGTTGGTCGTCATCGTGGTGCCGGTATGGGCGGTGGACATGATGAACGTGAACAGACTTTGAATCAATTACTCGTTGAAATGGATGGATTCGGACCGAACGAAGGTGTTATTGTCATCGCGGCTACCAACCGTGTCGACATTTTGGATCCAGCTTTATTGCGCCCGGGCCGTTTTGATCGTCGTGTCGCTGTTATGCGTCCGGATATCAAAGGCCGTGAAGAAATTTTGAAGGTTCATGCGAAGAATAAGCCGCTCGAATCAGGTGTTTCTTTGAATGAGGTTGCGAAGTCCACACAAGGATATACTGGTGCCGATTTGGCAAACCTCTTGAACGAAGCTGCACTTCTTGCGGCTCGCCGTAATGCTAAGAAAATTAGTTACAACGATATCTCGGAAGCCTTCTTTAAGCTTATGGTTGGACCAGAAAAGAAGAGTCGTATTGTAACAGAAAAGGCCAAGAAGCTCACGGCCTTCCACGAGGCAGGTCATGCTATTGTCCTGAAGAGCATTTCGGAGACGGACAAGGTCGAAAGAGTATCCATTATTCCTGCCGGCGGAGCGGGCGGATATACTGCCCATAAGCCAAACGAAGATGTATATTACACCACGAAGAAGCAATTGATTGACGAGATTATGGTTTCTTTGGGCGGACGAGCTGCCGAGCAGATTATCCTTGGTGAAATCAGTACCGGAGCCTCCAGTGACTTGCAAACTGCAAACAGCGTAGCAAGATCAATGATTACCCGATATGGTATGAGTGAGAAGCTCACGAATATGATATTCGGAACTGACGATGATGAAGTGTTCCTCGGCAAGAGCTACGGCCATGTGCAAAACTACAGTGATCAATATGCTTCTGTTATCGACGATGAAGTTAAGCAGATTATTGAAAAGGCATATAATGATGTTATCGATTTATTGAATGAAAAGATGGTGATTTTGAACGCTGTTGCCAATCGTCTCTTGGAGAAAGAGAAGATTGAAGGCCCGGAATTCGAATACATCTTTGACCACGATGGTGAAATTCCGACCGATGAAACGGTGCTTCAAGACACGAGCTTTCCGATTAATACACCGGATGATACCACCGAACCGAATGATACCTTCGAAAATATGAATCAATCGGAGTCGGAAGAAACCCCCATAAAAAGGAATGAAGAGAGGACGTATGACGACGATAGTTATCGCAGGAAGGAAAAAGATAAAGACGACCTCAATAGACCGGACTTCCATTAACGAAGAAAACACATATGAATAGTACATTACAGGCTCTGACCGCAAGGTTGGAGCCTGTTTTTGTGCCTGATTGCCACACATTGTTTTTCCTTTATCTTTATCGATATAATGAAGTCAGAAAAAATACTGATTATTTTCGAAATGGTGACTGCTCGGCATTCATCTCTAATCAAAGATTAATCTGCATCCCGTATACTATCGCTTTAGAAAGGAGGGGTGAATATGCGCATTCTGCTTGCGGAGGATGAAAAGGACTTAAATCAGGTAATCAAGCAAAAACTGACATCTGACGGATATTTTGTGGACTGCTGCTATGATGGCGAGGAAGCACTAGATTACTTGGAGTGTACTGATTATGATGCAATCATTTTGGATATTATGATGCCAAAGAAGGATGGTTATGAAGTGCTGCGAATGCTACGGCAAGCCGGAAAGACAACCCCCGTACTCTTTCTGACAGCAAGGGACGCGATTTCGGACAGGGTTAAAGGTCTGGACAGCGGTGCAAACGATTATCTTGTGAAGCCTTTTTCTTTTGATGAATTGACGGCGCGCTTACGAGCGATGACACGAAGTAGCTTTGGCATGGTTAGCAACATGATAACCGTGGCAGATTTGCATCTTGATATCGCCGCTCACACCGTAAAGCGAGGCGGCAACGAAATTATTCTTTCGGCAAAGGAATATGCGTTACTGGAATATCTTATGAGGAATGCGGGAATTGTATTGTCTCGAGAAAAAATTGAAGATCACATTTGGAACGCTGATTATGAGGGGGGCACGAATGTGGTTGATGTGTATATCAGCTATCTTCGGAGAAAAATTGATGATGGCTATTCTCGAAAATTGATTCATACGGTTCGAGGCAGTGGTTATGTACTGAAGGAGGACATATGAAAAACTTGTCGATTCGCACCAAAATTTCACTTTGGTTCACCTCTGTTCTCGTCGTAATCGTCGCTCTAACCTACATAGTCATCTTATCGGTCAGTGGTTCGGTCATACAAAAGACAATACAGGACAACCTAATCAATACCGTTTCAGATAATGTGGATGAGGTTGAATTCTTTTCCAATATTGGCGACACCGAGCACGATAACGATGCGGACGTTTATATTGAATACAGCGATGGATATTTAGAAGTGGATGATGATTATTTAGATTTGGTAAACGGAATATCGACCGCGTTGTATGTTGATAATGGTGTACTGCTCTATGGAGAAAACCCAATCGCAAAAGCTACTGCAAATTATGAGTTCTCTGAAAACAAAATCCAGCATGTAAACGTTAATGGTATCACTTATTATGTTTTCGACAAGAAGCTGACACAGGACGGATTAGACGGCTTGTGGCTTCGTGGCGTCGTGTCGGAGGAGCAAGGGTCAGCTCAGCTGTCGAGTACTGCAATCACATCACTTTATCTATTGCCGTTAATTCTTTTGTTTGCTGGCATCGGCGGGTATATCATTGCCGGTAAAACATTAAATCCAATCAAAAAAATCGAATCTGCCGCTGTGCAAATCAGCCACGGGCAAGACTTGAAGAAACGCATTGAGCTTTCACCGGGCACAGACGAGCTCCATCAGCTTGCCGGCACTTTTAATGAAATGTTTGAACGATTGGAAGGGGCGTTCGAAAGTGAACAGCAATTCACGTCGGATGCTTCGCACGAACTCAGAACGCCGCTGTCCGTTGTTTTGGCGCAGTGCGAGTATTCTCTGGAGCAAGCGAGGACACAAGAAGAATACGAAGCAGCTTTGCGCATGATACAAAGGCAGAGCAAGAAAATGAATCATCTTATTGAGGATATGCTTCGATTTGTTCGGCTGGAGCAAAAGACAGATCGATGCCCAAATGAAATGCTTGACTATTCAGATTTAGTATCCTCCATTTGCCAAGACATGGCTTTGCTTAAGGAGCATGGCATAATTTTGACGTGTGACGTTCAGAAAGATATTTCGATTTTGGCAAATCGAGAGCTGCTGTCAAGAATGATCATTAACTTAATCAGCAATGCCTATCGATATGGACGCGAAAATGGTTTCATCAAAGTGACGCTCACAGCAACCACTTCTGACACGATATTGACCGTTTGCGACAATGGCATTGGCATTTCACCAGAACATCTGGACAAAATATTTAATCGGTTCTATCAGGTTGACGCATCTCGCACCGAGTGTGGCACAGGACTTGGCTTGGCAATGGTCAAAGAAATCGTAAAGCTATACGGCGGTGAAATTCGGGTAGAAAGTGAGCCGGAAAAAGGCAGTCGATTCGAAATAGTTATAAAGAAATCCACTTGATGATTTTGCTAATGTTGCTCTAATCTGAACACGATACGATGTACTCATGATAAGGCTTATCCTTATTCAACGATTTGAAAGGAGGTTTTACTATGAGTAAAATCAAGGACCTATTTTCTACACCACGGAAAGGCATTATGACCTCCATCATTATTCTTGCTGTATTGGCTGTTTTCGGAATTGGAACGGCATTTGCAGTTGAAGGTGTAGCGGAAAGTCAATCAATCGGAAAAAATAGTGCAGAAAGCCGGGCTTTTTCCGACGCTGGGATTGACGCAAATGATGCAATCGTCTCTCGGACAGAGTTTGAGCGTGAAGATGGTCAGTATGTTTACGAGATTGAATTCCATGCAAATGGTGTTGAATATGATTACATCATTAACGCCGACGACGGTGCCATCATTGAAAAGGAGACGGAGGGGCAGCCAGCCACATCACAACCGAGCGAGCAAGGCACGACTCCCACGGAGACCACATCACGACCGAGCACCCAAGAAACGTCTCCTACAGAAGCCAATTTAATCACGGCAGAGCAAGCCAAAGAGATTGCTTTACAGCACGCAATGCTCTCCACTAATGAAGTCACCTTTATTCGTTCCGAATTAGATTATGATGATGGCGTGCAGATTTATGAAATTGAATTCTACAAGGATAATGTAGAATATGACTATGAAATCGATGCTGCAACGGGTAGCATACTCAGCTACGATTTTGACGCAGAACACTATCAACCAGAACCGACGCAAAGTACACCATCGCAAAGCGTACCGACACCCAGCAACGACAGTACATATATCGGCGTGGACCAGGCAAAGAGCATTGCCGTATCTCATGCAGGGCTATTTGTATCTGATGTTTCATTCTTAAAAGCCAAGCTTGAAAATGACGACGGTCGCGCAGAATACGAAATAGAGTTTTGCAGAAACGGAATCGAATACGAATACACAATTGATGCCATAAGCGGCAGTATTCTAGAGTACGATTCGGAGTATGATGACTAATTTCTTCTACATACATTACGAAGACATGAAAAACAGGCTCTAGCCTTATGGTTAGAGCCCGTTTCTTGTTCTTTCTGGGTTTACGGTTATCCAGAAGCTTCCTTGTGGTTAACCGTTTACACTATGTCAGCAAGTACCGACTGTGTTCAGGTAATGTATAGAATTAGATGCTGTCGTGCTCGACAACTGGCAAATCAGCGATTTGCTGTGTCAATTCTTCAATGGCCTCGCGGTATTTAGCAAGAACAGCAGAGGAAATTTCCTCTCGAAATTCAGAATTAATCGGGTGTACGATGTCTTTGAATTCCCCGTCTGGTGTACGTCTGCTTGGCATGGCAATGAATAAGCCATTGCTTCCCTCGATAACCTTCACGTCGTGCACTACAAATGCATCGTCAAACGTAATCGACACAATCGCCTTCATTTTGCTCTCAAGCGTAAGCTTACGAATAATGATGCTCGTTATTTTCATGATATGCCTCCCCATGTATGCAATTAGGCATTATTTTGCCACAATGCTTACCGAAAAACAGCATATCACAGCATGTGGTAATTTCACAATATTATATGACAGAAAAATTCGAGAAATATGCATTTTAATGAGAAAAACATGAAAAAAGAGCTTGATATTAACATTCTATCCCCACTTTTCCTGTTCTGTTGGTATAATACCATTGGAAAAAATGATAATCGAGGCATATACAATGAATATTGAAGGTCTGAATCCTGGTTCAAAGATCTATTTCGTGGGCATCGGCGGCATCAGCATGAGCGGTCTGGCCCGCATAGCATATAACTACGGCTATAAGGTCGCCGGCTCTGATGGACATTTGTCCGAGAGAACCGATGAATTGGTGCAATCCGGTATTCCGGTTTATCAACAAGAAAATGATGCAAATATCATTTCATTTGCTCCTGATCTCGTGGTCTATACGGCCGCTATTCTACCTGGTAATCCCGAATTGACATATTCACGGAATCGAGGCATCACGACAGTCGAACGATCTGTTTTCTTGGGTATGCTAACGAATAGCTTCAAGGATGTCATCAATATTTCGGGTACACATGGTAAAACGACGACTACCGCAATGGTGACATTGATTCTCATGGAATCCGGCATTCATCCGACAATGCATTTAGGTGCGGAGATGCCCGCTTTCAAGAGCAGTGTATATATGGGAAACGGAGACGGACTTTTCGTTTCCGAAGCATGCGAATTTAAGCGCTCGTTTTTAGAATTTCGTTCCACAGTCGCTTGTATCACCAATATCGATTACGATCATGTAGATTGCTATAAAGATATTGACGAAGTTATCGAAGCATTTGCGAAATTTTCGGAAAAGATTACCCCGAATGGATATCTTGTCGTATCTGCAAATGATAAGAATATTGAGAAGGCACTTTCATTAATGCCCGCATACCGCGAAGCTCTCTCTCTTCCGATGCCGACTGTCATCACGACGGGTGTCGAAGGTGAGCTTTCCGATGATTTCACTAAAGAACCAGATTTCTATGCGACGCATGTCGTTTTTGAAAATGGCTTAGCGCACTTTGATGTTATGCATGATGGCAAGCTTTTCACGCATATCGAATTGAAAATCCCGGGAACACATAATGTGCGCAACGCCTTGAATGCGATAGCTTGTGCCTCGTTGCTCGGTGCTTCGCCAAAGGCGGCGCATGATGCATTGGCATCTTTTACCGGCGCTGACGGACGATTCACCTACAAGGGTATTTATCACGGCGCGGCCATCATTACAGATTATGCACATCATCCGAGTGCGACCAAGGCAACATTGGAAGCGGCTTCAAATATGGATTTCAAACATATATGGGTGGTCTATCAGCCATTGACATATAATCGAGTGGAGGCTCTTTTCAATGACTACGTAGCGGCATTAGTGCCTTGCGAACGTGTACTCTTTTCAGAAATATTCACGGACCGCGAGAATGTTGAAAACCAGAAGATTTCGTCGAAAGACATCGTTGCTTCCATCAATGAACAAGGTGGAAACGCAGAGTTTTTTGCTTCAAAGGAAGACATCATAGAAGCCTTGAATGCATGCGTTCACGAAGGCGATTTGATATTGATTCTCGGACCGGAAGATATTCGCGCATTGGGCGACCGTCTGGCCGCTATCGAAAAAGAAAAAGCTGGAGTTTCTGTATGAGAAAAGGAAGCACTTTGCAAAAAATCGCATGGGCTTTTCTTGCTATGTCTTTTTTGTGCATGGTGTTAACACTTGTCTCCGGGATTGTCCCGAGCATAGAATCGTCTGACGTTCATGTAATTTGCCTTGAAGACGAAGGCGATTCTTTTCCTCGAATGGATTACCAAATACTTTTTTCGAATGCCGATATAGAAGCTCATTTCTATGCCAATCGACAATGGTCGGCTGATGACATCCGTGCCAAGGTGACGAAGCTGTGCGAAAAGGAAGGGGCCACGAGTGTCGTTTTATTCGCTAAGGGTGAAAATGCCTATGCAGCGCTTGAGGCTGCTGTTGATAATTCGATGGTAAGTGATGTGATATTGCTTTCGCCGGTTTTCGACGAAAATGCGAATATGGACCGTTTTGGAATGAATCAACCGAGTGCATCTGTGGCCGTTTTTGACGGCGGATTACCCTATGCCCATTCGCTTTATGAGCGCCTTTCGGGTGAAGATACGTTATTTACTCGCGGTATCCAATATCAGGGACTCTTCAGCACGGAATGCTTTATTTCGCCGGATGCGACCCGTTATCTATCCGTGACTGACATGGTGGGTAATGCGACGATTGCTTCAGATTTTCACGTGGAAAATCCTGTCGTGCAAACGCAAATCTACGACTATTTGCAGCATTATATCAACGAGGAGACCTCCTCCTCGCGACCGACATTTTGGTATTGGATGGGGAAGACCACTGGCGTTTTCTTTGGCATTATTGGCATTCTTCTTTTTGCGGCCACAGTACCTAAGCCAAAGAAACGAACAGACGATGCTTCTGGTTCTCGTGCGGATTCACCGACAACAGATGCACCGGCTGCCGTGACACAAGGGCGGCCAGTGCTCAAAACGCGCCCGATTTCAGAGAAGTACGCGGCCAAATGTATGCATTGTTTTTGGTTTTCCTTATTACTTTCATTTCTGTTCGGCTGCTTGAGCGTGGTTGCGTTACTGATTGATGTGCGATTCGCCAAACTATCGGTACTTTGTGGTGTTGCATTACCCATCTGGTTTTGCGCGTTGATGTCTTGGAAATACATGACGGGCAAATCCGAGAAGAGAAGAGTAAGTCGTAACACGATGATTACGACCTTGATGTTGATTTTTACTATCCTTTCGTTGTGGCTAATAAATTCCGTATTGTGGAGTGATGCTTGGACTGTCATGCAAGGCGCGATTACCATTATCATCGTTACAATTGTTTCTATTTTCCTTTTTATTGGAACATGGGTATTAATGCGCATCGACACCAAAATGGACCCGATTTGTGCGGGTACCGGCGTATTCCGAGCCCGAAAATTTATTGCCGTTCGCTTTGTACCGTTCGTGCCAGTTTTGCTTTTCTCGGTTATAATAGATAAAGGTGCGAGCTTCTTTGACATGATATCGTTGATGTTATTGATTTGTGTTATCGATTTTCTTCGAATCTTTATTCACAACCAAAGCTCGAAAGAAGCGTTCGCAGCATTTACCTATGCAGGGCTTTTCTTTATGATTATGCTTTTCTAAGAGGGGGTAGCCACATGTCGTCGACAATCAAGGATGTTGCCAAGATGGCCGGTGTTTCGATCTCAACAGTATCGAAATATATCAACGGTGGAAATGTTTTGGAGGAGAATCGCTTGTCCATAGAGAAAGCGGTAAATGACCTTCAATACCAGGTCAACACAGTAGCGCGTGGCATGAAAACCCGTAAGACAATGGCAGTCGGTGTTTTAATCCCGAGCTTGGCGGATTACTATGGCGTTTCGATTCTTACATCGATTGACCAAGAGCTCTATAACGCGGGATACAGCACCATGATTTGTGATTATTCGCAGACAGATCCGTCTGGCGCGAAGGATAAAATAGATTTTCTTTTGAACAAACAAGTCGACGGAATTATCATGCAGCCGATTAATTTGAAGGCCTCCGATGTTGAGCGCGCACAGAAAGAGGGCACGCCAATCGTTTTTGTTGATATGGACGCACCGACGACGCAATTTGATTCCGTCACAATCGATAACGCGGATATTACCTATAAGATTACCAAGCACTTGATTGAATATGGTCATAACAGAATCGGTCTCATCGGCGGTTTCGAAGGCGTAAGCACCACGGATGATCGTGTCGACGGATATGTGACCGCGCTAAAGGAAGCTGGTCTTACCGTGGATAAATCATTGCTACAATTAGAAAGCATTTCCGAAGAATGCGGTTATTGCGGACTAAAGAATCTATGGACGATGGAGAATCGGCCGACTGCCGTTTTCACCACCGGTAACGATTTGACAACGGGCGCATTGATGTATGCAAATGAAAAGCACATTCGTATTCCGGATGATTTATCCTTTGTTGGATTTGAAAACCAAACCATTGCACGAATCTATAATCCGAATCTGACGATTGGTATTCAGCCGATTCGAAAGATCGGACAAAATAGTGCGAAAATGCTTATCGAACGCATGAATAACGAATATGACGGACCGGCGCGAAACGTCCGATTGAAGGCCGTCATTGATTATGGTGCATCGGTTAAAAAACTCTCTTGACGTATGGAATTCAACGTGTTATTCTACCACGGTGACCGCATGTGCCGGGCTATTTGAAATGCGCATTTTTTACGAAATGCGATGCCTTGGGTGATACAGCGAGACTGGAAGAACAGGAGGAAAACAATTCATGTATGCAGTTATTTTGACAGGCGGCAAGCAATATAAGGTTGCTGTCGGAGAAGAAGTCTTCATCGAGAAACTGGAAGGCGAGGCTGGCGAGAGTGTTACTTTCGATCAAGTATTAGCAATTGCTGATGACGCAGGAATGAAGGCAGGTGCTGATTTGAAGGCAACTGTTACTGGCGAAATCGTAAAGCAGGGTAAGGCGAAGAAGATTGTCGTATTTAAGTACAAGGCGAAGAAGGGCTATCGTAATAAGAATGGCCACAGACAGCCTTATACCAGAGTTCGCATTACAGCAATTAATGCTTAATCAACGTGAAGGTGACTTGTAAGTGATACATGTTACGATTTGGAAGAATCGCGAAGACGAAATTACAGGATTTTCTGTAGAGGGTCACAGCGGGTATGAGGAATCCGGTAAGGATATCATTTGTGCTTCCGTATCGACATTGTTTTACACCGCGGTGAATGCGCTCGAGGATCAGCTCGGCTGGAAGGATTGTTACCGAATAATTGATGGTGATACTCCATTTACAGAAGTGAAGATGAGAGAGATTGTATCCGCCGAAGAGAAACAGATTTCCGCAATCATTTTCCGAACAATATGTATCGGACTTACTTCATTACAAGAACAAGTGAATGAAGAATATGGCGGGAAATACTTACAAGTAAAGACAAAGAAGAAATCACACTGAATGGAGGTGTAACAATGCTTAAGATGAATTTACAACTCTTCGCTCATAAGAAGGGAATGGGTTCGACAAAGAATGGTCGTGACTCGCAATCGAAGCGTCTCGGTGCAAAGAAGGGCGATGGACAGCCTGTTATCGCTGGTAATATCTTGGTAAGACAACGTGGCACAAAGATTCACCCTGGTACGAACGTAGGTATCGGTTCTGACGATACTTTGTATTCTCGTGTCGATGGATGCGTGAAGTACGAGCGTATGGGACGTGACAAGAAGAAGGTTAGCGTTTATCCTGCTGAGTAATCAGTATTGGATGACGCGACAATAATCGATAGAACAATGGGCCTATCCTGATAATCACGTATTATCGGTAGGTCCTTTTTCGTAACACAACAGTTTTGAAAGATAAAGGGAGAACAAAATGTTTATTGATCATGCCAAGATTCATATCAAGGCCGGCGACGGCGGTAACGGAATGGTTTCATTTCATACCGAGAAATATGTTACAAACGGTGGCCCGGATGGCGGTGACGGCGGAAAAGGCGGCGATGTCATTATGGAAGCCACGGATGAATTGTCGACGCTTCACATGTTTCGTTTTAAGAAGAAGTTTGTCGCCGGTGATGGTGAAAAAGGCATGAACCGTAAAATGTACGGTAGAGGTGCAGATGACTTGGTGATTCCCGTACCCGTTGGCACGGTAGTGACGGATTGTGAAACTGGAAAGGTGATTGCGGATTTTGCCGATAATGGGCAACGTCAGATAATCGCTAAGGGTGGCCGTGGTGGACAGGGTAATATTCATTACTCGAACTCCATACGTCAAGCCCCAAATTTCGCTCGGGCAGGTATCCCGGGTGAGGAATTCGATTTGCAAGTTGAATTAAAGCTCATCGCTGATGTTGGACTTGTTGGTTTTCCTAATGCCGGCAAATCAACACTTCTCTCTGTCATCTCCGGAGCGAAACCGAAAATTGCGAATTACCCATTTACTACCATTGAACCGATGCTCGGTGTCGTAGCCATCGACGATTTTAGTTTTGTTGTGGCTGATATTCCTGGAATTATCGAAGGTGCTCATACCGGCGCCGGTCTCGGACATGACTTCCTACGTCATGTCGAAAGAACACGTCTTTTGATTCACGTTGTCGACATTTCGGCAGAGGATGGCCGTGATCCGATTTCGGACTTTGACCAGATTAACGAGGAATTGGCAAAATTCAATCCGCTTTTGGAACTGCGACCGCAAATTGTAGCGGCGAATAAGATTGATCAGGCGGATGAGGAGACTATTGCTTCTTTTCGAGCAGAAATGGAAAAACGCGGATATGATGTGGTTTTCATGAGTGCAGCCATCGCCGAAGGAACCAAAGAGCTAGTGCAATTGGTCGCACGTAAGCTAGCGGCATTGCCGAGGACGATTTTGACGGAAGAGACAAAGGAAGAAACAATCTATACTTATGAACCGAAGGAGAAGTTCACAATTCGGGTCGAAAACAATTGCTACAATGTGGAGGGTAATTGGATTAAGGTGGTTTCGGAGTCGACTAACTTCGATGATCCCGATTCTTTGGCCTATTTCCAGCGTACAATCCGCAAGAATGGTGTCATCGATGCACTTGAGAAAGCGGGTATTCAGGAAGGTGACTTAGTTCGCATGTATGAACTGGAATTTGAATTCATTCGATAATTTGTTTCCATTTTGTACAGAATGCTCGCAATTCATTTACAAATATGCCATAGTTTTTCCTTTATCTATCGATATAAAGAAATCAGATAAAACAAAGGAGGACAGATTAATGGGACAGTTTGTTTGTGACTTATGTGGTTATGTCTATGATCCGGCAGTCGGTGATCCCGATAGCGGCATCGCTCCCGGAACGGCATTCGAGGATCTACCAGATGATTGGTCATGTCCCGTATGCGGAGCTTCAAAAGAATCTTTTTCCCAAATGTGAGTTGTGAGTTTCTCTTAGTTTTGGGGTTTGTAATAAGATTAAAGTCAGAAAAGACAAGAAAGTGGCCTTCGTTATTATTAACGAAGGCTTTCTTTTGTTCATTTCTCACACATCGTGCGCAATACACGCTCGTACATTTCAACTGTGTTTTCTTGCCAACGGCTAACAATAGATTCCGCTTCGTTTTGTGTCGGAACGGAGAAGGTCATGTCTAAAAGGGCATTATGGTTTTCAAGGAGCAATATGTGAACCATAAAGGCACCAGCTCCATCCGGTTCCCATTTGCCGATGACTGTATTTGCTTTCTCTGTGACCTTGTTCCAGGATGTGGCTGCGGACGAGAGGTAAGAGCGAATACCTGATGGCATGGTAGGTAGGGCACGATTCAATATAGAGAGACCTTCGGGTGTGATATCGCAGGTTTCAACGACTTTACCATTCGAGTCGGTACGTATTTCGTCTTTGCGAACGGATTCAATCAATAAATGGTCGGATTTTAGAGCTTGCTTCGCTTCGGAAAAGAGAAAATAGTCCATATAAAGAGATTCCAACGCGCAGTTCATCAAGAGCGTGGAAGGCATATTATGTGTCTTTGAAAGAATGAAGAGGATGATTAATTTTGCGTTTGGTAGGTCATTCGTTGCCAAAGTCGTAATCTCCTTAAGTTTGTTTATTCATTATAGCGTGTTTTGCTCGTTCAAACATGCCGGGTAAAGAAATTGCTTCATAACGAAGTAAAAAAGTTGCTTAAGCGTTTCCCTTTTTTTCAATCAATGCTATACTACTTCAAGGCGCAGAAGCGCACTGGAAATATTTATTACGAGGTGCCAAATGATTAAGCTTGATACGAAAAATCTTATGTCCTTTATTGATGAAAGTCAAATTGAAAGAATGGAACCGCAAGTAAAGCTTGCACACGATATGCTTCATAAGAAGAACGGTCCGGGAAATGATTTCTTGGGTTGGTTGGATTTGCCTTCGAATTATGATAAAGATGAATTCGCTCGTATTCGTAAAGCAGCTGCTCAAATCCGCAGAGACACCGATATTTTGGTAGTTATCGGAATTGGTGGCTCTTATCTCGGCGCACGTGCCGCAATTGAGCTTCTACAACATTCCTTTGCCAATATTGCTCCGAAGAGAATCCGTAAATCACCAATGGTTTTCTTCTGCGGTAATTCCTTAAGTGCTACATATCTCTCTGATTTGATGCAGCTTTTGGAAGGCAAGCGCGTATCTTTGAATATTATTTCGAAGTCGGGTACGACCACAGAGCCAGCAATCGCTTTCCGTATTTTGCGTAACTATATGGAAAAGCGTTACGGTAAGGAAGAAGCACGTCGTCGTATTTATGCGACTACTGATAAGGCTCGTGGAGCGTTGAAGACTTTAAGTGACAAGGAAGGCTATGAGTCTTTTGTTGTTCCTGATGATGTCGGCGGTCGTTTCTCCGTTTTGACGGCTGTTGGTCTTCTCCCTATTGCTGTTGCCGGTATCGATATTAAGGATATGATGCGCGGCGCGAAGGATGCGATGAAGCTTTATAAGAAGGCTTCTATTGCAGAAAATCCATGCTACCAATATGCGGCGGCACGAAATTGTCTCCTCCGTTCCGGCTATTCAACTGAAATCATGGTCAATTATGAGCCTTCTTTCCACTACATGACAGAATGGTGGAAGCAATTGTTCGGAGAATCCGAAGGAAAAGATGGTCGTGGAATTTTCCCGGCGGGCGTGGATAACACAACAGATCTTCACTCCATGGGTCAATATATCCAAGACGGACAACGTATGCTTTTCGAGACGGTTGTCGAAATTGATAAGGCACGTGTTTCTTTCGAAATTCCGAATGATGAGACGAATATGGATGGCTTGAACTTCCTTTCCGGTATGGATATGAACGAAGTAAATAAGCGTGCAATGCAGGGAACGGTACTTGCTCATGTAGATGGTAAGGTACCGAACATGATTATTCATGTTCCTGAGCTTACGGCTTATTGGTTCGGTCAATTAGTATTCTTCTTTGAGAAGGCATGCGGCATTTCCGGATATTTGAGTGCTGTTAATCCGTTCAATCAGCCAGGTGTCGAAGCATATAAGAAGAATATGTTCGCTCTCTTGGGAAAACCGGGTTATGAGGCTCAAAAGGCAGAGCTCGAAGCTCGTTTAACTGGCAAGGAGTAATTTCATTTTTATTTCGCGATTATAATGAGAGCCCGTTTGTTGCTTGCGAACGGGCTCTCTCACCGCTATAGAAATTTGGCTGTATGGGATAATTTTCGGGTGAGTGCCCGCGTTTGGTCGTTTGATTCGTTTGGAGGAGGCAGTGAAACAGTGATACGGTTATTTGGTGAAGTCCAGGAGTCGATTACAGATGGACCGGGCATTCGTTATGCGATTTTTACGCAGGGCTGTCCGCATTATTGTGTCGGTTGCCATAATCCGGAAAGCCATTCTTTTACGGACGGCTACTTAGTCGAAGCTGACGACATCATTCGAAGAATTCGTAGAAATCCGCTTTTGGATGGAATTACGTTAAGCGGCGGTGAGCCCTTTATGCAGGCGGATGAACTTTGGAAGGTTGCAAAGGCGGCCCAAGAAGCCGGGTTGTCGGTCATTACTTTTTCGGGATATACTTTTGAAGAATTGCTCGAACACGCGACCGGCAGAAAAGGATATACAGAGCTCCTGTCGTATACGGATATCTTGATTGACGGCAAATTCGAAATAGAGCATAAGTCTTTGGATTTACGTTTCCGCGGTTCTACAAACCAACGTGCCATTGATGTTCAGAAATCTTTAGAAGAAGGCCGAATTGTCCTTTATGATTTATGAAATGGGCAGCGGACGGCGCGTTGTCGCGTTGTTTTTTCGTAGATAATCATGTAAAATCGAAATGTATATTTTTGTAAAGGAGTACTGCTGTGAATAACGATGAGCTGAATTTTGCCGAAAGCTTACTTCACATTTTCAACAACGTACTTCTTACGGAAGAAAAGGCACTTTCAAAGGGCTACTTTTCCGATCTTTCAATTGCCGAGTTACATACGATTAATGCCATTGGGCCTTATGGGTCACGCACCATGAGCGAGACAGCTTCACTTCTTGGTATTACCACAGGCACATTGACTGTGGCAATCGACCGTTTGGTGAAGAAGAAATATGTGGAAAGAAAACGCGATGAGAAAGACCGTCGTATCGTCCGCATTTTCCTCTCTAAGCAAGGAAAACTCGCATATCGTATTCATTCGAAGTTCCATTCGTTGCTTGTGAAACGCATAATGGAACCATTAAACTCGGAAGAACAAGCTTTGCTTTCGCAAATGGTCGGCAACATCGACCAATTTGTGTCCGAACAATATGAAAAGTACAGTGACGAAGAACGATACAAGCAAATCATTGGAAAGCCACAACGTGGCAAATTAGGAGGAAAAGAAAATGTCTGATGTCATAACGGATCAGGTTAGTGATTCGGATAACGGCAACCCTCGAGAACGGATGGAGCCTGACGAGATTACGAAGATGAAGGATCGTATTTATGACGATATCATCGGAATGGTCACGGATATGCTCGCTATATCGCCGACGGATATTCATCCCGAGACGACAATGATTGATGATTTGGGGCTGGATTCGCTTCAAATGTACGAGATGGTAATCGACCTGGAAGGCGCCTATGATATTCGCATTCCTGACGAGAGTCTCGAAAAAGTTACCATGGTAAAGGATGTCGTTGATTTAGTTTACCAATTGACAACATTGAACTAACAAAAATAGAAGGGTAATCGGTGATTCCTTGCATTACATATTTATTGTCAACTCGCGTGCGCATAAGAAAGTGCTTGCCGATTTTAACAAGGCTCTTAGTATTGTACCGAAAAGCATTGCTGAGTCGATTGAAGTTGCTTACACAGAGCATGCTGGTCATGCCGAGGAACTGGCGATTGATTATTCCGATAAATATGGCACCGATGCGATTATTTTTGCATGTGGCGGAGATGGCTCCGTGCATGAAATTGCCAATGGCTTAGCATTCAGAAACACGCCGATGGCGGTTTTTCCGCTAGGCACGGGTAATGATTTTGCACGTACGGTACTTCCGAAAGAATTCTATCGTGATCCTTTTCTTTTCTTCAAAAATCTCTCCTCCTATGAAATACGCCCGATTGATTTGCTTCGTATCGACAGCTATGATGCAATGGGCAATCACTTACCGATATGGAGTAAATACAGCCTCAATGTGGCTTCTATGGGCCTCGATACATTGGTGCAAGCGAAGGCAAAAGCCATGGTGGCGGCTCATCCGAAGAGTCTCTTCTATCGAAAAAATGCTTATTCCATTGCCGCCGTATCTTGCTTGTTAAATGGGTGGAACTATCGCATGGATTTTTCTATCGAATTGGCCAACAAGGAAACGATTACAAAGAAGAATGTCGCATATTCACTTACCAGCATTTGTAACGCAAAATACTACGGCAATGGCTTTTGTCCAGCGCCAGATGCTGTGATTGACGATGGCATCTTGAATGTTTGTGTTGTATCATCGATGTCTAGGATGAAGGCCTTCGGATTATTGAGTAAGTACAAACAAGGCAAACACATCGGACAGCCTGGTATCACAATGTATCAAGCTAAAAGTGGCGTTTTTTCTTCGCTTGACAGTAATTTCCAATTACAAGGCAATTATGATGGTGAAGATTTCTATGGTCATCAGGTCAGATTTGAGGTTATCCCGCAAGCGATACAGTATGCATTTTTCAATGCTCCCCATAACTAAACCAAGCTAGCTAAAACAAAAAGAGTAAAGAAAAAGCGCCGCGTTGAGGCGCTTTTGTTTAATTCGGATTTTATGTTATCAGTTCTTCAATTTGTCTGCTGCGCCAGTTTTTTCTTCCATATCGTGCATCCAAGCGGAAAGTGCTTCGGTCATTTTGTGCGCGTTGTTTTCGTAATCAGCGGCCAGAAGAGGCTTGCCGAAGTGGAGGATGATACGACGGCGACAGTGGTTTACTTTATCCCAACCATTTGGACGCTTCATGTGACGCGACCATGCTTGATAGCCTCCCTCGATATAGACAGGAACCATCGGAACGTTGGCCTTTACCGCGAGGTAAGCGGCGCCGTCTTTCATTTCGGCGACCATACCGTCATGGGTACGTGTGCCCTCCGGATGGACGAGCATGATGTTGCCTTTTTCGACCACTTTCTTTGCTTTGATAAGACCGCGAACAGGGTTTCCGTATCGATCGACAGCGATTCCACGTCCGACCTTCATCATCAAACGGCCCATCGCACCATAGTCTGTTTCCAGATCGGATGCGGCAAGACAAGCAAAGTTCTTGAATTGCTTGCGCGGGATGAAATTAGATATCCATAAGCCATCGGCGAAGGTCTGGTGATTGGCCGCGATGACATAGGGTGAATCCTTCGGAATATTTTCTTTTCCTTCGGCATGAATATGTACGTAGAAGCGAGTAATCAACATGCCCAAATAGAACCAAAGTGTACCGTAAAATCCTCGTTTGGTAGGATACTTATCAGGCATCTCGTTTTGGGTCGGCTTCGTTGATTTTACTTTTTCGTTTTCATCTGTACTCACTGAAAATCCACCTCTTTATTACTATAAAACCATTTCTCGAATATGCTAGTCTAGAATTTAAGGGTTGTCAATCGATTTGCTTGTCATAAACGTACAAAAATCAACTATCCATCATCAAAAGGTGATGGTATCCGCCTATGACAAACGACAATGATATACTTTGTTATCCAAATATCAGAATAGTATGATATCACATACGCCAAAGTTGTAATATAATTTCACGGTACGCAAATGAGATACATTTATCGTAGATAATCGAATGAATGAAAGGAAGTATACGATGGATTTAGGATTAAATGGCAAGGTAGTTATGATTACAGGAGCTACAGGCGGTGTTGGGGAGGCTTTAGTAGAAGCATTTGCTAAAGAAGGCTGCAAATTGGCAATCTCAAGCACAAAGCAAGAGAAAATGGATATGCTAATAGCGGGTCTTACTATTGAGGCTGATCGTCTGAAGACTTTTATTGTGGATGTAACAAAAGAAGATCAAGTAAAGAATATGGTTGAGGAGACGGTGAAGGCATCGGACAAATCGATGTTCAGATTAACAATGCTGGATATGAAGGAAGAATGGCACCGATTTCTGAACAGTCATTTGAAGACTTTATGAATGTATATAATATCAATGTATTTGGACCGATGTATGGAATGAAATATGTATGCCCACATATGGCAGCGCAGAAGAGCGGTACGATTGTTAATATCGCTTCAAATGGTAGCTTTGTAGGTGCGGCAGGAATGGCACCTTATGTTTCATCAAAGCATGCGATTGCCGGTCTGTCAAAGTGCGTTGCGCTTGAAATGGCTTCAAGTAATGTTCGAGTGAATTGCATTTGCCCCGGAGCAATAGATACTCCTATGATGCGTTCGATTGAGAAATCAGCACTGGGCGAAGGTGTTTCTACGGAAGAAGCAATGAAGATTTTTGGTGCGGCTTATCCGGATGGTCGTTACGCGACTGCAGAAGAGGTTGCTGATTTTACAGTATTTATGGCAAGTGGAAAATCCACACATGTTACAGGCTCTTGTGTTCGCATCGATGGAGGCCTTGAGGCAACTTCTCGATAATGATTGGATAGCTGGCTATCACGTTACACAGTCATTTGCTGGATTTACAAAAACTTAAAGGCTTTCTCCCAACACCTATGGTAGTGGGAGGAAGCCTTTGACAAATGAAAGCTTATTCATGAAGGTTAATTGTTGGACGATATTACGTGAACGTGTTATTATCGATAAAGACTATTTACTGGTCGAGTCATCTTCTCCAAATGGGAGAATGGACTCGATTTAGGGAGGCAGTATGGAATCGCATCTCGGAAAGCCGCTATATGAAGATATACGCTATGAAAATATGCGTGATATGATTCTGGCAACTCGTGAAAAGCATCAGACTTTGGATGCGTTTATTTTTCGAAGAAAGCCAAACGAGGCTGAAATTCACAAGACACATCTCGACTTCGGTAATGATGTTGAATATTTGGCAGAAGCCATCGCCGAGCGCGGTTTACAAGGGAAACATCTCGGTGTAGTAGGCGAAAATGCCTATGAATGGCTTGTTTCTTATTCTGCAATTTTATCCAGCGGCAGTGTTGGTGTCCCGCTCGATCGTTTGCTCCCGGAAAACGAGCTCGAGAGTCTATTTATACGTGGCAAGCTGGATGCGATTTTTTATCATCCGAAGCATCATGAAATGGTGGCGTCGATTGCGTCTCGTATGCCGGAAAATGGTGTAACGATTAAAGCTTTTATTTGCATGGGGAAGGAATACATTCCGGCTTCGCAAACTTGGCCGGATGATGAGCGGTTTTCGGATATTCAGGAATGGTTAAGTCAGGGTAAATTGCTTGTTGAGCAGGGAAAAACAACGATGCGTGATGCTGTCATTGACCCGGATGCGACGAAGATTATTCTTTTCACATCGGGTACAACTGCGATGAGCAAGGGTGTTATGCTTTCGCATAAGAACATTATGACAAATGTGTATGCCATTTCGACGACACTTCTTTTACATCCCGGCGAGCGCGCATATTCCATTCTTCCGTTGCATCATACTTTTGAAAATACCTGCGATTATTTCTTGCTTTCTCGCGGCTGTTGCCTTTGCCTATCGGACGGACTTCGTTATTTAGTCAAGAATATGCAGGAATGGCATGTCGAAGCTTGTATTTCCGTACCACTACTTTTCGAGAACATTCATGGCAAGATTATGTCTGGAATTGAAGAAACTGGCAAAGCGGAAATCGTCGGTTTTATGGTTTTTGTAACGCGTTTTTTAAAGAAGTTCCATCTCGATCTTCGTCGCGTGGCTTTTAGCAAAATCTTGCAAAAACTCGGCGGTCATATGCGAATTGTGGTTATTGGCGGTGCTGGTATCGACAAAAAATATGTTGAAGATTTCAATAATTTGGGCATTGATTTCCTCATGGGATACGGCCTGACGGAGACTTCTCCCGTTATTGCTGTGACTACATATCAGTGTAATGTCTATGGCAGTGTTGGGCGACCGATTACCGGCATCGAAGTAAAAATTGATTCTGATAGTGACAAGATTGGTACAGTCGGTGAGATATTATCTAGAAGTGACTGTGTGATGAACGGGTATTACGAGAATGATGAGGCGACTGCTGAAGCGATTGACGAGGACGGATGGTTCCACACCGGCGATATGGGATATCTTGACAGGAAGGGATGCCTCCATATCACGGGACGCGTGAAATCGATGATTGTATTGACGAACGGGAAGAAGGCTTTCCCGGAAGAGATTGAGTCATTAATCAACAATATCCCCGGCGTGCGAGAAGCTTTTGTCTGGGGTGAAGCCTCCGAGCGCGATGCGATTGATATCTGCACGAAGATTTTGGTTGATCGACAGGAAATCGGTAAGTATATTCCGATTCCGGAAAAGACTGCCGGTGACCATTCAATTGAGAGTTATCTCAAGAATGCGATTAAGGAAATCAATCATCAAATGCCTTCGTATAAATCGGTCCGTTATTTTGTTTTTTCAGAAAAAGAGATGGTCAAAACAACGACGCTCAAGGTGAAGAGACGTAACGAACAAGAAGCGATTCAAAAACGTCTTCAAGAAGCTGGTATGACGATGAAGGCAGCGAACGCGCAAAACCTCGATACCCTCTGAGTAGGAGGAATATGACATGGGACTTACGGTTCTATATGGTGAACATCCATGTGATGTCAGCGATGATTGCTTATCCCGAATTTGTGATGAAGCCATTGCCTGGCCGACAAGACGTGGCTATCTCATTGTTCCGGAACAGAGTAAGGCGGATGTCGAGAGACGATATATCGAGATTTTAACCGAAAAGAAGAAGTCGATTCAATCTTCAGGATTTATGTTGATTGATATCGTGAGTTTTTCGAGATTTGCATATCGCATTATGTCTGAAGTTGGTGGCGCTCCGGGGTATTCCCCTGATGTTGTTGCTAAATCATTGCTCATTTATCGCATTCTCAAGGAAGAAAAAGACAATTTAACCACACTATCTGCTTTTTCGGATAATGTGGGTTTTGTAGCCAAAATTGACGAAGTACTCGGTGATTTTGACCGCTATGGAATCACGGGCGATATGTTACTTTCACTGTCTTTAGAGAGCGAATCGGCTGGTTTTCGCGCGAAAACACATGATTTTGGTCTCTTAATGAATCGTTTGGCAGAAAAAAGAGCTGAATATGGCTTCGCATCCGACCGAAACACGTTAAAGCAGTTAATTTCGACATTGGAAACAGTCTCGAAGGGAGAGGCGAATGCTGATGCATGGCCGCTCAATCGACTTCGTTTTTTGAAGGATGCGTCGATTTGGGTTATGGGTTTCGCAGAGGATCGTTTCTTTACGCCGGAAGAATTGAAGCTCATCTCTTTACTTGAAGTAATCACAGAGAAGGTATGCGTAACGGCGCTTTCTCATTCGACGCAAGATGAGGATCCAACGGATATTACGTATTTTGGAAAAGCCGCGATTCGAGCGTTGCGAAAAGAGGTGCGGCATCCAATCACACTAACGAAGACAGAAACAGCAAAACAACGTGCAACGGGCTTGGTACGTCTGTCCTCTTGTTTTGCCGCTCGGACGAATACGACGGAAACAGACGCGCCCCAGAAGGAGAACAAAGACATCCGTCTTTTGTTATTCCAGACACCCTTTGAGGAGATATCCTATATTGCGGCGACGATTCGAAAAAGGGTGGCATTGGATGGCATGCGTTATCGAGATTTTTCCATCGTTTTATGTGACGAAGAGAAATATCGCACACCGCTACATGCGGCCTTTGCGGAATATGGTCTGGATGCTTTTTTGGACCGAAGGCAAGCATTGTGCGCCACGTCGTGGATGCGGTATGTTTTGGCTCTTCTGGACTTGGCTGCATCAGGTGGAAAATATCAGTACTTAATGACCATTTTGAAGTCCGGCCTGTGCCCTTGCAACGATGAAGCGGTGAGTCGTTTTGAAAACTATTGCCTCGCTTATGGACTGGATAAACAATCACGCATCATGCGCCATTCGCTTTATGAATCAGAAGAAGGTAAGGCGATATGGACGGAAATGTCACCTGTTTTACAAACAATATTCACTCTTTCCAATTGTATGGCCGTTTCAAAATCATGCAAGGAAAAGGCAACGATTCTTTTTGACCATTTGCAAACTAAGGGCGAGATTGTCGATGCACTGGCAAAAGAATGGGCAGACTCCTTACAACGAGAGGCGGCGCTCGGCTTGGTTGCATCCTATCAGGCGATGATGGATATTTTGGTTACGCTCTCCGGTGATTTAGGAGATTGCGATATGGAGATGGAAAATTTCCGTTCGACGATTCTCATCGGTATGGAAACGCAAAAGGCCGGGGCCATTCCGTCATTCATAGACCAAATTGAGGTCACTACGCCGTCGCTTGGCTACAAGAGACGTACGAAGGTTATGTTTATCGTCGGCGCAAATCGCGGTAACTTCCCCTATTCAGCGATTTCTGAAGGATACCTGCGCGGTACAGAGCGACAGATGATTGCCGAGAAGCTATGTATCTCTTTCCCGAACAAGGCAAAAGATCAAGTGTACAAAGACTTTTTCACCGCATATGCGCTATTGGATTGTCCGACAGAGCAGCTTTACATGACGACACTTTCTAATGTTGAGCCGTCGTCGGTGATGCGATTTGCGCAAGAAATCATGCCGGAATTAGAGATAGAACGAATCCTTTCGTTATCGATGGATGACCCACGTCTTTATCAAAAGGAGCGCTTGATTGACTATTTACGCACCGTGATTTTGCGCGTTACTAACCCGAGCGACGATGAATTT
Organism: Bacillota bacterium; assembly: GCA_036782995.1. Taxonomy (GTDB): domain Bacteria; phylum Bacillota; class Clostridia; order Saccharofermentanales; family Saccharofermentanaceae; genus DAIPXZ01. Next base: position 160,795 of record DAIPXZ010000003.1, read on the forward strand.
ATTGAGGCGATAGCACTTTGGAAAAAGTATTTTTCAGGTGAGAAGCTATTTACGGCAGATTCGGTATGTCATATTCAAATTCCAAAATCGCAAATGGAAGAGCGTTTCCATAATCGTTTGACGATGAGCGTCTCGCAAATCGAAAATTATGCTGCCTGTCCATACTCCTATTTTGCTGAGAAGGTACTTTCACTTTCGAAAAGACGTGAAGTGACGCCGGAGTATACCGAAACGGGAACGATTCTTCATCGTGTCATGGAGCTTGCGATGCAACAGATGACGCACGATTATTGGATGCAAGGCCATAAGGACACTAAAGCATGGATCGATCAGTATTTATCCGCCGATATTCCGGAATGGAGTCGTCGTCTGGTTCGAAAGGCGGAAGCAGAAGGTGATTATGGATATGCCAAGGATGAGGCTCTGAAAACTGAGACAGAGATGAAGCTGACGCGTGTCGCCAGTCATACATTGGAAGGTATGTTGTATGGCTTGCAAAATGATAATTACGTTCCTCGCTATTTCGAATGGAAATTCGGAGAAAAAGAAGATGGAAAACTCGAGCTTTCTTTGCCAACAGGGCAAAATGTCACATTCCGAGGCACGATTGACCGCGTGGATATCAATGAGAATGAACATAGTTTCCGCGTGTTGGATTATAAAACCGGCAACAAGAAAGTGGAATACGACAAGCTATTTGCGGGATTAAGCGTCCAGCTTCCGGCGTATACTTATGTTTTTGGTGCGTCACATCCAGAATGGTTGCCGAAAAAGGCAGGATACATTCACGTTTCCACATCGGATACCAAGGACGATACATTGGAGCAAGATTACAAGTCAGATACTATTCGAGATTTGGCTCTCAAATCGCGTGAAAAGTTAACGAAGCCATCCTTGATTGACGGCGAACCGAAGGACATGGCGGCGATTGGACGACATGCCATTCATGCCATTGAAAAGTCTTGTACATCGCTTTTTGAAGGGAAATTCGATCCGACCCCCGCAAAAATCGAGGGAAAACCAGCCGCTAGACAATGTAAGGACTGCGAGTATCGCATGGTTTGCAGCGGTTCATGGGAGAATCCGAGATACAGAAGAATTCCGAAGCTTCAGGATACGAGAGATGAAGGTGGCATGAAGAAAAAGGCCTACGATATTTTTTTGGAAAACATTAGTGAAGAGGAGAAAAACCGATGAAGCTGACAAAACAACAACAAGCTGTCGTTGATGCACCGCGTGGCAATATTTTGGTCAGTGCGGCAGCAGGATCGGGCAAAACCTCTGTCATGACGGAAAGAATCGCTCGCCGCATCATGAGTAAAGATCTCAGTGTAGATCGCATGTTGGTCATGACATTTACCAATGCGGCAGCTGCAAATATGAGTGCAAAAATGGAGAAACGATTGCGTGCGGAGCTAAATAGTGCGTTATCAAATGAACAAAGGCAATACATCAATGAACAAATCTCTCTTTTGCCAGCGGCTCATATCTCGACGATTCATGCATTTTGCAATGAAGTAATCGGCAATTTCAGTTTTGAGGCCCGTGATCAGCAAGGGGAACTTCTCATTCTTCCGGGAAGCGCTATTCTCGACCAAGTGCGCACAAATGAGCTGTTGAGTGAATCATTTGATGAAGTTTTTCGAAAAATATACGATCTCTATCTTGAGGCTCGTAAGGAGCAGCCGGAGACTCCTTCTGACGACCTGACTGCTCCGGTAAAAGGGCAATCAAATAGAATCATCTCCGAACAATCCTTTGGCGGGCAAGCTGTACCGCATTTCGGTACGAGCGGATTTCCTTTTACCTTGGATGACGAAAAGCTTCTGTTTTTTGACTGGACAGAGTCGATGACACAGATGATTACGGCCTTTGGCGGTAAGCGCGATAACGATAGCCTAAAAGAAGAGATGGGCAAGCAATTAGCGTATTTGCGAAGTCTTCCGGATTATGAAAAATGGGTACAAAAGGCATTGCAAAAGAAGAAGTTTGCGGCATTTCATTTCTCGGAATCGGATACCGCGAAGCAGATACTCGCTCATATCGATGCACTTTTCGAGCGTTGTATGCCTGTGGTTCGTGAGCTTCAAAAAGCTGTGGATGATGTTATCTTTGTGAAAAAAGGAAATGAAGAGCGACGCGCTTCTTTTCATGCGTGGTTTGATGCCGTCGAAACCGCATATCAGAAACGACAATCGAAGGCTTTCCAGACGTATGCAGATTTCTATGAGTACGCGCAAACGTATTCTTCTATGGATTTTCCGACATATCGAAAGAATCAGGATTCTGCTTTGTTGGATTTCGATGCGAAGATTGCACCATTTTGGGAAATTGCTTATGCATTGTTTGGAAAAACAGCGAACAAGACGCGTTTAAAGAACGAAAGCGAGGGTACACCGCGATTCTTCTTCGGAAAAAGTGAAGCACAGACAGAAGAAGAGCTTCAACATATGGTGCCCTATTATTCTCGCTATTTTGAAGTTATTTTGGCTGTGGATGCGTTGTATAAAGAGAAAAAACGTGCGATTCATAGTATCGATTTTGCCGATCAGGAACAAATTGCATTAGCGTTATTGCGAAAAGAAGAAGTCGCAGGCTATTATCGTGAGCTTTTCGACGAAATCTATATTGATGAGTACCAAGACAACAGTGGAGTGCAGGATGCCATCGTTGGAAGGATTTCGAAGGATAATGTCTTTTTTGTCGGTGACGTGAAGCAAAGCATTTATCGATTCCGTCATGCAAAACCGGAGATGTTCATGAAACGTCGTGCTTCCTACGCGAAGCACGAGAACGGCACATTATTTGAACTGAACAGTAACTTTCGAAGTGTCCCTGGCGTCATCGCGTTCGTCAATGATCTTTTCTTTCAACTGATGAGTGAATCGTATGCAGGCATCGAATATGATGAGTCACACATGTTAATAGCCAATCGAGATGCACAAAATGACGGCGAGGCGACTTGCGAGCTCTTGCTTGTCGAACATGCCGACATTTCCGATGCTACGCCTGAAAATGGCAGAGCTGATGATTCTGCGGACGAAAATGCTACGGAAATCGAGGACTCTTCATCAGCTCCAGAAGAGGAAGATTCAACACGAATCGATTGTGAAGCGTTGGCTATTGCGAAGAAGCTCCAAAGTCTGGCGCAAAGAGAGGATTTTTCATGGTCACAATGTGTGGTCATGACGGCGACGAATGCATCGGCTTCCAGTGTTGCAAAGAAGCTGCAGGAATGTGGTATTCCGGCGCAAGGCCCATCCATCGAAGACATTTTTTCCAACCGAGATATTCATTTGTGGCTCAACTTGATGCGTGTTACGGATAATCCGATGCAAGATATTCCTTTTGCATCTGTATTGAAAGCCCCTTTCCAGCAAACCGGATATACCGATGCGGATTTGATGGAGATTTACTTAAAAGGCCACATCAAACAGGATACGAATGCCGGCACGAAAACACTTCTTTATCACCGTGTGACAGCCTATATCGATGAGCATCAGGACCTATTGGCTTTTCGTCTCAATCAAACCATGGAATGGCTCCGTCAATTGAAAAAGATGTCGATGCAAATGACACTTTCCGAATGGCTGATGCATACATATGTGCAAACCCGCTACCTCGATACGATTTCCTCGCAGGCCAGTTATGAATCACGCAAGAATGCGTTGATTGCATTCCGCGAATGGGCGGGCTCATTTGACCGTTCTCGTCGTACCGGCCTTTATACATTCGTGCAGTATGTAGAGGCCCTAGTCAAGCAAAAAGCTAAGACGACGGATATTGAGCTCTCCGATCCGGTAGAAAATGTTGTTAGTTGTATGACAATTCATAAGAGCAAGGGTCTCGAGTTCGAATATGTTTTTCTTTGTGGTATGGATCGAAAGACAACGCACGCCGGGAGCTCGAAGGTATTGCTTTCCGAAAATGGTGACATCGCCTCTTCATATTACGATAATGATGCGGCACTTTATTTTGATACGCACGACTATTTCTTGTTAAAACGCCGTGAATTCCTGGCGGAACAAGCCGAGCTGTTACGCGTGCTTTATGTCGCATTTACACGTGCGATGAATCGATTGTTTATTGTTTGCGATTTGAAGCGTGGTAAGCAAGATGAGCTGGATGGATTCTCGTCCATCGGGAAAATTTTCACACTCCGTGAGGAACATATTCCCGATACGCTCATGGAGAAGCTTAATAACCATTGGAAAATGACCGTTGCCGGATTGATTCGTAATCCGAAAACGCCCGTATTCCGTCTTTTTCCGTCGCTTTCCGAGGCGAACCAAGCGGTTTTTTCTTCGGTTGCTACGAAACGCACCTCCGATGTGGCATATCAATTCATTTCACATTCTTCGGTGCTGGAAATACCCAAAGAAAACATGCAAGATGCGTCAAAGCTTGACTGCGATGTTAACCATTTCATGCAAGTGACGGATGTGGACACTGTTCTTGCTTCATCGCAATGGTGTTCGTTCACCGAACAGCTCCTCGCTTCTGATAAAGTGAAGCCGGAAATGAATGTGCCATCCAAAACAACGGTAAGTGAAATGAAGCGACTCTTAAGTGATTCGGGAGACGAAGAAGGACGTGCAGCGTCAATCAATTTGCATGTTCGAGATTATTCAACGGTTGCATCCGGACAAATGGATGCAGCAACGAAGGGAACACTTCTTCATAGCGTGTGGCAATATCTCGATTATTCGTCGCTTTATACACGACGAGATTCGATTGATTGGCATGCCGAAATACAAAGATTAAGTGAATACAAAATGATTCTTCCCGATCATATGGATATCGTTCTTAAATATGAAAAGCAGCTCGATGCCTTTACTCGAAGCGAGCTATGCGCGCGTATCGTGGCGTCGGAATCTCGAAAAGAATGTGGACCGTATAAGGAGATTCCTTTTGCACTTGCGCATCCGACCGAAGACGGTTCATTTACGCTCGTGCAAGGTATGATTGATTGCTGGTTTGTCGATGATGATGGGCAGGCAGTATTAATCGACTATAAGTCGGATCGGTTATCCGGTACGTATGAGGAGAGAGTCGACACACTTCGAAATAAATATGCTGTTCAATTGGATACGTATGCTAAGGCGATAACGGCGGCGACGGGGAAGATTGTTAAAGAGAAGACGATATGGTCGATTGAGGACGCGTGCGCTTACTCTCTCTGAGCTCTTTAAAGAAAGAGGTTAGCATAGTACTCGCCTCATTTTCCAGAATCCCGCCAGTATATTCCACGTGATGATTATGCGGTAAATCAAAAATGTGATTCACGGAGACTACCGCTCCGCCCTTCGGGTCGAATGCACCAAAATAGACGTGACGAATATGGGATTGAATGATAGCGCCCGCGCACATGTAGCAGGGCTCCAGTGTGACAAACAAATCGCAATCGAAGAGATGCCATGCGCCCATCTTTTTACACGCTTTTGATATGGCAATCATCTCGGCATGAAGGGTCGCATCTTTCTTGGTTTGACGCAAATTGTGTGCGGTGGCAATGATTTTACCGTCATGAACGATGACCGCTCCAATGGGTGCTTCACCAATGGCGGCGGCTTTTTCTGCTTCGCGAAGAGCTCTTCGCATGATTTTCTCGGCGAAAAGTGATTCTTCGAAAGATATTTCATCCGACGGAATTGCCATTTTGGTGCCCTTTCTCAAAGCTAATTTGACCCGATTGCGTTTCGTCCGCAAAATCGGACGAAAAAAAACGGGAAGTATTTGAAAAAAGTGGGGAATATGTTTGCGTATAGCACGCCAAACGTTTATAATATACTCTGCTTACTTGTGGAATTATACCCTTTTGTGAGCGAATATGCAAAGGATGGTTATCTGATGGCTACAGCACACGGTATTTGTAAGAATTGTGGTTCGTTAATTGTATTGGATTCCAAAGAAGAATTATGTGAATGTTTATTTTGCGATTGCGTTTTTCCTGCAGAGGAGGCTATTCGCATCTACAATAATCCGGAAGGCGTGACTTTCCCGAACGAAAAGCAACCAAAACGTGAAGGTGTTAAACGTTATAATGCGACACCGGTTTTCACTGATCCGATTCCCGCTGCAATCAAGAGTAGTGCAAAGACAGATGGGAACAATAACGGAGAGAAGCTTTTCGAGATTACTGCCAAGGACGTTAAGGCACCTAAGAAAGTGAAGATTATCATCGCCGCGGCTTGCACGGGCTTCGTGGTTTTAATTGTTTCGATTTTCCTGCCGCTTTATTTATCACGCATGTCACATCGCGACGCAATCACCAAGCGAATTGATGAATGCTTTACCGATATCACGGTGGATGTTACCGAGGAGAACGGATATGCTGTCGGGTATCGCTTGGGTGGTCAGACAAATGGTGAATTCACAGTAATTACCAATGACACATTGAATGATGCTAAGGCACTTGCCGTATATGAGGCATATTGCGCATTACGCGCTGACGAATACGGGTATGATTCCTCGGATAAGGCCTATGATGATGTAACAGTCACCATTTATTCAAACGAAGCATCGTATACCATCGATGATGGCGGAAAGGTCTCATCGACAGCTTATGAATCAGAGGAGAATTAATCCTTTTTCGAGTGGAACCGGATTCATACCTCAATGACCAACGCGCCATTGCCCATATGGCACACAAGAAGTGATTTTTACGCGCTTACGGTATTGTTGAATGAATTGATGAAAGTCGAATCGAGGATGTTTCGATAGCGAATCTTTACAGAATAAGGAGTTATTTATGGCCAGTGATTTTTCATTTATATTGCAAAAGTTGGAAAACAAGGCGGCTGCAAACGCAAATTCCATTTCTTCCATAGACATCATGAATGCCATCGACGAGAACGGCGGTGACCCGGAATTGGTCGATAAGCTATTCGACGAACTCGAAGCAAAGGGCGTAAATGTCACGGCAGAAACGAGCGTCGAAGATGATGCCATCCGCGATATTGATTTAAATGCAGGTACACAAGAAAGTGCCGGTATGGATGACCCCGTTCGCATGTATTTGAAGGAAATCGGAAAGGTTTCTTTGCTTACTGCAGAACAGGAACAGAATTTGGCGCAACGCATGTTGACTGGTGACGAAGAGGCAAAAGAACAATTAATCGAAGCGAACCTTCGCTTGGTCGTATCGATTGCAAAACGTTATCTCGGACGCGGCATGCACTTCCTTGATTTGATTCAAGAGGGTAATTTAGGTCTTATTAAGGCGGTTGATAAGTTCGACCATACGAAGGGATTTAAGTTCAGTACATATGCGACATGGTGGATTCGCCAAGCGATTACGCGTGCAATTGCCGACCAAGCAAGAACTATCCGTATCCCTGTTCATATGGTAGAAACGATTAACCGTTTGGTTCGTGAGCAACGTACATTGATTCAGGAACTAGGCCGTGAGCCTACTGTTGAGGAGCTGGCGGAACGTATGTCAATGTCAGTCGAGAAGGTACGTGAAATACAAAAGATTTCGCAAGAACCGGTATCTCTTGAGAAGCCGATCGGCGAAGAAGAAGATAGTCACTTAGGCGACTTCATTCCGGATGATGACGCTATGTCACCAGCGGATCAGGTAGCTTATACCTTGCTAAAAGAACAGCTTCTCGAAGCAATGAACAGCCTGACATCCCGTGAGGAAAAGGTTCTTCGTCTCCGCTTCGGACTTGATGACGGACGCCAGCGTACCTTGGAGGAAGTTGGTCGTGAATTTAACGTTACTCGTGAACGTATTCGTCAAATCGAAGCAAAGGCATTACGTAAGCTACGTCACCCGAGCCGTAGCAAGAAGCTAAAAGACTACATCGATTAATACCCGTTAAAGACAGGTCTTTTGGGGGTACCATGAAGAAATTATCATTCATAAAGGGAATGCTGCCAGCGGACGGCTTAGATTTTGCGCACAAGCGCTTGGTCATGAAGGAAGCCGTTTTGGAAGTGTTCACTCCCAAAGAGGTCATTTTGCCAATGGTCCAGCATCACGGACGTGCTGCAATTCCGGTTGTAGCCGTTGGCGATTCTGTGACTTGCGGACAAATGATTGCGCGAGAAGACGGGAACTTAAGTGCTCCCGTTCACGCAAGCTGCTCCGGTATCGTTACCAAAATTGATTTGATTCGCTTGCCGAATCGTATCCAGTGCAAGGCCATTTGGATAAAAAACGATTTGCGCCGACGCGTATCTCCTAACATCACGCCCCGACAAAATCCGGACATGATGAAACCGGACGCGATTCGGTCATTGCTATTTGCCTCAGGCATAGTTGGAATGGGCGGAGAGGGATATCCGACATATGCCAAGTGTCTACGTGCGCAGGCCTTCGGAGTACGTACATTAGTTGTCAACGTGACGCAAAGCGAGCCGTTTTTGGCATGTGATTTACACATAGTACGCACAACAGCGGATAAGGTGCTTTTCGGTGCCGCTGCCTTAGCAGGCGCGACCGGTGCAAAAAGAATCGTTTTTTGCATCGAAGATGCATGGAATGAAGAAATCATTAGCATACAAAATGCCATTGCAAAAATACGTGATCAGTATATAGATCGTTCTTTTGGAATAAAGGTTTTTCGTTCCCGTTTCCCGCAAGGCTGCCAGCAGCTATTGATGAAAGCGTTGTTTGATGTCGAAATATCGCCAGATCAATTGCCGGAAGTTGCATGTAAGACGGTGATTTTTAACACATCGACTTGTTATGCGGTCTCCGAAATGATTGAACGTAATCAACCACTCACATCACGCGTGGTTACCATATCCGGTGATACCATGACTGGTCACAATGTAGTTGTGCCAATAGGTACGACGGTTGACGAGCTTCTCGAGCGTGTACCGGGGGCGCATTCGGCACAACGTGTCGTATGGGGCGGGGCGATGACGGGCGTGGCGTTACACGATTTAAAGGTACCCATTATCAAGACGACAACTGCAATCTCCGTGATTCGTGGATACGAGCCGGCACTTACACCTTGCATTCATTGTGGTGCGTGTACACATGCTTGCCCAGTCGGATTAGAACCAAACTATATCAATCGATTTATTGAGATGGGGGCGTCAGAAGCCTTGGCATCCGAATCGATTCAGGCATGTATTGCTTGTGGAGCCTGCTCCTATGTATGCCCAGCTGGTATCGCTCTCTCTACCAATATTGCAAAGGCAGCCTATCGTATCAGAAAGAGAGGTTCCATATGATTCAAAAACAATTGGCACCTCATATTCATGCGTCACAAAATGCGTCAGAACGTTATCTCAATATGTGCGTTGCATTGATGCCTTGCATCGTCTCCGCGATATTCTATTATGGCATACGAGCCATCATTCTTTTGGCTGTTGGTGCATTGTCTTTTTTTACTTCTGACTATCTTTTCGCGAAATACCTACGCAAAGAAACAATGGAGCAATATGACCAAAGTTCGTTTGTTAGTGGGATACTTTTGGTGTTGATGGTGCCGGCCTCCACATCCATATGGGCGTTGCTCGTTGGGATTCTCTTCGCCTCGTTCTTCGGGAAGCAATGCTTCGGCGGTGTCGGATGTAATGTATTTAATCCGGCACTTCTCGGTCGTGCCTTCTTGGAATTGTTTTTTCCAAATCAAATGACACCTGTCGAATATCCGGGTATTTTTTCGCTTCGTACAGATACACTTCTTACTGGGGCAACATCGAACGTCGTTACCGATCAATCAGCATCAACAATTATGGAGACACTGTCTGGCCGTTATTCCGGAATGATGGGCGTTGCATCAATTGTTCTGATTGGCTTATCCATCGTATATCTTTTGGTGCGCAAGCTTTATAAGCCGGAAGCACCGCTTGCGTATTTATTTGTTGTTGTCTTGGGCTACTTTCCGGCTTGCTGGGGACAGTTTTCATTCGAGCATTTCCTTTTTTGGTTGACATCGGGCGGCTTCGTTTTTATTGCTGCCTTTGCTCTTTCCGATTGTACAACGATGCCAATTTGCAAGAGTGGTCGTATCGTTTTCGGTGTTGGAGCAGGAATATTAGCCGTCTTCCTCAATCGATTTACATATCCAGTTCTTGGCATGGTATTTCCGGTATTAATGATGAATATGATTACACCAATTTTCGATTTTTACATTCGTCCGCGAGTTTTTGGTAAGCAGCAATGGTATGAAAAGAAGGGGGAAAGCGTATGACAAGAACGATTATTCGTCGACTGCTCTTCTGTTCTTTAGTTTTGATTCTCGTCTCAGGATTATTCCTTTCTGTTTGTGCTTACAGTACAGAAAAAACACGTAAAGCCGCGGTGCAAAGACAATTTAGAGAGACATACGGAATGATTCTGTTGGCGGATCATTATGAAGAGCTAGATACCGAGGTTCTGTCTCACTATCCTGATATTCTTTCGGTAGTCGCTGCATATAATGAGGCGGACGAATTGGAAGGATATGTCATTGAAGTGAAAACGACAACGCCTCAAGGCGAAATCCATACGCAAATGAGCATCAGTGAAGACGGTGAAACCCTTATGGCATTGCGAGTGATTGAAGAAGAAGGTGGTCTTTCATTTTCCTCTACAGAGCAATCGATTTTTAATGACGAAGTCACAGGGGCCCGCATTCCAATCGCACTCGCTTCACAGATGTTACCGGAAATCGCTTTTCAAATGGAATACGACTCGTTGCCGGGCTTACGTGACGGAACGTATTATGCCCAAACTGACAAGCCGGATGATTATGGATATCGCGATTATGTTGAAATTACCGTAACCGCGGGGCGAATCGTTCGCGTGGTTTGGGATGCGGATAATGAAGTCGAAGGCATGACACGACAGGAAGCGTCAATTAACGGCTTCTATACCATAAGTGGTGATGTGAGCTGGGCACAACAAGCCTATACCATTGCCAATCGCTTGGTGGTTGTTCAAGATCCGCTTAAATTGGCGGTGAAATCAGATGGAACAACGGAAATCATCGACGGTGTTACGATGAATGTTCGCACATTTGTTCAATTAGCGGATGAGTGTATCCTACATTCCAGAGAAGGCTTTACGAAGGATGACTATCTTGCGTCAATTGTTCCGCAGGAGGATGAGTCGCTCACACCGACGCCTACCTCATCACCTACGCCGACTATGACTTCTCCTGCTAATCCGGAAGATGATCCATCGTGGGGCGCAGATTCACCGACACCGGAGATGACGATGACTCCAACACCTACCCCGACACCCACACCGACTTTGGTTCCAACGGCGACGCCGATTCCGACGGATTCTCCGGTAATCGGCGGAGAAGACGGCGTCATCATTGACGGGGATAGCAATGTTGTGGCGGACAGTATTGACGGGTTGCCTTTCTCGGAAATCAGGACACAGATCAACGGCGTGTCTGGCAATGACGCGACGACACGTGCGGCGATAACGACTGTAAATATGGCATATAAGTTTATGCGTGAATACTTGAATTGGGTAGGATGATATGGAAAAAAGATATCTGTCGAAAAATCAATATTCTATATTGTTGGCCTATTCCATCATGGCAATCTTTACGTCGGACTCTTTAAAGGTGGCATTGATGGCTAGCTGCGTAACTGCGGTATTCCTTCTGTTATGGATTCCGCTTGCGAGCTTGCTTCGTGCCAATGGTGGCACGTGGATTATTTACGGGCTGACCGTAGCAGCATTTTCATTTGTCCTTTACTATTTGCAAGATATTATGCCTTTTGCGATTCCGGAAATGCACTCTTTTCTTTTACCGGGAATATCATTTCTTTTCCTTCTGGCACCTTTGATTAACGAAGTGACGGGAGCAGAGAAAAACCGAGAGAATCGCGGCTATGCTCTTTTGGCATTCGGTTATTATAGCTCGATGGTCATTGTGATTTCGTTCATACGCGAGCTCTTCGGCTATCACAAGATATTCGGTGAAACTATATCATTTATACCAGAAAGCATGTACGTCAGTGTCTTTGCGCATACATCGGGAAGCGCAATTTTGGTCATATTAATGATGCTTATCTATCGCTTTATCTGCTCCAAAGCAAGAAAAGAACACCTCATCTTGGCAGTGGAGCAAAACGCGGATTCAAAAATTGTTCATTTGCAAAGAGAAGAGGATTTGGCACTTTTTCGCGCGCTTGTGATACGATTCTTTGCACATCTTTTGGCGGCAGCGGCAGTTATGGTATGCGTGCACTTCTTCTCGGGGCTTTTTGATTCGATTTATTTGTTAACGATTACATGCGTTGGCGTCGCGGTCATCTTCCATCTTATATTTTTCTCTATTGAGGCTCTGCGTCCCATTCTATATAGACCGTATCCATTTGTTTCCTTCGTATTGATTCTTCTGTTACCATTCAACTATATGGCTCAAACAATCGATACCTCAGGACGTAGTGCGTGGATTACGATGATTATCTGCTATGGACTTGTTGCACTTCTGTCTTTGGGAACTTCCGTCGGAATGCTCTATGAAAGGAGTATTTCACGAAGGTTGATTTTCGGAGAAACGCCGGATTGCCTTAAGGGAATTCCATTCCAGGTCATTCAGGTTTTACTGCTACTTGTGATCTTTTTCCCGTTGCTTGCTTCCTTGTCTTTGTGACAATAAAAAAGCGAGCCTTTGTGCCGGTAGCTCGCTCTTTTACAAGAAAAAGGAGGTAGATACGAAATGAAAAGCGACCCGGGGGATGTGGGTCACTTTCATGAAGAACTTAATCAAAGAAGGCATCTGCCATTCTACGAATCTCTTGTCGACGAAGCTCAGTAATGGCATAATCCACTACGAAAGGACTGGCATCATGATCTTGACTAATAAAATCACCTGGACGACAAGCGAGTGGTAGCGATGCTCTGCTAACCTGTGTGATTGTGCGATCCGGCTGTTCAACTACTGCCGTGTCACCGCAAAATCCAGTTACAAAACCTCTTACCATAAAATCCTCTCCTTTACCGAATACGAAAATTGCGCAAACTAACTATCTATTACCTCCACTATATAGAGGTCAAAGAAAAAAAACATGTCCAAATTGTTACAGAATTGTGAATTGACAATTTTATTTATACAATCTATGAAAGAATTGAGAGGTGTTTTCAATGAAAATAATCATTACTTGCCTGTTTGGCTTAGAAAGCTATTGTAAAGAGGATCTCATTGAGGTCGGGTTTTCAAAGGAGGCTATCGAAATTCAAGATGGATTAATCCTTGTAAACACTACTCCCCAAACGATGCCGACGGATGTTGCTCGTGCTTCGATGTGGTCGCGAAGAGGAGAACGTATCCTTCTTTCCATCCATGAGTTTGAAGCAGAAACGTTTGAACAATTTTTCGACGGCTTTTCGGAAGTGACATGGGAAAACTATATTCCGAAAAATTATGCTTTTCACATAAACGGGTTTTCTCGTAAGTCGATTCTTTTCGGAGTGCCGGCACTTCAATCGCTCGGTAAAAAGGCCATGGTAAAATCATTGATTCAATCGTATGGCTTACCTGCGGATGCCATGATTCATGAAGACGAGAAGGTCGGTCTGGTAAAAATCCAATTCGGTATCGTGAACAATCACGTACGTATCATGATTGATGTGACAGGCGACGGTCTTCATAAGCGCGGATATCGTCCGTTGATGCATGAGGCTCCGATTAAGGAAACGCTCGCGGCTGGCCTTGTCAGTGTCGCCCAATACCGATTTTTTGGTGAGGAAGCCTTGGTTGATCCGTTCTGCGGTTCCGGAACAATCGTAATCGAAGCAGCGATGATGGCGCTTCGCATCGCGCCTGGTATGAATCGTTCATTCAGCGGTGAAAAGCTGCCATATATCGGTAAGAAAGCATATGACCTCGCTCGGGAAGAGGCCATGGATGAAAAAGATGACTCTCCGATTGATGATTGCTATTTCTTTGGCTCTGATATTGACCCGAAATCTGTCGAAGTTGCAAAACAAAATGCGCGTAATGCGGGAGTATCAGACTTCGTTCGTTTTAAGGTTTCCGATTTTCGATTGCAAACACCTGAAAGACTTGCGGAAGATACAAAAATGAAACGCCAATTGATATTATGTAATCCACCTTATGGCGGTCGGTTATTGACGCCGGAAGACGCAATGGTAATCTATCATGATATGGCTTCTGTGTATCTAGATGGGCAAGGTTATTGCAAAAAAGGTATCCGTCTTTCTGTGATTACGCCAGACGATTCTTTTGAAAATGCCGTCCCGCGAAAAGCAGATAAAAGAAGAAAGCTTTATAACGGTTCGATTCGTTGTCAGTTGACAAACTATTATCGATTGCCACCGAAAAACGAAAAATAAAACTGTCCGTGACTCGCGCACACAATATCGAACAAATGGTCATTGACAGGGTTAAAACGTTGAAAAATCGTCTCTTGACGGTTTGACGAATAATCGTTCGGTTTATTGACAATTTATTGGACAAATCGAGAAATCACTGATTTCAGTGCTTTTCAAGAACGAATAACCGCAAACCATTGTCTTTGAGTTATGCACAGACTTTTCCACCTTTTCCACAGGAAAAGTAGCGTGTAAAACCCAATAATCACTTAAATTAAGCGGTGCAAATCAGTTTCAAATGATTTTGTTTGAAAATGTGCCGTAAAACGAAAAGATATGCACAAAAAGTCATAATCTTTTCGTCTGGGGATGAATTTACTTCTTTTCCTCTGCTATAATAAACAAAAAGTAAAAGGAAGTGGCGAAGTGGATAGTTTTGAGGAATACGCGATTCTGGCAAAAAAAGCCTCCTACAAGATGGCTTGCATTTCGACAGAAGAGAAAAATAACGCACTTCTTGCGATGCGCGATGCGTTGTTAGAGAACGCGGACCGAATTTGCGAAGCGAATAAAAATGACATGGCAATGGCAGAAGAGAATAATCTCGCAATGCCTTTGCAAAAGAGACTTTTCTTTGATAGAACAAAACTCCGTGGTGTTTGTGACGGGCTTGATAGCCTTGTGGCATTGAAGGACCCTGTCGGTACAGAGCTTTTGAAGACTGAGTTAGATGAGGGATTCATTCTTCGCAAGATTAGTTGCCCGATTGGCGTCATCGGCGTCATTTTCGAATCCAGACCGGACGCGTTGGTGCAAATTGCATCCTTATGCCTAAAATCCGGCAATAGCGTTTGTCTGAAGGGCGGGTCGGAAGCGATGCAATCAAATCGTGCTCTCTTTGACGTCATTTCGAAAGCGACAATCGCGGCGGGCTTGCCTGAGGGATGGATCACACTAATGGAATCCAGAAGCGATGTCGAAGCAATGCTTGGATTGAATCAATATATCGACCTGATTATTCCGCGTGGTTCGAATGCTTTTGTTCAATATATCATGCAGCATTCTTCGATTCCTGTGCTCGGTCATGCTGATGGCGTTTGCCACCTTTATATTGACAAAGATGCAGACCAGAAGATGGCACTGGATTTAGCCATTGACGGGAAGACACAATATGTGGCCGTATGCAATGCGACAGAGACACTTCTAATTCACGAAGAAATCGCAAATGAATTCTTACCGAAGCTGGCGGCGGCATTCTCACAAAAGCATGTAATCATTCACGGTGATGACAAGGTTGCGGCAATGCTTGGTGTCTCCAAGGTTGAAGAGTGGCATCATGAGTATTTGGATTATGAGATTTCTGTCAAGATTGTCGGCGACATGGAAGAAGCTATTGCACACATCAACGAGTACGGCTCCGGTCATACAGATGCGATCGTTACGAAGAATGAAGCAACGGCCGAACGCTTCATGGACGCCGTCGACAGTGGAAACGTATATTGGAATTGTTCGACACGTTTTTCTGACGGATTCAAATACGGATTTGGTGCCGAGGTTGGTGTAAGCACCTCAAAGCTGCATGCGAGAGGCCCAGTCGGATTAGAAGGACTAGTAACATATAAGTACAAGATTAGTGGACACGGTGAGCTGGCAGGCGATTATGCCGAAGGAAAGAAGCATTTCACTCATCGCCCGCTTGCAACAAAGGAGTAAATCATGATTATTTCTATCGCATCCGATCACGCAGGATATGCACTTCGTAAAATCATCGTTGAGCATTTGTCCAAACAGGGACATACCATCATTGAAGGCGGTGCAACAGCAGGCGATGTACCGTACAGTTATGTTTTGGCCGGACAGAAAGTGGCCAAGGACGTTATGGGAAACAAGGCCGAACGCGGCATTACGATTTGCGGAACAGGCATAGGTATTTCCATGGTGGCTAATAAGTATCCGGGAATCCGCTGTGCGTTATGCACAAATGAGTATATGGCTCGGATGTCCCGCCAACATAATGATGCCAATATCTTAGCCATGGGAGCTCGCGTGATTGGCAGTTCGCTTGCTCTTTCCATCACCGACAACTTCATGAATGAGAATTTTGACGGAGGGAGACATCAGGCTCGCGTCAATGACATGAAGGAACAAGAAAAAGAATGGTTTCAGCATTGATGCGTGTGAATTCGTTTCCGCATACAAATAATTAAGTGGTACAATAAACCTATATTTCACATGGAGGTTCATTTATGGACAATAGTAACGTTTTCATTTTCGACCATCCCCTGATTCAACACAAGATTTCATTACTTCGTGACAAGAGAACGACAACCAAAGAATTTCGTGAACTCGTAGGCGAGCTTGCGATGTTGATGGCATACGAAGTTACTCGCGATTTGCCGCTTAAGGAAGTGGAAATTGAGACCCCTGTTGCTATCGCAAAGACGAAGGTTCTTGCAGGAAAGAAGCTTGCCATTGTTCCGATTCTCCGTGCTGGTTTGGGTATGGTTGACGGTATGTTGAACCTCCTTCCTATGGCAAAAGTCGGACACATCGGTCTTTATCGCGATCCAAATACATTGACTCCTGTTGAATACTATTGCAAACTCCCGGATGATGTTACCGAGAGAGAAATCGTAATTCTTGACCCGATGCTCGCCACTGGTGGCTCGGCTTCTGCAGCCGTTTCTTTTCTGAAGAGCCGCGGAATTAAGCAAATTAAATTCATGTGCTTGATTGCTGCTCCGGACGGAATTGAGAAGCTTCATACAGAACATCCTGATGTACCGATTTTCTGTGCGGCAAAGGACCCGAAGCTTAACGAACATGCATACATCGTACCAGGTCTAGGTGATGCTGGTGACAGATTATTCGGCACAAAATAAACAGAACGAATACTGAACGTTTTTGGTACATATAGCGAATTGGCGGCGTTGATATTTCTTTATGGGAAAAAAAGGGGTACAATAACCACGAATTCTGTGATAAATGAAGTCCGGAATTTCCGGGCTTCATCTTTTTGGAAGGAAATGGATATGGGAACACACTTGATTACCCTAAAAACATCATGGTGGGCGCAATTCTGGGAGGCCTTTGTTGAGAAACTCAAAGGTTCATTCGGAAATGGCAATATTGGTGAAGAGATTCGTCACGGCATATTGCAATGGAAAACGGAATTTACCATCGGCGGGAAGGATTTCCTGCTGACGGATGCCGTAATCGTGACATGGATTGCAGTTTTTCTTTTCATTCTTTTGTTAATATGGCTGTCTGCACCGAAAAAAAGCGTACCAAAGGGTCGTCAGTTCTTTATGGAATCGGTTGTTTCCCTGATATTAAGCGTATGCAAAAGTAGCGGTATGAATGAAAAGCAGGCTGAAACGGTCGCACCGATGGTCGGCACTATTGGTTGCTTTTTGATCGCTTGTAACGTGTCATCACTTTTCAAAATCACACCACCGGCGAAGAATATTGCATTTCCGTTTGCCCTAGCTTTTTTTACCATTTTTTATGTCATCGGCATTTCCATCCGATTTGTCGGCGTAAAGGGTTTTATCGGCTCGCTTTTGGATCCGACTCCGGTGATGTTTCCGTTCAAGATTATCGACTATATCATCAAGCCAATGTCGTTGGCACTTCGTCTTTTCGGTAATATTTTTGGTTCTTTCATTTTGATGGAATTCTTGTATTTGGTCATCCCGCTTATCGTACCAGGTATTTTCGGACTCTGGTTTGATTTGGCGGATGGAATTTTGCAAGCAGTCGTATTCTCCTACTTAACGATGTCGTATATCGGCGAAATCGTCGAGGGAGCGGAGGCCCACAAGGAACACGCGGCGGAGAAGGCGAAAGCAAAGGCCGAGATGAAAGCACAAAAAGCACTCGAGGAGAAAACTATTCAGGAAACAGAGGCCGTTGCGGCGAAATAACTATTTATAAACGATTCATTTGAAATAACGGACTAACGGAGGAAAAAGTTATGAATTATCTTATGACATTGCAGAATGCAGCACTTCAAGTAGCTCAGTTTGAAATCGACCCGAAAGGACTTGCCGGACTTGGTGCAGGTCTCGCAATTGGACTTGGTGCATGTGGTGCGGCTTTAGGTATGGGTATTGCCGCTGGTAAAGCACTCGAATCGGCTGCACGTCAACCAGAGCTGTTTGGAAAGTTGCAAACTCTTCTTTTAACATCGATTGTTTTTATGGAGTCCATCGCCATTTATGCGTTGGTCGTAAGCTTGCTTCTCATCTTTACATTCTGATGCAAAGTAGAAAATAACGCTTTTCTTTCTTCGTGCATAACGAGAAGTATTAAGCGAAGCAGAGGTAGTAGACATGTATATTGACTCAATTCCATTCACAGAGAGCCTTATGATGGCCGCGAAATTTGTTCTTGCAGCAACAGAAGAAGTCGTCGAAGAATCGTCACTTTTGTCGCCAGATCAGTTCGCTGGATATGCGGTAACGGCGTTATTCACGATTATCAACGTTCTTGCGGCTTTCTTTATTCTAAAGCTGTTTGTTTTCAAGCCGATAATTAAGATGATGCGCAAATGTCAGGAAGCGATGGCTGCTGAGATTTCTTCGACTGAAGAAAACAGCAAAGCGGCGTCGGAGCTTTTGGCTGAAGCCAAGAAGAAAACGGATGCAACACATGGTGAAGCGGCGGCTATTCTTTCCGAGGCACGTGTTCAAGCTGAAAAGCAAGCAGATACCATTATTGCCAATGCAAGAGCGGAAGCAAGTGGAATTATCGAACGCGCTGAAGAAGAAGCAAAACACACCCATGATACCATGTTGGAACAAATGAAGGATGAAGTGGCCGATTTGGCAGTATCCATTGCAACGAAGGTCATTGGTTCTTTAGCCGACGAGGCTGTGTTGAAAGAAATGAGCACGGCAGAAGTAGCCAAAGCAATAAAGACGGAAGGTGAATAAGCTTGAGTGAGAATGGTGTTTTCCAAGAAATTCGAATTGTCACCGCGAAAGAACTCACACCGGAGCGCATCGCTGTCATTGCACAGCGTTTCACGGAGCATTTTCATATTTCTGGGTATTCAGTAAAGCAAGAAAGAGACGCCTCGCTCATCGACGGCTTTGTTATTTTTGCGTCTGGATATCGATATGACTACAGCGTGAAGGGGCAGTTGAAACGTATCGCGACCTATCTCAAAAATGACCGCGAAAACGACCAATCGGCCCCCATCAGTGATGAGACAGCTCCGGTAAAAATTCGTCGTTCCATCGACGCGGCACTCAGTGAGTTTTCGGAGGATCCGGCGGCTTTGTTCGGCATGGATTCTTTCTGGGATGTAGATGCCTCTGAAGTGGTTGAAGAATCGAATAATGATATTGCGGAACAAATAAAAAATGGTAAGGTTTCTCCATCAGTTCGTGAACACATGCTGGATGGCTTTGCACAAGCATCCACCATTGAAGAGATTGGTCAAGTAGCCAGCGTCAGTGACGGTGTGGCGATGGTTACCGGTATTGATAAATGTGTAGCGAGCGAATTGATTCGTTTCTCAAATGAAACGTATGGTATTGCGATGAATTTGGAGCCTTCGAAAGTCGGTGTCGTTCTTCTTGGCGATGCATCGGGCGTTGTAGAGGGCACACTTTGCAAACGTACAGGAAAACCGGTATCCATTCCGGTCGGCAGAAATATGCTCGGACGTGTTGTTGATCCGTTGGGTAACCCGATTGACGGCAAAGGCATTATCCGCACATCAGAAACGCGACCGATTGAATATGAGGCACCGGGCATTATAGATCGTTCACCGGTAAATCGGCCTTTGCAAACTGGCATTACGGCTATTGACGCCATGACTCCGATTGGACGCGGCCAGCGCGAATTACTTATCGGTGACCGTCAAACCGGAAAAACGGCAATTGCAATCGATACTATTATCAACCAACGCGGCAAGAACGTGCTTTGTGTATATGTGGCCATCGGACAGAAGATGTCGACCATCGTTCAAGTGGTGAATACCTTGGAGAAGCATAATGCTCTTTCCTATACAGTCGTTGTAGCAGCAAGTGCTTCCGACCAAGCTTCGTTACAATACATAGCGCCTTATGCGGGATGTGCTATTGCAGAAGAGTTCATGTACAACGACCACGACGATGTGCTTATCATATATGATGACTTAACGAAACACGCACAGGCATATCGTGCAATATCGTTACTTCTTCGTCGACCACCGGGACGTGAAGCATATCCTGGAGACGTATTCTATTTGCATTCGAGACTTTTGGAACGTGCGGCAAAGCTCGAGGAATCGCGAGGCGGCTCGATTACCGCAATACCGATTATCGAGACCTTAGGCGGTGATATTTCGGCATATATTCCGACCAATGTCATCTCCATTACAGATGGTCAGATATATCTCGAATCCGAACTCTTTTTCTCGGGTCAACGCCCAGCAATCAATGTGGGATTATCGGTATCTCGTGTCGGCGGTGCGGCGCAAACCAAGGCGATGAAGAAGGTGGCTGGACCACTTCGTATTTCACTGGCGCAAGCTCGTGAGATGGCGGCATTTGCGCAATTTGGATCTGATCTTGATGAGAATACGAGAAAGCAACTGAAACGCGGTATCGTTTTGAACGAAGTTTTGAAACAGGAACAATACAGTGCACTCCAAATGGAAGAACAGGTGGCAATCCTTTATTTAGCTACGAGCGAGAAGCTTTCTTTTTTGGAGCGTGAAGACGTAAAAGAATATGCACTTGAATTCCTTCGTCGCATACGCGCACTTCATCCTGAAGTGCTGGATAAAATTTCAAATGACTTAGTATTCGACGATGAAAGCAAAGCACAAATCGATAAATTGGAAGAAGAATACCATTCGGTATTCCTTGCGGAACATCCAGAGTATGAAGAGGAAACCTAATCAATCATGGAGAATCTCAACGAAATTAAGAAACGAATCAGAAGCGTTAATCAAATCGGAGAGCTGACTCGTGCCATGCAATTGGTAAGTGCCGCTAAAATGCGGAAATCCAGAGCGCAACACGATCTCGTCTATCCTTTCTTTTCGCTATGTGCCGAAAGCATGCTTGAGATTCAGCGTTGTACGCAAGATATTGACAACCCGTTTTTTCATTTGCGCGAAAAGAAGCCAGGTGAAACATGGAAGATTGGTTATTTCGTATTGACAGGAGACCAGGGCCTCGCAGGTGCATACAATAACAACGTCGTCCGAATTGCGGAAGAACACATTCAAACCAAGGTTCTCGAAAATACGAAAAAGGGAATACGCACAGATTATACCTTATATGTTTTCGGTGGACTTGGCGCGGATAAACTGATTCGCGACGGCTACAATGTGGACCCGGAGTTCTCTTTCCCGATTTCGGAGCCTACTTATTATCAAGCACGTAGTGTTGCCAATATCATCCGAAGGAAATATTTGGATGGAGAATTTGACCTGGTTTATGTTATCTATACCAAGATGGAATCGGCGATTAACATGAAACCGCAAATCTCTCGTGTCGTTCCCGTAAATACCAAGGCATTAAAGTCTATTCTTCCGGAGGGATTGGATGACGCGGGTATCGCTCTGGAGGCTGCTTCAGAATTGGATTATCATCCAAATGCTAATGCTGTTTTTGCCTTCCTTATCGATACATACTTAAACGCAATGCTCTATGGCGCTATGGTAGACGCATATGCGAGTGAACAAACGGCGCGTATGACCGCGATGGACAATGCAACAAAAAATGCCGACGATATGATGAAAGAACTCACACTGAAATCGAACCAAGCACGTCAGGCGAAAATAACAAACGAACTGATTGAAATCGTAAATGGTGCCAATCAGGTCACAAACGATCAGTAAAGTAGAGGTAGCACTATGTCGACAGGATATGTCACACAAATTATCGGACCGGTTATCGATTGTAAGTTCGACGAGCATCAGATTCCGGAAATCAACCACGCCGTAAAAATTGAGAAACAAGGCGAGTGGATATTTGCCGAGGTTCTGCAACAAAGAGGGCAGGGTGTTGTTCGTTGTGTTTCGTTCGAAGCGACTGAAGGCTTGATGAGAGGCGCACAGGTTGAAGATACTGGTGCGGCTATTAAAGTTCCCGTAGGTGAGAAGATTACCGGACGTATTTTTGATGCGCTTGGTCGACCGATTGATAAAGGACCTGATGTCAATGCGGAATCCTATTGGCCGATTCACCGAAAAGCTCCGTCCTTTACCGATCAATACCCGTCCGAAACCGTATTGGAAACGGGCATTAAAGTTATCGACCTGTTAGTCCCGTTTTGTCGTGGTGGTAAAATCGGACTATTCGGCGGTGCTGGCGTTGGCAAAACGGTCCTCATCCTTGAACTGATTCGTAATATTGCATCAGAACATGGCGGCTTCTCCGTTTTTACCGGTGTTGGCGAACGTTCTCGTGAAGGTAACGACTTATGGAATGAGATGAAGGCATCCGGTGTTCTCGATAAAACCGTCATGGTATTCGGTCAAATGAACGAAACCAGTGGTGCAAGAATGAGAGCTCCGCTTACCGGTCTTACTATGGCGGAGTATTTCCGTGATGAGAAGAAGAGAGATGTTCTTCTCTTTATTGATAATATTTATCGTTTTGTGCAAGCCGGTTCTGAAGTATCGGCACTTCTTGGACGTATTCCTTCCGCAGTTGGTTATCAGCCGACATTGGCAAATGAAGTCGGTGACCTTCAGGAAAGAATTACATCAACAAAAGATGGTTCAATCACCTCCATTCAGGCAGTTTATGTTCCGGCAGATGACCTGACTGACCCGGCACCGGCAACGACATTCGGACATTTGGACGCGAATATCGTTCTTTCTCGTTCGGTCGTTGAGCTTGGTATTTATCCAGCCGTAGATCCGCTCGAATCTTCATCGCGTATTCTTACCGAAAGCGTCGTTGGCAGAGAACACTATCACGTCGCACGTATGGTTCAGGAAACCTTGCAACGTTATAAGGAATTACAAGATATCATTGCGATTCTCGGTATGGAAGAACTGGGCGAGAAAGACAGAAAAATCGTAACCCGCGCCAGAAAGGTGCAAAAGTATTTATCGCAGCCCTTCTTTGTGACCGCAGATTCTACTGGTTATGCTCCGCGTTATGTTCCGATTGAAAAGACGGTTAACGCATTCGGCGAGATTATATCCGGTTCACTTGATCATATACCAGAACAACATTTCTTTATGAAGGGTGATATCGATGATGTTTTGGCTTCTTACAAAAACGGCTGATTACACCTGATTTGCAAATGGTTTTCACACGAAGCCTATAGAGAAATTACGAAATATTGGGAGCTTGCATGGCAAAGACTGAAGAAAAAAATACAATGATGCTCGAAGTCGTTACTCCTTACCAACACTTTTATGAAGGTCGGGTCGATTCCGTGACTCTTTCGACATTGGATGGTGAATTGGGCATTTGTCCTGGTCACTCTCCTTTAGTTGTTGCGTTAACACCGGGCATCTCCAGAATTGTCGAGAATAGCAAGACCAAATATGCCGTTATGACAGAAGGCTATGCAGAAATCGGACAACATATCGTCGTTGTCGTTTGCAATGCTGCTGAATGGCCAGAGGATATCGATGTTGCACGAGCCAGAGCCGCATTTGACCGTGCAAGCAAACGGTATCATGATGCGAAGACGGAGTCCGATGCTCAAGTCTATGCACGTCATTCTATTCGACGGGCACGT
The DNA here is from genome assembly GCA_036782995.1 of Bacillota bacterium. GTDB lineage: Bacteria > Bacillota > Clostridia > Saccharofermentanales > Saccharofermentanaceae > DAIPXZ01. Next base: position 184,745 of record DAIPXZ010000003.1, read on the forward strand.
GTCCGCATTAAGGCAGTTGAAATGTATGGGACAGATAAGCAAAAGGAACATTTCAATAAAACGGAATGACTAATAGTAATGTGCTTCAAATTCCAAATCTCCTAATCCGATAATATCGCCGTCTTCTATAGGGACGGCATTTCTTTTGGTCACTTTTCGTCGATTTACGTATGTGTTCTTCTCTGCAGATATTGCTTCAATATTCATGCCTTTTTCGTCTCTCACAAAAAGCGCATGACGATAAGCCAGTGATGCGTCAGCAATGCAATAGTCACATAAATCCGAGTCGCTCCCTACAAGAAATCGATCGGTCCAGATAACGAATCTTCGCATTGGCTTCTCGTGAGATTGTGGTTGGGGCAATTCGATGAATTGAATCGGATGAAAGCCCATCATCAGGTTCGGCGTATTTCCATTTGTTCGCCATTCTTCGGGAAAAAGAAGCCGTGTTTCTCTTTCTTTCCGATTCTCTAATACCCTCTTTTGTATTTCTTGCTTTTTGCGTTTTTTCCTTTTGGCAGATACTAACATATAGGAAACCGAGATCAAATTGATGAGTATAAAAATGATGGAGAGAAGCTTTGTCGAAATAATTCTAGCAGACACTTGATTTTGTAAAACCGACAAGGCGATGAAGAAGAACGGAAATGAAATTGCCCACATAATGAATTGAAGGTCTTCTGCGTGCAATTTATCACGTTTCACAGACAAAAAATCGGAATGTAAATATCGAATTAGTCCCTTTTCATCATTCTGCCGAAAGAATGCAAGAAGATTTTCTTTCTCCTCTTCCGGATAGAATTCGTCAATAAATGAATCCCCCAGCAAAGTGTCGATTGCATCCGTCGAAAAGGCAGATAATAGACATACTTGTTGATCCATGACAGAACGTAGCGGAGTATACCAACACATAATGGAATCCTTTTCTGCATCGAAAAATATGTGTTCTACATCAAAAAGAATGGCTGCCGGACACATTGCGTAGTCTAAACTGATGCACAAATCCTCCCAAAAACGCGAAAAGAGACGTTTCCAATGTTTCTTGATGTATTGCTTTTGTGATTTGTTTAATTTGGAGAAGGCGGTTCGTTGATTAACGTCATAAAGAAGCTGCTGAGAAACAGAAACATTTCGCATATATACGGGAATAAAGCAAGAGACGAGGTCTGTTTGCAATATCTCAAGCGCGTGCAAAACGACCTCCTCGTCTTGTTTCAAATTAAGTATATACAGTCGTCCTTTTTCATTTTGTTTAGTATCCGGAGTCATTGATTACACCTCTTATTTACAAAGATCCGATAACATTTTCATCGTTAAACACATAATCCATAATTGAGTTTGCATATCCCGTGAGTGCAGTTCTAAAGATGAGGGCGAGAGAAACCAAAATTGCGATGATGATGACGACTTCTACGGTTCCCATGCCGTGAGTAGAGAGATTTTTTTTGTAACGTGTCGATTTCTTCATAAAAACACTTCCTTTCGATTAAAAGCTTTGAAATGATTGAATTGCAGGAGCTATTGCAACCAGAAGAACGGATACAAAATCAAGCATCATAGGGAAAATCATGGAAAATGCTTCTCGCTCGCGCTTTTTTCGTGAAGCATTCCGACACAAGGACCAACAAGAAGAAGATTGTAATCGTAGAAGGCCAAGTACTTCCTTTCCGCCCGATCGTTCATATCGAGAAGCCAATAGCAATGCGGCCTGAGCTTCAGGTATGGATACACGATTCGAAAATGCTTCTAGTGTATCTGCAGCTCCGTTTCCCATTTCCATTCGATTCATCATGTCCGACAATTCTTGATGCAAGACACTTTCGTTTGAAAAGGCAAAAGCGCATGTTGATATTGCTTTTGGAAGCAATATTCCCGATTCAAGTAATGTCGACATCATGGAAATAAATAGTGGCATATCATCCATCAATGAAAGTCGCCGTTGATTTACGTCATTTTTCAGATCGACATGTTTGAGAATGATAAAGAGCAAAATCAATGGAATACTAAACCACAAAGAGATATGCAATCCATAAAGAAGCAAGGGGATAGATAACAGGCATCCGATAACAATCATCAATAATGATCGAAAGAATTCTTCGATAACTGCATGTGACTGAAAGGAAAGCTCGTTTGCCCATTCATAAATCTTTGTCGTGTAAATTGATGGTAACCGATCGATGAGCGCGCGCAAACGCGTGCTTGAAGATGTGTTTGATAGGTAGGACGAACGTATTTGCTTCACTTTTTTAGGCTTTTCTCCAATGCCGGAAAAGAGAAGTGCACATGAAGCAACAGCAAATGCGAATGCAATCATCATGAGTATTTGGCCGACAGAGGATTGTTCGGCTTGCTGCATATAGTTTTTACTGCTCATTTGTAACAAGTATGTGATGCCGAAAGGCATTATGCAAAGAAGAAGCGCCTCAGTGTTCTTTCCCGCATTATTTGCATCCACTTCCGATTTAACGGCTTGTAATTCGGAGAGCATTTGACAACTGTTTCGAAGAATCGAAACAATTTGATTTCCGACGACCTTCTGTATGGATAGAGCATGAAATATCGGTAGTAATTCATAGTAATCGAGTGTTTGACACATATGAGTTAAAGAACAATCGAGTGATTCGTGAGATGTGAGCTCGTGTTCAACATCGCGTAAAGCACGAGAATAGGCGGTATGCTTTCCAAACGCTTTTTCAACATCCACACGTGCACAAAGAAATGCCCGCTCGATAGAATAACCACCGGATACAGAAGTGCACAGTGACTGCATGAGCACCTTGCTTTGGAGACGCAATGTAGATGTCCGTCTGGCATACAAGACACGAACGACTGAAACAAACGGGAGAAATCCCATACCTATTGAAAACCCCCATTGTAATCTTTGATCGCTTATAAATGGTTGTGCCAGAAAATATATGGAGACCATTGTTAGCGGCAACAAGGGAAGACATTTCACCATGAAAAGAAAATAGGCATGTTTCGTAATTTTATCAATGTTTTCACGACGGCCTATTTCGCTGGTTGATAATCGGGATAAGCTTCTCACTGATAGACCTCCTTTCGGCAGCTGTAGATTGTTTCGATGCGAAAGTGATTATCTTCGAGCGGTAACATCCGTACGATTTCATCTACAAATCGTTTCCCGTCATTGCCACGTGTAATATGAACGAGAATATCAACCCCCATATTGATTTGACGAATTACGGCATCAAAAGGCAGATGAGAGCCTTCTAAAACCATCGTTGATAAACGTTCGAGCATCTCCATGCAAGAGTTCGCATGTCCCGTACATAATGACCCTGGATGGCCAGTATGTAATGCGTGCAGCATATCGGCAGCCTCGCTTCCGCGTACTTCGCCGACAACAATGCGATCGGGACGCATACGTAATGCGGTGCGAATCAATTGGCCGATATGGATACCACCCTGCCCATCCGGTCCCGGAAGGCGAGCCTCCAAACGAACCAGATTGGTTATTCCTTGCAAAGATAATTCCGCGGAATCTTCGATAGTGACCACTCTTTCGTTCTTGGGAATGAACCCTGAAAGCGTATTCAAGAAAGTCGTCTTTCCGCTTCCTGTACCGCCGCAAAGAAAAATCGTCTTCTTGTGAATGACTGCTTTTTCCAGATATAAGGCGGCTTCCTCACAAATAAAGCCAGTGGAAATCAATGTCTTCATATCTGGACGAACGCCCGTGAACTTTCGAATCGTAAATATTGGACCGTCTGGTGCGATGGGGGCGAGAACTGCATTTGCACGTGAACCATCGGGCAAACGCAAGTCGGATATTGGTGATGCTTCATTTAATGGTCTGTTCGCTCCAGAGAAAAAATGAAGCATTAATTGTGTCAATGTAGCTTCGTCTTCAAATTGCAAATCGGAAGAAAATAGCTGACCCTCACGTTCATAGAATACTTTCTTCGGCCCGTTTACCATGATTTCCGTAATTCCGGGATCGTCCATTAGAGGCTGCAAGATATCAAGTCTTCGCATCCGATTGAAAAGCTTCGTTGCAATGGAACGCTTCTGGTCTAAAGAAAGCGTTTTCGTGGTCGGATTCTTCCTAATAACTTCGGCAATCATTTCCCGAAAAGCACTGTCCGTGAGCTCGTCGTATTCATGCATTGTTTGCATGACGGAAGTCGTAAGCTCATCCTTGTATTGATCGTAGATATCTTCTTTACACGCAGTTTTGCTCATACAATCACCTTCTTTCGTGGCATATGACCTTCTCTATCAGGGGAAATGACTCTCACGTTACTCTTGTCCTTCAAAAACGAATCCATCTCGTAAGAAAAAAGTCGATCATTCGCAGGAGATATTGCGGTAACGGCATGAATATTATTCGCGTATCGCGCAATCTCGTTTAACTTTGAAAAAGGGAGCGCTTCTGTCACGACGATAATCCTCGTGGGCGTATGCATAGCATTCGCGTATTCGATGGTTGCCAGGAGCCATGAAATTAGCTTCTCAATCGGTGCGTTGATAATCTCATCGGAACGAAGAGGCCTTCCGAAAAGCAAAGTGCCCTCAGCATTCGTTGTCATGTATTCTCCAATCTTTTCATAAGAAAAGGTTTTCAGATCCAAGTCTGCAAGAAGTCGATGAACACCCGAAATAGAAAATGCCAATGCGTTCATATTCTGACCGGGGTTAAACGCCATATTTATTCCAGGCATAAAATCAATTCGGATTACCTGCATGGCTTCTTGCTTCGCTTGCAATAGCAGTTTCTGATAGTAAAGCTCACGATCCTTCTGTGTTGTAAATGAGCACAATAGTTCGACAACTGTCCCTGATGAATATGCGGCGTATGGTTTTTCTCTTCGTTCGGCAATTTGTAATAGTGAACAAGCTGAACGAGGTGCGTTGGCACTTTCTTCATTTTGCAGAGGAATCAGATGAACAAAGTGGTCATCACTTATCAAAGAAAGAATTTGTTCTTTCGCAATATCGTTCGGGTTATATATGAGAGTGTCGATTTGAGCCAATATTTCGGATACTGATTCTGTATTCACTGCATTGCAAACAATCACATCTTTATCAATATTACGAAGTCGGATGCGCTGCGCCAGCAGTCTCGTAAAGCAAGCATCACAATCGATAATGCCAATCTTCTTTCCCATAAAATGCCCTCCTGCTAATGAAGTGATGCGATCAGTGTATGTGATTTTTCATGCGGAAAAACAGGTGAATTATCGACATTTTTCGACAATTTTCGACAAATGTCGACAATACGAAAAAATACAGAAATAAAGGTTGCACTGACGGAATACTAGTGGTATCATCAACTCAAAATTGAATTGAATTTCATCACTTATCAAGAGTGGCGGAGGGAACTGGCCCTATGAAACCCGGCAACCGCGGAAAGCAGCGGTGCTAATTCCAGCAGGTAGATTACCTGAAAGATGAGGAATCACATACGCTTTTATGAAGCCTTTCCTCATTTGTATAGGAGAGGCTTTTGATTTGTAATAAGAATTCATTCATGTATGGAGGATAAAATATATGAGTACGAATCGAGTAGGTAAATGGCTTTTTACATCGGAATCGGTTACTGAGGGACATCCTGATAAGGTGTGCGATCAGATTTCAGATGCCGTATTGGATGCGATTTTGGAACAAGACCCGATGGCGCGCGTCGCATGTGAGACAGCCTGCACGACCGGTATGGTTTTAGTTATGGGTGAAGTGACTACAGATGCTTATGTGGATATTTCGGCAGTTGTCAGAAACACGGTAAAGGAAATCGGTTATGACGGTTCCGGATCCGGATTTGATTATAAGACTTGTGCTGTGTTAACGACATTGGACGAGCAATCTCCGGATATCGCGCAAGGTGTTAATAATGCACTTGAATCCCGCAATCAGCAGGGTACGGATGCGATGGACACTGGTGCTGGTGACCAGGGAATGATGTTCGGATATGCCAATAATGACACGCCTGAGCTAATGCCTCTTCCTATTTCGCTGGCACATCAATTGACACGTCAATTAACGAAGATTCGTAAGGAGGGTAAGGTTGATTTCCTTCGCCCGGATGGTAAGAGCCAAGTTACTATCGAATATGACGGCCGCACACCAAAGAGAATTGAAGCCGTGGTTATTTCGACACAGCACAGTGAAGACGTATCTCGCGCTGACCTCGAAAAGGCAGTTAAGGATATGGTAATATTTCCGATTCTTCCGGCCCAATATGTGGATGAGAATACGAAGATCTTTATTAATCCGACTGGACGCTTTGTAGTCGGCGGACCTCAAGGTGACAGCGGTCTTACCGGAAGAAAGATTATTGTTGATACATACGGCGGATACGCTCGTCATGGTGGCGGTGCATTCTCCGGCAAGGATCCGACGAAGGTGGATCGTTCAGCTGCATATTATGCTCGCTATATTGCAAAGAATATCGTTGCTGCAGGCATAGCTGATGAATGTGAGATTCAATTTGCATACGCCATCGGTGTAGCACATCCGGTATCGGTAATGATTGATACCTTCGGAACGGGAAAGATTTCCGACGAGGCGATTACCGAGTTGGTAAAGAAGCATTTTGACCTTCGACCGGCAGCCATTATTCGTGATTTGGATTTGCGCAGACCAATCTACAAACAAACCGCATCATATGGCCATTTTGGACGCACGGATGGTGAGTTCCCGTGGGAGAAAACAGATAAGGCAGAGGCATTGAAGGCAGACGCCAATATTTAATGCAAATGACATGATGATTATGATGGGGTGAGACATTGATAACAAAGATGTTTCGCCTCATTTTCATTTATTCAATAGATGAACAATCGAGAGAGGAGGTTCATTATGAGTAATGGTAATTGCGTCCAAAGAATTCCGACAGATACCTTGATTGAGAGACTCATGGATATTATTTTGCGGAATGAGAAGGACGGTAACACATATATTTCATTTGCAAAGTGGAAATCCTTTGCTTCGAAGCTTGTTGAACGAGAGATTCTGAAAGTGAAAGAGAAATGTGATTTTTGCGATGATTGCGAGCTGGGTGATGAGGGTTGTGTATTCTTCATGAAGAACTACGTCGCACATTTTCTTTCTCGTTTCATCAATCAAATGATGGATAGTGGCGTTATTTCGTGCTTTTTTTACCAAGATGGGCGTGTTCAGCTTATTCCCGCTTTGGATTCGAAAATGGATATTCCGGATGATTTGAATATTGCATCTGCAGAAACATTTCGTGCAGAACAGTTTATTGCGTCTCAAATCGTGAAACGATCGAATCGACGTTTTGGCATAGATGATGAAGCACTAACGGCTGCAATTACAGATTTTTCAGCAGAAAAACTCTTTACAATAACCAAAAAACAAGAAGAAACCATTCGAAATGCTTTGTCATTTGGTTTTAATATTATTGACGGAGGTCCGGGCACAGGAAAAACAACGATTGTCAGTATATTGACGAATTACTATCACCGAATTTATCCGAGAAAGGTGTATTGTGCTGCACCGACGGGGCGTGCCGCGAAACGAATGAGTGATGTCATAGGCGGACCGGCGTCGACTATCCATAGATTGTTGGGCTCTTTTTTCGATGAAGAGGAGAGTATTATCGGATACTATTTCAACCAGGAGAATCCGATTCCGGGGCGAGTTTTCATCGTGGATGAGGCTAGCATGATGGATACGAACATTTTTGAGGCGCTTATGCGCGCGATTCCACAAGACGCCATACTCATATTGGTTGGTGATTCTAATCAATTGCCCTCCGTTGGGGCGGGTAAGATTTTGGAGGATTTGATTTCTTCTTCCATCGTGAATGTTTTTTCATTGGATGAAAACTTTCGTCAATCCAAGAATAGCTTGATTTTGGAGAACGCGCGGCGAGTATTGCGTGGAGAATCGATGATTTTTGATCAGGAACGTTCGGATAGTTCGTGTCAATTGATTTCAATGGAGCTTCCGGAGGAAATGGAAATCGCTGTCGTGGCTTTGCTTCGGCGTTTGGAAAAAGAAAACATTATGTTCACTTGGCAAAATGTCGCGATACTCTGTCCTCAGAAGAGTGGCGTTGCTCGAGTTGATCATTTGAATAAGCTTTTGCAAAAAGAGTTTAAAGTACCATCGCAGTGTGACCCACTGGAATATAATGGTGCTTATTTTCAGGAACATGATCGCGTCATTCAAACGAAGAACAATTACCAATTAATCTATAAAGAGTATAGTGGACGAACTGGAAAAGGCGTATTTAATGGTGATTTGGGAACTGTAAGCGCTGTAGGTTATCGATCGGGTGGATCAATATCCGTTCATTTCGATGATGGGCATGATGTGATTTACGACTGGAATTCATTAAGCGGCCTTGAACTAGGCTTTGCGATGACGGTTCACAAGTCACAAGGTGGTGAATTTGACGATGTAATCTTAGTGTTGCCGAAGGGTTCGTCGTTAATCTATCACCGAAATGTGCTTTATACAGCAATCACAAGAGCAAGAAAGAGACTTTTTGTCATTGGAAGCGAAGATACAATTGAAAGAATGGCCAAACGAAAGGTGGTGCACAAAAGATGTACGGCACTTCCCGCGTTACTTCAAACATTCAGAGAGCGAATGGCGGAAAAACGATAGTCACGATGATAATTCGACATCTACAATATGCCTTACACCTCGTGGTTGATTATCTTTTTCCGGTAACATGTGTACAGTGTCATGCAATTCTGATTACGGACAAAGAAGAAAATAAACGATCGAATTCATTAATGATATGCAAGAAGTGTCTGGCTTCTCTTCCCTTGCGCGAGCCCGACAATCGCATTCTTCCTTGCCTTTCAGATTCATCTTCGGACGATCCGCTTTCTGATGCGAAAGTTGCAGTAGCATTCTACTATCAAGACAACATGGTGTCATTGATTCATGCTTTAAAATTCAATCGCATGCGCGAAAACGGACCATTGCTTGGAATGCTTACATCTGTCGCTCTTCAGGATATTCTTTCGTCATTTGATATTGCGATTCCGATTCCTCTTTCCAAGAAGAGAAGGCGAAAAAGAGGGTATAACCAGGCAGCTCTGATTGGTAGAGCGGTAGCAGAATCGATTAGCTGTCCCTTTTCGGAAGATGTTTTAGTTCGAACTCGATATACGAAACAGCAAAGCAGATTTCGAGATCCGATGATACGCGCCCAAAATGTGAAAAATGCTTTTGCTGTAGATGATAATTGGGATGTGGAGGGGCTTACCATTTTGGTGATTGATGATATTTTGACAACCGGAGGTACGATGCATGAGGCGATGCGCGCTCTCTATCTCGGCGGTGCAAAATATGTTGCCGGAATAGCAGTTGCATCGAGCCGAAAGCAGTCATTACAGGACGGTGTTTCGGATTTGTAAATCATTTTGTGAAGTTCGACGAAGTTAGTGATTACTGTTTCATTTTTTTACGCTTATTGCTATAATAAAGTTAACCTGAAGGCCGATACTCATGTTTTTGAACCTTCGTGACATAAATGGGAATCTGAAGTCGGAGCAGAGACGATCAAGCCTTGACGTTTCTTCTCGTAAGAAGCGCTCCCGGGAGGAAGATCTTAGACTGCCGCAGGATACCCACCTGGCTAGTGCTAGGTGTCAAAAGTGGGTAGCGGGTTTCGGGCCTTTATTTGTGTAAAAAAAGTGATTGGACGGACGATGAGTTTACTTAATGATGCAAAAATGATCGCAAATCGTGACCCAGCAGCGCGCGGGGTGCCTAGTGTTATCTTTCTGTATCCCGGATTTCATGCGTTAGTATATCATCGTGTCAGTCATTTTCTATATAAGCATCATCTCTTTGCATTGGCTCGTTACAATTCTCAAGTTGCACGCTTTTTCACTGGTATTGAGATTCATCCAGGTGCCCAAATCGGCTCTGGCCTCTTTATGGACCACGGAATGGGTATTGTGATTGGTGAGACAGCGGTCGTCGGCGATAATTGTACGATTTACCATAATGTGACATTAGGCGGAACCGGTCATGGGCAGGGAAAGAGACATCCGACAATCGGGAATAATTGTTTGATTGGAGCCGGCGCGAAGCTTCTCGGACCGTTTACGGTCGGTGATAACGCAATGATCGGAGCGAATGCTGTTTGCCTTACGGATATACCTGCCGGTGCGACTGTGGTCGGTATTCCGGGTAAGGTCGTACGCATTGATGGAAAGCCGATTTGTCACGCAAAGGAATTAGATCATGCAAATACCGCCGATCCGGTGGAACAGGAAATGTGCAAATTGATGCACCGCGTGATGGCACTGGAGAAAAAACTAGACAAGAAAGACTCCTAAGGAGGATATATGAAGATTTACAACACACTTTCTCGTGAGAAAGAAGAATTCATTCCGATAGAACCGGGAAAGGTCAAGATGTATGCATGCGGACCGACGGTATATAACTACTTCCATCTCGGAAACGCGAGACCTTTCGTGACTTTTGATACATTACGCCGTTATTTGGAGTATCGTGGTTTTCAGGTCGAGTTTTGCCAGAATTTTACGGATATAGATGATAAGATGATTCGTCGTGCGAATGAAGAAGGTATTACTATTAAAGAGCTCGCTGATCGTTTTATCAAGGAATATTACGTGGATGCGGAGAAGTTGGGCGTTCTTCGACCGACATATCAACCGCGTGCTACAGAAACGATAGATGAAATCATTGTTTTGATTCAGACGCTCATTGATAAGGGCTTTGCCTATTCTGGAGACGATGGAATTTATTATGACGTTTCCAAGTTCCCAACATACGGAAAGCTCTCGCACTTTAAACTCGAGGACTTGGAAGCAGGTGCTGGTGAACGTGGTGTTTCTTCTGAAGGAAAAAGAAATCCAGGTGATTTTGCTTTGTGGAAAAACAAGAAGGAAGGAGAGCCTTCTTGGCAGGCACCATGGGGCGAAGGGCGTCCTGGCTGGCATATTGAATGCTCTGCCATGATTGGTAAATTTCTTGGCCCAACAATTGATATTCATGGCGGCGGACAGGATTTGATTTTCCCTCATCACGAGAATGAAATTGCACAATCCGAAGCGGCAAATGGCGACCCTTTCGTTCATTATTGGATGCATAATGCATTCGTAAATGTCGATAACGAAAAAATGAGTAAGTCTTTGGGCAATTTCTTTACGGTACGCGATATCGTAGCGAGATTCCCATATGAGGTTATCCGTTTCTTCATTCTATCCGGTCATTATCGCATGCCGATTAATTTTTCGGATGAGCCACTTATTTCAGCGAAGAATGGCCTCGAGCGTATTGAGACCGCACTGGAGAATGCGAGATTTGCACTCGCACATGAGAAAGAAACGCCATTTGTTTCAAATGATGAGCAAGACGCTCAATTGAGAGCTGCGACGACGGCTGCTAAGGCATCCTTTATCGAATCGATGGATGACGACATGAATACTGCAGATGCGATTACCGCGGTGTATTCACTTGTTCGTGTTATCAATACACATGTGAATGAAAAAGATGTTTCTTCGGAGACCATGAATGATGCCATCAACATGATTGTGGAACTAATGAATGTTTTAGGCATCGACATTAATTCTATTCTAGAAGCTAAAAATGGGATTCCGGACGATGTAATGGCGCTTGTGAATGCCCGTGTTGAAGCAAAGAAAAACAAGGATTTTTCGAAGGCGGATGAACTTCGTAACCAAGTGACAGCCATGGGATATCAAATCAAAGATACGGCTCAAGGCCCTCAGGTAACAAAGTTATGATCATTCCTTACATTGCTGATGACGTGAGAGAAATACCTTCATCCGTGTTGGCATACATCGGAGATGCAGTATACGAATTGTATGTTCGTTCTCATGTGGTTTCCCGCTTGGGAGGACAATCCGGAAAAATTCATAAGCGCGTTATAGAATATGTGAAGGCACCGTCGCAAGCGCGTGCTGTTCGTACCCTTATGGATGAACTCTCAGAAGAGGAACAGGGCGTTTTTCGACGTGGGAAGAATAGTCATCAAGGGAGTATGGCCAAAAATGCGAGTCCAGCCGATTACAAGTATGCAACGGGCTTGGAAGCATTAATCGGCTATCTTTATATCACGGATCAAGAAATCCGATTGGAAGAAGTCATGACGAGAATTTTTGTTATCCTCGAATCGACTCCGGAAGTAAAGGAGAATCATTAATGGCAGTGGGTAGAAATGCGGACAAGAGCCGTGGCAAAGGCAATAGAGATTTTGGGGGACCGAAAAAACCATTTAATCGCGATTCGCGCGACCGCACGAATCCGGGTCGGCGTCCCAGTGGTGCAGGTCCAGTGGGATATGCGAAGAAAAAAACTTTCGACACACAAAGAGAAGACGGAGCATCATCTTCTTCTGGTGAATTATCTTCACCGACAAATGATCGTTTGGAAGGCAGAAACCCGATTATGGAGGCGCTCCGCGCCGGTCGTACCATTAATAAACTTTATGTTGCAAAGAATGACGAAACGAATCGACGTGATCCGTCAGCTGGCAGGGTTGTTGCCATGGCGAAGGAGAAGGGAATTCCGGTGATGGAAGTCCCGAGAAAGAATCTCGACGATATGTCGCAAACACATAACCATCAGGGCATTATTGCAATGGTAGCAAGTCATGAGTATTCCGATATTGATGATATGATTCAAGCAGCCAAGGATAAAGGCGAGGCACCTCTTTTGGTCTTGCTTGACGAATTAAAAGATGCCTACAATCTCGGATCGATATTGCGTATAGCAGATGCAGCCGGTGTTCATGGAGTTATTATTCCTGTTCATCGTTCTATTGGATTGGATTCTATGGTAGCAAAGGCATCGGCTGGTGCCATCGAATATGTGCCCGTAGCACGCGTGAATAATTTGTCACGCACACTGCTCGAACTGAAGGAAAAAGGTTTTTGGGTAGCAGGGACGGATGCATCAGGTACGATATCATTTGATAAGGCGGATTTGTCCGGACCAATGGTTATCGTAATCGGTAGTGAGGGAGAAGGAATGAGCAATAATGTGAAAGATAAATGCGATTACCTGCTCTCTATACCGATGCAAGGACATGTGAATAGCTTGAATGCGGCAGTAGCTGCGGGAATCGTTATCTTTCAGGCAAAAAAATTGCAAAACAGAGGTATAATGAATCCAACTGAATGAAAAGGATGCATTGGTTTTCATGCGTAACGAAAATCGTCTCACAAGAAATCATTTCACATTTCGAATTTGGTTAGTCGCTCTGGCCATCTCTTTTTTGATGCCCATGCTTACGTCATGCCAAAATGTCAACGAGAAGTGGGATCCGTTACATATTTCAACACAGGAGATCGATGCGGCTGAGCTCGCTCGCTTGATTGTCGACAGTCTCGTTAGTGAGGATATGGAGAGTGATTATCGATCAATTCCTGCCACACAACGCGACGACATGAGTTATAGCCAATATGCCGAATACATTGATTTATTGCAGAATTTATGCCCGACAATATGTAATGTTGAATCATTCCGCTTTCTATCAACGGATGAGAGCAGTACTTTACTTGCCGAAATGGCGAATGGATTGTCACCTGATTATGCAGATTTGGTGTTGCAATCGATTCCTTTCGAAATCACTTTTGAAAGGAATAGTGAAGGCATCGAGACTGCGATTGTTTATTTGCAAACCGACGAGAATGGTGTTCCTTTTATTTCTACACGCTGGGTGAATCGTTTGTCTGAACTTGTTAATTATTCGATTCATTATTTTGAAGCAATGAATGGTGATAATTTGGATGCGATTCAATCTTTAGTTTGCACAAATCAATCATCATTCACATTCCCAGAGCGCATTCTGACGCAAAAGGCTTTAGCCATCTATGACTTTTATCGATTAAACGTCAAATCGTCAGTCGAGCAGTATCGTGTAACAGTGTTAAATGCCAAGCAAGTCTGTGTGACGCAGCCAGAGGTCATGGACGAGAGCAACGCCTCGTATGAATCGCGAATCGTTTCTTTTACCTATTCCGATTCAGATACGATTCTTGTTTCGGATCCAATGGTGAGCTCACTTCGCTCGAGTGATTTATACCTATACTATAATGGTGCGCGATGCCTCCGTATCGGTGAGACGGCGACATCACTGCAATTGATTAGCTTGTTCGGTGAACCGGTTTCTACATCATTTGGGCCGCAGTTGTATTTTGAAGATACCGAAGAGGGAGAACACATCATCTACCGCAATATAGTGATAAAGTATCCTACGTTTCAATTGACAGTACGCGGTGTAGAAAATAAGGATGGTTCATGGGATGGCCGATTGATACGTTTCCGCATTTTCACGACGGGAACAGAGACGTCTTTAGGCGCATACTTTACGAATAGCAGTGATATTTTCGATGTTTTGTATCGTTATCCTTTTGCGGATGAAACAGATTATCTTATTACAAATGAGATAGAAGGTGCGAATTACACCTTGGAAGTTCACTTTAAGCCTGTTGAAGCAGATGGTGGGGTCTCGGGAAACATTGATTCCTATATTTTGACCTTGGATGATGAGTTTAATATCTAATCCATGCTACGAGCAAGGGTTTACTAATGGGATATTATTCCGTTAATACATGTGAGAGTTCATTGATTTCTTCTTCTGACAAACCGCAAGTGAGCAAGTATTTTTCCATACTGCCTTCGTAATGCTGGTCGATGTGATCGAGAAGCATTTCCATATTTGAAGCATCAGAGCGATAGATGTGCCTCACGTTATCTTCGACCTTTGCCATGAGGGGCTTTACTAAATCCAAAATTAATGAGTATGAAATAGCATAGTTGGAAATGATATTTTCCCGTGAGACACCTGCTAAAGAATACAAGATGGCGGTAATGATGCCAGTGCGATCTTTACCATGCATGCAATGAAAAAGTATGGTGCGCGGTGATTCCGCAATAATGGTGCGTAATACTTTGGCAAGTAAGGGACGAGAGTTTTCGAAAATCCACACATAAAGATATCCCAGAGAATTATTGATGACCATAGGCATCATCGGATCATTGTCCAAATCATCGGGATTGGTTGATAACAACGGCAAATTATAGTAAGTGCAGTTTGGATTGTCACGAAAGAAAGTCTTATGTGCGAGTGCTTCTTCCGGTGAACGCAAGTCAATTATGACATCAATCGGATAGGTGAGCAATTTATCTGCTTCTTCACGAGTAAGTGTGTCTGGTGCATCGGAACGCACAAAGCGATGAGATAGTGTAATGCCTCCGTTTTTTATGGGCATATTTCCTAAGTCACGTGCGTTAAATAAATGATTGAGGAGAATTCTTTGGTTTGTCGGATCAACTTGCATATTGTTCACACTCCGAAAAAATTATACATGATATTGAGTTCAAAATCACGAAAATCCTAATGAACAATATCATTATATATAGGATTTGTTATAGAGCAGCAATTCGATGTTTTTTGGCATAACTGTCATCAAGCATCTGAAAATAAATAGGTGTGTTAATGTAACTCGTGAAAACTTATGTGTTTCCATACCGAGGTATCGATTCGTGTGTTTGAGATAACTGCGAAACCGTTGGAAAAAGAATTATTTTTAGCAAATTTACCATTGACATATCAGAGTCGGTGGCTTAAAATACATCATGCTGTTAGAAGTGATGACTTCTTAAGTGATATGCGCCCGTAGCTCAACTGGATAGAGTGTCTGACTACGGATCAGAAGGTTGTGGATTCGATCTCTGCCGGGCGCGCCATGATTTTGGGCGATATTCGATAAACCGGATATCGCCCATTTTTTCATCATTACAATGATTCAACGTCCGTTTTCCATATACGGCGACAATGAAAGGAGCTCAAAGAATCATGAAAACGAAATCACTAGTAGCCGTCGTGCTTTCCATTTGCATGCTTTTTACATGCGGCTGCGAGGAAAAGTCAACGAAGTCTTTGCCAACGGATATTCTTAATTGGATTCCATATACTGCTCCGGGAAGAGAATCGATTATGGAAGGTATGATTGGTGAGAAGGCGGATGAGAGTCTAACTCCCGGATTGAATGAGAATATCATTTTGACTTTTGAATCAACGGAGAATGGAACGATGTGCTATTTGGAAAATGCGAATCGTTCATATGCTTTTGATGGTTATCTTCATATTCATAATGGAACGAATTCATATGATGTTCGCGTATCGATGTTGATTCCGTCGAATTTTGAGCACTTTGAAGCGCCGTTGGAAGGCGATGCTGAAACATATGAATATGATGTTGTTGGTGATTACTATACATGGACAGATATTGAGAAGCCCTGCACGTTAGCTTTCGATTATTCTGATACGGCAGGAGAACAACCTGATATTGCCATTGCTTCTGTTGACACAATTGACGATGACTTAATAAAGGCTTTATCCCTTTACTTTGTGAATTCAGGAATTGCATTTAATGCATACTATTCTTTCTATTACTATGTGACGATACCGAGCTTGGTAACGGATACCGGGTTTGATTATCTTTATGTGGTGGAGATTTATCCAGAAACTCTTACGGCATATGTTTATTCGGTAGCGACAGGTGAATATTCGACATATACGCGAGACGTTCTTGTGGCTTCGGTTAGCATAAACCAAATTGAATAATCGAATTCTCGAGATTACGCGAATTTCCTGTGTTTGGAGATTTTCGCAAACGGATAAATTTTCTTGTTTTCATTGAAAGCATTAAAATGCTGTGGTAAAATCATTATTCGTGTAAATAGCAAACAAATGTTGGAGGAATGTTTTTATGGCATCATCAATCGAGAAGAAAGACGGCAATATTGTTGTCATTTCGTTAGAAGCTACTGCTGAAGAATTCAATAACGCATTAGAAACAGCGTTCAAGAAGAATAAGAATCGTTTCCAGATTCCGGGTTTCCGTAAGGGTAAGGCTCCGCTGAAATTGGTGAAGCAATATTATGGTGAAGGCGTTCTTTATGATGATGCTATCGATGTTGTGGTAAATCCTCAATATTCCGCTGCCATTTCTGAACATAAGCTTGACGTCGTATCTCGTCCTGAAATCGACATCATCGAGATTGGTTCCGATAAGGGTATGAAGTATACTCTTACCGTTACTGTGAAACCAGAGGTAACATTGGGCGCTTATGAAAATATTGAAGCTCCTTATCACTATCATGCACCGACGGATGAAGATGTAAATGAAGACTTGAATCGTGTTGCAGAACGTAACGGCAGCTTTATTAATGTAGAAGATCGTGCTATTGAAGACGGCGATACGGTTACTATCGATTACGAAGGTTTCTGTGATGGCGTTGCCTTCGAAGGTGGTAAGGACGAAGGCCATGATTTGAAAATTGGCTCGAATTCCTTTATTCCTGGTTTTGAAGAACAATTAATCGGACATAACATCGATGAAGAATTCGACATCAATGTGAAGTTCCCGGATGAATATCACAGTGAAGATTTGAAGGGCAAGGATGCAATCTTCAAAATTAAGGTGCACGCGATTAAGGTAAAACAAATCCCGGCAATTGATGACGAGTTGGCGAAGGATGTCAGCGAGTTCGATACTTTGGATGAGTATAAAGCTGACCTTTTGAAGACAAAGACAGAGGCTGCTTTGAAGACGGCTGAGGATGCATTCCAGAACGAAGTCATCAAGAAGGTATGCGAGAACGCGACTGTTGATGTACCGGCTTGCATGGTTGAGACCGAAGTCGGCGAGATGATTGAAGAACAATCGATGAGAATGAAATATCAGGGCATTGAGCTCGAGCAATATCTCCAATATGTCGGTCAGACCATGGATGATTACAAGAAGAGCATGGAGCCTGTTGCATCGATGCGTGTAAAGACCAACTTGGTTATCGAAGCATGCGGCAAAGCGATGAATATTGAAGCAACGGATGCTGATGTTGAAGAAGAAGCCGAGAAGATTGGTAAACAATACAACATGAGCAAGGAAGATGTTCTTACTCGCTTGGCAGGTAATGACGGCTTCATCCGCGAGAGCATCATCGGTCGCAAGACGGTCGAAGAGATTTGCAAGACAGCGAAGAAGGTTGACGCACCTTGCGAATGTGGTCACGATCACGACCACGAGTAATGATTATTGATTCGCCAGAATTATCTAATGACTCCGCATCCGACGAATATGCATGGACGGAAAGCAAACTTTAAACAAGCAGTAATATTATGGTAGTAAACGGCGATTGATTCACCCCGACACTTCGGGTAACATGAAAATAGACAGACATGAGAGCTGTTGTTATGACATGATTATTTTTGTCAGCAACAGCTCTTGTACGTAAAGGAGAAATTTTTATGTCCGACGATAAGACACGCAAGGATTCCGACAAGAAATCGGGCGGCAATTTTCCACCGATTATTCGGTGCTCATTTTGCTCGAAAACCGAACAAGAAGTCGCAAGAATGCTTGCAGGCCCGAATGATATTTTCATCTGTAACGAATGTATTGATTTATGCGAGTCAATTATTTCCGAAGATGATGCTTGTAACGCCAAGGAGACGATGCGACCGGGGGTTATGGATCATTTGCCAACACCTAGTGAGCTCAAAGAGGAGCTTGACCAATATGTTATCGGTCAGGATGTGGCGAAGAAAGCATTATCGGTTGCCGTTTACAATCACTACAAACGCGTTTATTCGAAGGTAAGTACGAATGATGACGTGGAGCTTACGAAGAGTAACATCTTGCTGATTGGACCGACTGGTAGCGGTAAAACGCTCTTGGCACAGACACTGGCACGCATCTTGAATGTACCGTTTGCTATGGCGGATGCTACGGCATTAACGGAAGCCGGATATGTCGGTGAAGACGTCGAAAATATCCTCTTGAAGCTTTTGCAAAGTGCGGATTTCAATGTGGATATTGCACAACGCGGTATCATCTATATCGATGAGATTGATAAGATTACTCGTAAATCCGATAATCCGTCGATTACACGTGATGTCAGCGGCGAAGGTGTGCAACAGGCTCTATTGAAAATTTTGGAGAGTACAGTAGCCAATGTTCCTCCGCAAGGCGGCAGAAAGCACCCACATCAAGAGTTTATTCAAATTGATACGACCAATATTCTTTTCATTTGCGGTGGTGCATTTGATGGCATTGAGAAGATAATCGAGACACGTGTCGGAAAGAAATCATTTGGTTTCGGCGCCGAGATTGAATCGAAGCAAGAAAAGCATGCCGGTGAATGGCTGAAAGAGCTGATTCCGCAGGACCTTTTGAAGTTTGGATTGATTCCGGAGTTCATCGGACGTGTACCGGTAACCGTTTCTCTGGACGGCTTGGACGAAGAAGCCTTAGTGAAGATTCTTCGCGAACCAAAGAATGCATTGCTTAAGCAATATGCAAAAATGCTGAAGATGGATGGCGTTGAGCTCGAATTCACCGATGACGCCGTCGTTGAGATTGCCAAGAGTGCTATTTCACGTAATACTGGTGCACGCGGACTTCGTGCAATTCTCGAAGAAATCATGATTGATATTATGTATGATATTCCTTCTCGTGAAGATGTCGTGAAGTGCATCGTATCAAAGGAATGTATTACTGAGAAGAAAGAACCAGAATTAATTCTCGGAGCTAAGCCAAAAAAACGAGCACCTCGTGAGAAGAGCCGTGAGATCGGCGCATAAGTCTTTTTCGATTCTATAAACAAACAATCATCCTGAGGTGGTATAATCAATATATAACCTCAGGATGTTTTTCTTACGGATCAGTGATTTGATCCAACGATATCGGTTCCCGGAGGATCATACATTGGCTAAAAAGCTCAAACAAATGATCAGCGATGCTGAAAATCTTTTGCACTCTCTATCGAACGAAAAAACAACAGCGGAACAACAGCGCGAAATTGCTGCGATGATTCGACGTTTATCGACATGGCTTCCTTATATGCAACACGAGAGGCTTATCCATCTTATTGTGACTTGCTTGTTTGCCATTGTTGCTTTCATCGTCTTGGGCATTCTATTGTATACGTTACAATGGTCGTTGGCGATATTGCTTCTGTTGATTGTTGTTTTGTTGATACCATACATTTTCCATTATTTTCATTTGGAAAACGGAGTGCAACGACTTTATGATTTGATTGATGATTTGAACGAAAGAATGGAAATGGAGTAATCTTATGAGTCATTATTTAATCTGTTTGGATATCGGCGGCACAAAGGTTTTGGGTGTGATTTTTGATACGAATCGTCAAATTGTTCATCGAATTAAGAAGAAAACCAAAGCAAATGGTGAGGGCTTCAAGAATATCGAAGACACGATTATCACCGTCGTAGAAGAATTAATGTCCGAATTCGGCATTACAACAAACGACGTAATTGCTATTGCGGCAGGCGCACCGGGCGTCATCAATATGGATAAAGGTATCGTGCTTTTTTCCCCAAATCTTCCCTGGAAAAATTATGCAATAAAAAAAGCAATCGAGGATCGTTTTCATCGCCCTTTCTTTATCGGTAATGACGTGAATCTTGGCGTTATTGGTGAGTGGACTTATGGTGTGGCAAAAGGACTCGATCAAGTAATCGGACTCTTTATCGGCACGGGAATGGGCTCTGGGCTCATATTAAATGGCAAGATTTATTCCGGTAAAGACGATAAAGGCGGCGAATGTGGCCACATGGTGCTTGAACCAGAAGGACCACTGTGTAATTGCGGCCAAAGGGGCTGTCTTGAGGCATTTTCCAGCAAGCAAGGCATGACACAATATATCCGTAATCAAATAAGCCGTGGTCGCACGTCAGAGATGGAAAAGGCGATTGAAAAGGGCGTTTTTAAGAGTAAAGCATTAAAGGCAGCATATGACCATAATGATGCTGTGGCCGTTGAAGCAGTCGAGCGCTCTGCACACTATTTAGCCATTGCATGTGGAAATCTCATTAACACATTCAGTCCGGAGATGCTTGTTTTAGGCGGCGGTGTGATTGAGTCGATGGGCGATGTGTTCCGCCCGCTGATTTTAAGCGAAGTTGATCGTTATTGCATGCCATCCATTCGTTCTACGGTGCAAATCGAAAATGCGGCATTGAATGATGATTCCATTCTCTATGGTGCCTTGGCGTTGATTGACCAAAGGCTTTCGAAAGAATAATTGGTTTACACGAAACAAATTCAAAAGATGCACTTTCTATTAGCAGAAGGTGCATCTTTTTTGTGTTGCATGAAGGAATCATTCGTCTTTGTTTCCGTATCGTGCGAGGTTATATTTGCTTGTCAATTCTTTCATGTTGATTGATGTAAAAGCGTCTGTCGCCTCGCGAATTTCATTCGGACTATTCGATGGGGTAATCTCGGCACCGCTTTTCAATGCGCGATTTACAGTGCGACGGTATTTGTCACGAATGGCACGTGTTTCTGGATCGCCAGCGATGCGGGTTGTTTTCCGTCTGGATGTGGATCTTTCAATTTCTTCATCGGTATCGATGACATAGAGGTTCGCTTCATCGTGAGACTCTTCTGTGCGATAGTTTGCGAGGATGTATCGTACGATTCTTCGTATCACATAGAAGATGACATAGAACGCAAATGCGATGATGGCAATTGTGCATATGAATTCAATCACAGAAGAGAGTGTTTGTAGATTTGGTAGATTGTCTCCAATTTCTGATATCGGCTTGCCCGTGATATTCTCATCAGGTTGAAATTGATCAGAGGCACCACTCGCTCCATCTTGCGGAATGAGATTAACAAGGTAAACAATCACGGAAGAGACCACTTTGCCGACGGCTGTTCGTATGCGGTCAAAAGGAAGCAAGAAGATTGTCGGAATAAAGATCCCTCCGAAAATCAATGCGCCAATGACGCTGAAGACGGTCTTACGGGATATGGCATGAGAAGAAACGGAATTCTTGTTGATGTAGTGTGCGTAGCGGAAAGAAAAAGTGTCCAACTGCCGCATACACATGTAGAAAAGGAATGCAAATGCAAAATCCAGAAGCACTAGTTTGGCATAGACGTCAACACCATAGAACATTGCCAACAAAATCGCAGGTATATGAACAACTATGGCAAGAATAATCGTATCGTTTGAACGACGAAGTTCCTTTGTGGTCTTGAATCGTTGCCGTAACGAGAAAACGGCAATAACGGAAATGCATATAGAGATAGTTATTTTGGTCGAAGAATCGATCGGAGTGTAGAGAAAGATGATGAGCGGGTATGGGATACATAATGCCAAATGGAACCCTAACATATAAGGCAGTGAAAAATTACAACGCCGTAAAAATGCGAATAGCAACGGAAATATGGCTGTATACATAATCCAAGAACTATTGTCCATTGTTTGTAACATAAATACATGGAAGAGAGCTGATAATGTGAGCACAGAGCAATATATGATATACGACTCCAAAATGTCGGCAAAAATTTGGTTCGTGGAAAACTTTTTTCCTTTGTCAAAGAAAGGATATTTCATTTCGCCACCTCCAAATCCATCACGTAGGGCATTAGTGCATCATTAATTGCAGGTAAACCAGACTCTTTTGTCCAAGGGAGAATCCACAAAAATGGGATGCTACGCGTTACTAATGAAGCCAGATTCTCCTGAAATGTCGTATCAAAGGCGGCAGAAACAATGACAAGATAAGGACGGTCTTTTCCTTGCTCCAGTACATGCTGTAAAAGAGAATCAAATGAAAACGCCTTTTGACGTAAATCGATACGAGCTAAATCCATGCCGCGTAGGGTTGCCTGATCTTCATTATTGCCTGCCGAAAAAGCAATCGATGTTTTTGTGAATTTATCTTTACTGTTCGAGTAAACACCAGCTGAAATATCTCGAGCTTCTAATGCAAGAAGGAGTGTATATACGGCAGCGATAGACTTCTC
>DAIPXZ010000004.1:0-172435 GCA_036782995.1 Bacillota bacterium
GAAATACCTCTTTTACGATTCTTATGATATTACTTAATGTCCGGATAAAGCGGATACTTGGAAGTAAGTTTTTCTACACGAGCCTTGATTTCTTCCTTCGAAGCATCAAAAGAGAACAACGCCATAGCAATCAAATCGGCAATTTCCACCATATCAGCTTCCTTCATGCCACGTGCCGAAACAGCGGCTGTACCTAGGCGAACACCGCTGGTAACAAAAGGCTTTTCCGGATCATAAGGAATCGTGTTCTTATTCGCTGTGATATTCACTTCATCCAAACGAAGCTGGAGTTCTTTACCTGTAACGCCAGTTCCACGAAGATCAAGAAGCATGAGGTGATTCTCTGTACCATTAGAAACCAGTTTCACGCCCTTTGATTGTAGCTCCGCTGCCATTGCGGCTGCATTCTTGATAATTTGTCCCTGATATGCACGGAATTCGTCGGAAAGAGCTTCTTTAAATGCAACAGCCTTCGCAGCAATGATATGCATCAAAGGTCCTCCCTGTTGTCCCGGGAACACCGAAGAATCAATCTTCTTCGCATATTCTTCTTTGCACATAATAATACCGCCGCGTGGTCCACGAAGTGTTTTATGTGTAGTAGTTGTTACAAAATCAGCGTATGGAACTGGGTTCGGATGCAAGCCTGCAGCAACTAAACCAGCAATATGAGCCATGTCCACGAATAAATATGCACCAACAGCATCGGCAATCTCACGGAATTTCTTGAAATCGATGATACGAGAATAAGCGGAAGCACCGGCAACAATAACCTTTGGCTTACATTCCTTAGCCTTCTCAAGAATCATGTCATAGTTCAGCATTTGTGTTTCCGGATCTACACCATAAAACTCAGAATGATAAGTACGACCAGAAACATTAAGCTTCATGCCGTGTGTAAGATGACCGCCATGAGACAAATCCATACCAAGAATCGTATCACCTGGCTCAAGGATGGCAAAATAAACAGCCGTATTGGCTTGTGCACCGGAGTGTGGTTGAACATTGACATGCTCGGCACCAAAAAGCTTCTTTGCTCGTTCAATAGCTAATGATTCCGCAACATCAACGAATTCACATCCGCCGTAATATCTCTTTCCCGGGTAACCTTCTGCATACTTATTTGTAAGCGGAGAACCAGCTGCTTCTAAAACAGCCTCTGTAACAAAATTCTCCGAAGCAATTAATTCAATCTTTGTACGTTGACGATTTACTTCGTCCATAATGGATTGATAAATCTCAGGATCTTCTGCCTTAATATGTTCAAACATGAAAGGATACCTCCAATAATCGATTTTTCTACTCAATTATGATAAACAAAATATTCTATTTGGTAAAGTCATAATCTATTGTTGAATCAAACAAAAATGCGGGAATCCAATATTACATCTTATACAGTTCATCTGCTTGCGGTGGGTCAAGAGGGCACTCTTGTCCCGCATTATCTATCAATGTAAATGATGAACTCGTGAAAACTCCGATATCCGTTGCCGTAATTCCCTTACTAGCAAGTATTGCGATGGTTTCATCAGGACATTCGGTAGCCATGAGCAATGATCCCGAAGATATGAGTCGGTACGGATTTAAATGCATATTTTCACAAATCGCTTTCGTCACATCGGTAATCGGAATCTTTCGCATATCAATGTGGACACCGATATTCGAATAATCTGCCATTTCATATGCTGCGCCGAGTATGCCACCCTCTGTGACATCATGCATCAAGTGTGTCGCACTAAGCATGTAGCCTTGCTCATTTTTCAAACCGGTCTTACTCGGCAAGGATGCACCAGTCACACCATCCTCCACAACGCTGATTTTTTCGATATACTTCTTCGCTTCTGAAAGAAGTTCATCCGATACCTTTCCAACAAGCTTCTCTTCATGCTCCATCGCGGCAATCCATGTGCCTTCAATACCGCAAGTCTTTGTCATAATCAAGTGGTCACCGATTTCTGCCTTACCGGAAGGGATCGGCATCGAATGATCAACAATGCCAAAAGCCGTCGTTACCACAATAAAACGATTTACGGAATCGCTTACCTCCGTGTGTCCACCGACGATATCAACTGATAAGCCGGAAGCCGTTTGAGAGGCCGAATCAACAATATACGTAATGTCATCACGCGTCGCGGAAGGGGGTGCTATCAACACCGTAAGAATCGAAGATGGTCGTACGCCACAAGCCGCAATGTCATTGCATGACACATGAATGGAGAGCGCACCAGATTGCATACCACCAGCCGTAATCGGATCTGATGATGTAACAAGAAGCTTATCCTGCAAATCTAGCCAAGCGCAATCCGCTCCGATATTGGCACCGATAAGTGTTCGCTTAGAAAGCTTCGGTAAACGGGACAAAACAAGTTCAGATAACTCTTCGTTGGTTAATTTCCCGACACGCATATATTTCTCCTTATAAGTCGATGGAAATACTCTCGACGGAATCAATTCCCTTCGCAATCAAACCTGGAACATCCAAGTTCTCCTCAGCGGCAACCATATGCTTTTTGTGTGGATGAGTCTTTGGATGCTTCGCAACAAATACTGTACAACAGTCTTCGTATGGCAAAATAGATGTTTCAAAAGATCCGATTCTTCGAGCAATTGTTGTAGTATCCTCTTTATCTAATCCGATAAGTGGACGGAAAACCGGCATTTTGGTCACAACCTCATTCGTTAATTGAATCGCTTCCATAGTTTGACTGGCGACCTGTCCTAAGCTCTCTCCGGTAATCAAGCATTGCAATCCTCGTTTCTCTGCGATTCCTTCTGCAATGCCAAACATGATACGACGCATTGTTATTGTCAGCATATCATGCGGGCTGTTCTTATACAAATCGAGCTGTATATCCGTAAAGTTTACAATATGCAATGTCATCTGACCCGCATAACGAGATACAATTTTGGCTAAATCCTTTACCTTTTGCTCGGCACGTTCGCTCGTATATGGATATGAATGAAAATAAATCGCTTCAAGTCGCATGCCACGGGAAGCCATCATATATCCAGCAACAGGAGAATCAATACCACCGGAAAGAAGTAAAAGGCCTTTCCCTGCTGTACCGACCGGCAATCCACGATGACCCATTTTCTTATCGGAATATACATACATAGATTCACGTATTTCAACATTAATAGTGAAATCCGGATGATTAACGTCAACCGTTAATTCAGGGAATGCATCAAGAATAACACTCCCGACATTGGAACAAATCTCCGGTGATGCCAACGGAAACGATTTGTCACCACGCTTGGAATTGACTTTAAACGACTTGTATCGATGTGTATCCAAAATCTTTTGTGTCAATGCAATCGATTGATCATATATAGCTTGAATATCGCCCGAAAACTTCCAAACAACACTAGCCGATACTATGCCAAAAACCTGACATACAGCAGTCAAAACTTCTTCAGCGCGAAATTCATCATCCAGCAGATTTTCAGTGCCTGGTTTTGATTCTATCCAAAAACGTGATTGGCTTTGATAAATGGAGAAATCACCCAGGTTTTTCAGACGAAACTTCAAATTATCAATCAATTGATGCTCAAATTTCCCTCGGTTCAGACCCTTCAGCGCGATTTCGCCCATACGAGCTAAAATACATATTTCGTGACTTGTATTCATGTTTATCTCCTAAAACAATCGATATTGCGAATATATTTTTGCAATTTGAGAAAGTGCTTCTTCGATTTCTTGTTCCGTTGTAAAACGCGAAAAGCTGAAGCGAATGGCATTCTCTGCAATTGTCTGACTATATCCCATTTCTGTTAATACATAGCTTATCTGCTTTTTCTTCGATGAGCAAGCCGAAACCGTTGAAACATAGATTTCATTTTCTTCCAAACAATGAAGCATCGTTTCTGATTGGAATCCGGGGAATGATACATTCAACACATACGGTAAAGCATCGAGTGGAGATAGTACTTGCGCGCCCATCTCCGTCAAGCCATAACGGAATGTATTGGAAAGAATATGTATTCTTTCCAAATTTTCATCGATACCATCATTTGCCATTTCAAGTGCCAAAGCAAAAGCATTAGCCAAATATGGTGCCATTGTTCCAGAACGTTTATCATTTTGTTGGCCGCCGCCCATAATCAACGGACGAAGTTTTTTCATCGTGTTTGCTTCCACATAGAGAAGTCCAACGCCTTTTACCGCATGAATTTTGTGTCCGGAAAAGCTCATCATGTCAACGCCAAGTTTCTTAACAGATATCGGCATTTTCCCGAGAGCCTGCACCGCGTCAATATGGATTTTGGCCTGCGGAGCACATTTATTTCTCAGTCTGACAATATCTTGAAGCGGTAATATAGCCCCCGTCTCATTGTTTACATATGTAAATGTCAACAAAGCAACCTTTTCATCAAGAATGCGTTCTAAATAAGTAAGGTCAGGCGCTCCTTCTTGATTCACTGGAAGGTAAATGATTTCATATCCTCGTGAAGCAAGAACATCCAACGAACGCAGACTTGCCCTATGTTCTGTCTTTGTAGAAATAATCTTCATGCCTGTTCGCGCAGGATTTGGAACCGAGCCAAGAATTGCCGTTTCAACCGCCTCCGAACCACAAGACGTCAGAATTAATTCTGAAGGCTGACACCCAAGGCACCGAGCAATTGTATTCATAGCATCATTCCAAGAAGATTCCGCAATAACACCCAAGCGATGAAGCGAGCTTGGATTTCCGTATCCGTGTTCGTCAGAGAGCGAATCAAAGACTAAACGAGCCACTTCGGGAAGCGGCTTCGTTGTTGCACTGTTATCGAAATATATACTCATTACACTTCCTCAAACGGTAAGTTCAGGTTCGTCCATGTCTAGCTCGGCACCATACATAACAAGGATAGGAGCGATATCATTCTTCAAGAAATCATCGACCTGCTCTGGGCAACGTCCGATATAGAGCTTTGGATCTAAAAGCGAATCCAAGGATGCCTTGTCTAGACCAAATGCTTCATCATCTGCGATACGCATGAGTAAATCATTTGGTTTTCCTTCTTGCTTAACAACCGCACCTGCCGCCATCGAATGAACACGAATTTTTTCGTGCAAATCCTGACGATCACCGCCACGTTTCACGGCTTCCATCATAATATTCTCGGTTGCCATGAAAGGAAGCTCATCCATGATACGCTTGTGAATCATGTTCGGATAAACAACCAATCCAGAAACAACATTTTGGTAAATGCTTAAAATCGCATCCACTGCCAAGAAAGCTTCCGGCACACTGATTCTCTTGTTTGCAGAGTCATCTAGCGTTCTTTCAAACCATTGTTCGGCAGCCGTCATCGCAGGATTCATTGCATCGGCGATCACATAACGAGACAATGAAGCAATTCGCTCCGATCGCATCGGATTACGCTTATATGCCATGGCAGAAGAACCGATTTGTGATTTTTCAAATGGTTCTTCTATCTCCTTCAAATGCTGTAGCAATCGAATATCATTACTGAACTTGTGTGCACTTTGCGCAATCGACGAAAGGCAATTCAGTACACGTGCATCCAGCTTACGTGTGTATGTCTGTCCACTTACTGCAATCGACTTCTCAAATCCCATCTTCTCAGCAATCATATTATCCAAAGCGGCAACCTTTCCATGATCTCCTTGGAAAAGATTTAAGAAGCTCGCCTGCGTACCTGTTGTACCCTTGCAACCGAGCGGACGAAGACATGCATTCACAAATTCGAGCTCTTCGAGATCAAGTGCCAAATCCTGAAGCCACAAAGTCGCACGTTTGCCAACAGTAACCAACTGTGCTGGTTGAAAGTGCGTGAAACCGAGAGTCGGCATCGCTTTATATTCATCAGCAAATGCTGCGAGCTTATTCATTACATTCACTAAGCGTTTGCGCACCAAGAGAAGTGCTTCACGCATTAGTATGATATCTGTATTGTCACCTACGTAACAAGATGTTGCGCCGAGATGGATGATTCCTTTGGCCTTTGGGCATTGTTCACCATAAGCATGCACATGAGCCATAACATCATGACGAACTAGCTTTTCTTCGCGAGCCGCAACATCGTAATTAATGTCGTCTTTGGAAGCAATCAGCTCTTGAATTTGTTCATCAGTAATGTTCAAGCCGAGTTCTTTTTCAGATTCGGCAAGTGCAATCCAAAGCTTTCTCCAAGTGCGAAACTTATTATCCGGCGAAAAAATAAATTTCATTTCTTTGCTGGAATACCGAGAATTCAATGGGCTTTCATAGGTGTCCTTCATGAATTATTCCTCCAATAATTTACGTACTGCTGCTAGTTTAGCACATACTGCCAAAACAGACACAGCAATCTCAATATCTTCGAGGCATGGGAAACTCGGGGCAATACGAATATTCGAATCAAACGGATCTATTCCGTATGGATAAGTAGCACCGGCAGGTGTTAATGCAACGCCAGCTTCTTTTGCCAGTTTCACAGTCTCTTTTGCGGTTCCATTATATACATATATTGAAACAAAGTAACCACCTAAAGGCTTATTCCACTTCGCAATTCCTGTGTCTTGGAACTCCATGTCGAGGATTTCCAAGGTTTTCTCGAACTTCGGTCGCAAAATATCGGCTTGCTTCTTCATTACTTCCTTCACTGCATCAAGATTCGGAAGATACTTCGCATGCATCAATTGATCAATTTTATTCGGTCCGATAGATTGCACCTTCAAAATATCCTTGGTGTGAACGAGGTTATTTTCGTTTGCTGCAATACAAGAAATACCCGCACCAGCGAATGAAATCTTACTTGTCGACGCAAATTCATATACTCTATTGGCATGATTGTATTCTTTTGCCAACGCAAGTATATCCGGTAATGAACCTTGTTTGTCATCATATAGATGATGAACTACATAAGCATTATCCCAAAGAATACGGAAATCAGGTGCTTTCGTCTCCATAGAAGCTAAACGTCGGCATACCTTTTCCGAATAAATATATCCGTCTGGGTTGCTATAAAGTGGCATCGCCCACATACCGAGAATCGATGCATCATTCTTCACCAAATCTTCAATCATATCCATATCCGGACCATCTTCATTCAACGGAACAGGGATTAACTCAAAGCCCAAAGTCTCCGTCACAAGAAAATGACGGTCATATCCAGGAACCGGGCATATCCATTTCCGGTTTTCGATTTGAGACCACGGCTTCTTAGATTCAATCTCTCCGAAAACTAATGAACGCATCAAGCAATCATACATTAAAGAAAGGCTCGAGTTATTTCCGATGATTACCTGTGCTTCGGAAACACCCAAAATACTTCCAAATAATTCACGCATTTCATCAATACCAAACGGCATACCATAGTTTCGACAATCCGCACCGGATTTCGACTTGAAATCACCCTTTTCAAGCATGCTCGGCATTACTTCGGCCATTTCCAATTGCTTCGGGCTCGGCTTGCCACGAGTCATATCCAAAGACAAGTTACGGGAACAATAGTCCTTATATCGGACTTCCAATACCTTCAGGACTTCTTTTAACGATTCCTTATCTAGCTCACAATAAGACTTCATGACTCATTCGCCTCCAAATTTGATGTTCAACAACGTCAGAAAAGAAATGTCAAAATAGCAATCTTGCAAAAAACATCGTGCGTATGTCATCTTGACCGCTATCATTATCTTTGATTTGAAACTATTCCGCAAGTCACTTGCAAGAAAATGGGCAAAATTCGATTTTTTGTATAATTCCCGGCCCGCACAAAGTCACCCATGCGGCAAAATACCGAATATTTCTCTCATAAAGCTGAAATTCGTGTATATATGCTCTTGTTGTTCGCTCGATTCGTATTCGTTTTATCGAGTTGATCGACTCTGAGATATCATCCAAAAAGGAATTTTTCGATCTCGCCTTCACCTCGAAAATGAATAATTCATCATCTCGTTGTGCAACTATATCTAATTCACCCACATGGTAACAAAGGTAGTTTCGCGAAAGAATCACAAATTGATGGTTTACCAAGTAATGACTTACTGCATCTTCCGCTAATTTACCAACGTCCTTCGTTTTCATAAATCACCTCCCATACTTTGTCTCGCCATAATAGCGGACATCATTTCCAATGTGTTCGGTGAATTATCGACAAATATCGACATTATTCGACAATATTCGATATTAATCATATTAATGAAAACAAAAACTCGGATTTCGACGTTCCGAGCTTTGTTCATGCATTAATGTATTGTTTTCAAAAACGTTCTTCGATGAATCGGTGTAAAACCAAATTCTCGAATGGCAGCATAATGGGCGGCCGTACCATATCCTTTATGCTGCGCAAACCCATATCCCGGATATTCTTTGTCATATTCAACCATAATACGGTCACGTGTTACTTTAGCAAGAATGGATGCCGCAGCAATCGAATTTGATTTTGCATCACCTTTAATTATGGGAATTACCTCAACATCAACGCCTTTGAGGTCGACAGCGTCGATCAACAAAAGCTCTGGTTGTACGGCAAGACCGGCTACACATTCTCGCATCGCTTGTTTGGTTGCATTCAATATGTTAATTTCATCAATAACATCAGGTTCCACACGAATGACGCAAAATGAGACGGCGTGTTCAATAATTTCATCGTATAGCTCATCACGTCGCTTGGGGGAAAGCTTCTTTGAATCATCCAAGCCCAAGATTGTATAGTTCGGATTCAGAATACAAGCAGCCGCAACGACTGGCCCAGCTAGAGGGCCACGCCCCGCTTCATCGATACCGGCAATGACACTTTTACCATTTGCATATGCTTCATTCTCATAATTTGACATGAGAATGTATTTCTCCTTCATCTTCTCTTCTCTGGTCATTCTTTCTCCTCACTGATTCCACTTTCCGGTTTTGACGGAGATTCTAGCGTTATTCGCCCGATTCGTGCTGCCTTGAAATCGTCGAGGAAAAGCTTACCGAAGCGCTCCTCATCAACACGACCACCTGACAGAATACAGCCCTTCTTACGTGCCGCATCCAAAAAACGTTCGTAATCGTCTTCAATATATCCTTCTTCATTTGGTTTTGCGAGTTTGTATCGCTCATATAACAGATTCGGATATAGCTCTTCCAACAATTTCATTCCGTCATAAGAGACTTGAACGACATCGACTACATTGGATTTTACCGCGCCTGTTATTGTAAGACATAGCTGACTTCGTTTCGTTCCAAGATTCGGCCAAAGAACGCCAGGCATATCCATTAATTCCAACAAGGAATCGGATTTTGCCCACGAAAAATTTCTCGTCACACCCGGCATGTCACCTGTAATCGCAATTTTTCGATTGCATAATGCATTAATCAATGTTGATTTCCCGGAGTTTGGTATTCCAACCACCATAGCACGCAAGGGGCGGCCAATTCGACCTTTTGCTTTCGCTCGTTCAAATGTCTCTTTGCAAAGCTCATAGGACGTTTTTTTCAAGATATCAAGCCCCTTTTTATGTGTAGCATCGCAAGCAACGGCATGTATTCCTTGGGAACGATAGTATTCTATCCACTCCTTGGTTTTCGTTTCATCTGCCAAATCGGACTTATTCATTACAATAATCCTTGGTTTATTAGTTGCGACTTGATTCAACTCCGGATTTCTGCTGGAAAACGGAATTCGTGCGTCAATTGTTTCATAAATAACATCAATATAAGTAAGCTTGTCCGAGATATCGTTTAGCGCTTTCCGCATATGTCCCGGAAACCATTGAATATCGTTTGGCATATCAATCTCCATTTCATAAATGAATGTACCTATTATAAAGGAAAGCGTCGAGAAAAACACGAATCGTTTATCAAGGGAATGAAAAACCCTCCGTGCTTGATGCACAGAGGGTGATTCTAAAGCTAATTCATATTCAAGAATCGTCTTATACGCGCTTCTTGAGTTTTTCTGTGATCTTCGCTGCCTTACCGACACGATCACGCAGATAATAGAGCTTCGCTCTTCTAACACGTCCCTTACGGATAATCTCAATCTTATCAATTTTAGGGGAATGAACGGGTAAAATACGCTCGACGCCAACTCCGTAAGAGATACGACGAACAGTTATTGTCTCTGAGAGACCACCGCCCTTACGTGCAATCACATAGCCTTCAAAAACTTGAATACGCTCGCGAGCTCCTTCCTTAATCTTCAACGAAACCTTAACCAGGTCGCCGATGCTGACTTCAGAATAGCTGTTACGCAGGTTATCCTGCTCGATTGCCTTTACTAAATCCATGGTAAATTCCTCCTTCTCCGATAGATGTTCATGACGGATTCATGCCAGCGGAACATCCCTTTAAGCCCTAAAATATTAACACAACGAATTTTGGTTGGCAAGACATTTTTTGCATTTATCGAAAAAATACGAAAATCGCGAGAAATCAGTCATATGAGGCATTCTTCTCTTCATCAATAGCAAACAATGCTTCCCAATCTTTCTCTGTCATAGGATATCTGTCCAGCATATCCGGACGTCTTTTCCATGTATCATAGAGTCCGTGAATGCGTTTCCACTCCACAATGTTCGCATGATGCCCCGAAAGAAGAACATCAGGCACTTTCTTACCTTGCCATGTGGAAGGCTTCGTATATTGCGGTGCTTCCAGATAGCCTTGCATATGCGATTCTTCGCTAAATGCACTCTCATCCGGTAAAACGCCCGATATCAGCCTTGAAACAGCATCAATGATAACACATGAGGCGACTTCACCACCGGTCAACACATAATCGCCAATGGATAAATCCTCATCAACGATTTTATCAAGCACGCGTTGATCAATGCCCTCATAATGCCCGCAAAGCAGCACAATATGATCATACTGGGTCAATTCCTGCGCAATACGCTCTGTGAAAACCCTACCCTTCGGACTCATAAAAATGCAATGTGGTTTAGGCTCTGTTTTCTCGTCATACAAAGACGCAAATGCCCTGTCTACCGGCTCACATTGCATCAACATACCTGTACCGCCGCCGAACAAAGTATCATCGACTTTTCCATATCGATTGTCGGAATACTCGCGAATATCAACAGCATCCACAGAAATTATTCCCGCGTCCATAGCCCTTCCCAAAATGCTTTGCGAAAGGAAATTTTTGACTTGTTCGGGAAAAAGTGTAAGTACCGTAAACTTCATTAATATTCCTCATTGCACGACATTATATGCATTCATAACAAAAAAATCACTTACGATTCGTAGACATCGTATAGTCCTGCTGGTAATGTGACCAACATAACACCTTCGTCGAGCGAAATACGTGTCACAATGGTTTTCAAAAATGGGATCAACAAATCCAATCTGTCTTTTCGTTTTACAACAATAATATCACCGCTACCGGATGGTATGATATCCGAAATCACGCCAAGCTCACCGTGTTCATCGTCGATAACCTTAAGTCCTTGCAAATCCGTAATGAAATATCGGTCTTCTGGCAACTTGACAGCATTTTCACGCGAGACTGCAAGAAATCGACCGTTCCATTTGGCTGCCTCATCTCGATCATCCAAGCCCTCAAAATGAAGAAGAACGCGCGTACTATCAACATGTGCATGCGTTACCTTCATCGTGGAAAGGACTTTCTCCTTGTCATCCATAATGAAACATTCTTTTAAAGAAGAAAACCGGCGCACGTCATCCGTCAGCGGAGCAATTTTCACTTCGCCACGGACACCGTGTACACCGGCAATTTTTCCAATAACCAGATAGCTTTTCATCCGGCAATATCAACGATTACGCGTTTACCCTCACGAAGATATTTTGCCTTCATGATTGAACGAATCGCTTGTGCGCGACGACCACCCTTGCCAATGACCTTGCCCATATCATCTGGTGCTACGGTCAATTCGAGAATGACGGTATTTCCGCGCTCTGATTTCTTTACCGAAACCTCATCGGGATTGTTGACCAAAGACTTGGCCATAGAAGTAAGTAAATCCATATCTACTGTTGCAGCATGAAAATAGTGGAAAGTGTGCTGCTTCCTCCTTTTCTTTCTCGGTATGTCGATACGATAAACACAACCAAAATGATGAAATCATTTCAGGTGTGACAATCTGGTATAAAAGAGAATTACTTCTCGATTGCACCGGACTTCTTCAAAAGAGCACGAACTGTATCTGTCGGCTGTGCACCGTTTTTCATCCACTTCTGTGCTGCTTCGTTATCAATTTTGATTTCAGCCGGGTTAGCAAGTGGGTTGTATGTGCCAATCTCCTCGATGAAACGACCGTCACGTGGGTAACGTCCATCAGCAACGACTACACGATAGAAAGGAGCCTTCTTTGCGCCCATTCTCTTCAAACGAATTTTTACTGCCATTTTTTCTTCCTCCTAATATTCATAACCAATCATTATATTCTCGCATTTCGCGTGAACAACTACTTAAAATGGGAAACCTCCCATTCCGCCTCGCATTGGCGGAAAACCACCCATCTTTCCTTTACCCTTTCCCTTACTCATTTTTGAAAAGCGCTTCATCATATCGGCGGTTTGCTCATATTGACGAATCAATTGATTCACTTGTTGTACCGTCGTTCCGGAACCAGCGGCGATACGTTTTCTTCTATTTGCATTCAAAATATTCGGTAGACGACGTTCCTTTTTCGTCATCGAACGGATTATTGCCATGTTCGTATCCAATATCGATTCGTCGATATCTTCTTCTTTGACCTTACCACTGATACCAGGAACCATTCCGAGAACATCCTTCATCGAGCCCATTTTACGAATTTGCTCGAATTGGCTTAGCATATCGTTCAAGTCAAAGGAATTACTCATGAGACGTTCCATCGTCTTTTGAGCTTCTTCTTCATTTATATTGGCTTGCGCCTTCTCAATCAGCGATACAACATCGCCCATGCCGAGAATACGATTTGCCATACGATCCGGATGGTATTCTTCGATATCCTCTACCTTTTCACCAACGCAGATATACTTAATCGGCTTTCCAGTCATCTGACGAATAGACAGTGCGGCACCGCCACGAGCATCACCATCGAGTTTAGTCATAATAAAGCCATCAAGACCGATTCGCTCTTCAAAAGTCTGTGCAACCGAAACTGCCTCTTGACCAATCATCGCATCGACAACAAGTAATCGTTCTGTCGGCTTCACCGCAACATCCAGCTCGCAAAGCTCTGTCATCAATTCCTCATCGACCGTCATACGACCAGCAGTATCAACAATCAAGGTGTCACAAAGTAAGTACCGTGCTCGCTCGATGCCTTCCTTGGCAATCTTTATTGCATCTTTTTCATCTGGTCGAATAAAGCACGGGACACTGATTTTCTCACTTAGAATCTCCAATTGCTTCGCAGCAGCCGGACGATGTACGTCAACCGACATTAGCATCGGTTTTTTTCCTGATGATTTCAATATACGAGCCAACTTGGCAGCAGTAGTCGTTTTACCTGCACCCTGCAAACCATAAAGCATGATAACCGTAAATCCCGATGGAGAAACTGCAATCTTATTTGAAGTCGAGCCCAAAAGCTCCACCAATGATTCATGCACAATTTTAACGATTTGCTGCCCAGGCGTGAGACTCTTCATCACATCGGCGCCTTTGCACTTCTCTGTCATATCAGCAACAAAGGTTTTCACAACAGAATAATTCACATCAGCTTCTAAAAGCGCCATGCGAATCTCTTTCATCATGTCTTTGATATCCTGATCCGTGACGCGTGCGCTTTTGCGCATCTTCGCGGTAATTCCTTGTAGCTTAGAAGATAAGCTTTCAAACATGATTGTGTCTACCCTTGTCCTTCATTTATATCTCTTATAGTTCGGAAACGAGCTGTGTCAAAATACTCTTCGCTGTATCAACATCGTCCCGATTTAAATGATCTATTGCTTCGTTAATAGTATCCTTTTGGTGTACAAAACACTCAACGAGCTTCAACTTCTCTTCATACTCGACGAGTGAAGCTGTCCCTCTGCGAATGGTATCATGCACACATTGACGGCTGACATTCGCTTCTGAAGCAATCTCGGCCAAAGACATATCTTCTGCATAATGGTATTCCAATACCAAACGCGTCCGTTCCGTCAAAAGCTGACCATAAAAATCGAGCAATAAACATCCTCGAACAGCATCCATAGCGCTTCTGCCTCCCTTGACCGAATGAAGAATAGCACAACCACTCTTGTGCTGTCAAGCATTTTTACTTGTCGGTTTAAAAATACGAAACTTTTCCCATTTTTCGAAAACAAACGACATATAATTATCTCTTCTTCAGGTGGACTAATTCTTCGAATTGCTCTTCCTTTTCGGAATCATGAAGTCAATCATCTTTGCTTCAATATCCAATATCAATTGCTTGATTTTTTTGATAGCAATTTCTTTATAATCAATATCATGACTGTCCATAAATCTTCGACGTAGGAACTCTTCCACAGCATCCACGAGAAAACGTTCAGATACAATAAATGCCGTAAAAGGTTCTTCGGTTCGAGCGATTATCGCACGATAACCAGATTTCAAATAGATTGTTGGATGAAAATCGAGTTCATTATTTCGTAAAACCACGTGATAATTCTCATTATGCTCAAGGAAATACAGCACACTACGTAAATGTAAAAGATAGGTACTCGGTTTATAGTACATTGGCTTAGATGATGATATCGTGATAGATGGAATTTGAACGCTTCCATTCATAATCTCGTCAACAGTAGCTAATGAAATGATATCCACAAAGGAATCATTATACAGCGACTGCTTGAAGTTCTTGTTCCTTTTTGCAAAGGCTATCAGAAAATCTTTTTTAGTGTTCGGTGAATAAGCATCGATATCCAAGCTGGAAACCACATCCCAAGGCAGGGTAATCAACGAGAGCCCCGAAGACACTTCAATTGTTGACACCGGAACGTGGTCAAAGCTTTCAAGTGTATCACTAAGCTCCTGTGAGAATCGTTTTATGGTAAAAGAGCGCATTGTCGGCTCGCACATAGAACGATATTTTTCAAATTCGAAATATAAGGACTCTGCTGTTTTCGGATCGGCCGTAAAAAGAGTCACTTGGTTTTTCGACGGAATCTTTCCAACAGAAAACGTAAACATCGAAGCAACATTCTTCACGACGAAAAGAGTAATATGATATACGTTATCTCGCATTCGTCGATAATAATATGATGTTGCTTTCCCTTGAAAATACAAAGGGAACCAATTATTGAACGAATTAAATGCTTGCTCGATGCTTGTATATTCAGCAGTTATTCGAGAGAAAATGCATCCGTTATCACAAAGTTTCTTATTGAATGCTCGCATCTCCGCTTCAAATGATTCGTCTTCAATGACCCAATCCATATCTTCATCTGTCATAGTATTGATTATGTAAGGTTTTTGTTGTGCTGCAATGTAATTCATGAATCGTTTCGCAGCTTGACGCTTCCCTTCATTACCATAAAAAGTAAACAACGTATTTCCCGAGGACGTTAATGATACACTCATCGGTTCTTCTTGTTCAATACTATCATCTGACTCGATTTCCGCTTTTTCGAACTTTTGCAAAATGATATCAGCACGACTCGCTACATAATCATCGTTATTGGTAGTATCAGAAAGCCACTCATAGAGCAAATCCGTCATTTCACTTTCTTTTCGAATGCTCTCTACGCGAACAACATGCATCTTTTGAGATAGTGCTTCTCTTTGTAATGCGCTACCGCAATGACGTGCAAAAAAACGCGCCATATTACGCCCAGCAGTTTCATCCTTTGGGAAACCACGATATCCCTTACGCATCTTACTAATTTGAGGCGGCGTGATATTCATGGCGTTTGCCAACTCTTTTCCCTCAGCATGACTAATATCAAATAAAAAGTTTAGTTTCTCATCAAATGTCATAGTAACTCTCCTCAAATGGATTTTAGCACACGAAAATCATATGCACAACGAAAAAGGTAATCGTAATTACCTAAATAAGTAATTTTCCGCGTTGAACGGGCATTTTTATCAAGTTATTATGAATCTAACAAGAGAAGGATACCCGATTTAAAGGACATCCAAACCCTTGAAAGATTATCGTTAGGAGGTGTTGACATGGCAAAATACGGATATTGTAATCATTCTTTTTCAAACAAACGCGATGACGACGCCATAACGGCCATCTTTAACGTTTTGCCCTGTGAAAGTATTACCGTTGAACAAATTTGGAACCCAAACAGTAAATCCAGAGCGGGTTTAGAAGAATTGGTCATGAAAATGAATCCGGGTGACGTTCTTTTTGTCAACAGCATTGATCGCCTCGGAACAAGTGTCGATGATGTAATTAGACAATGGAACCGTATAACACAGGAAAAACTAGCTCATATCGTTGTTCTTAATGAATACGAATTTGATACAAGGAAAAACCACTACATCACATTACCGCAATTGATTATGTCGATACGCAAAGCATTTGATGAAATCGCCTATGAAAACGGTGATGCAACAGCATTTGATGCCAAAGTCGAAGTAATTCACGCGGATCAGGAACAAACGAAGAAAACAATCCAAACCATTCAGAAAGAATCTCGGAACACTTTATTCTTCTTAAAAGCACGACCTTCATCTAATGCAGTTTAATCACATAATTTTTCTTATGTACTTTGAAATACCAAACCGTTTGGGCAACACATACGAAATAGAAAGAATGCCAGTTTCTGGTTCCCTCCCAGATTCTTTCAGGCAAATTCAAACACTATCGTTCAGTTACGATTCAACGTAACGGCAGAACACGTATCGTACCAGCAAAGGATCGTTGCCCGTTTATAGTGACTATACCGGAATGAGGGGGTATCGCCTTTCCGCCTCATCCGGTGAGTCACACTTTTTCTTTAACCCGTTTTCATTACGTCTCCACTTTCACGAAAAAAGATGCATTCATTTCATGCATCTTTTTTCGTGAAATTATTCTAAAGATAATACTCATTCGTTCGGTAATAGAGACTTCACAAAGACTTCCGGATCAAAATCAACGAGATCTTCTGCGCTTTCGCCTAATCCCGCAAGCATAATCGGTGTCTTTGTCGAATATGATACAGCTATTGCTACACCACCTTTGGCACTTCCGTCTAATTTTGTGATACCGATACCCGATAGCTTCACAGCCTTCGAGAACACCTCGGCTTGGATAACTGCATTTTGCCCTGTAGTTGCATCAATAATAAGTAAGGCCTGGCAATTTGCTGATGGCGCCTCGCGAGAAATGACGCGGCATATTTTCGATAATTCATCCATGAGATTTTGCTTATTATGTAATCTGCCTGCCGTATCAATAATCAATACATCTGCACGCTTGGCAATTGCAGAATGAACCGCATCATAACAAACTGCTGCAGGATCCGAGCCTTCTTCATGCGAAATCACATGTGTATCGGTTTGTTTAGCCCATACCTCAAGTTGCTGGATAGCCGCGGCACGAAAAGTATCTGCAGCCGCTAACATGACCTTCTTCCCATCCTGTTTGAAGCGAAGTGCAAGCTTTCCTGCCGTTGTCGTCTTGCCGGTACCATTTACGCCAACCATCAAAATAATGTTTAGATTGTTCTCTTCGAGTTTAATAGATGTTTTTTCGCCCAAAATATCAAGCATCTGTTTCGAAATAATATGCATGACCGCCTCTTTGCTGTCATCGCCAGTCTTCTTAATAGATTCGCGAACATCGTCCATAATGGATAAACTTGCGCCTACACCGCAATCCGCCTCGACTAATAATGCTTCCATATCATCAAGCATATCATCATCAAAATGTCCAATGGAGGCCGATATACGCGTCAAGCCTTCCGACACAAAGCCTCTGGTTTTTTCAAGACCCTTCTTAAAAATATCGAATACTCCCATTTCGGTCACCTTCCTTTTTCGGTAATACGTGGGTTAGCTTTCACTTAAACGCATAGAGAGAATCTTTGAAATACCTCGCTCCTGCATCGTCACACCATACATACGATCACATGCTTCCATTGTTCCTTTACGATGTGTAACTAAAATAAACTGTGACTTTGCAGTATAACGTCGAACAAAATCCGTGAAACGATTAACGTTTGCGTCATCAAGCGCCGCCTCAACTTCATCCAAAACACAAAACGGAGATGGACGAAGTTGCAAAATAGCAAACAATAATGCAATCGCCGTAAGACAACGTTCACCACCAGAAAGCAATGTAAGACTCTGTAGCTTCTTTCCCGGAGGCTGTGCCTTAATCTCAATCCCGCAGGAAAGAACATCGTCCTCATTCTCCAGCAGAATCTCCGCCGTACCGCCGTTGAACAGATCAGAGAAAACAACCTTGAAATTGTCGTTTATCTGTTTGAAATGCGACAAGAATTGTGTCTTCATTTCATTAACAAGCTCTTCAATAACGCCGTTCAAATTAGCCATTGCCACTTCAACATCTTCTTTTTGTTTTTTCATAAAGGTAAAGCGTTCATTTGCTTTCTCATATTCATCAATTGCATCGATATTGACAGGGCCAATATTCTTCAGCTCCGTTTTTAGTTCAGAAAGCTTCTTTTGAAGTGGCGTGATATTATCGATTTCCATCCTATATTCAGAGGCCAGGTCCATAGTCAACTCATGATCTTCCCATAGACGATTTTTCCATTCATCTACGTCAGTCACGTATTTTTCCAATTTCGCTTCTAATCTCGATTGTTCGGTTTGCAACGAGGTCAATCTTTGCGTACCAGATGTCATTTTTTCTATGAAGCCAGATAAATTCTCTTCAAGCTCATCCTTCTCATTCATAATCGATTTTACTTTAGCACCCAGTTTATCGTCTTCGGTCTTTAGATGATCACGGAAAAGCGCCATTTCATCATACTGCTTCGCAATCAATTCAACATCGCGCTTCGCATTTTCTCGTTCTTCTTGCATGCGCTTTATTCCATCAGTATTCTTCTGTTTCTCAACGCCAAGCATGCGGATCATTTCTTTCATAGCTGCGACCGATCCAGAAATAGACTCAACAGAAACACGAATGTCACCTATCTCCGCACGAATCGCATCTATCATGTCTTGGCTCTCTTTATTGACATCATCTGATGTCGAAATTGAATCACGAAGAGAAATCAATTCAGCTTCCCGTTCACGTACAGCAATCTGTGCTTCCTCGTAATCCTGAGCAATGGATAATTTCGATGCAGAAATCATCTCAAGTTCTTTTTCAACACCAGACAGCTTTGAAATAAGCTTTTCTCGTGATTCAATCAATTTCGACAATGTCGCATCAGCACGCATACGTTCCATGGAAAAAGTATTCATTCGATCTTCAAATGCTAATTGTTCTCTACCACATTCTTTGATGGATACTTCAAAATCCTGTCCCTTCGCACCAAGCTTTGAAATCTCTCTCTCCAATGCACCGATTCGCTCTTTCGTATCTTGAAGCTCACGAGCACGGCCTAAAAGACTCGTTCCATTTTTGTTGTGTAAACTACCACCCGTCATAGATCCGCCCGGATGCACACAATCACCATCCAAAGTGACAATGCGGAAAGAAAAGCTCGTTTTCTTTGCTAAAGCAAGCGCATGGTCCAAATTATCAGTAACGACAATACGGCCCAACAGATTCGATACAATGTCCTTGAGGTTAGCATCAACGTCAATCAAATCCGATGCAATACCGACATAACCGACGGATCCTTTTGCAGTTGATTGATATCCCATTTCCAAATCACGAGGCTTAATTGTTTCCACCGGAAGGAATGTCACACGACCGAGTCTATTCTCCTTCAAATGTGCGATTAATGCAGATGCATCGCGGTCATCTTTAGTAACCACATGATGCAAGGATGCACCGAGAGCAATCTCGATTGCTGTTTCATACTCCTTGCTTACCTTAATCAAT
This sequence comes from Bacillota bacterium, assembly GCA_036782995.1. Classification (GTDB taxonomy): domain Bacteria; phylum Bacillota; class Clostridia; order Saccharofermentanales; family Saccharofermentanaceae; genus DAIPXZ01. The sequence goes on from DAIPXZ010000004.1 coordinate 19,790, forward strand.
TCACCGAGAACACCAATAATCTTTGAAGAGAGATATGTATTATGGTCTGCCTCACCCATCAAGCGACGTACGCTCTCCTGGTAACCATCACGGCCCTTCTCTAACTCCGAAAGAACCTTAATCCGATACTTTGCATTCGATAATTCTCTTTCCTTCTCTTCCAGTAGTCCAACATGCTTTTGGTAATCTTGTCGAATACCCGCCAGCTCTTCCTGCTTTGACGAAAGCTCGGAAGCAATAGCCGACATCTCCTTCATAATTTGATTCGATGTCTCTTCTGCTTCATTTACTTGATCCGCTATAGTCTTCTTCTCATCCAGCAAAATAGCTCGATCCTGTGAAAGTGCTTTCACGCGGGCATCACTAACCATAACATTGGTCGACAACGATGCCATCGCATCACGTGACTGATAAAGATCCTCAGACACCTTATCCATGCGGCGACGTAATTCGCTTTGTTTTTGTTGCGAGGAAGATAGCTTTTGTAAAAGAGCTTGATGTGTCTCACTTTTGCTCGCAAGAAGTGATTCTTTTTTTTCCTTTTCTTTTTGCCATTGCTCAATCTTCAACTGATTTTGCTTAATCTCTTCATCAAGGCGTTCAACTTCTTCTTGATTTGTTGCATTCTCGTCAAAAGAGGCAATACGCTCCTCAATAGAAGTCTTTCTCTCCAAAAGTACAGCCATTTGGCTGCCAAGCTCATGGATTTTCTCCGATAAATCCGAACGTTCTTGTCTTGTGTTTTCTAAGGATTCTTCCAAATCGCTGGATTGCTGTGTTAAGTCGCGGTTTTCATTGCGCAAACGCAAAAGTTCATCTTCTTGTGCTTTGATTGCATCCTTTAATGATTGCTCGCTCATGTTAGATTCAGAAAGAATCTCTTGATTCTTTGCAATCATATGCAAGAGAATACCAACATCAAGTTTTTTCCACTCATCATATACACGATGATAATGCTTCGCCTTCTCTGCTTGTACAGAAAGCGGGCCAACCTGTTCAGAAAGCTCGTTTAGTATATCTGTAATGCGAACAAGATTCTGTTCACTCGCATTAAGCTTCCGTTCCGCTTCGTCTTTTCTTACCTTGTATTTCACAATACCAGATGCTTCTTCAAGCACTTTTCTGCGGTCCTCGGAACGTGTTGACAGAATATCATCAACACGGCCTTGTCCAACAATGGAATATCCGTCCTTTCCAAGTCCAGTATCCATAAATAGACTGATGATGTCCTTTAATCGACAATTAACATGATTTATCTGATATTCACTTTCACCCGAACGATATAGTCTTCTCGTTACTTGCACTTCATAGTAATCAATGGACAACATACCATCAGAATTATCTAAAGTCATAGAAACTTCCGCGTAATTCATGGCACGTCGCGATTGTGTACCGTTAAAAATGACATCTTCCATCTTTCCGCCGCGTAATGTACGAACACTTTGCTCACCAAGAACCCAACGAATCGCATCGGTAACATTACTCTTACCGCTTCCATTAGGTCCTACAATGGCCGTCATTCCCTCATCAAATTCAATCAATGTATATTCGGGAAAAGATTTAAAGCCCTGAATTTCGAGTTTTTTTAGATGCATAAAATCTCCAATAAATAATGGTTTCAGCCATTAATTATATACTATATTTATCAAAATATCATTTCCTATTTCACTGAAATTGTTTATAATGATTTGGTTCGTATATGCAAAAAATGAACACTTTAACACGGAGGCAATATGAAATTTCACTTAACACGTAAAAATGACACCGTGATACGCTATTTGTTCATTTCTGCTATGGTATTTCTTTTCATTATCTTTATCTACAAGTTTATCGTATGCCCTGAAGGATCTGCCGGCGAGGTATTCTTTCTTCGCGGCAGTAATTTCATGGCTGATTTTCATAATGTCGTTCGTTATGCCAAGGATCGAAATCCATATTGGTATGGCTTGATTGACTCAAATAACATGGAACATGCCTATTTTCCACTATCGTATCTTCTTTTGTATCCTTTCAGTCGTTTTGCTGCGACTCATATTGCTGACGCCAATTCAGGCATCAATAATTTTCAAGAACAAATTAATGCACTTATCTTTACCACATTCTCAGTACTCATCTTTTTCTCATCTCTTGTGACTCTCTCCTCTTCTGAGAACAGCGAAGAGAAGCATCCTTTTGCAATAGTTTTTCCCCTTTTCTTATCCGGCATAATGTTATTTTCAATAGAAAGAGGAAATCTCATCGTTTTGACTGTTGCATTCTGTACGTTCTTTCTAGCAGAATATCGTTCGAAATCAGCCGTTATGCGAGAGCTCTCTTATATCGCATTGGCGCTTGCCGCAGCACTTAAAGGATATCCCGCGCTTCTTGGTATTCTCCTTCTTTACGACAAACAATGGTTTCGAGCAATGCGCCTAGTTATCTATGGCATCATTGCGACCATAGTCCCTTTTTTCTGTTTTAAGGGCGGATTAGCAAATATCTCACTACTCATCGAAAATGTAAAGGCAAATGGTGACTATTATGGCACAATTTCCTATCATAGATTCAGCTTTCGTTTCTTTACAACGACATCCATTCTCTCAAACGGCGTAAATGACGTATTGAATCAAATTATGCCGACCATAGATTTATTGATTGCCATCATACTCATTTTATCTGTACCATTCATGAAGCAAAACTGGCAAAAGATATTGAATTTGATGTTAGTCATCGTGATGATTCCAACAAATAGTGCAGAGTATTGTGGCCTCTATTTATTTCCAGTTATCATCTCATTCTTGAGTCAAAAGGATCATAAACGAACAGACTACTTCTACCTGTTGCTTTTCTTAATCATCCTGAACCCAGCACAAAAAGCCATAGATATAACAAATCAGTATGGTACAACCCACTTGAATGTTACCTTCGCACTGGTGAATATTGCAACATACATACTCTATATTGTTATGGCAATCATTGGTATTATTTCCATTGTGAAATATGTTATCTCGAAAACAAAGAAAACAAACGAAAAACCAATCTCTTCGGAGGCACATGCATGAGCACAGACGATTCCCAAGCAGACAATAAAAAGATGGAGGATAATTCACTTCTCCCAGGGGTCAGTGTTACTCTTCTTTGCTACAAAGAGGGAGATAACTTGAAGATTCTGCTTCCGAGAATCATTGATGAACTAAAGAAACTAAATACTGATTACGAAATCAATCTGATTGACACGGAAAAAGTATTAGACGATACGCCAGAAGTGGCAAAACAATTCAAATGCAATTACTATCCGCAGGAGGAACCTTATTTTGGTGGCGCCTTTCGTACCGGAATACGAAAGGCAAAATACAAATCATTCTTTATTATGGACAGTGACGGTTCTCATGATCCGAAATATATCCCGGATATCTACTACACCTATCTTGCTGGCGCAGATGTTGCCATCGGTTCTCGTTATGTAGAAGGCGGTATAAGCAACGATTCAAAATCTTCTCATGCCATGTCCTTGCTTCTCAATGGGATGTTTCGGATAGCCTTGGGTATTAAAGCACGCGACATTTCCACTGATTTTCGCATGTATCATACAGCTGAACTAAAGAAGCTAGATCTTAAATGTGATAATTATGACATTCTGCAAGAAGTGATACTAAAGCTAAAGATCAACAATAAATCCCTTCGAATAAACGAAACTCCAATTCAATTTGATAAGCGTATCATGGGGGAATCAAAACGAAGACTCATTCCATTTATTGTAAGCTATGTAAAAACACTAGTTCGTCTTTCTGCTGTACGAATATCGGCAAGAAAAGATCCTAAACGCATAGAAAAAACGGAAGCCCATGTAGATGACATTATACAATTTGTTTTGTACCTGATTTTTGGATTATTTGCTGCACTTGTTGATTTTGGCGTGTTTAACATATTGATGCACATAACAGGAAAAGATTTTATGGTTATGAATAACCTGATTGCTGCCTTCTTGGGCTTCACAATCAGTTTCACGTTCAATAGCTTCTTTACATTTGTAAAAACAAACAAGATGATACTGCGGTTCATGCTTTACTTATTTATCTGTTCATTTGGAATGACAGCATCTTCGCTTGCCGTAAAATATCTGGGAAGCAACCTAAACCCATCGCTTCTTAAAGCCATGGTCATAAGTGTGCTTTTCCTCATTCAATACGCCTTCAATCGTTTCATTACATTTAGAATCAAGTAATACCATTATTCCACTTGGAAAGTGCTAATTGAGAAGCGGATTGTTCCGCTTCTTTTTTACTTCTTCCTTCACTTCTTGTGAATTCCTCGCCATCTATTAACACGGCTACGACAAAGACGCGATCATGAACTGGCCCCTTTTCCTCCACAACCTGAAAAACCACTTCGTGTGTATGATGTTTCTCTTGTGCCTTTTCTAACAGTTTACTTTTATAGTCGAAAATTAGACTCCCGCTTGCTGCTTGATCAATATATGTGCTTAATTGCGACAGAATGACCTTCTTCGCGCTTGCGAACCCTCCGTCGAGATAAATAGCAGCAAATAGAGATTCCATGGTATCGGCTAATGTAGACGCCTTCTTGCGTCCACCAGTTCCTTCCTCTCCTTTTCCCAAAAGAAGGTATTCACCGATGTTGAGATGCTCTGCTTGTTGTGCCAGCGTACGTTCGCATACGACTAACGAACGAGATTTTGACAATAATCCTTCATCCCATTCAGGCTTGCGCATATAAAGTGCTTCTCCAACTACAAAATCGAGAATGCCATCACCCAAGAATTCTAGACGTTGATTCGATTCAATACCCTCTGATCGATGTTCATATGCATAAGTCGAATGAGTTATGGCCTCAATAAGAAGCGATTTGTTTGTATAGGTATATTGCAATTTCTCTTCGATGTTAATGTATTCATCTTTCCATGTGGCAAAGTTCATAATCAATCTCCGCATCATTTATTTGAGTAAAAAAAGACTTCTTCGTATAGTTTAATACGAAAAAGTCTAATTGTGAAATCTATAGTTTCTAAAAAGAAAGGAATCAATCACATTCTGCTTTTAATGAATTCAACAGCATCTCCAACTGTCTTAATTCTCTCAGCTTCTTCATCCGGAATAGAAATACTGAATTCCTGTTCCATTGCCATAACGAGCTCAACCATATCAAGAGAGTCTGCGTTCAAGTCATCCACAAATAAAGAATCTACCGTAATTGTGTCTGCCTCAATATTAAGCTGATCAACAAGAATAGCCTTAACACTCTCAAAAACTGAATCCGATGCCATAAAATACCTCCTGTAAATTGCTGTACGCAATCTTCATATAATGTTTTTAAACGAATATGTCTTAAATGTCAATACAAAAATCAAAAGAAAACGGAATTTATTTTGAAAATCAAAGTTTTATTTCGATTCCTTGAAATAGTTCGAATTATGTAACAAATAATCCATTCCAGAGATGATTGTCATTATGACACAAATTAGGAACAAACCATCACCGATATATTGAACAACAGAAGTGAGATTTTCCAGATTGCATGAAGCAAAATGATGAATAACCTTAATTAAAAGTGATTCAAACATGAGATAGGTTATAGCAACCATTTGGGTAACTGTTTTTATCTTTCCAATCATTTCAGCTGCCATAACTACGCCGTTTTGGCTGGCCATTAAACGGATACCAGTGACCATAAATTCTCGTAAAACAATAATTGCAACCCAAACGGAAGAGATTCTTCCTAAATCAACGAGTGCAATGAGCACCGAGATGACAAGCATTTTATCGGCAAGAGAATCAAGGAATTTTCCGAGATTCGTAATGAGATTGTACTTTCGGGCAATCTTCCCGTCAACCAAATCAGTAAGAGAAGCGATTACGAACACAATTGCTGCAATATACATTCCGTAATCATTGATGAACGTGTTCCAAGCAGTCGGTTCAAAACCATAAATGCTTATCGGTAACATAAATAAGAGAGTAATTGGAATGAGAATAATTCGAAGCAAGGATAATTTATTCGGTAAATTCATTATTCAGTAACTCCTGTCAAATCATATGGCGAACAATCCACAATCTTCACCAATACTTCATCACCCACAGATAATGGCTCTCTTGTAGCCGCTACATATACGGTAGAATCAATCTCAGGTGCATCACGGTATGTGCGTCCCAAGTAGAATATACCATCATCGGATACAGAATCAATAGTGACATTGACGATTTTTCCGAGAAGTTCTTGATTGGCATTAAGCGATATGTCTTGTTGAAGCGTCATGACCTTATCGTAGCGTCTTTGAGCGACATCAGAACGCACTCGTGGCTTCATGGAAAAACCCAATGTGTTTTCTTCGGGTGAGTAAATAAAACAACCCAAGCAATTAAACTTCCATAGTTTTATGTTCTTGATTAAGTTATCAAAGTTCGATTTCTTTTCACCCGGAAATCCGACCATAACCGTCGAGCGAATAACAATATCGGGAATCTCATCTCTGAGCTTCTGTAATGTATTTGTGATTGATTCGACCGTATCTCGACGATGCATCTTTTTCAATATCTCATCATCGCCGTGCTGAACCGGAATGTCCAGATAGTGAAGAACCTTCGGGTTCGTTTTGATCTCATGAATCAATTCGTCATTCACACCATCAATATAGGCATACATGATACGAATACCATGAATCCCTTCAATCGCACCAAGTTGAGAAAGTAGCGTACTTAACATATGCTTCCGATAGAGATCTTTACCATAGCTAGTTGTATCTTGGGCCGCCAATATAATTTCGTGAAACCCTTGTTTCGCCAACGATTTCGCTTCTTCAATTATTTCTTCCATCGGACGAGAGATGTATTTACCTCGAATCATAGGAATCGCACAAAATGCACATCCATTTGAACAGCCTTCCGCAATCTTCAGCCATGCATAAGGCCTTGTTGATACCATGCGATCGATGCGCATATGCGAAAGACTTCCAGGGCGACTAACGTATGCATTCCAGTCGCGATTCTTGTTCATTGAAAATAATGATTGAATGATTTCACTGATTTGATGATAATGTCCTGTTCCAACAACAGCATCCACTTCAGGTAATGATTTACGAATTTCATCAGGATAGCGCTGAGAAAGACATCCGGTAACCACAATATAAGATATGTGTCCATGAGGCTTCTTCATCGACGCGACTGATAAAATCGTATCAATTGCTTCCGTCTTCGCACTCTCAATAAAGCCACAAGTATTTATTATGGCTACGTCGGCTTTATCCATATCAGTAGTCACTTGATAACCATCATTGCGTAATATGGTCGTCATGCATTCCGCATCCACTAGATTCTTCGAACAACCTAATGTAATCATTGATACTATAGGGAGTGACTTCATAAATCTGCCTCAATCTCTTCCGTAATCATAAATATCGTTATTGTACATCAACGAGTAATTTACGGAAAGAGGCAAGAGCCAAATTTGATGAATAGCCACGACCACCAAGAAAACGGATGGCACGTGCTAGCTCATGATTTAACTGATCATTCGTAAATTTTCGCCATTCATCAAGATCATATCGTGCCGTAATTAATGTGCGAATCGTCACAGCGTCATCATATTCTGATTTAGAAAGAATCGATTGAATCACATCATCTGGAATGCCCATACCAGACAAACGATAGTGACTTGCCCGCTTTCCCTCCGTCTTCGTGCCGGATCGTTTACGTAATATACTATAGGCCATTCTTTCGTCATCGACATAGCCATCCTCCTTCATTTGAAGAATGACTTCATCGACGGTGTCTTCATCATATCCGCTATCTGTCAAATACGAACGAACACGTCCGGACGAAGAGTAACCAATACCGATGTGTGATATTGCTCTCGATCGTGCCTCGCTTATTTGAGAATTCAAAGGTATACCTCTTAATCTTCGAAGCCAAGAATGTCAGAATCGGAAGAAGAAACATCTGCTTCTTCTGTGATTTCGTCTTCTTTCTTCTTCGCATAAGCCGCTCTAACCTTTGCCTCGATTTCATCTCGAACATCAATATGTTCTTTCAAATAGTTTTTCGCATTATCCTTTCCCTGACCAATGCGCTGACCATTATAGGAGAACCATGAACCACTCTTCTCGACAATGTTCTTATCTGCGGCCAAATCAATAATACAACCTTCTTTAGAAATACCCTCGCCATACATAATATCGAACTCTGCTTCACGGAAAGGCGGTGCCACTTTATTCTTTACCACCTTAACACGTGTATGATTACCAATGACCTCCGTACCATTACGCAAAGACTCGGTACGACGAACGTCTAAACGTACCGATGAGTAGAATTTCAACGCACGACCGCCTGTCGTAGTTTCAGGATTACCAAACATGATACCGACCTTCTCACGTAATTGGTTGATGAAGATACACACTGTGCTTGATTTAGCAATAATACCCGTTAACTTACGAAGCGCCTGCGACATTAAGCGAGCCTGAAGTCCGACATGAGAATCACCCATCTCGCCATCGATTTCTGCCTTCGGTACTAATGCAGCAACAGAGTCAATGACAATTACATCAACAGCGCCGCTTCGAACTAATGCTTCTGTTATTTCAAGAGCTTGTTCACCAGTATCTGGTTGCGAAACGATTAATTCATCAATATTTACACCGATTTTTTCTGCGTATATCGGGTCAAGAGCATGTTCGGCATCAATAAATGCAGCCGTACCGCCCTGCTTCTGAGATTCAGCAACAATATGTAATGCAACAGTCGTCTTACCAGACGATTCAGGTCCATAAATCTCAACAACTCGACCCTTCGGAACACCACCGACTCCCAATGCCATATCAAGTGTCAATGCACCGGTCGGAATAACATCAACAGCCATTCCTGTCTGTTCGCCGAGCTTCATCACGGCGCCTTTTCCAAATTGCTTCTCAATCTGCATGAGTGCGGCATCAAGCGCCTTCGCGCGCTCGGAATCAACCTTCTTCGTTACATTCTGATCTGCCTTACTCTCTGTATTCTTCTTCGCCATGTGGTGAGCCTCCTTGTCGAACATTCGTTCTTTATGTTGATATGATAACAATAGGTTAAACTGAAGTCAAGCATTTTCGATAGGTGAATTATCGACATTTTTCGACAAATTGTCGATTGAATAAGGATTCGATTATGTATGATTCTTTCGGCGCAAAAGCCTTGATACAACTTTATCAAGTGCCACTCTCAGTTCATGCATTTTAAGAATCCATGCCGTCATGAAATAAGTGACAATTCCAATGCCAGCTCGCACAAAGAGCCACAATAACGACGTAATTTTTGTAGATGGCTCAAACGGAATAAAATCAATCAAAAGCAATACGACAATCATCGATAGCAAACACACCAATGACTTCATGAGGAACACTATCATGCCGCGTGGACGAAGTGCTTTATTCTTTGAATATATAAAGCATAGAATTGTCATCGTAATTACACTAGTTGATGAATATGCGATTGTAAGCGAAATCGGTCCCATTCCTGCATTTATGAAAAACATGCAAAATGCAAAGTTCGATATCAATGTCACTAATCCGGCAAACAAAGGAATCTTTGTTTCGCCGACGGCATAAAAAGCTTGATTCATGATAAATATTACCGTATGCGTTATGATCGCTAAACAGTATCCGGCAAGGAATGTTGCCACGGCACGCCCATTTTCCGGGGTATATGCAGAGCTCCAAGAATAAAGTCCCATAACGACGTCATAGCGCAACATAAAGAGCAAACCGGCGGACGGTATGGTCATAAATAGCGCATTTTTCAAGCTGGATGACAAGAGACGACTTGCTCCTTTGGTATCTCGTGCCGCCGCGAATGCAGCAAGATTTGGCAGCATGACATTACCGACTGCAACAGCAAATATTCCATATGGTAACTGCCATAAGGTCGAGGCTTGTCGAAGCGCATATATCGAGCCTTCCGAGAAGCCACCTGCAAAAGAGTTCAATACCAGCATATTGAGCTGCACGATAGATGCAGAAATCAATATCGGAAGTGCAAGTCGCAGTAGTTTTCGAAAACCCGGGTCTTTAAAAGCAAAATTCGGTCGAAAATTCCGAATTTCTTTTCGTGCCATGACCAATTGGAAAAGGAAATACACGATGGCAGCACCTAAGATACCGACACCTGTGAGGTAGAGAGCATCTTCGCTCGTTGCTCCGAGCAAAATGATTGCCAACAAAACACATATATTGTATACCGTTGGACCAAAAGCCGTTGAGGAGAACTTTTTATACGCATTCAAAATACCAATCAGAAGAGCCGCCAACATCATAAAGAAGATCTGCGGGAAAAGTGCACGAGACATGTTCGACGCCATTCGAACAATTTCTGAATCAGTATCCGGATTGACTAAGGAATACAGCGGAGTCGCAAATATGACGCCGATGAGTACCACGCAAAACATGATAATCGCCATGAGTGTAATGAAGATACTGATGCTTCGCCAGCCCTTCTTCTCTTCTTTACGTTCAATAGCGCGGGAGAGCGATGGTGTAATGGCGGCTTGAATCGAACCGCCGACCAATAGCGAAAAGAAAAAGTCCGGAATAACGAATGCAAGAGTAAATGCATCACGATATTCCGCACTTTGAAAGCGAATACTGACAAAAATATCGCGCAAAAATCCGGAGCCCTTCGAAAGAATCAGCCCGATAATCATAAGCACCGTCGCAATGGCCATACCTTTGCCCTTGGACGATGCGGATGATGATTTTTGTGATTGTTTTGACAATTCAGAAGATGAACTCATGAAAGCCTCTTACGAATAAGATTAAATGCATGCAACACGGCCACACGGCGAATACGCATGCGATTACCGCTTAAGTGAATTTCTTTTACTTCGGTTCCGTTCTCATCGGCAATCGCCAAATATACGAGACCAACCGGCTTTTTCTCCGTTTCTCCCGTTGGACCAGCAATACCTGTGATGGAGATGGCAATATCGGTTTTTAAGAGCTTTCGTGCGCCTTCGGCCATTTCCTGTGCGCATTCACGACTAACCGCGCCTAAGGAACCTAACATGTCCTCAGACACACCGAGAACATTCGTTTTAATTGAGTTACCGTATGAAACAATAGCCCCCATAAAAACCTGTGAAGCACCAGGAACATCAACAAATTCGGAGGAAACCATGCCGGCGGTACAGCTTTCTGCAAATGAAACGGTTTTACCATTCTTTAGAAGTAAATCGAATGCAACTTGCTTCATCGAACGCGTACCGATTTCATAGATGTTTTGTCCAAATCGCTCTTGCATTGTTGCAATAATCGGCGATATGAGGTCTTCTTCTTTCTCACCCTGTAGAGTTCTTTGCGTGATGCGGAACATGCACTCACCCTCCGCAGCATATGGTGCAATCGTAGGATTCGTTTGTTTATCAATCAAATCACCAATACGTTCAGCGGCTTCGGATTCGCCAATTTCAAAAAGATGTACATATTTCGTAGTGAATGTATACTCACTCATGTTTTCAAGAACCGGACGAACTTCCGAATTGAACATAAGCGTTGTTTCTGATGGAGGCCCGGGTAAAAGAATCAAGTGAACGATACGATCTGGATCTTCATCTGTCGGTGCAGATGTCGTAAACATGGCACCTGGGGCTGTTCCATTATGATTCGCGAAAATTGTCGCGTTCTCTGGCAACATGGCTTGTTTTTTGTTGCTCTTTGGCATGTTTCGGCATAGCCTACGGAAGTATGCACTCATATTCTTGTAGCTTTCCTCATCAAAAACCAATTCTTTACCAGCAACCTTAGCCGCAACAGACATGGTTATGTCATCCGTGGTCGGTCCAAGGCCACCAGTCAAAATGATAAGGTCCGCACGCATGGCGCTCTCTTGAATTTGTTTGGCCAAACGTTCGTCATTATCGCCGACAACAATCTGGCGATACGAAGGGATACCCAAAGAAACGAGTTCTTTTGCTAAAAATTGTGAGTTTGTATTTAACGTGTGTCCCATTAATAATTCGGTTCCAACACAAATGATTTCCGCCGACTCGATATATTTTTTCTCGCTCACAGTATTACTTCCTTTCCATGATGTGTTCGTAAGCCTCTAATGTGTTTTGTAAAAGCATGGTGATGGTCATCGGGCCTACGCCCCCCGGTACTGGTGTAATTGCCGATGCAATTTCAGATACTTCATCAAAGCAAACATCACCTTTTACCTTGCCATTTTCATCACGATTAATTCCGACATCGATGACAACAGCGCCAGGCTTTACGAAATCCTTCGTAACAAAGCCGATTTTTCCAATAGCGGCAATCAATATATCGGCATCTCGGCATAGTGCCGGAAGATTCTTTGTTCGAGAATGAGCAATCGTTACCGTAGCATTTTCTTGTAGCATTAATTGTGAAACCGGCTTACCGACAATGTTGCTTCTTCCGATTACCACACAATGCTTTCCCGTAATATCTACGTTTGCAAACTTTAATAGCTCAACACAGCCTTTCGGTGTGCACGATACCAAGCAGTCTCTGCCAATGGCAAGAAGGCCTTTATTTACCGGATGAAAGCCGTCTACGTCTTTTTCAGGTGTGATATTGCAAATCACAGAGAATTCATCCATATGTTTCGGCAAAGGAAGCTGACAGAGAATACCATGAACTTTATCATCATGATTTAGAGTATCAATTAATTCGATGAGTTCGTCTTCGGTAGCATTTGCAGGAAGTGAATAGCCGAATGACTTAATTCCGACTTGTTCGCACGCTTTCTTCTTATTATTCACATAGATTGATGAAGCTGGATCTTCGCCGACTTGAATTACGGCAAGTCCCGGCAAGATTTCGTACTTTTGCTTGTATTCCTCCACCTTTTGAATCATGTCTTGGCGCAAATTAGCCGACAATTCTTTTCCCGAAATAATGGTTGCACTCATGTTCATTCATCTCCCTTTTTTGCTTGTATTTCTAACCATTGTGTTTGCGTGATTAATAGCTTTCGCGGTTTGCTTCCCTCAAATGGGCCAATATAGCCCTTCATCTCCATACGGTCAATTAGGCGCGAAGCTCTCGGATATCCGACCCCCAGTTTTCTTTGCAAAATGGAAACTGAAGCCATCTTGGCCTGCAATACAATCTCGACAGCATCCGGCAGAAGTTCATCTTCGTCTTCGTCTTTTGTACGTGAAGTTACAGCCACCCCACCTTTGCCCGTTGATGTGATTTGCTGGGCGAGGTCCATATCATATTCAATAGCGTTCTTCTGTTTATGGTAACGAACAATATCTTCGACTTCCTTGTCGGAGACAAAAGCGCCCTGTCCACGTTGCGGTTTCGCCGCACTTTGTGGATAGTAAAGCATATCGCCCTTTCCTAAAAGCTTTTCAGCGCCTACCATATCCAATATTGTTCGACTGTCCACTTGGCTGGAGACAGCGAATGCAATTCTCGACGGAATGTTGGCCTTAATTACACCTGTAATAACATCAACGGAAGGTCTTTGCGTAGCAATCAGTAAATGAATGCCTGCCGCACGTGCCAATGCCGTTAAACGAGAAATGGATTCTTCGACATCCTTGGAAGCGACTTGCATCAAATCGGCAAGCTCGTCGATAACGACCAAAATCAATGGAATCTCTTTCTCTCCATTCAAACGCTGGTACTCGTTGTACCCTTTAAAATCACGTACGCTTGCTTCAGCAAAATAGGCGTAACGTCGTAGCATCTCACCAACCACCCAATTAAGCGTATTTGCCGCTTTTTTCGGGTCCGTTACCACAGGGCTCAAAAGATGAGGAATTCCGTTATACACGGATAATTCAACCACCTTCGGGTCAATCATAATCATCTTAACTTGATCCGGGCTCGCTTTGCACAAGATACTAATCAACATAGAATTAATACAAACAGATTTACCAGATCCTGTGGCACCAGCGATAAGTAAGTGAGGCATGGTTGCCAAATCACATAAAATTGGTTTGCCCGGAATGTCTTTTCCGAGAGCTACCGTAAGAGGAGATGTTGCCGCTTTAAAAGCATCCGATTCGAGCAGATTTCCGAGATAAACCGGCGATGTTTTGCGATTCGGAATCTCAATACCGATAGCGGATTTACCAGGAATCGGTGCTTCGATACGTACACCTGCCGATGCCATAGCTAATGCAATATCATCAGTAAGAGCAACGATACGGCTTACCTTTATTCCCGGTGCCGGTACCAATTCATAACGTGTGATGGCAGGACCTCTCGTTACTGCGTTAAGTCGCGTTTCAATTCCAAAGCTTTGCAAAGCAGCTACTAATTTCTGACCATCTGCGTCCGCCCCGTTTGTCAGTGTATTCGTTGCCGTCGGGCGATCATGTGCAAGAAGACGTGTCGGAGCCGGAACATACGGATGCGCTGATGCTTTCGGAGCCGGAACTGTTTTTGCTACAGCACCGACATTGCTTCTTCGCATTTGATTATTCATACTGCCTTCCGAAGTTACACCCGCGTAAACATTCCCCGAAACGACTGCGCGTCTCGGTTGTTCTGTAGGCGGTGCATCAAATGTTCGTACTTCCGTTTGTTCTTCTGTATTCCATTCTGTATGAATTTCAGAAGCCATATTGGGGTCCGGATTCGAATCGACAAAAGCTTCCATCGGAGCACTGTTATCGCTGTGTGCGGAATGAGAGAGGATGTCCGGATTCGAATCGACAAAAGCTTCCATCGGAGGTAGATTCGGCACACGTATCTGTGTTCCGCCTTTTTCGTGTCGCTTAACAATCACGCCGTCCTCGTCCGTTTCATAAAGAATACCGGTCGCCGTGTCACGGAACAGTGACGGAGCATTGGCGTCGTTCATTTCGGAACGGTTCTGCGGTACTGTTTTCGGTGGTTCAGGCGGTAAATCATACCAACTCGGTTCATCTTCTTTTTGAGCCGGTTTTGCATAATCAGGAACCTTGCCCTGCGCAACCTCGCTAAAAGCGATGTCCACCTTCGGATCATATGGAATATCGACCTTTCTTGATTCCGGAGCCATATCCACGTCCTGGCTCAAATCAAAATCAAAGGATTTCTCTTTTTCATGTCGCGGTACTTCGTTCATACGAACTGGTGTACCCTCCAAATCAATAAAACCTTGCGGCCCGTCTGGTACTTCGTTGAACGGAGAAGGATTAATCGGTAAAAATGTGCCTCCGTGCTCCGCTCTTCTTCTGGATTCCTCGTATTGTCTTGCCGCTTCGCGATTTTGTTTGATTGCTTCTCCGGCCTTTTGACTCGTAACACGAATAACACGCGCTGTATTTGCAGCGGTTTTCGTAATCGATACATTAAAGATGAGAACAATTTGCGAAAGAATAAAAGTCAGTATGATTAGGATAGCGCCTGCTTTAGCCGCAACTGCCTGCAAGCCTAATGCGATGGAGCCACCAATCACACCACCCGGCAAAAGTACTGTGCCTTCTTTGGCGCCTAAAAGTGATGGTTTCATGCCCGACTTCCATAGAAGTGCAATTGCTTTATTCGCCATCGGCTCATTCGTAGGTGGAGTTCCGGATGACGCTTTGACGAGTGTTGGCGATATAGTAAGGATAGCAAGAAATGCAGAAATGCATATCAATAATAGTAAAACGGATAAGACGCGAACCGGTGTGACACCCGATCGTTTTTCCACGAAAAAATCAATGGCAGCATAGATGAAGAGAACCGGAATTGCATATGAAGTCACACCAATAAGGCCTGTTCCCACGGTACGAAGAAATGTACCAAGTACACCGGTGACCGAAAGCGGCAAATAATAGGACAAGCCTAAAAGCACTGCCACAGCAAACAGCAAAACTCCCGTTATCTCATGTTGCTTTTGATAACGCTTCTCATCCATTAAAGCCCTAACCTCCTGGCCGTTTTCAAAATTGCCGAAACGGACTTTCCGTCTTTGAGTCGTCCGTCATCAATCATTTGCAAAAGGGTCGTAATCGGATACTTGCGCACCTGCAAGAATTCACCATTGTCCGGTGTCGAATCCCCAGCATGTAATCCCGTCGCTAAATATGTGTATAGTATTTCGGAGCAATAGCCAGGAGATGAATAATGAGCACCTAAATCAATTACTTCATCGGCTTCAAAGCCCGTTTCTTCTTTTAGTTCACGAATAGCGCAAAGCTTCGGGTCTTCCCCTGCTTCCAGCTTACCCGCAGGCGTTTCCAGAAGAACTTCTTCAAAGGGCGAACGAAATTGTCGCACCATATAGACGTTATTTTCGCTATCGAGCGGGACAATCGTGGCACCACCGCTATGTCTTACGATTTCACGATTACTGTGTGAACCGTCAAACAAAGTGACATCCATCACTTCAGCGGTAAATACTTTTCCAACAAATTTCACATCGCGAGAAACGATTCGTTCGACCAATTCTTCGTCGCTTGCCGTGGTATTACCCTTCGTTTCACTCATCGTTAATTGCCATCCTTCATCATTTCTTTGGATTGTTTTACAGCCAACTCGTCACAACGATTGTTATATGCATGTGTTGAATGACCTTTCACTTTAATCCATGTAATATCATGGATTGTAGAAAGTCTATCTAACTCAACCCATAAGTCCATATTACTAACCGTTTGTTTCGTACTGTTTTTCCAGCCATTACGTTTCCATGTCACTATCCATTTTTGCAAAAAAGCATTAACGAGATACGCGCTGTCACTGTAAAGATTTACTTGGCAAGGCATTTTGAGACACGAAAGCGCCGAAATGGCCGCCATCATCTCCATACGATTATTTGTTGTGCGTTTTTCACCGCCGGAAATCTCTTTTTCAATTCCTTTTGCAACCAAAATCGCTCCCCATCCACCGGGGCCGGGATTTCCGGAGCAAGCACCATCTGTATAGATATCTACACTCGGTCTGGATGACACTTATCTTTTGCCTCCCTTAAGCTCCTTGGTCTTGCGATCAGCTGCTACAACTGCGTCTTCCACAGCCGCGCGCAGGCCGCCTTTTTCGAGCGCCATAACGCCTTCGATTGTCGTCCCTGCTGGCGAACATACCTGATCCTTAAGCATTGCCGGATGCATACCTGTTTCTAACATCATTTTCCCGGAACCATAAACGGTCATCGCAGAGATTTCCAAAGCAGTCTTGCGATTAATCCCGAGTTTCACGGCCGCATCAGCCATCGCCTCGATGAAAAGCATGACATATGCCGGGCCCGTTGCAGAAACACATCCAATTGCATCAAGTGTTGCCTCATCGCAAGATACAACCATGCCGCATGTTTTGAAAAGTGATGTAACGAACTCGGTTTGATCCGGATCAGTACCATCAAAACATAAAGCACTAACACTCGCGCCGACCAATGCCGGTGTATTCGGCATAACGCGAACAATTGGCGAGCCTTTATGAACCAAATGAATAATTCTTGAAATTGTCACCGATGCTGCAATAGAAATAACCACAGTCGAAGGCGACAAAACATTAATGAGCGGCTCCAAGGTCTTATCAAATACCTGTGGCTTAATTGCGAGCAAAATGTAATCAGCACCATCAACAGCCTCAATAGCATTTGAATACGCTTTACAGCCGGTTTTTTTTGCAAAAGCATTGAGTTTTGCTTCATCAACATCACACAAACGGATGTCTTCCTTTTTAATCACGCCTTTTTTCAAAAAACCTGTAACTAAGGCCTGACCCATATTTCCCGTACCGATTACTGTAAATACCACAAAAACCACCTCTTCACTCAAATTTACGTCTGTCGAAATGGTTTTACAGATGTAAAACATTCCGTTCAAATGATATCATTCTACTTGACACGATGCAAACACTTGAGTAAACTAATGCATGTTCGATTTGTGAATAATCGATATAGGGGAGTGGCTCAACGGTAGAGCAGCGGTCTCCAAAACCGCTGGTTGCGTGTTCGAATCGCGTCTCCCCTGCCAAAAAACCCGAATGCAAACGCATTCGGGTTTTTTCTTGCCAATTATTTATGAATGAAATTACATCACCATACCGCCGTTGGGCGCAATAACCTGACCGGTAATGAATGATGATTTCTCACTCGCAAGGAAAAGAATGGCTTGTGCCACCTCATCAGGCTCACCCATGCGACACAATGGTGTTTCCTCACATAATTCGTTTCTTGTCTTTTCATCTATATCTTTGTTCATATCCGTATCAATGACACCGGGCGCAACACAATTCACTCGAATATTCGATGGGCCGACTTCCTTTGCCAATGCTTTTGTAAAGCCAATAATGGCAGCCTTCGCCGTGGAATAGGATACTTCGCAAGATGCTCCAATCTGTCCCCACATGGAAGATACCGTTATTATGGAGCCGTCTTTCTTCGAGATCATATGCGGTAAAACGGCCTGCGTGACATTGTATAAACCATTGATATGCGTATCCGTCATCTCCTGCCATTGTTCCGGAGTGGTGTCGGTATAAAGGCCAATTCTTGCGATTCCTGCATTAGAAATCACAACATCAATCGGATGACGTCCGAGCATCTCCTCAACAATCTTTCGTACTGATGCATAATCTCGTATATCCACTTGAAAGGCCTCAGCCTTTACGCCGAGTCCTTCGATTTCTTGTACGACAGCATTTGCCGATGCGCTCGCCTGTCTGTAGAAAATACTCACATGATATCCTTCTTTTGCAAAAGCTACCGCCGTTGCCGCGCCGATTCCGCGTGAACCACCTGTGATTAATACATATTTACTCATATTCATATCGCTTTCGTTTAATATTTGTATCGTACAAGGAAATATATCTTGATGCAAGTTACTAAAGAAAAATAGTCATTGCGATTTTTATCGATTACGATTATTATCTCTTTAATAAGGTGAAGTAAGAGGTAACGATATGGCGAAGAAGAAAAAAAGCGCATCTGACAAGAACAATAATGTTAAAGAGAAAAGCAATCAAGAATTATCTTCTTTGGACACATCTGTAGAAACGAACGAGAACTCTGCTGATGAATCCGTGGTTGATGAATCCGAAATTAATCCCGAAATATCTGGTGTAGAACAAAACGACAGCATAGAAAATGAAATCGATTCATATATCGATGAAGATGAGTTACAGGCACAAAAGGAACTCGCAGAAATTGAAGATATGCTCCGTACCTCCCGTTCCAAACGTCTGAAAGCACAAAAAGACGAGAAGTTGGCTCAAAAGATTAAAAAAGAAGCTGAGAAAGCCAAGGAACAGGATGCTAACAAAAAGCCAATTAAGCTTGACCCGATTGCCATTGGGGCACTATGCCTCGCCGTTGTCGCATTAATCGGCGGTATCATTTTCTTTGTATTGAAGCTCACAGCAACCCCTACTTTAGAAATGACTATGAAAGAATTCCAAACGAAGTATGAATCCACAGAGCTTTACGGACTTTTAAAGGATTACGGATACACCTTCCCTACCATTCAATACAGTGCAGAGTCCAATGAGACGAACGCAGATGGTTCATCGGTTCAAAACAAGAAGCTCGATTTCTTTACAGGTTCCATTCCAAATCAATTTAATACAATTATCGGTGTTACAGGAAGCACACTTAAATCAAATGATGATATCAAGGTCATGCGAATTTGCTCCATTTGCGACGAGAACTTCGATTACCAACGGGCAACCGTTGTATATGGATCCTATATCCAGGCACTTTATCCTGATATGACCAGCGAAGAAGCTATCAATTATGTCTCCGATTTATATATGCTCTCCGATAATTCTGAAAACAATGCCGCAGCAAAACAAATGGGTGAATATGCAGTCGCTGTCTCCGTCAACGTTGTCTATGGGGAACCATGTTTCGTTATGGATATCATGAACGCAGATGATGCATCCGATTACGAGTTCTGATTACCCATCTTGACCCATTCATATCGCTCTTATTTCATACAAAGCACTTCGACCGATATACAGCCGAAGTGCTTTTTTACTGGATACGAATAAGAAAGATATCCTTCCTACCTAATATCGATTAACCCCCTCACAGCGCTTTTCATATAGCAACAAAAAAGAGGCCCTGCATCAGCAGAGCCTCTTTTTTCGTGTGCTTCATCAGAAGAAAATAGATATCAGAATTGTATTGCCGAGACTGTATACAAAATTTCCTGCGAGGAATGCAATAAGGACAAATGCAATTGTCTTGAATTTGTTTCCCTTGTTATTCATTCTCGTAGCATAAACACCAATCAATGTGATCGGAACTAAAAAGCCAACCGCATAGCTTATTGGAGAAATCGGGTTAAAGTAAGAACCGTCAAACATTGCACTTTCAACCGCTCCTGTAAAATTGGATACGATATTAGCAACCAATGGAAGCATATACGCTAAACCGAGTAATGAAACGATACCGGGGAAATCGAGTTTCTGAACACCGAAAGCATCTGCAAAAGCGAAAAGAACAAGGATAATGACAGCTAGGTCTAAAAGATAGACGAAAAACTGGCCGAATGCATATCCAAACTCCAAGCCCGAAATCAAGTCAAAGACAAATGATTGAAATGCCAACAAGAAAAGAACAATTCCGCCAAGTAGCAAATGTGCTGTATCGGCACGCTTCCCTGCCGCCTGAATCGGATCCTTAAAGAAATCTTTAAAGTAATCACCCAAGTCAAAGGCACAGGTCATGCCGGAAGATGCGGCAGTTGCTGTTACCACAGCAGATGATTGATCGGGAGATGCTTTACGGCAATTGTCACATAATGTTTGTCCTTCTGGAATTTGTAGACCACATTGTGAGCAGAACATATCAAATCCTCCTAATTCTTATATATTACGTTTATAATAACACTTGTACGTAGTTAACTCAACGAGTGTTTTACATTGACAGGCCTTAATCTTATGATAAAATTGTAAAGGCGTCGGGGTGTAGCTCAGTTGGCTAGAGTGCTTGCTTGGGGTGCAAGAGGTCGCCTGTTCAAGTCAGGTCACTCCGACCAAAAAGTGTTTGCATATTATATGCAAACACTTTTTTGTTTACAGGCACAAATCAACGTAAAAAGAGGGAAACCATATCATGATTTCCCTCTGATTCATCATTTATTTGTATGATGTACTTCAAATTAGAAGTCTCTTGAACGAGAACCCGGACGTGGCTCATCATTTGTAGTCTTCGGTTCGAAATCATCTCTTCTCGGACGACGTTCGAAACGCTCACCGCCTCTATTTCCACCACGATCATTGAATCCGCCGCGACGTTCGCGATTTGGACGATCATTACGACGAGGTTGTTCTTCTTCTACATATCCTTCCGGCTTCTCTGTGCAATCACGCATAGAGAGATTCAAACGGCCCTGGCTGTCAATTTCCATGAGCTTAACCTTAACCGCGTCGCCCTCTTTAACAACATCCTCAACACGATCAACATGAGCCCATGCCATCTTCGAAACGTGTACGAGACCTTCCTTACCCGGAAGGAACTCAACGAAAGCGCCAAATTGCATCAATCGAGTAACAACGCCATCATATACAGTACCCACTTCCGGATCATCTACGATGCCCTTAATGATAGCAATCGCCTTATTCGCCTTCTCCTGATCAGGTGTCGCAATAAAGAGACGTCCGTCATCATTGATATCGATTTGAGCGCCAGTATCGGCAATAATCTTGTTGATTACCTTTCCACCAGAACCGATAACTTCGCGAATCTTATCAACAGGAATCTGCATTGTGATAATGCGAGGAGCATACTTAGAAAGCTCAGTGCGAGGTGCAGGAAGTCTCTTCGTGAGAACCTCATCGATAATATGGAATCTACCCTTTTTCGTCAATTCGAATGCCTTACGGATGATATCAATTGTTAAACCATCCACCTTGATATCTACTTGGATGGAAGTAATACCTTCTTTCGTACCAGCAACCTTGAAGTCCATATCACCGAAGAAATCTTCGATGCCTTGAATATCCATGAATACGAGGAAGTCATCTTCATTCTCTTCATTAATAATCAAACCGGTAGAAATGCCGGCAACCGGACGCTTGATCGGAACACCGGCATCCATAAGTGCCAATGTGCTGGCGCAAACAGAGCCCTGTGATGTAGAACCGTTCGACATCAAAATCTCAGAAACAGTACGAATTGCATATGGGAATTCATCTTCTGAAGGAAGAACAGGAACCAAAGAACGCTCTGCCAACGCACCATGACCGATTTCACGGCGTCCCGGAGAACGAGAAGACTTCGCTTCACCTACAGAATAACCAGGGAAATTGTAGTGGTGCATATATCTCTTTGTTTCTTCATTGTCTAAACCATCAAGCACTTGCACCTTAGAAAGCGGAGCCAATGTACAGGTAGTGAGAACCTGCGTCTGACCTCTTTGGAAGAGTCCTGTACCATGTACACGTGGCAAAAGTCCTGCATCGCATGAGAGAGGACGAATTTGATCCAGCGCGCGTCCGTCAACACGAACATGCTCACGGAAAAGGTAGTCGCGAACGACTTTCTTTTCGAGCTTGTAGATTGCATCTGCCACATATGGAAGATACTCTTCGTGGTTCTCCGTGAGGAATGCCGTTACCTTCTCAGTGAGAGCAGCAACATTGTTATCACGAACACTCTTATCATCAGAAAGAACTGCCTGACGCATATCATCCCATGCAAAGTCCTTAATAAGGTCGAATACCTCATGCGGAATCTCTGCGGATTGATAGGTAAACTTCGGTTTGCCGATTTCTGCAACAATACTGCTAATGAATGCACAAATCTCCTTAATGGTTTCATGTCCGATTGCAATTGCCTGAAGCATTGTCTCATCCGGAACTTCGTTAGCGCCAGCCTCGACCATGCAAATCTTCTTGGCAGTACCTGCTAATGTGACATACATGCGACTATTGGCACGTTGTTCTTCAGAAGGGTTAATGATAACTTCGTCACCAATTAAGCCAAGCACTACACCACCAATTGGGCCATTCCACGGAATATCCGAAATCGCAATTGCAATTGAAGTACCAATCATGGCTGCAATCTCTGGGGAGCAGTCTTGATCAACCGACATTACCGTATTGGCTACAACAACATCATTTCTTAAATCCTTCGGGAACAGAGGGCGAATCGGACGATCGATAACACGTGATGTTAAAATTGCCTTCTCCGAAGGTCTTCCCTCACGCTTAATATAACCACCCGGAATCTTTCCGACAGCATACTGCTTCTCTTCATAGTCCACAGAAAGCGGAAAGAAATCGATACCGTCTCTCGGCATAACCGATGCGGTTGCGGTGGACATAATCGCTGTCTCACCATAACGAATCAAACAAGATCCGTTTGCGAACTGAGCCAGCTTTCCCGTCTCTACAACGAGTGGGCGACCGGCTAATTCAGTCTTAAAAATTTTTTCCATAGATACCTCCATATATTCGTTATCCATTATGGGAGGTAGCTTGTAGATTCATTATTCGGAAAAAGTCGAATAATCAATCTACCCACTACTCCCCTATCCATACAATAACGATAGTTTTGCTTTTACAGCACTCCTATATTATCGATATCAAGCCGAAAATGCAAGCCGAAGAAGCGAAATGCTTTAGAAATGCGAACGTTTTTCACGACACAGCACAGAGTGAAGTAACATATTGGAACATCTAAATCGTATACACCCCAAATCGAAAGAAGGCCACCCCATGTGTTATGAGGTGGCCGCTCGTTTCGTCGAATGAGATTACGTTATCTTTGAATACCTATTTGCGTGCAAATATTTCCGAATTCTTCAGAATTAATGAATCCATTGATAACTTCACTTCTTGGCATACCATTTTCAAGTGCAGAAATCCATGTTTCCATACCTTCTTCATCACCTTCACGTCCTAAACATGCGACATAAAGCTGGTTAACGAATGTGGAATCAAGATTATTTTGATTCAGATATTCTTCACTATTGAAAAAACCACGAATCAAGTCGCCACCTGAATTATTTCCGGCGATTAAAGAATCAATCCATCGCTCAGAGCCATCTTTATCTACATCACGGTCTAAACAAGTCAAATACATACGCATGACAAATGTATTCACAGCTGCCATTCGATCAAATGGAACACCCTTTATGTAAAGACCTGTTCCAATACCGGATTCATTGCACAAGTTGAAATACTCAGTAGAATTTACCAGTCCGCCAAAAACATCTTCACGGTCAAGTGTTCCGTTATCAAGTCCTGTCTTCCATGTATTCATACCCATAGCATCAGAAGAACGATTGAGTAAGAGCGAATATAGGATGTTTACATATTCCTCGTTTGAATAATTGCGATTTTGGAATTCTGTGCTAAAGATTATGCCGTATGCAAAATCTGCACCAGTAATCTTACGATTGCTAATCTTCGCTGTCCAATCGGCAAGTCCGGCTTCATCTGAGGTACGATTCAATCCGAGAGTATAGAAGTTCTCAACAAAGCTTCGAACTCTTGCTTCACCGATGTTGACAAAAACATGAATCGTGTACGTTTTCGTTTGCGATAGATCTTGAGAAGTAACGGTGATAACCGTTGTTGCTTCTCCATTTACAAGTTGCGTTCCTTCAATGCTTACACGCTCTCCATAGAAACCCTTGATTGCCTTTACATTAAGTGCAGCATCAAGTGGTGTGTTCGCATCCAGATACACTGTATACTCGTATACATCAGAATCAAATGTTGAAATGGCTTCATCATTCAATTCGATTCCTGCTAGGGCCGTTTCATCCGAGGCTTCATCATTAAAAATAAATCTAATATTGTCATAGTAAACATTACCGACATAATCCGAGCCATCACTAGCAAGCGCTAAAACCAAATTACGAATCTTAACATCTTCACTGAACGGATATGCTCCGTTTTCAGATAGATTGACTCCTACAGAATACTTAATTAAGTCCGTACCTGGTACTTCTTCTCCACCATTTACCGGATCGATAGCTATTGTTCCTGCTTGATACCAATATCCAGAACCATTTGGTATTGGACATACATTGATATCAATTTCACCTTGTGTTGCACAGTCTTTTTCCAAATAAACATCGAGTGCAATAGCGACAACATCCGAATCCAATGTTTCTCTGACATTACCCTCGAAATGAGAGCTTGTTAATCTCGCACCATCTTCTCATTCGTTATTCGTTGTATCGAAGCTTACCGGGAAGCAAAGTGCCTTTGTCTCTGCCATACTAATCGTAATATCCTTATAGTCAACGGCAGAGTCTCCATCCTTCTTCCAGCCTTCACGCTGACCTGATTCGAAATCAAATGGCAATTTAACAAACCATCCAGGTTCATCTGGTATAACAGGCAATGTCGAAACATCACCATTATGGTTAGATGCGAAAGCAAAATTATCAAAATAAATATCGCTGCTTGATGACGCACTGGTGAGACTCGTCAAAAGAAGAATATGACCTAAGTGGTCGGTTGCGCCTGCGCCAAGTGGATCTAATGAGAAAGACATTGTCGCTTTATAATAGTCGCCAACGGCAGTCAAATCACTCACGACAACAGAGGCTTCTGGTATATTTGCGCCCCACCAGCCAGTAGCTTCACTTTGAATAACAGGCTGAATCTGAAAAACGGTATAATCAGGCTCAGTCACATCAATCGTATTCGGTAAATAAACGTCAAATGTCAAATGTGAATAGATGCCATAAATCGTTCCTAGATCTTGTAAAGCAAAACGGTTATCCCAGACTCCACCATTAGATATACCGGAAACCTTTAAAACCTTGCTATCCCCAATGGTCGCCTCAGCAAAAGCTATACTTTGATTCGGACTATCCTCATTGATACTTGCTGAATCGATACCATTTTCGAAATCCTCTGCCATCGAAGAAGAAGAATACATTGGTACAGGATCACCCTTAATCTTTGCACGAACATAATTACCTGACGTGGATAACTCGTTTACCGGCCAATCGCAAATGCCATCCTCATTCGTATCTACTGGATTTTCAGATGTCGTCGAAAGGAATGCAGCAGAAATTTCATTTTTCTTTGCAAGCGACCAGTTGCACCAGCTGATTTTATTCGCTTCAAGATACTGCATCCAACGTTCAGCATAATTTATGTATGGTCCACCGTCACCAGTTGCTTCACTAATGCCCCATTCTGTACAAAACAGAGCTAATCCATTATCAAGCGCGTCATCAATTTTGGAGCCCATCCAATATGTGCCATCTTCTCCGGGTGCAGTGTCATGCGTTCCGGAATAGAAATGGAATGTATACATAATCTGGTTATTTAAATCAACAACTTCATTATTTATCGGTGCATCTACGAATTGACTCCAGTTGTCCGTGCCGCAAATAATAATGTTATCAACCTCATCTTTATCATATTCGCGAATTGCATTAACGACACTCTGATGATATGGAAGAAGGCTGTTTACCCATACCGAAGATGCTTCGTCTTCAGAGCCTAAACCATTTGGCTCATTTGCCGTTTCAAAAATAACGTTCTCGTAGTCACCATACTTATCTGATAAATATGCAAAAAACAATTGTGGTCCTGTATATTCAGGATGAGCAGTACGTATTTCTGTATATGCATCTAATTCTAGTCCCGCATTCAAGTATATATCATCGTTAGGATCTCCTGGTGTTAGCACATGCCAGTCGACGATTACATACATGCCCCGTTCACTTGCCAACTGAATACCTTGCTCTACTTTGGCAAGAATCTCGGCAGGATGAGAAGCATAGCCATCCTCCGCAACATACATCGCAAGACGAATGACATCGCATTCCCAATCATATGCTAATGCATCAAATGCATCACCATTAAGAATCCATTCGCCTTCGCCCCACTGTAATCCAAAGGTACTCATTCCCTTTAGTTGAATTGGATTGCCAGCTTCATCACACAACTGCCTGCGAGCAGCAGTGATCGGATCATTGTCATGATCGCAGTCTGCAATTCGAATAGCACCATATTGGCCTACCGGTGAATTAACCGGATATTCCGTCGCTAGGACATCATTTTTCATGCCTAACGAAAGTGGAATAACAGTGAATAAAATCGCCAGTGAAAGGATGATGCTTACACTTTTCTTTCCCATACTCATTACACTCCTTTTTCTTACTTTATTGGAAAGGTTCTCTTTCCCACTAATTTTAGTATATCAACCGCATAGTCGTGTCATACAATTATCATGCTTTTAAATTGTGTTTTTTGTGCTTCCTGCATATTTTAGACAGTTTTTTGATATGAAAAACCATGAATTTGATATTTTCGTGTGTATTATGCACATATTATTCAAAGATAACGTTTCACGAACAAAATGCTTTGGAAGCAACAAAAAAGCACCAATCTTGCGATTGATGCTTTTCGTGTTTTTCTTGTAATGCTATCCTAAAAGATAACCACGGATTACTTACGGATTCCGAGTCTTGCAATAATCGAACGATAACGCTCAATATCAATCTTTGTAAGATAATCCAAAAGACCTCTTCTTTGACCAACCATCATGAGAAGTCCTCTTCTGGAGTGGTGATCATTCGGATGTGCCTTCAAGTGTTCTGTAAGATGATTAATTCTTGCTGTAAGAATTGCAATCTGTACTTCCGGTGAACCTGTATCGCCTTCCTTAAGACCATACTCCTTGATAATTTCTGCTTTGTTTACTGCGGCCATATTTCTTTCCTCCATTCATCCTATAGCAAAGTATGTGGTCGGACCCTTCCACAAACTGTGTCTATGGCAAAATACTCATGAATACTATCACACAAGGCTGAATTTGTAAAGTAAAAGAATGCAAAAAAGTGTAATCTCCCGTCATTGCGGTTTGATTATGTGAATATATCCTACTTCCGCACCATAATCAATCGAATTCGAAAGCTTTTCTATCTCCTCATCTGTTCTCGGGCACGCAATCGGATCGAGCCCGCGCCAGGTATTTCTGCCAGAAGTTTTTGCCAAATACATGGCTTGGTCAGCTAAGTCTACATGTGCCTGCAAAGACATAGTCGTTTGAATCTCTTCAAAAAACGGAAATGGTACAAAGCCGATGCTACAAGTAACACTTCGTGCGTCCTTTGCGCGTTCACCAGATACAATTACCGATTCTGCAAGATTATTTCGTAGTTGCTCGGCATAATCAGCAAAATTCGCAGGGTACTTATGGCACACTACTGCCACAAATTCTTCGCCGCCATTACGGATAATAACACCCGAGTCACCCACAGTGTTCCGAAGACTTGCCCCGACATCGCGCAAAACCTGGTCTCCATATAAATGACCGAAATCATCATTGATTCGCTTAAAATGATCAATGTCAATCATATATATACAATAACAGGGCGTACCGATTGTTTTCGGCCCTGAGCCTCTGCTTAAATCGCACATAACCTGTGTCCGTAATATTTCGGATAGCTCTTGCGTGAAATATTTGCGGTTAAAACATCCCGTCGTCTCGTCGTAATACTTTTCCGAGCTTGCTACACTCACATATTGACGAATCGAATCCATCCAAGAGCCACTCGTGTCCATGTGACGGAAAGGATCGTCAGAGCTGATTGTTTGCTGCATAGATAACGGAATAGTAGATGCCGCCTTCGTCCTTTTCTTCACCTCCGACAGAATACTGTTCACCGGGCGGAAAACAACGCGATCGAATATCACCGTCAAGACCAAAGTTACTATAACGGAATATATAAGCATGCCGAAAAAAACGGTCAACACAATGGTTCGCGCCGTATAGTTCATATCATTCCACGACGCAAAGACCGTAAAATTGAGAGCATCACCGAGAATCAAATTGATAAAAAGCCCAACGAGTAATGATGTTGCAAACATGCAAATAAAGAAGAACGTTCCTGCTTTCAGGAGCGAATCCCATGTGCCGACGCGAAAAACATCGGAGAAAAATTTCTTCGCTTTTTGCAAAAAGGTAGTCGCCTTATTGCTCATCTCGTTGCCCCCCAGCAATATCCTTAACCATTTTGAATTATAGCATTTCTCTTTTCTATAAAAGTGAAGTTAATGTAAACGATAGTGCGAAATGCTAAAGAAATATTGGGAATGATTTTTCCTTTGATTCATGATGAAAACGTGGTATCATTTCAATGGCTTATTTGGTATATGGATAAGTATTAATTTCTACTACACTTTAGGAGGATATTTCATGACTATGTTAAAAGGTAACCTGATGTTTGGCCAATCTGGCGGACCAACTTCCGTCATCAACGCTTCTGCAGCCGGTGTTTTCATCGAGGCTTTGAAGCACAGCGATGTAATTGAAAATGTATACGGAGCGGCAAACGGCATTGTCGGTATTTTAAATGAAAAGTTTTACGATATCGGAAAAGAAGATTTGAGCGAGCTCGAGCTTTTGAAGTTCACACCTTCTTCAAATCTCGGTTCTTGCCGTTATAAGCTGGCTGATGCTGACAAGGATGACACAGATTACAAACGCATCCTCGAGGTTTTCAAGAAGTACAACATTCGTTATTTCTTCTACAACGGCGGAAACGATTCCATGGATACATGCAATAAGATTTCCAAGTTTATGCAAAAGTCCGGTTATGATTGCCGCGTAATGGGCGTTCCGAAGACGATTGATAACGACCTTTTCGGAACAGACCACTGCCCTGGTTTCTCTTCTGCTGCAAAATATATCGCAACAACTACAATGGAAGTTTATCAAGATGCTCGCGTTTACGACACGGGTATGATTTGCGTAATCGAAGTTATGGGTCGTCATGCCGGCTGGCTCACAGCGGCTACACGTCTGGCCACAGAAAAGGGTTGCGGTCCGGATTTGATTTATCTTCCAGAGGTAGATTTCGACCTCGACAAGATGCTTGCAGATGTGAAGGAAATTTATGCAAAGAATGGTAAAGTAATTATCGCCGTTTCTGAAGGTGTACAGACCAAGGACGGCAAGTTCATTCCAGAGCTCGTTGCTACAGACAATGTTGCTGTTGATTCGTTTGGTCATAAGCAATTGGGTGGTACAGCTACCGTTTTGGCTGACTTCCTGAAAAAGGAAACTGGCGCAAAGGTTCGTGGCATTGAGCTTTCTTTGATGCAGCGTTGTGCTTCTCACTGTGCTTCTAAGTCCGATATCGAAGAGTCTTTCCTTTCTGGTAAGACCGCTGTAATTAAGGCTTTGGAAGGTATGACAGATTACATGGTAGGCTTCGAGCGTGACATGTCTTCCGGAAAGTACGAGTGCAAGATTAAGCTTCTCCCGTTGAACGATGTTGCTAACACGGAGAAGAAGGTTCCGCTCGAGTGGTTGAACGCTGACGGCAACTTCGTAAACGAGAAGTACGTTGAATATGCATTACCTTTGATCGCTGGCGAGACCGAACAACCGAAGGAAGATGGACTCCCACGCTTCGCTCGTTTGAAGAAGGTATTGGTTGAAAAGAAGTAATTTCTTTTCGATAATACTTGATTAAAGAATCACAAAAAGGGTATCAACGATTTGTTGATACCCTTTCTTTTTTGGTAAAAGTGCTTTTTCGCACTATACACGAAACAAATTGTTCCTACTTTGTTTTTTTCTTCTTTGTTTTGGCTGGAGCTGTCTTTGTCACAGACTGTCTGCCCTGCTTTCCCTTTTGCTCCGATTTGATTGTTTTGGTCTTTGGCATACGACGTTCAAGGACATCCTTTGATGCTACTGAATAACCGAAGAAACCAAGCATTTTCCCGAGAGAAAAGTATTCTCCGTGAACATATGCAACAAGATTTGCTTTTTCAAGACATATCTTGCCTTTCTCATCAAATAGTCGTTCATCCACTTCGGTAGAAACCACCTCGGCGATAAACATATCATGCGAACCAAGCTCCGTCTTTGAAATAACTTTACATGAAAGCGAAATCGGTGCTTCATCGATAGCCGGTGCATATTGGAGACCGGATGCAGGAGCGGCATGTAATGCCAATGAAGCAAATTTGTCTTCATCAGCACCTGACTTCACTCCGCAATAATCGACCGCTTTGCATAATGATTCGGATACCAAATTGATGACGAACTCTCCTGTTTCCTCAATGAGCGGATATGAATGTCTCGATTTTCGTAAAGAAATACTCACCATTGGCGGTTCGGAATTGATTGTACCCGTCCATGCAACCGTCACGATATTCGGACGTGATTCCGGTTTTTCTTTATCCTTACCGGCGCAAGAAATCATCACAACAGGAACAGGATTGAGTAATGTTGAAGTGGGCATGATTTTTTTGTTCATAAGAATCTCCTTAATTAATGTAATGCATAGATGCCAAACATTTCGTGATTTAGCAAGTAATCTTTTATCTCTACGCCACCCGAAAAGCCAATCAGTCGGCCGTCTTTTCCGATTACTCGATGACACGGAACTAAAATGGGCAATGGATTGTCACTGCAAGCCGATCCGACAGCACGTGTCAAATTACGTGCTGCTATTTTATCATTTGCCGTAAGTGCCAGTGCGATATCTTCATAGCTGACCGTCACTCCGAAGGGTATTTCACAAAGCTGTTCCCATACGTGTTTTTGGAAATCACTACCATACGGGAAAGAGACACGAACATCGAACTTTGTTCGTCTCTTGTCGAAGTACTCCCGTAGTTCTTTCGCGCACTTATCCACTTCACTTGGTAATTTGATGTCTTGTAAATCCATATCGGCTATTGTCTGTTTATTGTAAAGGAAACCATTTTGATCAGCAATTCCGATGCGAATGGCAACGCTTCGGTCAAGCGAATCATCCACACTTTGTTCGTATAAATAGAAGCGTGTTCCCTCAACGGCTTCACCGCTACCGCGTATGGCAACAATACCTTTTTGAAACGGAACAAAAGCAACAGAATAATCCGGATAATCAGATACAAGTAACGAATAGAGACCGGCCGAAATAAAAACACCATTCTCACGCAAAGCATCTTCGAGAAAAGCATCTTGTCGCATTCCACATCCGACAACGATAGATTCGAGAATGGAATCATTTTCCCCAACAAGAATGGATACGCGATGGAGACCCATAGTAAAGAATGCATATCGAATGATAAGATCAATCGCCTTGATATGGTATGCCAAGCAATCATTTTCAGTATCATTGGCGGCAGCTCCGATGACGGATACCAGCGATGGAACAAAATGAGCAACGATAGTCGCACTTTGATTTCGTTCATGAATGTGTTCCAGTCCGACTATTGCAAAAGGAATCGCTGCTTCGTCCACTTTGACGGATACGAGAAAAATGCGCGCGCCTTCATCCGCAATTGCATTACGAACAAAAGAAGATACATCATCTGTAGCATCGCGAAGTATTTGTGCGGCTCGAATTTTCGGAATATCATGAATTTTAACGTTTGAAATCGATATGTCCAGCATGAACCTCGTACCTCCTATGCTCATCCTTTGTCGAATTATTCATCGATTCCCAAAATCAGATCTGTACCATAATGAAGCTGCTCGTCCATTTCTTCATTGTAGGTATCCTCCGAAATCACATGGAGCGAATATACAGCTTGGTTCATCACAGATTCATACTGACTTAAATATGTGCCGTATTTTTGCGCCGCCATAGAAGCAATCCAAACAGACGGAAATGAAACTACCGGCAAAAAACCTTCTTCATTTTCCAATCGTGCACGAAGAAGTAATGCATCCTCATCCAAAGCCATGAAGGCAGCAAAATCAGAAGCAATGGCCTTGCTTTCAGATTGTGATGATACGCAAATCGGATAGACAGTCAGCACAGGCGTTGATAACTCTCCGCTGGTTGCTGATGGTAATTGTGCAAATGATAATGTGTTCGGCATATTGTTGTCGTAACGAAGCATTTCACTCGAATGATCCACCCATATGCCGACTTTTCGGGACAATCGTGGATCAGACGTCGCAAATAGTTCCTCTTTTTCCTCTTCGGAAAGGCTTTCAAAGCAGTACTCATTATTGTACCAGCTACGAAGGTAAAGCAACGAATCGATAAAGGATTGATTCTCGGAAAGAGCCTCATGATCAAGCATGGAGATGTAATCAGCTCCTTGCGTAGAGGCTGGGAGTAGGGAAAGTAATTCTGATGCTCGATAATATGGTAAATAGTCGCTGTCGAGAGTTGCAAAGCCTTCTTGCATCGTAGCTAATAGCTGTGAAAGTGATGACATATCCTGAATAAAGTCCACACTATTAATCCCTGCGGCGCTTAATACTTCAAGATTAATATAAAGTAAATCTACTGACGATGTATACGGAATGCCCATAAGCGAATCATCATAATACAACTGCGATACCATCGACGGATATATGTTATTAGCGGAAAGAAGTGAATTGTCAGCAAGCCAATTGTTCAATGGCTCACAATATCCTTCTGTTATTGCACTATCATAGGTATCGGTTACAAAAATATCCGGCATACTTGATGACGAATTCCATGATTCGATTGCCGATGCACTTGCACCCGTCATAGACGTCTGATAGACCTCGATTACAAAAGGCAAATCTATCGCGTCCAATAATTCAAGAGATACGTTTGTACCGGTAATGCCCTCACCTAGCATACCTTCCGCCTTGGCGACCGATAGCTTTGCAAGATATTGACAGGTTTCCAAAGAAAGTGGTGTAGCTATCGTTATCGTTGGCGGTGTAGTATATGCATTCGAATCAGATGAATCCGGAACAGTAATTTGGGTTTCGGTAGAAGAAGACGGAATGGTCGGAAATTCAAGCTTTTTTTGACGACAAGCAGAAAACGAAAAGAGCATGGAAGAAACGATAATTACAGAAAGAAAACGCAAAAGAAAATCACGTGTAGCGTGCTGACAACAAGTCGACGGGAAATACGCAGCCGGATGAAAAATGTCCTTCGAAAAACGCACGACTATACGCTCCTTTGCATTAATGTTTTCATTATAACAATAAAATGCAGGAATAGATAAACAAGCGAATATTTTGTCGAGATAAAAAAAGGTTTCGGAAATAATTTCCGAAACCTCTTAATTGTTATGGAGCCGATGGTGAGAATCGAACTCACGACCTATTCATTACGAGTGAATTGCTCTACCCCTGAGCCACATCGGCAAAATATGCTTTGTTTCAAGGCACGCAATAAACTATACAAATTTATGGCGATGCTGTCAAGACAATCTGCCGAAAATCGAATGCATTTCTCTTATCTACGCGAAGCAGAATCTGCCGTTTTGTTGTCCGATCCCGCGATAGCGATGAGTCGTTGCTTATCCAAAATATTGATTTCACCACGTTCAGTGCTGATAATCCCTTCCTTTACGAAGTATTTGCACATTCGAGAGACAACTTCTCGTGCACTACCAACATATTTTGCAATCTGATCATGAGTAAGAAAGAGTCGATTTGATCCGACGCGTTCGGATTCACGAAGGAAAAAGCCAGCTAATCGTCGATCGAAACTCAGGAACAGAATCTCTTGTAAAGTCCACATGATATCGGAAAAACGCGTGGCAGAAAGCTGGTAAGTATATAGCGAAACATGGAGGTTCTTATTATTGATTTGAATATAAGGTGATATTGGTATCAAAAAAAGCTCTGCATCGACCTCTACCTCGATATTTACGTCAAAGGTGATCTTTGTTAACACACTGTCACATGATAGAAGATCGACCTCCCCTGCGCTCAAACGATATAATGTTATGTCACGTCCGTCCTCAGAAAGAATATACACGCGAATAGCACCTTTCTTAATCAAGAAAATGCCATTGCACGTCTCATCTCCGTTATATATGCTTGTTCCTTTTAGTAAACGCAAAATTTTGGTTTGATTGAGTAAATAAAGCTCTTGTTCTGGTTGAAGTGTTTTCCAGAAAGGAAAGCATAGCTGAAAAGAATCACGAATAATTTCATTCATGATACACACACTTTCTCCAAAAATAATTATTGTGACGTCATCCAAAGACCATGTAGATTGCAATAGGCATACACAGCCACCGGCTTGTCATTCGTCACATAAAAATCGGCTACCGGAAGCTCTCCAGGTTGCAGTTTTTTCCTCATTCCGCCATTTTCGGTTTGGACATAGATGAAAGAAATGTAATGCTCTTCCGTCATCGGATGCTGAACAGCACCAACCTCAACATGGATTTTGCAATCATCAAACGATACAATCGGTACATGCTTTTCTTGACTCGCATCGACGGTATTCGGTTCGAGCTCCTCCATCTTTTGACCACAACATACAATTGGAATTCCCGAATCAATGATAGAGCCGACCAAATTTCCACAATTCTTGCAAAGGGAAAACTTTTTCTCTTTCATACTGTTCCTCCATCATTTTTATTTGATTAAAACACGAACACGCGGATAATAAAAGTGACAGAATCACATCAATGAATGCGAGTAATTCACTCCTCGATGTTTGAATCAGATCCCGTCGATACACAAGCGACGTAAATATGTGTTATTCCGAAAAGAACGGTAAAGGCAACCAACAAATTATGCTGAAGCAAAACACCAGAAAGCATGAAAATAAGAATCGGGATAATGGCTAGCAAAATCGGTAAAAAGCGAGTTTTATGCTTTCCGCGTGAATAAATCAACCATATAATCCAATAGGCAATCAATAATGATGCCGTTCCCGAGAAATAAATGCCAAAGCGCGCTGAAGATGCGAATCCGAATTCATACAAACCTAAATGAAGTATCATAAGAACCACGCATCCGTAAAAGCCAATGCCTTCCAACAGCCGAACCGCTTTGGCCGGTTTTTTGGAAGAGGAAGATGCGTCATCCTTATTCGTACTAGCTTTCTCGTTTTGTTCTTTGCGATAAGTAAAAATGATACTTGGAATCTTGATAAGAGCGACAATTGCTAGGCCCGCGAAGTTTATCCATCCGAA
This sequence comes from Bacillota bacterium, assembly GCA_036782995.1. GTDB lineage: Bacteria > Bacillota > Clostridia > Saccharofermentanales > Saccharofermentanaceae > DAIPXZ01. Next base: position 55,500 of record DAIPXZ010000004.1, read on the forward strand.
GTGTGCCAAATTGCTCAACCATTCAGGCATATTATCACTCCCTTCCGATGCTGTTTATATATTTTTCATTATAGCATATAAAACATGACGTGTTTGTGAATAGAAGTGTCCGTATAAACACATGCAACTCTATGAATCATAGAGTTGCATAATTTCCTTGTATCTTTCAAAGATTCGCTTAAATTAATTGTGCGTTCTGCGCTTCTTAACGGAATAAGCTTCTATCGCGATGCCTGCGAGAGACAAGACGCAGATTCCTGTCAAAAGCCACGGTGTAGCGATGTCTCCTGTTGTCGGGATGTCCACTGCAGTTACCACGAGTGTTACCGTATCACTCATTACTTCGCCAACAGCATTTTTCACAATGCATTGATACTGAGCGCCATTATCGGAAATGGCAACTGCATCGATGGTGTAAGTCGCGTTTGTCGCAAGGGCGATATCTACCCAAGCAGCAGTAGATGAAGCACGCTTTTGCCACTGATAGGTTAGGCCAGTACCGGATGCTACAACGGTAAATGTCGCCTTATTCCCTTCGGTAACACTTTGATTGCTTGGTTGTGTAAAGACAGATGGTGGTATAGGTGAATCAATGCTATATACTGCTTTTGCGTTGGCAGCTATGGTGATCGGAATACCACTCGTAATGGCGGTTGCCGGAATGGTAATTGCCATAGATTGTGCACGTTCCTCAGTGGGCGTACCGGAAATGGTAATGACCACACTTTTTTCGCCTGCCGTAATGGGTGTTTTTACCTTTGCTATGAGCCCTGCAGGGAGATTAGTAATCCATGATGAAACATCGTCGTTCTCAGCGAGTGCATTAAAAGAATCGTCTGTCAGTGTAAGCGTCATATCAGAGGAAGTAATCGGTGAGTATGCCGTTCCGGAAACTGTCACATCACTGACGGTTGGTGCATTGATAGTCAGCGAAATCTGTTCGAGAGCGCTTGAATAGTCAGTTTTATAATCACCGTTATATTGCTCGTTAAACACATAGAGTTTAGTATCGCCATCGAGGGTTACACCAGTCGGTACATTCACGGATGCGATTCCGCTCGCGGCATTTGTATTTCCGTCAAGCTGCAAAATGCGCCCGTAATAGGATACGATTCCATTATCAACAATCATAGCAGAAAGGTATTCGTTTGTGCCTGTTTTAGCACCCAAATAGTGCAAGAAATAGCTACTGCCGTTAATTTCAGTAGTGTAAACCCTAAAACCATCGCGGTCGTTGTCAGCCTCTGCATCGCCATCGTAATCCTTAAGCGTCAGCTTCCATTCGGTTGTGTTAGATGGGACTGAATTTGAATTCATTGCGTCTGCGCCGACGACGCCGCTCATTTTTCCGTCTTTGGCAGCAGCTATGAAAAGAACGGAGTCAAGATCCAAATGCAGAGCGGGACGGATCTCGCTGCGATCGTTAGAAATCTCTCCAATGCTGTGATCATTGCACATAACATACTGAAACGAAGAAACCGCATTATATGTAGTTCGAAGCCACGACGTATTGCTTAGAACACCGGATGTGGCGATAACTGTTGTACTCAGAATAGTTGAACTGAAAGCATCACTTCTCACTTCATTTTTAGATAATGGAAAAACATGTGCGCTTATATCACTCATGTTCGAATACATACTATCTCCATCAAGTATCGTCTCCATTACTGCATCTTGCTCAATACTTGTAAATAGCTTGCCTTCGCCGTTATACAAACCGTCCATAACAGTTTTTAGCATACTGTCATCCGCTTGGAGATTTGTGGTGCTGTAAGCATAGTAGCCATCATTTCCATATTCACGAAAAAGTGTGTAGCCTAATGATTACTTGGAGAACAAAGACAAAACGTTTGAGCCCGATGGCACAGAAGTTTCATATAACACCGTATTCGGAATCACATACCACGGCACGTCATAGGTTACGTCATTATCGGTATACTGTCCAAAGTACACAACGTCATTCGGTTGAAGTTCACTAATTTCAAGCTGAATGCTACTCTCACCCGACGCAAGTGAAACGTTGGGGATCAAGCATACCGACAAACAAAGGCATAAGAACAATAAACATACTTGTTTAATCATTTTCTTCTCTGATTTCATGGTAACCTCCTGACATCAAAGCGTTACTCTTGTTTACTACATAATTGTCGCTTAATATGAGCGCAAAGTAGCACAATACAGCAAATTGATAGCACATCTGAGTATGAAAAAAACTCCAAAATAATCTGTCCTTTAATTTCACACGCAAACAGTAAAGCTTTTATAGTGGTATACAAGTTTGCTTTTAATATACTTTACTAAGTAATAATTATAACAGCGTATAATTTATGCGTCAATTATTCTCACATAAGCAATCTGTCTGTTTCTTTGCCCAAGCTTTCACCGTATTTTCAGAGCGTGCCGACTCAGAGCCATGGATTGCGAGACCACGCTTTAAATCAGCGCCCTTGCAAATTGTTTTAAGATCGCGTTCACTTGTACCCATCCCACTGCCCTCATTTGTGCAAAACGGAATAATGGTTTTACCAGTGAGATCATAGTGTTCAAGGAAAGTGAACATCACCATGGGCATAGTTCCCCACCAGTTGGGATACCCCACAAATATCGTGTCATATTTTTCAAGATCATCCATGAAGTACTTTACGGCAACACGCACATTCTTTTTCTTCTCCTCTTGAGCCTCTTTTGTACATGCAGTATAGTCGAATGGATAGGCTTTGACTGTCTCAACTTCAAAGATATCTCCGCCAACTGCTTCTTGAATAAACTCTGCTACACGCTCCGTATTGCCTTTTTCTAAATCACGTATTGTACCATTAAAATAATTCTGCCCCTTGCGGGAGTAGTAAATCGTTAATATCTTTTTCATTGCTTATACTCCATTTCAGGTCGTTTCATGTTTTGTGTGACAAGGATTAATCTGCGATATGAAAAATACGCGGTCATCACCAGCTTTTCTTTTCTTGTGCGGAATCGTGCTTATGCTTTCTTTCCTCGACCATATTGACGAACCATTCCACCATTTGAGGGTCTTGATGAGAGAAAAACGCACTCTTGTTTTGGTCAAGCTCTGCAATCCTCTGCATATCTTCGGCACTGAGGACAAAGTCAAAAACTTCAAAATTTTCTTTCATGCGCTCAATATGTGTGGATTTCGGTATGACTACAACACCACGCTGAATATTTCAGCGAAGAATGACCTGCGCAACTGTCTTACCATGTACATCCGCAATCGATTTTATTGTTGGATGACTGAACATGTTTCCGCGTCCCTCGCCAAAGGGTGCCCACGCCTCAATCTGCACGGCGTATTTATCCATCCATTTCTTTGCTTCAATCTGCTGATTGAGCGGATGTGTTTCCACCTGATTAACCATGGGCTTGATGCGCGAGAAGGACGCGATATCCACCATTCGGTCACTACTAAAATTGGAAATACCTATGGCGCGCAGTTTACCTTCATCGTAGAGATCTTCAAGAGCGCGGTAAGCGCCGAATGTATCGGCAAAAGGCTGATGCAGTAGGCACAGGTCGAGATAATCGGTCTGTAACTTTCGCATTGATTCCAATACAGACGCCTTTGCCTCTGCATATCCATAGTTTTCAATCCAAACCTTGGTTGTGAGGAAAATATTTTCACGATTAATACCTGACTTTTGAATGGCACTGCCCACCTGTTCCTCATTGAAATAGCTCTGTGCAGTATCAATTGAACGATAGCCAAGTGCAAGTGCATCCAATACGCAGCGCTCACATTCGTCATTTGTTACCTGATATACACCATATCCCAAAATCGGCATATGTATGCCGTTATTTAGTGTTACATAATCCATGATATATACCTCCATCTTCTTTTCGGTTTCATTTTCCTTTGTACATGCCGGTTTTCTCAAGACATCGCATTTATCCCATGCGCCCATTACAAAAATTATACCCTTTCCCGCGTACAAGCAAAACAGCGAATAAACCCACAAAACAGAAATCTGTCGCATAGCACATCTGCGTCCCCCTACATGGGCTTGAGCCAATGACAATTTTTCAGTTGAATAGTATAAAAAAAGCCCGTTGTTACGGGTTTTTTCAGGTGGAGTCTATTTAACACACTGATATGGTGTTCCCGAGGTGATTCGAACACCCGGCCTACCGCTTAGGAGGCATACTATCTCATGAGCCCGAAAAGTCCCTAAACACGGGAATAAACCGCTGTTTTAAGGCTTTTTTAGCACTTTCCATTATATCTATTCTGTCTATATAGTCTATTATTTACACCTAATTCCTTCAAAATCATCAGATTACGATATTGACAACATCCGTTTTATACATATAGTTGTACGCAATTATCATTGCCACACGCTGTACCATAATGACACCGACCTTTGAGAAAGACTCATCGTTAAGCTTGGGGCTGTAGCTTTCGATGAGCTGTACACCCTCATCGGCGGCCTCCTGCTTTTCCCAATCGTGAGCGGGAACGTACTCGCCCTCCTCGAGACATACGACAGTTACCTTTTTCGCACCCATTCTCAGCGCGGCGCGTGCCGTGTCCATCGCGACCGAGCCACCACCTATGACGACACCTTAGGTGTTACATTTCATCCCGCTCTTATATGCGAGGGATCTGTCTTGCGCCTCAGGTTGGATTATCCGTATGCAAATGATCAATAATCTTCTTACATGCCAGTTATTCTGATAGAAACAAGCCCATATAGTAAATGCTTGTGCGGTTAATATTCAGTAACTTGGCACCTACAGAAGCAGGGATTTCCTTAGTCGTCAAAAGTTTTTGGACTAAATGCACTCTCGTAGTCAGGTCCACAAAGTTCTTCAGCTTTTTTTGCGTGTTATTGCTATAATACACAACTCAAAGCTCAATTCTTAAATTTAATTAAACCACATGATATGTTCGTAATAAAACACTTTTAAACTGAGGATAGTGCATAAAATACAGTTGGAATTTTAAACAAAGATTGCAATATAAAACTCCGGAAAACAATGAGAGAATGTCCCTAAATAAAGGCATTTCTTAAAACTATGACCGGTTCAAATTTGTTTGCATTTATTTTTTCGTGAAGCCGTATTTCATTTTTTCAAAGGCAATTTCGTGATTGCTATTAAAGCTAACCCAAATAAATAACTGTAAAATAGGCGTTATTTTCAAAAGAAAACCGACGTTATCGAACATGGGGGTTCGGATTACGTCGGTGATTCAACCTTTGTGCAATAAAAATACCGCTCACCGCTAAAGTGATGAGCGATATCGAATGCAGGCTCAGCCTGCCCGGCGTAATTGTGATTTCGTTCAAAAATCAAACCATATCTGCAAGCTCAAAAATAAGCCTTTCAGTCTTTTCCCATCCGAGACATGGGTCAGTAATCGATTTTCCGTATACGCAGCCATCCGGTTTCTGTGCACCGTCTTCAATGTATGATTCGATCATCAGACCCTTGACCATTCCATTGATATCGGCTGAGTGGCGCATACTATGAAGCACCTCTTTGGCAATTCTCGGCTGTTCCTGCCATTGCTTGGCAGAGTTTGAATGATTACAGTCAACGATCACGGCGGGGTTTTGTAGCTGTGTCTGCGAGTAAAGCTCGAAGAGCAGCTGAAGATCCTCATAGTGGTAGTTAGGAACACTGCGCCCATGTTTATTGGAAGAGCCGCGCAAAATGGCGTGAGTGAACCGATTCCCTTTGGTCTGGACCTCCCAATCCGTATAGACGAATGTGTGTGGATGCTGCGCCGCAGTGATGGAGTTCATCATAACGGAGAGATTTCCTCCGGTGGGGTTTTTCATGCCTACCGGAATGTCAAGACCGCTGGCTGTCAGACGATGCTGCTGATTCTCAACGGAGCGCGCTCCAACCGCAACATACGCAAGCATGTCTGACAGATAGTTATGATTCTCCGGATAAAGCATCTCATCTGCGCAGGAAAACCCTGTCTGCTTCAGAGCCTGCATGTGTATCTTTCGGATCGCAATAATGCCTTTTAGCATATCTGGCGAGCTGTTAGGGTCCGGTTGATGGAGCATTCCTTTATAGCCATCACCGGTGGTACGCGGTTTATTCGTATAAATTCTCGGTACAATCATGATCTTATCACGAACCTGATCCTGAACAGTGCGAAGTCTGCTTATATATTCGAGAACAGAGTCCTCTCTATCGGCAGAGCATGGCCCAATTATCAGTGCCAGCCTATTATCCTTGCCTAAGAATATATTCTTAAGGATCGTATCTCTGTATTTTTTCTTTTCCGCCATCTCGCTCGTGATGGAGTACATATCTTTTACAACCTGAGCTGTCGGTATCTTTCTCTTAAATTCCATATTCATATCCGTCTTTCACCTACTTTTTTTCGAAGTATTCTCGTCTTTCTCCTGCACAGAATAAACCACACTGCGCTTGACGCCTGTAACATCAGTGAGCAATGCCCCGGACTTGATACAGTGCTGGTTTTCTTTTATCCAATCAATAAAAACATGCGGGTAAAGTGCAAATACCACAATATCAAACTGCGAGATATATTCCTCATCCGTCTCAATTTGACCATGTTTGATCCAGCCCTTTTCGTATGCCTGCTTTAAGGTCTCCTCTCGCCTTGCAATAGCTCCTACCTCGTAGCCCTCCTCTGATAAAGCCTGGGCATATGAGCCGCCAATCAGGCCAAGACCGACAATAAGAAATTTTGTTTTTTTATTTAATTCCATTTTCCATCTCCAATCCTACGCCTCGCAGCACCTCAAAAAAATCAGGATAGCTCTTTCTTACGGCTTCAACGCCTTCAATTTCACCACCGACCATGCTCGAAAGCACGGTCATCGCCATGACTATTCGGTGGTCATTGTGTCCGTTCAGCGTTTCATATGGCTTATGAAGCTCATCAGGAAATATTTCTACCGAGTTGTCTTCAACTACCGCGCTGACGCCAAACTTTTTAAGCTCATCCGCCATGGCCTGCGCTCTGTCGCTTTCTTTGATTCTGAGTGTTTGCAGTGTTTCGAAGCTCTTGCTTTCCTCACCCTGCTTCACGGTAATGAGCAGCGGCGCTTTGCATTGGGCGCAAACCTTATATGCATAATGCGACGGGACCCCGGAGTCTGTCACTACCAACACACGACGCTCAAGGTCAAGCTCATCTCTCACTGAATTAAGCGCATCGGCAGCAAGAACTATATCGTAGCCCGCCGCTGTCGTCTTCACTGGAATTGTCATTGACTCTTACCCCACATTATTTGCGTAGTAGGTTCCGACAAGCTTGAGCTTTGCACAGATCGCCGAAAGCTCGCGCATCATGTCACTTCCGTTTTGATTATTGATATTACCCTCCGCCTCAATATAGAAAAAGTAATTCCACTGTAAATCCTTCATGGGGCGGCTGCGAAGATTGCGCATATTAAAGCCATGAGAACCAATGATATTCAAGGTCTGGGCAAGTGCTCCGGCCTCGTTTTGTACAGTAAACACCAAGATGAAGTTTTCGTCCTCACGCTTTGCCGTGGACAGCGTTCTGTTCTGCGCTCTGGAAAACGCTGCAAAACGGGTTATGTTATTCTTGCTGTCGTTAATTTCGCTATCGAGAATGCGAAGTCCGAAGACATCAGACGCTTCATCAGCGGCAATGGCGGCTACTGTTGGATCATTGAGCGACTTAACATGCATTGCCGCCAGCGCAGTGTTTGAGTAAGACTGGCTCTCATATCCGTGGCGCTCAATATACTTCTCGCACTGCTGAAGCGCCTGGGGATGGCTGACTACTGTTTTGACGCTTTCAATAGTCGATTCATTAACCCCAATCAGGTTTTGTACTACTGGCAAGTCGATAACCTGATTTACAAACAGGTCACCGGAGAAGGTAAGATCCATAACCGTACCAACCTCTCCCACGTAACTGTTTTCCAGCGGCAGGACGGCACAGTCATACTCTCCTCGGTCGACTGCCTTATAGGCTTCATTGAAGCTTGAAAAAGCTGTAAGCTCTGCCTCGGGAAACATGCGCTTTGCAGCAATATAGGAAAAAGCTCCCTCGACGCCGCAGTAGGTCACTCGCATTCCATGCATTACTCTAAACTGGAAATCGCAGGATAAGTCTATCGTATTCTTGAGGAATCGAACATAGGCATTTTCAACATCGGCACGCTCTATATATTTGCGGTTGCGGTTGATAAGCTCAACTTCACGGGCATGGTCCCTAATGGACAGGCCATATTCTTTTTTATACTCGGCAATTTTCTCGGCGGCGTTCATCCTTGCCTCAAAAAGCTTCGCCATTTCCTCGTCAATTCTGGTAATTTCCTTGCGTGACATCTCAAGTTCGTTCATGTTGCACCTCATAATGACTAAAATTCTGTTTTTTACCGAAAAAAGCGGCTCCCCGTAAAGGAAGCCGCTTCAATGATATACTTGCTTATGCGCTCAAATCACTGCCTGGGTCCTTTGCGGATTAATTCCATTAAAGAAATAAAAAAAGTAATAAAAAATGCAGTACGCAAAAAAGCGCACCGCACAAGTAAACATGAAGGATTCACAGGCAGACCGTGTATGGGCATGGTCAGACATGTCAGAATTTGCAATATTGGAAACTGCCACTGTCATCATTTGCTCACACCCCGATCCTTAAAATTTATGCTACTACGTTACACCTTCCCTCTGTTTTTGTCAACGCTTTTCAAAATTTCGCAGATTAATGCATCAGTGTGAGCTTTCATAATATATAAATTAAGTTCCGATGGAAAGCAAAGCATCGGGAAACTGTGATGTATTTTCAATTCGATTAATTGAATGCTCATTTGTTTTACTCTCCTTAGCGCAAAATGATAAACAAAGGCATAAAGCGTATTGGTGTTTTATTCGATAATTGTGCTGAAACAGGCCTTGCCGGTTTCGCTGCGCAAGTGGAACGGCGTACGCGGGACGCTCTTCGCAAAGAAAATGAGATGTAAAATATGCGATTTAAAAGGTCGCAGGAGCTGCGGAAGCAGATCGGCGATATTTCTATGGACGACGATGCACGCAAGCTGTTGGACGAATACTTTGCCGTTGAATCCGAATTTGCTGCTGAATTTTATATTGTACTGTATAGGCGGGGGATGGAAGAAGCGATATGGATCATTAAGACGCTAACACTTCTATAAAGAATATTAAAGAGGCGTCTCCGATATAGAACCGAAAACGCCTCTTTTACAAAACACTATGGTTATTGGTTCGAATCATGCCATTCCGAAAAAACACAAGAAAATTTCTATGGAAACGGCATTTTGAAAAGCGGGGAATGAAGTGCCAAAAATCTATTTTGTCAGTGATTCAGTTTTCAAATAACAACAAATGAGTTCCTTGCATTTTTCGATACCAACAGATGCGTCAATCATTAAATCATAATTACTCCTATCTCCCCACGTCAGCTCGGAGATAGTGTTGTAATATGCAGATCTTGCCGCATCGGAATGTTTGACATTCTTCTTTGCCTCGTCTGAGGTATCACCATACATTTCCGTAACTCTCTTTTCACGAAAATCCCTCGGAGCATATATAAATATGCGAATAACATCAGGATGGTCACGAAGCACATAATCCGCTGCGCGCCCTATAGGCAATAATTGCATTGACCGGATTTCCGACCGCCTGAAAGAAGATCGAGGTCATCTTAATAATACAGGTGAACGTCACAAGAGACAGAAATATGCGGAATGTCCTTTCTCCGAATATCCAATAGTCCCCGGGATTCGGGATGTTTGTCGGCATGCCAAACAGACCGACAACGAAATTCGGCGCAAGCTCAAAGAGTAAGGTCGAAGCAAGACCTGTAACAACTGTACACAGAAGAATATCTCTGTACAGTTTTTTCACCCTGTCGTACTTTTTTTCTCCGATGTTATAGCCTATAATGGGCTGACAGCCGAGAACGATACCGACCACAATATTGATAACCACGGTAAAAACCTTGCTTTCGATACCGATAATGGCGATCGGGATGTCTACACCGAACTGTGATACCGCGCCGTATTTAGCGAGTTGAATATTACAGCAAAGTGAAATGATCACAATTGTCATCTGAGTAATGAATGACGAGGTGCCCATCTTGAGCGCGCCGGAAAAGGCACGAAAATCCGGAAGAAGGTCTTTTAACGTAAGCTTGAAGGTCTTTGTTCTGAAAGAATAGAGCACGGTAATAACAAATGATACGGTCTGACCGATCACAGTCGCAATAGCGGCGCCTGTCATTCCCCATTTGACGCCAAAAATAAATATCGGATCAAGTATGATATTAATGATGGCTCCGCTGAGCATGGACGCCATAGACCATGACGGACTTCCGTCCGCCCTAACTACGGCATTCATCATGTTTGACAGCATATAGACCGGGAAGAACGCAAGTATAATATTGAAATACTCAACAGCCATATCGATGCTGTTCTCAGATGCCCCGAACAAGGACAGGAGCTGTGTCTTGAGCGGATAAAAAACAAGCATCAACAGTACGCTTACGGCAAGAGTGACCGTTATACCTGTGCCGATAGCTTTTTTTGCGGTTTTCGTGTTGTTCTGTCCCTGACAGATATTTAGATAGGCTGCGCATCCGTCGCCGAAGCACCATGCAAATGCCTGAGCAATAATAAAAATGGGAAATACAACTCCCGTTGCCGCGTTGCCAAGCGCACTAAGCTCGCTGTTGCCGATAAAAATCTGGTCAACAATGTTGTAAAGCGCACTGACAAGAAGCGACAGTACACACGGAATTGAAAATTTCAGCATAAGCTTGCTGATTTTTCCTTCGCCTAAAAATTTGTTGCTTTCTTCGTTCATGTCTATTCCTTTGCTGATTGATTATTTGGAGTCTTTATCCGAGAGAAAGCTACCTGAAAACTGCGAGAGACAAAAAAAGTGCGTAGAATTGTTTAGAATTCTACGCACTTTTGGCTGTCAAACAAATTTGTTATGCTACTAAAAGCAAAAAAAGTCAAGCTCTGTATTGAGCTTTTTGAACGTGCCAACATGACTTCGTATTGGCAAATCTATCTCTATTAACAGAGGATATAATTGAAACCTTCTGACCTTGCATAAGCTCGAACTTGTTCTATTGTTTTCATCAAGCTGGTGTTCCTTTAGTATATTATTCAGATCCTCTGCCGCATTCGGATAGGTAAAATCAACATAAGGGCGCGACTGCCCGTGAGACGGCGCAGCCCAGACAAGAGCATTATACTTATTACTTAGAAGCTCTATCTGTTTATCAAATAGAGTATGGTCGGCGGTAAGCCCATGAAGAAAAACCATTGTTCTTCTTGCCTTGTCTATGGTTTCTGTTATCCAGTAATTCACGTCTCAGGGATAGCTTTTATGTATGTCTTTGATAATATTCCTACCCCCAAATTTCGATTTAGTTACCGATCTGAGCGTGATTTTTTTAAGGGTATTGACTCTTATATTGTTTTCTATAACGAAAAACGATCTCATTCATACTTGCAATATAAAACTCCGGAAAACTTTGAGAGAATGTCCCTAAATAAAGGCATTTCTTAAAAGCGTGACCAGTTCGAATTTGTTCCCGTTAGTTTTTCTGCGAGGTAATATTCCGGTTTTTACACAGACAATTACCGAATTACTCTGAAAGCGAACTGAAATAAAAAGCCATAGCATAGGCGCTTTTGAGCAAAAGAAAACCGACGTTATCGAACATAGGGGTTCGGATTACGTCGGTGATTCAAATGGTGTTCCCGAGGTGATTCGAACACCCGGCCTACCGCTTAGGAGGCGGTCGCTCTATCCAGCTGAGCTACGGAAACATAATCGTATCGAGTATTATGTAACTCGATACTTGGAATAAATCATTTCGAATTTATCCTTCGTGACGAGGAAAGAGCATTATGTGATACTTTTTCCCAATCGATCGTTGTAAATTCGCGTTTGTTCATAACAAATTTCCCTCGAATCATGACAGACTCGACGCACGAATCCATTGCGGAATAAACAAGAGCAGAAACCGGGTTACCAAGCGGCCACATGGAAGGACAGTCATAATCGACGATTTGAATATCTGCCTGCATACCTTCTTGAATCAAGCCACAATGATTGTATCCCATAGAAAGGTAGCCATTACGAGTGGCCATATAAAGAATCTGAGATGCTGATAACATCGTTGGTTCATATGTCGATACCTTCGCCAAAAATGAAGCCATCCGCATTTCCATATACATGCTTTGATTGTTATTACTCGATGCCCCATCGGTTCCGATGGTTATTTTTACACCTCGAGCAAGCATCTCCTTCATGTTCATGATGCCGGATGCAAGCTTCATATTACTGGAAGGATTGTGCGTCACCCAAACGCCGCGCTCCTTTAATATATCCATATCCTCTGACGATACATTCACACAATGCGCAGCAATTGTATCTGGCTTTAGCATGCCAAAAGAGTCGAGCTTTTTTACCGGAGAAACGCCATAACGTTCCATGCAGTTTTTCATCTCCGTACGTGTTTCAGAAATATGCACGGATATCGGTAGTTTAAGCAATTCTGCCAAATCTGAAAGAGGTTGATATAAGTACTCGGGATATAAGTAAATCGAATGAACAACCATAGCAGGATGAATCAAATCTGATTTATCAGACTGAATAAAAGCCATGACACTACGTGCTTGGGCTTCATCCGCATGCCAATTCGTTCCGTCGAAGTGTTTTCCGAGAATTGTCTGTTGTACTCGGAAACCGGCATCCATTGCAGTTTGTGCAGAAACGATTTCGGACTCATATTGATTCTGAGAACAGCCGATACCGCCGGAAATCATTTCGGCGATGCTAAGCGACAAGCCATTCGCGTAATCTTCGGCAATCATCTTGTCTTCGCGTGGCAAAATCTCTCCGAAAAGCCAATCCTCCAATGCCTTGTCATCTGCCACATTACGTAATAATGTCATTGGCATATGATTATGAGCGTTTGCAAATGTCGGCGCGAGAATCTTTTTCTTACAAGAGTATTCATCATATGAAACATGGAGAGCATCTATTACTTTCAATGCGTCATCACGAGACTGTCCCACGTAACGAATAGTATCTTCATAAGTAACGCAGAATGCGTTCATAATTGTATCCACCGTCTGATGGTCGTTCGGTGTAACAATAATTGCATCTGAAAAAAGAGTTGCCTTATTCATTATTTACCTCAATCCCACGAGTGAACATAATGGTCTTGTTCAGGAGTCAGCTTGTCGATAGATAGTCCTTTGGTGGACAGAAGAATCTCAGCAACTCGGTCATCAATAACTGTCGGTGTATCATACACCATATTATTTAGTGACTTTCCGTGCTCGGCAATGTATCGTGCGCTTTGTGCCTGTAACGCAAAACTCATATCCATTATTTCTACCGGATGACCATCGCCTGAAGCTAAATTAACAAGTCTACCTTCCGCCAAGATACAAATCGTATTACCATTTTTCAACTGATATCCATCAATGCAATTGCGTAGTACATTCTTCTCAATTGCCATATCTGCTAATTCGTTAAGGTTAATTTCCACATCAAAATGTCCGGCATTGCAGCAAATTGCGCCATCCTTCATTTTTCCAAAATGCTGCTTGGTGATAACATCTTTACAACCAGTAACGGTAACGAATACATCGCCTAGAGGTGCGGCATCATCCATCGTCATGACTTCATAGCCTTCCATAATAGCCTCGCATGCCTTAACAGGATCGATTTCTGTAACAATTACCTTCGCCCCCATGCCCTTTGCACGCAAAGCTACACCCTTTCCGCACATACCGAATCCGGCGACAACAACTGTTTTCCCAGCTACAACGAGGTTTGTCGTAGCCATAATAGCAGTCCAAACGGATTGACCAGTGCCAAAGCGATTATCAAAAAGATGCTTGCATCGCGCATCATTGACAGCAATAACCGGATAAAGAAGACGTTTTTCCTGTTCAAGTATTTGCAAACGATGAACACCTGTTGTTGTTTCTTCACAGCCACCGAGGAGCTTCGGAACAAGATGCGTGTGTGTAGTGTGTAGAAGCATCGCTAAGTCGCCGCCATCATCTATTACGATATCTGGCCCAAACGCAAGCGCCATTTCCAAATGCTCACGATACATTGCGTCATCTGCACCATGAATGCAATACACCTTCATTCCGCGCTCCGCAAGAGCCGCAGCTACGTCATCCTGCGTGGATAACGGATTACAGCCGGTTAATGCAACATCAGCACCGCCCTGACGCAAAACCAGTGCGAGACAAGCCGTTTTGGCTTCAACGTGTACGCTTACGGAAATCTTAAGACCAGTAAAAGGCTTCGATGCAATTAATTCTTGTTCAATGGCACGAAGTACAGGCATGTTGCGATATGCCCAATCAATCTTTTTGTGACCGGATGGTGCTAAAGAAATATCACTAACTACGTAATTCGGGATGCTTTCCATACTACTCTCCTTAATGGTTCATTGACTCAAAGAAACGTTTTAATAGTCGTATACTTGTTTCAGATGCCGCTGCGGCGTTTGTAATAACTTCGTTGTGACTAAGTGGTGTCGGCGATATACCTGCAGCAAGATTGGAAATGCAAGACATAGCCAAAACCTTCATACCAGAATGACGTGCCACAATGGCTTCCGCAACCGTAGACATACCTACCGCGCTGACGCCCAGCGTACGAAGTGCTCGAATTTCCGCCGGAGTCTCATATTGAGGACCCTTCGTGTAGCAATATGTACCTTGGTGCAATGTGATATTTTCTTCATATGCACACTTTAATAACGCATGCATAAGGACATGATCATACACTTCGGACTGATCAGGAAAACGCGGGCCAAATTCCGAAAGATTTGGGCCACGAAGTGGTGATTCACAAAAGAGGCCGATATGATCTGAAACGACCATAAGCTCACCTGGTTTCATGCCTGGAGCAATACCGCCAGCGGCATTCGTGAGAACCAGTGTCTTTACACCAAGATATGCCATTACGCGGACATAAAAAGACGATTCCGTTGTTGAATAACCTTCATAATAGTGGAAACGGCCCTTCATAATAAACATCGGAATACCGCCGAATAGAGCATACTCTAATACACCATCATGTCCGGGGACTGTTGTCTGAGGAAAATGCGGGACATCTTTATAGGAGATGGATGAAATCACCTCAGCCTGTTGTGAAAGAGGACCGAGTCCAGAGCCTAAAACCAAACATACTTCTGGAATCTTTTCTGCGACGGATTGAATCTTTTCCGCAGCTTCCTTAATCTGATTCATCATTTCCTGTTCGTTCATTATGCATCCTTTCCGCAACAATTCTTATACTTCTTGCCACTTCCGCACGGACACGGATCGTTACGTCCGACTTTACTCGAATCACGTTTTGCAGGTTCACGATTTTTGGGTTGATTACTATTTGCCTGTGCTGTTTTTCCTGAAGTCGCCATCTTTGCCTGTTGGTCTACAGAACCATGGCCTTCTTGTAATTTGCGCACCGAAGAACGACGCTCTATACGTTGGCCTGATCCAATATTAGCCTTCATAATCAGCTTAACCGTGTCGAGTTGAATATTCGTATTCATTTCCTCGAACATGTCGGAGCCTTCCATACGATATTCGATAACCGGGTCCTTCTGACCGACACTTCTCATGCCGATTGCGTTACGAAGCTGATCCATGGCATCAATATGATCCATCCATTTTTGATCAACATTGAAAAGTAAAATTTGTCTTTCCGCTTCACGGAATATTTCAGAAGTCAACTCAGCATCACGTTCTTCCAAACGTGCCTGTGCCTGCTCATTAAGCGCTTCTATGATTTCTTCAGAATCGGCACTTTCATCTGCATTTTTCTTCATAGTTGCAATAATCGGAAGATCTCCGAAGATATCATTCAGCTTCACACATAACGATGCCTTTTCGTTTGGCATAATCGTTCCGTCTATCGAGAACTCACTCACCAAACGATCACATACAGTAGATATCATCTTTTGGTATGTCTCATGAATATCAACACCATCCAGTACTTGGCGACGTTGTGCATATGTCAGATTACGTTGGACATTCATTACATCGTCATACTCCAAAACATGACGACGTGAGCTGAAGTGCATACCTTCAATCTTCTTTTGTGCACTTTCGATTTGCTTCGAAAGATATCCGGATTGTATTTCTACAGTCTCGTCAACACCTAGCGCATTAAAAGCAGAATTTGCTTTTTCACCGCCGAACAAGCGCAATAAATCATCATCCAACGCAAGATAGAATTTCGTTCGTCCCGGGTCACCTTGACGGCCTGCACGTCCGCGCAATTGGTTGTCAATACGTCTGGATTCGTGACGTTCAGTACCAATAATAAAGAGTCCGCCGGCCTCAATAACCTTCGCCGTCTCTTCCTGTGTCTTTTCTTTGAAACTCTTCTCAAGTGCAGCAAAACGTTCACGTGCTTCGAGAATGATTTCATCCTTCGTTTCATTGTGAGCCGTCGATGAATCAATCAATTCTTCAGTATAGCCGAGCTTGCGCATTTCTTGCTTCGCCATGAACTCCGGGTTACCGCCGAGAAGAATATCCGTACCACGACCTGCCATGTTCGTAGCAATAGTAACCGCGCCGTATCGACCAGCTTGTGCAACAATTTCAGCTTCACGCAAGTGATTTTTCGCATTCAAAACATTATGCTTGATTCCGGCACGAAGGAACAGCTTGGAAAGGAATTCAGACTTATCAACGTTAACTGTACCAACGAGAACCGGCTGACCCTTGGCATGTGCCTCCGAAACCATCTTGAGTACAGCCGCATACTTACCACTTTGATTCTTATAAATCGCATCATGCTCATCTTCACGAAGGAGTGGCTTATTGGTAGGAATTTGAATAACATCCAAACCATATATCTGACGGAATTCAGATTCTTCTGTATATGCCGTACCGGTCATACCGGCAAGCTTGGTAAACATACGGAAGTAATTCTGGAAAGTAATCGTTGCTAATGTCTTACTCTCGTGTTCAACCTTAACGCCTTCTTTTGCTTCAATGGCTTGATGCAAGCCATCACTGAAACGACGTCCATACATCAGACGACCGGTGAAATCATCTACAATGATGACTTCGCCATCGGTAACAACATACTTCTGATCACGTTCCATCGTACCATTCGCCTTCAAAGCATTGTTAACATAATGCTGTAGATCAAAGTTACCCGGATCGGAAAGGTTCTCCACATTGAAATAACGTTCTGCCTTTCGAACACCATTTGCTGTGAGTACCGCTGACTTCGCCTTCTCATCAACGACATAGTCACAGTCACCTACGATTTCATCCATATCTACTTTGTCATCTGTTTCTACAACGACAAACTTCTTCAATCCCTTAACAAATTGATCAGCACGCACGTACAAATCGGAGGATTCCTCACCCATACCCGAAATAATAAGCGGTGTTCTTGCTTCATCAATCAAAATACTATCGACTTCATCGACGATTGCATAATTCAACTCTCTTTGTACCATCTTGGCCTTCGCATCTACCATGTTGTCACGAAGGTAATCGAAACCGAACTCGTTATTCGTTCCGTATGTGATATCAGAGGCATATGCCGCACGACGTGCATTATTTGGTAAATCATGAACAATCAAACCGACGCTCAATCCCAAATAGCGATAAACCTTACCCATCCACTCACTATCACGTCTTGCCAGGTAATCATTGACGGTAACCACGTGAACACCTTTACCTGTCAATGCATTTAGGTATACAGGAAGCGTAGCAACAAGCGTCTTACCTTCACCGGTTTTCATTTCAGCGATACGTCCTTGGTGAAGGATAATACCACCGATTATTTGAACTTGGAAATGCTTCATACCAAGCACACGCCACGCAGCTTCACGGATTGTAGCAAAGGCTTCCGGCAAAATATCGTCTGTGGTCTCACCATCCGCGAGTCTCTCTTTAAGCTTCGCTGTCATACCAATTAATTCTTCTTCGGACATTTTCGAATACTCATCCGACAAAGCCTCGACTTGTTCAACAATGGGCATGATTCTTTTGATTTCATGTTCACTGTGTGTACCAAACACCTTGGTAATAATACTCATTTTATTTCTTTTCCTTCCGTTTCATCTTCTTTATTCTGAGCATCATGCATACGAGATAGAACCATCTTGTATCCATCCGCGCCATAATCCAGGCATCTTTTCACGCGACTAATAGTAGCCGTGCTGACTCCGGTTTTTTCTAGAATTTCGGAATAGGTATGCCCTTCATCTAAAAGCATAGCGACTTCTAATCGCTGCGAGAACGACTTTATTTCAGCTATGGTGCATAAATCATCAAATAGCGAGTAGCATTCTTCTCGGTTCTTTAACAACAGTATTGCGTCGCAAAGCGCGTCCATATGCTTATCTTTCAACTTGTCATTCACGATTACATCCTCATTCTACAAAAGCGAGGAGGTAATCCATCAAGCGATCAACTACACCTGTGATAAAAAGACAAATGATTACCGACACCAAAACAACCACAAAAATGGCCTTAATGATTTGGGATGTAATCATGTCACGTCTCGCCTTGCGTAATACGTCACCAATCGATATGTCATTCTCTGCATCAGCATTTTGAGAACGAATCACAGATGGTGTGCGAACGTGTTCAAATCTTTTCTTCAAGATATCCCTCCATACCATATAAACAGAATAATCAGCACTACTACTATACCGCAAGGTTCTCGATGTGACAATGAAAATTTAAAGATTCGGAGGGTGCAGTAGTCGGATTTTCCTCCGTCTGATATCGCATTGATGCCCCATATGTTTCAATAATTAATTCTACACCTCTTAAGCTTGCATAATTGCGATATTCTTCCAAAATTTGCATGCTTTCCTCATTTCCGTTACTCGGAACCACAAGAATCAATTCGCGGTCGCGTATCATTGATGAATCAATCGTAAAATCTGTTCCCCATGTAGTTGAACATCCATCATACTCAACTATGTCATCAATCTGTCCTTCAATCGTCATCGAAAGATGATCTGCGTCTTCATAGTAAGGAGACGTGATATCGATGCTTTTGATTGCGGTTGCCTTTCCATTTTCCCATCTCGCAATCGTTGGATAGTTCGCGGGCAGATTACCGCCAAACGCTTCTCGTATTGCAATACCACGAGCAAAGTTCGGTAGAGTCCATACAGTATTGGCATCACTGGACAGAGGATCTTGATTTGATGCTTCCCACTCATCCGTATACATGGGTATAGAGGATACATATTCTTTTTCTGTTTCTCGAACTCCAATATCCAATGTATAGTAAACATGAAGTATCGTAGCCATTTTTGTCGAATCATATTCCAGATAGACAGAACAATCCTTTATACAGTGTTGCATCCATGTCCTGTCCGCAGTCATCTCTTGATACTCCACTACTATTCGATCTCGAATCCATCGCCCGAAAACCGCCGTGTACATGATTTCGCCTGGGTCTACACCAGTAACTCCGGCAATACCGCCCAGTGCCGTCACTACCGTCTGAATGCTTCCTTGATCTTCTGATGAAATCAAAGGTATCCCATCCAAAGCATCTCCCGCCATAGACGAAAGCGCATCAGCACCTTCGCTAAGAATTGGAACAGCTACCATCATTTCCTGCGTAACGTTTTCGGTGGCTCGATAGAAATAGATTTCTGCAGATACAGTAAGAATAACGAAAAGCAATAGTAGCGTCATTAACAAAAACATCGGAATGACAATTGCCGCCTCCAGAATGATTGACCCATTAGCGCTTCTCTTTCTACGCATAAACTTCAAACCTCCGCCTCATCTCAAAGGTTCTCCCATGAATGGTGTATGTGGCAATAATCTCGGTATAAAGCGGATGACCCGCATCTCTTTCAAGTACACGAAGCATCCGCTCAAGTAGTATTTCTTTAGGAATAATACCGAGAAGCGGACGAAAGTAATCCTTGTATGTTGTCATACCATATTGGGAAATGAGTTCGTCAACTGCACCATTTGAAACGACAGGTACCTCACCACCATTTTGCAAAAGTAATGACTCTTCGATTGCTTGTGCATAAGCCCAGACGTATATCACCGCATATTGTAACGTTTCAGGTGGAATTGGCACTGTACCCACACTCACTAATGTGATAAGCGCAGACAATACTTCGGCAATCCCGAGTGCCTCTTCCATTTTTTCTGCATCCAAAAGAAATGCACCAATATTCAAAAAAAGTCGAAATACAAGTAGCATTGAACTCGATGCCAAAATATTTAATGTATCCTCTTCAAATCCAAATGCCAAATATTCCAAGTCGCTATGGTTCTCATCGTGAATTTCGACAAAAGTGGTCCCGCTCAAATTCGATTCTAAACTGAATGCTTCACCATCAAACGAACCAAGCACGCGAGAATCAAATTGAGTGAGCGCATATTCACGGATAAAGAAATAATCTCCGATTTCACCCATATCCGCTTCCATAATAGCGTTCATGAAATCGGAAAGACGTGTAACAGTCGATGGATCGAAAATACTGGCAAATAAACTTGTATCGCCCCATTGTAAGGTACGACTCGCATTTTGATTGAACGCAGCTTCAATTTGATGAATAAACGATAGAAATGAATCCAGCTTATTTTCGTAATCAATGATGTTGATGATTGCTTCCGCCGTGGACAACACAGTTTCCCATGCCTCCTTCGCTGAAATAAATGAACTGATTGCTTTCACCCACAAATCCCGATTCGATGACTGAAAACTCGATACCCCGAGAATCCCTTCAAAAGAAATGTCAAACACTTCCAGAATACGATCAGCAGCGACAGCCGGTACGCGGAATCGAATATATTCACTAATCGCTTTTTGTAAGCTATCTGTTTCCAATTCTCGTGAAACAGAAAGTGATATCTGCGTCCCCTCCAAATCTTCAGTCATTGCATGGAAAACTACCGCGGTGGCATCGTAATCACCTATAGTATATATTCCGTAATTCGAAGAGATATCTCGGTCAAAATTTGCCAAAATATGCTCAAGCTGATGCGAAACTGCTGTCTCACATATTACTTCTTGCTTTCGATAGTATGCTCCACCAATGAAAATACAATTCACAAGGACAACAAGCGACAAGATGATACACAGAAACAACATTATTCCACCCTTTTTCTCCTTCATCCGACCGCCTCCTAAGCAAAGACAATATTGATGTTATCGGAAATCGCCGCAATCAGTCGATAGAGCTTCTCCGGGCAACCTGACTCCACTTCCAATTCGCTCTCCTGATAAGAGACGCAGTCAGTCGAAAAAATCGTTTCCTTCTCATTTGTTTCTTCTATCGCAAGCGATGAAGTCATTGCTAATTCAGCTGTATGAGAATACAGAATCGGTCCGATGGATAGAATAAGAACAAGAAAACCAAAAACCAGCGGAAAAACGAGTGCACTTTGAATAGTATGAGACACAAAAACCACCTCCTGCATAGAAATTAGCAAAAGGTGGCCTTTATTTGTTTGGTTAATTATCGACAATTATCGACAATATTCAAGAATTATCGACAAATGTCGGTATACTATTAGCGAAGCTTTGCACCCAAGACAGTCTCAAGCTTCTTAACGACCTTTTCATAGCCAGGAAGAATGTCCGTATCAGATAATGTTTTATCTGTTGAACGGAAAAGAATGCTGTATGCCATTGATTTCTTACCTTCGCCCAACTTATCGTCCTCATAGACATCAAACAGCGTGCAGCTTTCAAAGAATTGTCCCGCACTTGAAGTAATCACTCGTTCAATTTCACCCGATGTGACTTTTCGGTCGACAATTACCGCAATATCACGAGAAACAGCAGGGAACTTCGGCAAGGACTGATATTCACGAACCATGTTAGCCGATGCTATCAATAAATCCATGTCCAATTCCAAAACAACGGTATTCGTCGGTGCTTCAAAGGCTTCTGCCGTATCCGGATGAACAAAACCGATGAGTCCACATTCTTTACGATTAACCGAGATAGAAGCCGTGCGACCGGGATGTAAATAAGGCACATCCGTTTTCGGATTGAATGCAAACTTCTTGATACCGAGAATCGCACATAATTCCGAAATGACATTCTTCATTTGATAGAACAACTCCGTAGAAGAACGATCCACCAAGGTGTCATACATAAACGCACATAGCACTCTCTTCTCATCCGGAAGCTTATTCTTATCTTCGTTTGGCATGTACACAAATGCACTCTCAAACACATTCGCCGCAGGAACAAAACGATTGGCATTTCGAGCCGCAATGCGAAGCATAGAAGGCACCATAGACGTACGCATTACAGAGAAATCTTCACCGAGCGGGTTAGAAATCACGATCTGTTTGCGACGAATATCATCTTCGGAAAGAAGCAAACGGTCTAAGTCCTTAGGGCTCTCAAACGAATACGTGATTGCCTCGAAAAAGCCCTGAGAAACAAAATAGTTCTTCACTTTTTCGTGGATGCTTTGCGACAAAGTACGACCACCGAGCGTCGTTTCCTTGCCGGAAAGAAGACTCGGGGTGATTTTGTTATAGTTGTAGAAGCGAGCGATTTCTTCGAAAATATCGGCGTCGACCAGAAGGTCCGGGCGATATGTCGGAGGAACACACACCTTCGTATCGCCATCCATTTCCATTTTGCAGCCAAGCTTTGTGAGAATATCAATCATAAAAGCTTCATCGATATCCGTACCGAGGAAAGCATTAACACGGCTTGCCGAGAATGGAATTTTCGGAACAGAAAGCTTTGTCGGATATACATCAATCAAGCCTTGTGAAACCTTGCCACATCCGAGCATTTCAACAAGCTCGCAGGCACGATCTAATGCGCGAAGAGCATTTTCCGGATCAAGGCCCTTCTCATAACGTGAAGAGGCCTCAGTACGAAGTCCGTTGCGAATGGCTGTTTTACGAACACTTACCGATTGAAAAACCGCCGATTCGAAAAGAATCGATTTGGTTGTAGGAATAACTTCGGAATTCAAAGCACCCATTACACCAGCAATTGCGCATACTTTTTCTTCGTCGGCAATTACCAGCATTGAATCATCAAGTACACGTTTTGTATCATCCAAAGTGACTGTCTCTTCGCCCTTCTCTGCCAAGCGAACAATGATATGGTTATTTTTCAAATAATCCAAATCAAAAGCATGCATCGGCTGCCCCAGCTCAAGACAAACATAATTCGTAATATCTACGATGTTGTTGATTGGACGCATTCCTGCCTCCGTCAAACGCTTTTGCATCCAATCCGGAGAAGGCGCAATCGTAACATCTTCGATCGTGCGTGTGCAATACCGATAGCAAAGTGATGGGCAGAGAATGTCTACCTTCGCAACATCTTCCGTATGCAGTAGACCTTCTTGCTTTATTTTCGGAACGCAGGGCTTAAACTCGTGACCAAGTGTAATCGCTGCTTCACGTCCCAAACCTTCGATGGAAAAACAATCCGGTCGATTCGATGTGATTTCAAAATCAATCGTCACAGAACCCATACCCAGATAATCCTTAATATCCATACCTATTGACGTTCCCTGTGGTATATCCCACAAGCCATCTTCTGTTGCACCTTCATGCTCCGCCACAGACAGTCCGAGCTCCTGTGCAGAGCAGCACATACCGAAGCTTTCAACGCCGCGAAGCTTTGAACGCTTAATTTCAAAACCGCCGGGAAGAGTCGCGCCAATCACAGCCACCGGGCAAATCATGCCTTCGTATACATTTGGTGCGCCACATACAATTTGAACTGCATGGCCAAACTCATCTTTTCCCGTATCCACGGATAAAACGTGCAAATGATCGGAATCAGGATGATTCGCAACAGTCAATATTCTTCCCGTATAGACATGCTTAATCTCATCGCCGGTAACAATAATCTCTTCAACCTTCGAACCGGATACTGTCATCGCCTCGGCTAATGGACGATTCTCCATATCGATATCTGTAAAATCTCGTAGCCACTCCAATGGTGCCTTCATAAATCTATCCTCCTAAATCACGAAAAATGTCGTCTCTTTCCGTTATCTGAACTGACGCAAGAAACGGACGTCATTTTCATAGAGCAAACGAATATCATCGATGCCAAAACGGCCCATTGCCGTACGTTCCACACCGATACCGAAAGCAAATCCACTATAGATTTTTGAATCAATACCACAACCCTCGAGCACTTCCGGATGAACCATACCAGCACCGAGCACTTCAATCCAACCTTCGTTTTTGCAAACACGACATCCTTTGCCGCCACATGCCCAGCAAGTCAAATCAACTTCGCAAGAAGGTTCTGTAAACGGGAAATGGTGCGGACGAAGACGGATTTTCGTATCCTCGCCGAAAAGCTTTTTGGCAAATAACTGCAATGACCCAATTAAGTCACCCATGGTTACACCCTTATCAACGACCAATCCCTCGATTTGATGGAATATCGGTGAATGCGTACTGTCGAGCGTATCTGTACGATATACTTTTCCAGCGCTGATAATCTTTATCGGCGGACGCTGCTTCTCCATAACACGTATTTGTACCGGAGATGTCTGCGTACGTAAAAGGATAGAATCCGTAATGTAGAAAGTATCCTGTGTATCACGTGCAGGGTGTCCCTGAGGTAAACGAAGCTTTTCAAAGTTGTATTCGTCAAGCTCAACTTCCGGACCTTCAGCTATGGAATAACCAAGGCCGAGGAAAATATCACAAATCTCATTGATGGCCATGTAAAGCGGATGACGTCCGCCGACGGAAATGCCCTTACCCGGAAGCGTCACATCAATGACCTCTCGAGCTAATGCCTCTTCTTTTTCCTTCTTCGATAGAGACTCCGTAATAGCGTCCAAAGCAGTTTCTATATGAGCACGAACTTCATTTGCAAGCTGTCCGACGATTGGGCGCTCTTCAGGGGAAAGCCCTCCCATTCCACGCAATACCGAGGTCAACTCACCCTTTTTCCCGAGGAAACGAACACGAATATCGTTCGCTTCATTCATTGTGGAAATGGTTTTCGATGCCTCATCAAATGAGTTCTCTATGTTCACCAATGATTCCTTAATAGCGTTCATTCTTTGTTCCTCCATGTGAACCAATAACGTTGCTAAAACAGGACAATAAAACGCCGCAAATGCAATCATTGCAAGTCATTCAATGCCTAAAAAGCAACGTTTAAATCATATCATTGTAAAATGTGGCTGTAAAGTATGGGTTTTCCATTTTTTCCTTACGAATCGTAGTCGAAGCGCCGTGTCCCGGATAGCAAATTATGCGTTCGTCTAAATCGGCAAGAAGTGCCAGTGAGTGCCTCATATCTGAATCGGACCCGCCTAAATCGGTGCGACCGATGCTGCCAGCAAAAAGGGTGTCACCGGTGAAAAGATATTCTTGTGTCGATGGAGAAGAAAAAGAGAAAAGAATGGATACCGAGCCAGGTGTATGGCCAGGTGTCGAAATCACGCGTATCGAGAAATCCTCATCGGTAGCCATTTGAAAATCAGCAGCCGTGTAGAAATCATTTTCTTCCATGTAGCACACTGGAGTTTTCACATCCATGCAACGCATAAAATCGCCGGAACCATTTTTTCCGGCATCCCGTAGAAGTGCTTCATCTTTTCTGGAAATCAATAAAGGGCTACCTGTATATTCAACCATTCGATCTGCTTCTGTCACATGATCGAAATGTCCGTGCGTACAGAAAATCGCCCGAATCTGATACGATTCGAGACCAAGTGTATCAATTGGAACACAGGGGTCAATGATGAAGCAATCTTTTCCCATGATGATGGCATACATATTCGCTTGCAAAGGACCAAGAGGATAAGTACGAATCTCCATGAGACCTCCTATTAAGCCAATGAATCAATAATTTACATCCCGAACCAATTCACGCCAATCCAAATCACCGCGGTCAATTGCTAAAATCAATATCTCCGCACTGGCCAGGTTTGTCGCATAAGGAATGCTGTTATAGTCACATGCTTTTAGCAAAGGATTCGGAATATCATATGCATTGTCTTGTGTATCACGCAAATAAATAACGCAGTCAATTTCATTGAAAGAAGCACGCGATGCCAATTGATCGAAGCCACCAGAATAATCTGTAGAAATACCCATGACGTCTAAATCGGCCAGAGATTCCAAAAGCATCGCGGTGTTATGAATGGATACAAGAGAATGTTTTGCGAGAAGTTGGCGGTAAGCGATACAGAAGTTAACAAGAAGTTCATTCTTACGATTATCAGCCAGAACAGCAATCTTCATTTTGCTAAGCCCCCAACATTTATTTCCTTCTATTGTACAAATAGATTGACAAAACTGCAACAAAAATTAAGCAAAATGTTATTCTTCGGATGGCACATCCGATGGTGATGCCGGAACAGGTGTAATGTCAATAACGATATCGCCGATGACAGGACTTGAATCATAGGGAGCACCTGTACTTGGGTCCGGAATACCGAAATATGCCAGCATCAGCTTCTTTGCAATAATTGCAGTTGAAGAACCCCACTCACCCTTTTCAACCACCAAAGCAATTGCGATTTGCGGGTCGTCTGCCGGTGCATAACAAACGAACAAGCCGTTCGAATATTCCATGTTTATGGATTCCAAACCTGTTTCTGCCGTTCCTGTCTTACACGCAAGTGATATCGGAAAATCTCCGAGATAATCGTACGCGGTACCCATTTCGGAATTACCTACAGCAATCATGCCTTCACGAATCGCCGCCAGGTTCTCTTCATTCAAATTGAGTGATACCGAGTCTGTTCCGCCTGAATACAATATCGATCCGTCATCGGCGATTACTTCATCGATAACATGTGGAGTAACCAGCTGATTTGTCGCCAAAGCTGCCGTATATCGTGCTAACTGTAAAATCGTAAATGCGTTATCGAATTGTCCGATAGCCGTCTGTGCTGTATCAGCAACAAACCACGTCTTGTCATACTCTTCCACTCGAAGTAGTCTTTTCGTTTCACGGCTGGCACGAATACCCGTCGTTTCACCTGGGAGATCAATCCCTGTCAATTCTCCGAGACCCAGAAGCTCACCCATTGCATCAATGCTGTCAATTCCGGTTTGCACGCCGAGCTTTTGGAAATAGATATTACACGACGTAGCAAGACCACTTCTCAAAGACAAGAGGCCGTGTCCGCCATCCGGTCTTTCCAAACAAGTCCATTCATGTCCACCGATATCCACTGGACTCTCACAAGTAATAACATTATATCCGGGAGTAATCACACCAGATTCCAAAGCCGCAAGAGCCGTTACCATTTTAAATGTAGAACCAGGTGCATATTGTGACATAAACGCGCGATTCCAAAGTGGCATATCTACTGCCGTGATAGATTCATATTCACCGACACCAAGATAGTATTCCACCTGCTCTTCCGCTTGTCGGTCATTTTCCATAGAAAGAACGAAGTGACTCGGATCAAAATCTGGATATGAGCCCATAGCAATAACCGCACCATTATGTACATCCAGCATAACAAAAGCTCCGGCCGAAGCCGTTGCATATCCCGTCGGATCGCTCGCCTCTGCCTGTTCAGCCGCGGCAATATAGTCTTTAATTGCATTAATTCCAACTTGTTGAACATCGGAATCAATGGTTAATTTTACCGTCGCACCAGGTACTGGATCCATGCCCCATGACTCGTCATAAAAAACACCATTTTCTCCATCTGTCGACCATATATTATATGGCATTTGGCCGTATTGGCCATGCAAATACCGCTCCATTTGTGATTCGACACCTGCCTGACCCACGATATCAGACGAAGTATATCCGAGGTTTTCCAGTTCTACCAAACGTTCTTGTGAAATCTTTCCAACATAACCAACAACGTGGGAAGCGGCCTTTGCTAGCGGCGTGTAAACACGACGATATTCTTTTCCTGCGATTAAACCCATATATCTGTAGTTTTGTTCCAGTAATATACTGAGCAGTTCTTCGGGAACATCTTTGGCTATTACAATCGGCGTTCCCGTTTGAAATGCCCAGTTATCCAGGTATATCTGGTAACGAAGCTTGACGATTCGATATGCATCCGCTTCGCTATATGACTCATCCACTTTAAAAAGGCGACGCAAATATAGGAAGAAAACTTGCGGATCTTGTTTCACGTAGCTGTCCGAATAAGTAACAATCGTATTCTGATTTGCTTCGGTTAAGGCAAAAAGATTACGATTTGTCTGCCATATAGCAATTTCTTCTTCAGACTTAAGAAATGTATACGGATCAAGAGAAAAATACGTATTTAAATCTTCAACTGGAAGACAGTTATATTGATCAAAGAGGTTTGAAAGCTCCAAAAGCATGGCATTAAGGTCTGCATCTTCCATTCCGGCATATGCAATCATTAACGTGTTTACACTTTCTGTTGTTGCCAAAATTCGACCTTCACTGTCAATAATGTCACCACGGGGTGCCGGAATACTGTATTGTCGAGCAACGCCTTGGGATTCCGCAGAAATGGTCTTCGAATAACCGGAGAATTGTAAAGAGGTCGTCATAATCAAAATAGTGATTCCGAGTACAACAAAAATTCCGCCGAGCACGAAGTAACGGCTAGTAATACAAGCTAAAATAACATCTTTCCAAGAATGTGATTCGAACGTTACACTACTATCGACAGAATCCTCGTCAAATACATAAATGCCGTCATCCTTTAACTTCTTTGCCATTCGTTATCCTCCATACTATATCCGTCGACCAAAGAATGATGGACTCCATTCTTATATGGACCAGCAAAGCGAAGCAAAAGCAATATCGGAACGGCACACAGCAAATTAACGAGAAGCTGTGGTAATAGGCTATCCACAATAATATATTTGAACGTGTGGTATTCTGATTGCGGATTCATTACGGCAAGAGCAATAAACGAAGCAATATGTCCAATGAAACAATAAAGCATCGTAAAAATCATCACCTGAAGCAATCCCAAGAAAAGTTTCTTTTGAAAGCGACGACGGAAAAAGAGTGATGCACCGATTCCGATATACATAAATACAAGCATACCGATCCCCAAAACAGCTGTCGGTTCACGGTCAATACTACCTAATGCGGGTCCGGAGAAGTAATCACGTAAGAAGCCAATGATCAATCCGATAACCGCACCTTCCACAGATCCAAAAAGATATCCGGTTAATACCACAAGAATTAACATGAAATCAGCAGTTCTTCCAAATAATGAAAAGGTTTGCGAAAAGGTAACCTGAATACAGGCACACGTC
The DNA here is from genome assembly GCA_036782995.1 of Bacillota bacterium. Classification (GTDB taxonomy): domain Bacteria; phylum Bacillota; class Clostridia; order Saccharofermentanales; family Saccharofermentanaceae; genus DAIPXZ01. Next base: position 84,695 of record DAIPXZ010000004.1, read on the forward strand.
ATAATGAAGAGTGCATATACCACAATCTGACGAACCCTTTCACCTTTTTTCATGCTATCCGTTTCCTCCCGTTTCGGTACTGATCGTGGGATCGGAGCCAGTCGTGGAAGAATCCTGCGGTAATACCGTGTCAATCGGAACACTATACGGCGCTACGTCATCGGTACCAGAAGGCAGAGTTGGATCTGCCGGAATTATCGATGAAGGATCAATTGTCGATGGAACCGTTTCATCCGGTAGCAGTGGATTGGTCTCTTCATTATCAATGTCCTCATCGTCATCATCTTCTCGTCCAGGAACCATGATAAATACATCCTTGATGTCAGATATTGACACATAAGGACGTAATACAGCGCTCGGATTCAATTCGTCACTGTAATCCACTGATTCAATTACACCAATCGGTATGCCCGCCGGAAATAGACCGCCGTCACCACTTGTGACTAATTCATCACCTACGTTAAGAATGACATTGGTCGGGATTTGTGAAATACGACAAAGGCCTTCATTTTTGAGGTTAATGTCTCCTGTCACACGCACTACAGCACCATTTACGGTGTTTACTTTCGCGCTTACGGCAAATCCTTCATGTAATATTGGTAGTATCTTCGAAGAGTTCGGATCCGTCTCCAAAACACGTCCGACCAGATTCATACGAGCATCCACAACCGCATAAGAATTCGCTTCCGCGTCAATGCCATTATCTGTACCAACATTAACTCTCATGACACTAAACCATTCATCCGCTTCACGTGTCAAAATAGATGCGCCGTAAATATGATAGTTCTCAAATGAATCTTGGATGGAAAAAGCTTCTCTCAATTCCTCCCAACGAAGTCTAGCTTCCTCGCCTTGGGCAACTTCATACTCCAGCTCGGCAATTTCAGCCTTTAATTCTTCATTTTCTTGTCTGATTTCCATACCTTCCGCTATCGCAGAATGAAAATCGGAAATCTTTGTACCGATTGCTTGAAATCCTTTCTGAATCGGATCCACTACGTAAGAAATCGGCGTAGTAATATTCGCAAGGGGGCTCCCTGGTATCGCGCTGAAAATAATCAGTGCAATAATCAGCAGCGATGCCATCGCCAAAATAATGAGTTTATTTGCAAAAAACTTCTTCACAGTGTTCACCTTTAGAATGCAGCTTCTTTTTCGTTGAGAGTATACCACAATTCGTTTATGACTTCTCGCTTATGGAATAAAACCCAAGGTTTTCATGCTAACGGATTGGTGATTACCGACAATGATATGATCCACCACATCGATTCCAATAAAGGCACCAGCAGAAAACAAAGACGTGGTTGCTTTGATATCTTCGTTACTCGGTTCCGGATCGCCGCTTGGATGATTATGTGCCACAATAATCGCAGCAGCATTTGCTTTAATCGCATCTCGAAAAATCTCGCGCGGATAAATGCCTGTCGAAGAAAGCCCCCCGGATGATGCAACAACATGCCGAATGACATTATGTCTTGTATTCAATATTGCTATATGTATTTCTTCATGTGTTAAGTCTTTCATTTTATCTTCGAAATAAGCAATGGCAGCTGTGACATCGGTAAGCTTTGTGTTATCCCATAAATGCCCGCCAGAAGTGGCACGTCTCCCAAGTTCGAGTGCTGCCATAATTGTAATTGCTTTCACACGACCAATGCCCTTGCAGTGCATCAGCTCATCTAGTGACATATCCATGATTGCTTGTATCCCCGACACACCTTCATTCATACAAAGAAGCTCATTTGCCACTTCAACGGAAGAAGCCCCGCTTCTTCCAGTTTTCATCAATATAGCCAAGAGTTCTGCATCAGAAAGAAACTTTGCGCCATATTCTTCAAGTCTTTCATATGGTCGAACGGATAACGGTAGTTTTTGAATGGTTGTAGTCATATTCCCTCCAATAAAAAACCCGTCTGTTCAGTGAAAGATTGTATTTTCTTTCACCAACAAACGGGTATTTACACAAATTTATTTATATACTAATTAATCCATTTACCTTACATCACGTATTCACGCAATGTAATTTCATCAGGCGTTTTTACCGCAGCACTTCTTGTACTTCTTGCCGCTTCCGCACGGGCAAGGATCATTACGACCGATTTTTTCCGAGTGCGCAATAATTGAGTCACGATATTGACGCGTAATCTCGAGTCTTTTCTCTGCGTCAAGAATGTTTTCCCAGCTCTTTAACTCATAAAGCCAAGATGCCTTTGCTTCATGCATGTTGAAATAGAGCTTCTCATAATCGATATCTAAAGAGATATCCGTATCGTCTTCGACCGATTTATAGTCTATTTCCTTCTTCAAGCTCGATGCTACGCCCTCAAGAAATCCGACAAAGACTTCCATTTCCTTTTCAGTATCAAATCCGAGAGTCTTTGCCATATCGATTGCCTTGCCGGAAAGCAAGTCCTTATTATCCGGATACTTCGACAAAATCATATCATAGGCTTCTTTTTCGACTTGATAGTAGCGAGAAATGTATGCCTTGTAAGCATCCTCGTTTTCGACAGTTTCAGATCTATTTGTCCACGTTTCATAATAGGACATTGTTATATACCTCCATCAAAATAATGATTTCAAAGTTTTGCAGCAATCGCTTTCAGGAAATCTTCCGTATTCACAACTTGCTTATTCGGATTATCCATGAGCGAAGCTAAGTCGCCGGTAATCGTCCCCTCTTCAATTGTTTGAATCGAAGCCTTCTCTAGACGATCAGCAAAATCAACCAAATCATTAAGGTTATCCAATTGACCACGTTTTCTCAATGCGCCTGACCAAGCAAACAAGGTAGCCATCGGATTTGTTGAAGTCGTCTCGCCCTTTAGATAACGATAATAATGACGTGTAACGGTACCATGTGCCGCTTCATATTCATATTTGCCACTTGGGGATACAAGGACGGAAGTCATCATCGCCAAAGAACCGCAGGCAGAAGCCACCATATCCGACATCACGTCGCCATCATAGTTCTTACATGCCCATAAAATACCGCCCTCTGAACGCATAACACGAGCAACCACATCATCAATTAATGTATAGAAGTATGAAATACCGGCTTCTTCAAATTTTGACTTGAATTCTGCGTCAAATACTTCTTGGAATATATCCTTAAATCGATGATCGTATGTCTTTGAAATCGTATCCTTTGTTGCGAACCAAAGGTCCTGATGAATATCAAGTGCATACATAAAGCAAGAACGAGCAAACGCTTCAATGGATGCATCCAGATTGTGCATACCGAGAACAACGCCTGGGCCAGCAAAATCATGAATCTTCTTTACTTCTGTCTTGCCATCTTCATATGTCACAACAATCTCAACGGTGGCCTTTCCGCGAACACGCATTTCTGCGTCACGATATACGTCACCATATGCATGACGTGCGAGCGTTATCGGCTTTTTCCAGCAAGAAACAAAAGGATTAATACCGTTTACAAGAATCGGTGCACGGAAAACGGTACCGTCCAAAATGGCACGAATCGTTCCGTTGGGGCTCTTCCACATTTTCTTTAGTTTATATTCATCCATGCGTTGTGCATTCGGAGTAATGGTGGCACACTTCACTGCAACACCCAATTCGTCTGTTCGATTGGCAGCATCTATGGTTACTTGGTCATTGGTCTCGTCACGGTGAACCAAAGATAAATCATAGTATTCCGTTTTTAAATCAACAAATGGATTAAGAACGATATCCTTAATTTGTTTCCATATGATTCGAGTCATTTCATCGCCATCCATTTCAACCAATGGCGTCTTCATTTGAATTTTCGTCATCGAAATTCCTCCCTTACACTACTAAAAATACTAATTGATTCTATCTTAATTGCCATAGTGCGTCAATGAACGAATGCACAAATTACATCTGCCCTGCAGCAACCAATAAGACTTCCAATGCCATGCGTTCTTCCATTTTTCCTGACTTCACAGCGACGTCCGATTTAAATGTTAATTTGTACATTCTTTCAAGCTGCTTCATCGAGAAATGGTCAGCCTGTGTGACAAGATTACGTGCAACGAAAGGATGCACCTTCAAACGCGAAGCAATCACGTCTTTTGAGCCAAGTTCTTTTGCACAAATGAGTTGACGAATATGGCGTGCCAACATAAAACGGATCTTCGTCACTGGTTCTTTTAACGATATTAGTTGGTTCATGAGAAATAGCGCCTGATCCGGGCGTTTATTTCCAATCGCATCCGTCATTTGAAAAATGGTCGCGGAGACATCCGGTACACATAGCTCGTCAATTAAAGCAAGGTTTACCCGAACCGTATTTGTGCCCTTGCAATAGAGCATGATCTTTTCCACTTCATTCTCAATGGTTAGCATTGCATGTTCCGATCGTTCAATCAGACTGGTAACTGCTGATTGTTCTATTTCCAGTCGGTTATTCTTCATTGTAGATTGAATCCATCGGCTCAGCATCGCGTCATCCTGCTTATCCATGAGCACAACTTCGCCGTTTGAAGTGACAGCATCCAAAAGAGCCTTCTTTCGCTTATCAACCTTATCTTCAACGAAAATAACGAGGGCAAATTCCGGAATGTTACCCAATACTTGTTTCATTTTCTTTTGTGCCTCCGGAGTATCCGGCGCGCGATTACTCCACAGTCCTGTTTGCTTCAATATGGTAATTCTACGTTGCGACATAAAAGGAGGTGTCAAAACTAATGATTCGAATTCGTCAAATGATATTCCGTTCGAGCTTCGGTCCGAAACATAGCAATCTATATCGCTCGCGCTTTTTTCAACATAGAGAGAGCGAAGCTTACGCAATGTATTCGATACCAAATATTGTTCGTCCCCGGTAAAGAGAAAGAGTCTTCCGAGCGTGTTGTTTTTTGCCGCATTAAGAACATCGCTATAGTCTTTCCAACCGTTCGGTTTCTCATTCTTCGCCATTTATTCCACTCCTTGGTAAATATGGGGTTACTTTCATTACATAGTCGTCAATTTCTACAATTAGCGCTCCGTTATATCTCGTCACATAAATCGAGTCTACATGATTCGATAGTCGATTCATTGTGTCCGGTGACGGGTGTCCATATATATTCGGTCCGGTACTCACCACCGCCGTATCAATCATCTCGGTATCGAGAAACAACTCCGATGTAGAATATTTGCTGCCATGATGCGCCACCTTCAACACATCAATGCGAGATGGCAAATCATCCAAAATCTGCCTTTCGGTGTCTTCTCCAATATCACCTGTAAAAAGCAAATTCTTTCCGTAAATACGAACCCATAATACCGCAGAATCTTCATTTGCGCCAGAAGTCGGATTGCTAGGTGAAATAACTCGAATCTCACAATTTGAGGATACTTTTATTATGCTCGGCGCGAGCAAATCACGAAAACATACATTTTCTGATACATAGCCATGAATTAACGATATGAGAAGCTCACCTCCGGAAAAGGGTGTATAAATATCTCCAATTCGCCCTTTTCTTGCGAGTTCCAAAAGGCCGCGGCCATGGTCACAGTGCAAATGCGTAAGAATTGTCATATCAATCTTCGCTACTCCGTAGTAATCCATCACTTTTGAAACAATACTATTTCCTTTCCCGTCATTACCTCCATCTATTAATATTGATTTTCCATCGCAAAGAATAAGTGTTCCATCACCCTGCCCGACATCCATAACAATGATTCTCGCATCCGGTTCGTCCTTCCATATCTTGTATTGTTCAAGCGAACCCGCCAAAATCAAAACGCCTGCCAATATCGCAAATAGCTTTCGTCTCATACCAGCTTTCAAAGTGCCTACGATAAATACTGTCATAATTCCGAAAAGTAGACACATGTTTATGCCTTGCAACCGAAACGAATATAGCGATATCTTTTCTCCCCATCGAGCACAAAGAAGCAATAAATCGACAAGTCCCTGAAGTGGTGAATAAAGGAAAACTAAAAGAGGCCGAATAGATACAAAAAAAGAAAGGAAGGTAACGCATAACCCATACATACACAAGGCCTCTGCAATGAATCCCGCGGCAAGCACCATAATCATGAGAAAAATCGATTGCTTGCTCCCCATCGTAAAAAGAACTGGCAGTATACCAATCTGCGCTGATATTAAGGCTGACACTCCTGTGTATACGAAATCCGGTAAAAATTTCACCGCTTTTCTTATCTTCCGTTCCGTCACATTTGCAAATGAGATAATCGATAATGATGCACCAAAAGAGAGTTTGGCTCCCGTATTAAATATGACATAAGGGTCATTCAGCATAAGGAGAATTGCCGCTAGTCCAAAAACAGAATATCGATCGAAGGTTTTATCCCTTAGTCGGAGAATCTCATACGAAATCATCATGACAATACTTCGAGTTGCCGAACAGCCCCAACCGGTGATAAACCCGTACATCACTAAAACACTCATCAATCCGATGGTTTTCAAAATGCGCCGGTCCCCGAAAATACCAAGTACGAACATGATCGGTATACATAGATAGCCTACATGTGCGCCTGATACGACGAGGATATGAGAAAGATTTGCACTTTGAAAGCTTGCCTTCTCGTTCGAATCCAATAACGAGTCGTCGCCAACAATCACGGCAGAAAGAATCGGAACAGCATCTGTGCTGACATAGTGCTCCCAGATTTCCACCGCTTTCTTTCGAACGCTTGTACCCCATGCATAGCCTCTTTGCAGAAAGTCATCTCGAGGGAATGTAACCACCCCCACATTCATAACCTCAATGGTGCGATAAATTCCCTTCGTCTCATAATAAGACTGATAGTTAAACTCTCCCGGATTTGTGTTCGGCGATATCTCGCAGAGCTCTCCTTCAATAGCAAGTTCACTATTCCAAGGATATTCAACCTTAGATAACAGGTTAACTTTCTCATTCGTATCCAATAAAAGAGTAATCGAATGATACCCCGCTGTATAGTCGGGATGAGAGAGTACAATGGCCGAACCATCATAATAGGTTTGAACTGAGCGAATCCTCGTTTGCATATCCTCTGATACAAAGAAAATCCACATCAAAGAAAAGCTAATTAATGACAGAAAAAGCGTAACACGTTGTTTGGACTTACAATGCGATATAAGAATGCATAAGAAAATAGCCAAAACTGTAAAAAACACACATGAAACGATATAAGAAAAAGTATGCGCGCAATACCCGCCGCTAATACCTGCTATGGCAATCATTGCCAACGGACGCATAAGTAAAGCATCGATGGTTTTCTTTCCGATATCCAATATTGTTTTCCAATCGTTATTCATCTTCTGCCTCGTTTCCTTGGCAAAAGAGTAACGAAAAAACATATGTTCGTGTTGGGTGAATTATCGACAATTCTCGACATTTTGTCGAGAAATCGACAAAGGTTTACCATCTAGTGCTTCGAGATTTGTAGTAAAACTACTACTGCTCGATTTGTTCCTCTACGTATTCTGCAATTCCCGCTCGTAAATCCTCGAGCCCGACTTTGCGATCAGCCGAAACACAATAGACACGGGCATCTTCGTCAATACTGAGAAGCTCGTTGAATAATACCATTTGCTTGGAAAGCTGTGCTTTAGAAAACTTATCGCATTTGGTAAATACTATAAAATATGGCAGATGATGCTCGTTCATGTAGTGCAACATTTGAATATCTTCGGCGGAAGGACTGTGTCGTACATCAATGAGGTGAAGCACAAGCGTGATATTACGTCCTGATGCAAAATATTGGTCTGCCAATTTGGAAAACTGAGCTTTGATCTCTTTGGGAGCCTTCGCATATCCATAACCAGGTAAATCGGCAAAATAAATCTTCCGATCGACATCAAAATAGACGACAAGTCTAGTTTTTCCCGGTGTGCCACTCACACGAGCTAGCTTTTTATTATCACATAATGCATTAATAAGTGTCGATTTGCCAACATTCGACTTACCGGAAAAGACAATTTCCGGACGATTTTCAGGAGGACATGAGGATACATCAGCGGCCACGCCCCAAAATTGACTGTTTCTAAAATTCATAAAGCATACACCGCCTTTTCATTAATGTTGCTATGATAGCATACTTTTACTGTATGTGAGAAAGACGTACCTTTCACAAGCACAGATTTCTTTAACAATATTTCGCCATAATGGACAAGAATACCTTCAGAATTTTTCATGAATTTCATGCCATATAGATAGTACAAAAATGAAATGTTTCGTATTATACTAATTGAGTAGAAGTTCGCTTCGAACACTTCATGCCTTCCGGAGGATATCATGTCAGAAAAACCATCATCTGATTCATTCGACGCCTTGGATTACCGCGGATATCTACTTGAACCATTTGGACCGATTGGTATCATTTCGCATACTGCAAATGAAGAATTCGTAAAACAAGTCAATCAGGTGCTTTTTGAGAAGCGCTTGAAAAGGCAACAAAATAACAGTAATCCTTATGTAAACAGCGCCGGCTATTTACGTAAGGATTTTACTATTTCGACAAGCTTTGTTCGTTTCGCGACCGGTGAAGGAAAGGTGTCATTAAGCCAAACCGTACGCGGCCATGATATTTTTATTATTTCCGATGTACTTTCTCATCAAGTCAAGTTCGACATTTCGGGTGAAGAACACTTCACTAGCCCGGATGATATTTTCCGTGATTTGCTTCGTATCATCATGGCGGTCAGCGGAAAAGCGCGTCGTATCAATGTCATCATGCCATTTCTTTACGAAGGTCGACAGGATCATTGCAGCGGTCGTGAATCGATGGATTGCTCTGCTATGCTTCAGCAGCTCTATCGCTTGGGCGTATCAAACCTCATTATTTTCGATCCACATGATCCACGCATCGTAAATGCTGTCCCTCTCATGGGAATTGAGTTGCCAAAATCTGCATACAAGATTATCAGCACATTATTGAGTGCAAATCCTTTTGTGAAATTAAACAAGGATTCAATGATGGTTGTCAGTCCGGATGAAACCGGTGTATCGAGAGCCATATTCTACTCTTCTATGCTGGAATTGCCTCTTGGCATTTTCTATCGCAATCGCGATTACACGACTAGCGTGAATGGCGTTCATCCGATTAAGGATATTCGTTTTTTGGGCGAGTCACTTGAAAACAAAGACGTACTTATTGTTGACGATATGATTAACTCCGGAAACACGATGATCAGCACAGCCAAAATCATGAAGGAGCGTGGAGCAAAGGATATTTATTGCGTTTCACCCTTTGGTCTGTTTACAGACGGAATCGCTCCGATGGAAGAAGCTGTCAAAGCAGGCATAATTAAACAAGTGCTTTGCACGAATCTGATATATCGTCGTCCTGAGTTGTTAGCGGCACCTTGGTACGTTGATGTCAATATGACACCTTACGTCGCTCGGATTATTGATGCTTTAAACGTGGACGAATCCATCGGCAAGCTGATTAACCCGACCGATAAAATTACTGATCTCTTAGGTCAGGTTCGTATCGGTGAATTATTTGAATAAGAACCAATGACATAATCAACAGTTTCAATTTTAAGGGGGATAACATGAATTCGATTCCACAATCTTCAGACGAAAAAGCTTACTCACGCTATAATCAATACGGCGATAACCCAATGGCTCCCGTAGGCCCAATTGGTTTGGTGCCGTTAAAGGGTAGCGTAGAATTTACTGAAAATGTGAACTACTACTTAAACAAGCGTCGTTCTGAATACCAGCAGGAGCAAATTGTTTCTAAGTTCCCCGGTTTCTTTCGCCAGGATTATCGCATTGCGGTAGATAATACCCGTTTTTCATCCGGTGAAGGAAAAGCAGTCATTCAATCTTCCGTTCGCGGCCATGATCTTTTCATTATCAGTGATGTGATGAATTGTTCCTGTACCTACAAAATGTTCGGAAAAACAAACCACATGAGCCCTGATGATCATTATCAGGATCTGAAACGTGTCATTCTCGCTTGTTCTGGTAAGGCCAGACGTATCAACGTTATTATGCCTTTCCTATATGAGAGCCGCCAGCACAAGAGAAACGCGCGCGAATCATTGGATTGTGCCTTTGCACTTGAAGAAATCTATGGTCTCGGCGTAGAAAACATCATTACTTTCGACGCACACGATGAACGTGTTGCCAATGCTATACCGACTTCCGGTTTTGAAAGTCTATCTGCCACTTATCAAATCATCAAACAAATGTATCGGACAATTCCAGATCTTCACTTTTCCAACGATAAATTCATGATTATCAGCCCTGATGAAGGCGGTCTCTCTCGTGCAATGTATTTTGCATCCATTCTCGGCGTCCCACTCGGAACGTTCTATAAGAGAAGAGATTATACGAAAGTCGTTAACGGCCGAAATCCAATTGTGGCTCATGAATTCTTGGGCGATTCCGTCGAAGGTATGGACATCTTGATTGTCGATGACATGATTTCTTCTGGTGATTCCATGCTTGATATCGGTCGCGAAATGAAGGCACGCGGCGCACGAAACATCTATTGCGCGGTAACTTTTGGACTCTTCACCGAAGGCATCGAGCATTTTGACAAAGCGTATGAAGAAGGAATCATCAATAAGGTTTTTGCCACAAACTTGATTTATCGTCGCCCAGAACTATTAACTGCTCCTTGGTTCTCCGATGTAAATATGAGCAAGTTCGTAGCACTCCTTATCGACGCTATTAACCACGACTCTTCTCTCTCCAATCTCATCAATCCGACCGACAAGATAAAGAAACTTTTGGCTAGTAAAGGTGATTTACAATAATCACGATTTACGTGATACAATAAGCCCAGTAAATACCCACGAGGAGGATTGCTTCTATGACAGAGATTTTCGAGTCTATCTTTGAAGGCATTCTTTACTTTGGGCACGGTGATAATTGGAAAGCACTAATCATGTATGTGATTGGTGGTGTTCTTATCGCTTTAGCCATCAAGAAAGAATACGAGCCCGCCCTACTTCTTCCCATTGGATTTGGTGCCATTTTGGTCAATTTACCACTATCCATTGCCGGTATCGCAACGGATGTATATGGTGTCGCAGATCCACTTGCAGAGCCTGGATTTTTGGAGGTTTTACGAGTAGCTGGTATTGCAAATGAGTTATTTCCAATACTCATTTTTATTGCCATAGGTGCGATGATTGACTTCACACCGTTATTCAAAAACCCATACATGATATTTTTTGGTGCCGCTGCACAATTTGGCATTTTCGTAACCTTCATTATCACATTAGTCCTGCTCCCTTATTTCGATGTACACGGAACAGATGCGATGAAGATTGCAGCTTCTGTGGGTATCATCGGCGCCGCAGACGGTCCAACTACCATATATGTCGGCAACTACTTTAAATTGCCCGAGGCTTATATCGGAGCCATATCCGTTGCCGCTTATTCCTATATGTCGCTCGTTCCGATTATCCAACCACCGGTCATCAAACTTCTCACCACAAAAAAAGAGCGCATGATCCGAATGGATTACCACGAAGAAAAAGTACCAAAGGGAGTTATGATTGTTTTCCCGATTCTCGTAACGATTATCGCCGGTATTATTGTACCAATGAGCGTACCGCTAGTCGGATCGCTCATGTTTGGTAACCTCATTCGCGTATCAGGTGTTTTGGAAAGACTCTCACAAACCGCGCAGAACGAATTGGCAAACCTCGTCACCATACTTCTTGGAATTACTATTGGATCTACCATGGTTGCAGATAAGTTTATTCAACCGATTACTCTGTTGATTATGCTTCTCGGTCTCTTCGCTTTCGTTTTCGATACCGCAGGCGGTGTTCTCTTCGCAAAGTTCCTCAACCTCTTTATGAAGAAGAAAATGAATCCAATGATTGGTGCATCCGGCATTTCTGCATTCCCAATGTCCGCACGTGTCGTTCAGAAAATTGCCAAAGAAGAAGACCCGACCAACTTCATTCTCATGCAAGCTATTAGTGCAAATGTTTCCGGTCAATTAGGGTCTATCGTAGCCGGCGGTTTTATTATCGCTCTTGTTAGCTACTTTGTCGGAATGTAACGGAGGTGCAAATAATGTTGAATTCATACTTACTTGATTTTTCAGTTACGTCGTCCTCCCCGCTTTGGCAACAAGGGCTTGTGGTATGTGCCTTTGGTCTATTAGGTGTATTCAGTGTGCTCTTTCTCTTCTTTATCACGATTTTCCTCATTCAGAAGCTCTCGCCAAGTGGAGAAAAGAAAGAAAACTGACGCGCAAAACTCGTTTTTCATGTATACTTAGGTCGTGTGTAAAAGCACGACCTATTTTGTTAGAAGGACTATTCATATGGCAAACACCAAATCCAATACATCGAGGGCCAAGACGGGAACGAAATCCCGTTCTTCTGCAACAGCCACAGCTTCTACGAGAAACAGTAATTCTCGTTCATCAAGTGCGCGCCAAAAGGCTTCGATGCCCGTCAACGATGAACAAGAAGATAAGGAATCCGTTTTTGTTTTATTAGCGAAATCGAAAGCGGGAAGATTACTATATGGTTTTATCGCATTTCTCGTCATCATTGGATTCGATTTCCTCGTATCCATGAATCACTATGGACGATTCTTTGTTGCATTAGGATTTGAAATCATTTTCTTCATGATTGTCGGATGGCTCTATTTTGTCCTTCATTCACGCAAGAAAGCAAACGAAGAGAAAACGACGTCACACAACGATGACGTTACCCAAGGAGAGTAATATGCCGTTGGACGGAATCACGACACATTTTCTTGCCTTGGAATTAAATCATCAATTAGCCGGCGCTCGAATCGATAAAGTCTATCAACCGGATCGGTTTGACATTCATTTACTCGTTCGAACGAACAATAATAAGAACCTTCGTATTCTTCTTTCTGCAAATCCAGCATCACCTCGAATTCATATTACCGAATCACCGCGAGAAAACCCAAACACGCCGCCGTCATTTTGTATGCTATTGCGCAAGCACCTATCTGGTGCACGTATACTAGCCATTCGAGCATTCGATTTTGAACGAATCATCGAATTGGAAATATCCACCACAAATGAATTACAGGATGTATCCGTTAAACGCATCATTATTGAGATGATGGGACGTTACAGCAATATCATTTTTGTCAACGAAGAAAACCGAATTATTGATAGTCTCTTTCACGTAGATTCACAGACATCTCGTGTTCGCGAGGTCATGCCTGCACGAATTTACGAGGCACCACCAAAGCAAGGCAAAATTATGCCAAATGACGCCTTATCTCGTATCGAGAGTGGTCATTTACCCATTCTCGACACATCAATGGGCCGTCCGATTGAAAAGGCACTTCTCGAATCAATTACTGGTTTTTCTCCAATTCTTGCTCGAGATATATGTTATCAAGCTGATGTCGACGGAAGAATCGGCGTAAGACAATTATCACCAGAACAAGAAAATGCCCTGATAAAGGCCCTCCATAAAATGCTTTCATGTATTGTTCATGAGCAAATAACCCCAGGTTTCTATCTGGTAGAAGGCATTCCAAAAGAATTCCATGTTCTCAAGCTTAAAGATGCAGGAACTTATCAGACAGCAAAATCTATATCTGATGCCATGGAGCAGGTCACATCCGCTTGCGATGCCATTACCGCATTCGAAAATCGAAGAAGACGACTCGTATCAATCATCGATACCTCACTTTTGCATGCAACCAAGAAATGTCAGATTCATGAAGATGACCTGATACAAACAGATAATCTCGAAGAATTGAAAACAAAAGGCGAGCTCATACTATCGTATCAGTACTTGATACAAGAGCATGATGATGCCATCACGATTCCAGATTATCCTAACATAGGCGAATCATTAACGATTGCGCTAAATCCAAATATCGCGCCCTCCGTACAAGGACAATCCTATTTCAAGAAATATCGTAAAGGAAAAGCAAAGCGCGCCTCTGCCCTTTCCTTTATTGAAGAGGAACGAGACGCCGTTCTCTATCTCAAATCCATACGTCAAGCCATCGATGCCGCAACGAACATGGAAGATCTCTTCGCCATCGAAGCCGAAATGACGGAAGAAAGCATTCAAGCAAACGCCAATAAAGAAGGAAAAAAGAAAACCACAAATGACGTCTATCACCCTGGAAAATCAAAATCCGGAAAATCATCTTCACGCGCACTTCGTGAAGCAGCGAAAGTTGCCAAGGCAAAAGAAATGCAAAAGAAGGCCTCTGCAAAAGCAAGAGCCGAAGCCCCTTCGTATCGTACATTTACTGTCGATTCGCATTTTACGGCGATATGTGGAAGAAACAATATTCAAAATGATCAATTAACATTCAAAACGGCATCGAAAGATGATTTGTGGTTCCATGTTAAAAACATGCCCGGAACGCATGTCATTCTCAGATTAATGGGCGAAATTCCAACAGAAAAAGCCATTACCGAAGCCGCGGCTATTGCTGCTTATTATTCAAGTAGCAATCACTTCCGTCAGGATGAAGCGAGTGCAGATATCGCAAACCGAAACGGTCCTCGCGTTGAAGTCGATTATTGTCCTGTATCTCATGTAAAGAAAATTCCAAAAGCTAAGCCGGGTATGGTTACCTACGCAAATTACAAAACACTACTCGTTAACGGGTTTTTGCCAAAAATCTGATGGGAAATCACGAATAATCTTCTCTTTCCATTCAGACTCCTCGAAGGAATACATACAGCCACAATACTTCTGACGATAAAGACCATCTTCTCGTGCCATATTTTGTCCTTCGCGGAAATGCGGACGCCAATCATAATATGCAAAGGAAATACCACACCGAGAAGCAGCCTCCTCCGCTAATGAACGAATAGTATCATGCTGTTGATATGGACTCACAAGAAGCGAAGTAGAGAATGCTTCGAATCCGTTATCTGCAGCATACTTTGCCGCGGCATTCAGTCGAACGGTATAACACATTATGCATCGAGATGCATATACGCCTTCCCATGTCTTATCGCGCCATTCCTGCTCCTGATATGTATCATCGATAATGATTGGTAAAGACTTCTTGGCTGCGAGTATATCAAGCTGTTCTTTCCTTCGTTCCCACTCAAATGCAGGATGAATATTCGGATTGAAATAATACAGAGAAGGGATTAATTTCTCATTCAACAAATCCGCCACCGGATATTCCGCACATGGTGCACAACAACAATGAAGCAGTATTTTCTTCGCCATCTTTTCTCCACTCATATCACAAAAGATATGAAACTCCCCACACCTGAAAAAGCAAATCAACCTTCGTTATTCAATAAGTCTTCTATAGTCGATTCCTTATTTGGATTATCAAGTCCCAGATGCTTCCAGCCAAGCGGTGTAAGTATACGACCGCGAGGTGTTTTGGCAATGAAACCAATTTGCATTAAAAACGGTTCATAGACATCTTCAATCGTTCCGCTATCTTCACCAGTACAAGCTGCCAATGTCTCAAGGCCTACCGGCCCTCCCATAAACATGGTTGCCATATTGGAAAGAATACGTCGATCCGTAAAATCAAGTCCCTTCTCATCAATTGCCAATTGGTTCAATCCATAGTCTGCAATATTCTCATCAATAACCCCTGCGCCCTTCACTTCGGCAAAATCACGCATACGCTTCAACAAACGGATGGCTATACGCGGTGTGCCACGTGAACGTGAAGCAATTACACGCAATCCATGTTCATCAATGCCGATTCCAAGAATATCGGCATCACGACGAAGGATGGTCATCAAGTCGTCAACAGAATAAAGCTCTAATCGATGAATCATTCCGAAACGATCACGCAGTGGTGCCGATAGCATACCAGCGCGCGTGGTGGCACCAATTAATGTGAATTTCGGTAAATCAAGTCGGATTGAACGCGCGGATGGCCCCTTGCCAATCATAATATCCAAACAATAGTCTTCCATAGCAGGATATAGAATCTCTTCAACACTACGGTTTAAACGATGAATCTCATCAATAAAGAGAACCTCACGTTCGTTCATATTAGTAAGCAGTGCCGCCAAATCACCTGGTTTCTCAATCGCCGGACCCGTGGTAATTCTTAGGTTTACACTCATTTCTGATGCAATAATACCTGCCAAAGTCGTCTTTCCTAAGCCAGGAGGCCCATAGAGCAAAACATGATCCAACGGTTCGTTTCGCTTCGTAGCTGCTTCGATAAATACCTTCAGGTTCTCTGTGACACGTTTTTGTCCGGCATAATCTTCCCAATGGAGCGGGCGCAAGCTCTTTTCGTCACGATCCTCCGTCAATCGTTCGCGAGCAAGCATTCGTTCATCCTGATCATATTCATGAAAATCCATTGTCTTCTCCTTCAATGCTCATCTCAGCTTCTTACCATCCTGCGTAGAGCCTTCGGAATAATCTCTTCCACACTCATACCATCTTCATATACAGATTTCACTGCCATTAATGCTTCTGATGCAGGATAACCCAAAACGACAAGTGCCGCTGATGCCTCCTCCAGTGAAGAAAGTGCTTCCGACGTCGATGGCAAGGAAACACTAGATGTCATATCTGTATCTCGGAATGCAAAGCCCTTCAGCTTATCCTTCAATTCCAAAACAATTCTCTCCGCACCCTTCTTACCTAATCCCTTAATTCCAGTTAATGTCTTAACATCGCCGGAAATAACTGCCAGTGAAAACTCGGCCGGTTGGAATTGACCAACTATTGCCATAGCAACCTTCGGACCGATACCGGATACGGTAAGAAGCAATACAAACATATCGTATTCCTCTTCTGACGGGAACCCGTAAAGAGCAATTGCATCCTCCCGTACATAATGATATGTATAAACACATACGAAGTCACCAACTCGTCCTATACGAGAAGAAATGGATAACGGGCAAAAAATACGATATCCGACATTGTTATTCTCAATAACAATGAATTCATCCTTCATGGCTACAATATCGCCCTTAATATATGCGTACATGCGTTCAAACCGTCCTTATCACTTATACTTTTTGATATCCGGAAACCGCCTCAAATGCGCGATTCAGCCCCGTATGCCCTTGACAGATAGTTATGGCAAGTGCATCGGTCACATCATCCGGTTTCGGCAATTGATCCATCTTCAATAGCATCTTTACCATTTGTGCCACTTGATTCTTATCTGCACGTCCATATCCGGTCACTGCTTGCTTAATCTGCATCGGCGTATATTCATATACAGGTATTCCTGCCTTAGCCGCGGCTAAAATTACGACACCACGCGCTTGCGCCGTACCAATCGCTGTCGTGGTATTTCGGGCAAAAAACAATTCTTCAATCGCCATCACATCCGGATGATACCGTTCAATAACTGCCTCGCATTGTTGATATATCGTCAATAATCTAAGTTCGAAAGGAGTATGTGCCTTCGTCATAATGGCACCACAGTCAATCAAAGTGAAGTGGTTCTTCTGATAATCAACTACACCATATCCGGTAATTGCATAACCGGGGTCAATCCCCAAGATAATCATGATTCATCTCACTTTCAGCCGAACTGAACATTCGTTCGCTTTTTATTATAACAATCCAATATTGAATTCGCAAGACGTTTCTTCGAAAATAATCACCGCAAAATATCGAGGATTTCTATGGGCCTTTCTGTTTTCTCATCACATATCTCGAATACATTCTCCATCTTGTCAAGAGCCGCACTTAATATGTCTTCATCCACTGTTGCCTTACTGCCTTTATAGAGCGAATAAAGCACATCACCACGGTTAACATAATCACCGATTTTTCGATGAACTTCAACGCCAGCACCAAAATCTATTGCATCTGTTTTTTTCATACGGCCTGCCCCAAGTAAAACCGAAGCTTCTCCGACACCCAATGCATCACAGCGAGAAATATAACCCGATTTTGTTGCCATTACCTTCATAATTTCGCATGGTCTCTCTACAAAAATCGGCATACCATTCGAGTCAATTTTACCGCCTTGTGAAAGAATCAATTCAATAAACTTATCATTTACTTCACCCGTGCGTAATTTTGCTATCGCTTCTCCTTCCAGAGCCTTCGATGTTTTTCCTTCTCCGTATGGCGTATGCAAAAGCATTTCGGCAGCCAATGTTGAAACCACATTCACGATGTCTTCTTGTCCATGTCCATGCAACACATCCATCACTTCAAGCATTTCCAACACATTACCGACACGATGTCCGAGTGGCTGTTCCATAGATGAAATCACACATGATACAGGCCGGCAACAAAGCTTACCTATGGACATATTCATTTGTGCAAGTTTTCTCGCATCATCCAGCGTCTTCATAAAAGCACCTTTGCCGCATGTCACATCAAGTACAATGGCATCCGCACCTCCGCTCAATTTTTTGCTCATAATACTCGATGCAATGAGTGGAATCGAAGGCACTGTTCCAGTCACATCGCGGAGAGCATAAAGAGCCTTATCCGCCGGTGCGATTTTTTCGGATTGACCGGCTAAAAGCATGCCGCATTTTTCTATATGTTTTGGAAAAGCTTCGGGAGCAATTTCGCACTGAAACCCTTCAATCGACTCAAATTTATCAATAGTTCCACCTGTAAATCCAAGAGCTCGTCCTGAAAGCTTCACCACAGGTACGCCAAATGAAGCCAATAGTGGCAAAAGAATCGGTGTGCACTTATCACCCACACCTCCTGTGCTGTGTTTATCGACTTTCACACCCGGAATGGCGCTCAAGTCTAAAACATCGCCAGAATTTGCCATTGCAATAGTCAAATCTGCTGTCTCATCATCAGTCATGCCACGTAAAACAATAGCCATCAGCAAACTTGCGATTTGATAATCCGGAATTTTCTTTTGCGTTACGCCTTGGATGAAAAATTGGATTTCAGCCTCGGAAAGCGCCTCACCGTCTCTTTTCTTCTCAATCAAATCAATCATTCTCATGGTTGCATCCTCACTTTGGCATATCGGCGATTTGCGCCTTTATTTCATAGAATTATTGTACCATTAATGTGATAAAATATATGCGATTAAAGGAATCGAGGTTCGTTCATGAATAAAGATAATGCATCCTCCCTACGCGTAGCCATTATTGGTTGCGGACGTGTTAGCGTAAAGCATATCAAAGCCATCAGGAAGCTATTTCCTCTACTCACACTTTGTGCCCTCGTCGATACTCAGGAGGGGGCTGGCGAACGATTACTAGAATCCACCCAAGCGAGCCGTGAAGGCGTTTCATTTTATTCGGATTATCATATCATGTTGACAGAGCAAAAGCCCGACATCGTTGCCATTACTGTACCTTCTGGTTTACACCATACAATCGCCATCGATTGCTTACGCTGTGGCGCTCATCTTCTTCTGGAAAAGCCGATGACCATGACACATAATTCAGCTCATGAGCTCTATACCATAGCCACAGAAACAAACAGAAAAATTGCTATGGGACATATCTATCGCTATTTCCCGATTGTATCGACACTTCACGAAGACATCGCCGCTGGCGTCTTCGGAAAGCTTTCTTCTGGGTCTGTTATAGTTCGTTGGGGACATGACGAATCATATTACGGAACTGCCGCTTGGCGTGGTACTTGGAAAAGTGATGGTGGGGCACTTATGAATCAATCTATTCACGCCTTGGATCTCGCTGCTTATCTTATGAATGCTGACGCGGTGGCAGTAACCGGTAAAATAGCCAAACGCTTTCGCGCAATTGAAGCAGAAGACACCGCGATGGGTGTATTCTCCATGAACGACGGTTCTCTTTGCCAAATTGAAGGCACCACTGCCACTGATCCAAAGGACCACGAAGCCAGTTTTTTCATCAATGGCGAAAATGGTTCTATACGCATCTCACTCCGGAAAAACAAACCGCATCTATCTATCGTTAATGCCAAAGGGAAATCGCAAACTTTCCGTTACATCCGTCGATTCATTCGCGAGAAAGGCCTCGGCTTCACCATCAATAGCGCAAAGAATCAACATTTCGCCATCTACGCTGATTTAGTTAATAGTATTCAATCCGGCAAGGAACCGATTGCTGATGCAAAGTCAGGATATACAGCTGTTGATATGGTTTTGGGACTATACAAATCGGCTTTGGAAGAGAGAACTATTTCTTTGCCGCTTACAGATGATTTTTCTTCGTCGGATATGCAAAAATATACTTTTTAACGATGATTGTATTCATCATCCGCGATGGTAATTACACCGATTTTCAGGACGCCTCAAAGGCTACAAAAAAAGCACTCGTTACGAGTGCTTTTTTTCGTATATGATTTGAAGTTATAAGCCATTCATGAAGGCATCGGCATATTTGCTCGCCTCAATATAAACACTCTCATAAGCATCGTCTTCAATTTCGTCAGTCCAACCGCTTTCACCGTCTCCGCCGCCGAGTATATCTGGTATTGAAACACCAGCACTACCATAGATATCTTCCGCGTTGATGTCAAAATCCGATTCACTTTCAGATACTTTGGTAATAGTTACGGGAATCAGATTGGATTCCATTTGTGTATCGCCTTCCATCCAAACAACTTTATATTGGAATGTTCCTATGTTGTTCGGTGTTAATGAAACGTAACCGCTGTATACATTATCATCAGCAGAAACATCTCCCACATGGAAAGCGCCTCCATCATTATAAAGAGTTGCGATAAAAGCATTATTACGGGAATTGACTACATGAACGTCTGTACATTCGGCATCGATTGTTGCATAAAAGTATAAGATATTACTGTCTATTCCTAACTCCACTTCTTCGTCGCTGACCCATGCAGCTTTTGCCACGACTGTTTCAGTTGTAACCTGTGCAGCTTCAATCTTGTTATCACTGATGTGTGAAATAATTAGTAACAAAATGAACATGGCCGCAATTGCTGCGGCAGCAATAATGATACTTGATGATAATTTGTGGTTTCCCATAGTTTTCCCCCCCTATAAGATATTTGTTCCCCGTGTAAAATTTATCACAATTGCTTTATCATTGCAATATTTTGCATTACCTGCTTATTTTTCGTAGTGAA
Source organism: Bacillota bacterium (assembly GCA_036782995.1). Lineage (GTDB taxonomy): Bacteria > Bacillota > Clostridia > Saccharofermentanales > Saccharofermentanaceae > DAIPXZ01. The sequence continues at coordinate 105,570 of DAIPXZ010000004.1, forward strand.
ATGCAAAAACCGCCGTGATTTATGTCACGGCGGTTTAGTGTATATCATATTGTTTATTAGACGCTTGCTAATGCTTGATCCAAATCGGCGATGATATCATTCACATTTTCAATACCGACCGAGAAACGAATTAAATCCGGGCTAACACCTGCTTGGAATAATTCTTCGTCATTCATTTGACGATGCGAATGACTTGCTGGATGTAAACAACAGGTACGTGCGTCAGCTACGTGTGTCACGATGGCTGCCAACTTCAAAGCATCCATGAACTTCACGCAAGCTTCTCTTCCGCCCTTTACGCCGAATGTAAGCACGCCGCAAGAACCATTTGGAAGATATTTTTGCGCCTTGTCATATTGAGAATCTCCCGGAAGTCCAGGGTAGCTCACCCAAGAAATCATTGGATGGTTTTGCAAATGCTTCGCAACAGCCATTGCATTATCACAATGCCGTGGTACACGAAGATGTAATGTCTCCAAACCAATATTCAGAAGGAAAGCGTTCATCGGTGCTTGAATCGATCCTAAGTCACGCATCAATTGAGCAACAGCCTTCATGATAAATGCACTCTTTCCGAAACGACCAGTGTATGAAACACCGTGATATGTTTCATCCGGCTCTACAAGGCCAGCAAAACGTTCCGGATACTTTGTCCAGTCAAAATTACCGCTGTCCACGATACATCCACCCACACAAGATGCATGACCGTCCATGTATTTCGTTGTCGAATGCGTCACAATATCTACGCCGAGCTCAAAAGGACGGCAGTTAATCGGTGTCGGGAAAGTATTATCAACAACCAATGGTAAACCATGCTTGTGTGCTGCTGTTGCGAAGCTGTCAAAATCCAAAACGGTCAATGCTGGGTTGGCAACGCTTTCTCCGAAAATGAGCTTCGTATTCGGACGAATTACAGCCTCTATCTCCTCTACCGTCGCATCAGGTGAAATAAATGTCGCATCAATTCCCATTTTGCGAATCGAATGAGCAAATAGATTATATGTACCGCCATAAAGAGCAGAAGAAGAAATAATGTGATCGCCTGCTTCGCATAGGTTTAATACTACGTAAAGGTTCGCCGCTTGTCCGGAAGACGTAAGCATTGCCGCCACGCCACCTTCCAATGCACATATTTTCGCTGCAACCGCATCATCTGTCGGATTTGAAAGTCGTGTATAAAAATAACCGGATTCCTCCAAGTCAAATAAGCGTGCCATCTGTTCCGTTGTTGAATACTTAAATGTTGTGCTTTGATAAATAGGTAATACGCGGGCTTCTCCGTTTTTCGGAGTATAACCTGCCTGAACACAATTCGTTTCAATACGATAATTTGACATGATTGAACTCTCCTTTAATTAAACTCGATATATTATATCACAAGTTTCTTGTATTAATAGATGAATTAACAAAATAGTATGCTGGGATAAATCATCATTTTTACAAAAAAAACCGACTTGCAATGCAAATCGGTTATCTCTTGGTGCACCTTCAGGGACTCGAACCCGGGGCCCACTGATTAAGAGTCAGTTGCTCTACCAACTGAGCTAAAGGTGCAACTCAGTTGTCCTTCACGAAAGCGTGTTTCGTTAGCGAACAGACGTTATTATAGCGATGTCGCATGAAGATGTCAACACTAATTCGATGATTTCAAAACGTTTTTTTCAGTTTTCTTTCTTGATTGTCTCATTTCATCCAAACAACAAATTTTCTATCAATTTCATGTTTTACCTTCAATTCTTCGAAATAATCTGTATAATATTTTCGTTATAAAAAACATTTTGGAGGATTAATTCATGTGGTTCATTTTTGCGCTGATTACTGTGGCCTGTTGGGGTACGGCGGACTTATTCTATAAAAAAGGCAGCGATGAAAATGACCCGTTAAGTCATCTAAAGATTGTCGTTATGGTCGGTCTCGTTATGGGAATTCATGCCGTAATATATATGCTTGTAAAGGGTTTGACATTCAATCCAATGGATATTGTCACCTATTTCCCCGTATCTGCTCTCTATATCCTTTCCATGACAATCGGATATATCGGACTTCGATATATTGAGCTTTCCATCGCTTCTCCGATTCAAAACACGTCTGGTGCACTCACAGCTATCCTTTGCTTCTTTATCTTTTCACAAGCCCTCTCTGGACTGGAAATTGCAGGTATCGCCATCATCTCCGTAGGACTCTTCCTGTTAGCCGTCTTGGAAAAACACTTTGATGACAAAGCGCGTGCCGCCGCTGGAGAAACCGTTGAAAAGAAATACCGCATCGGCTGGCTAGCGATTCTTTTCCCACTTGCCTATTGCATTCTCGATGGTCTCGGAACTTTTGCTGACGCCATCTACCTAGACGAAAAAGAGATCTTAAGCGAAGATTCAGCACTTCTCGCATATGAATTCACATTCTTTATCTGCGCTTTCTTCGTCTTCCTTTTTATCACCTTCGTAAAAAAAGAAAAATTCAATCCACTCAAGCAAAAGGACAAGGGGCTCGCAGCAATCTTTGAAACAGCCGGACAATTCTTTTACGTATTTGCCATGTCCGATCGTGCAATCGTGGCAGCGCCACTTGTTGCATCGTATAGTATCGTTTCGGTTTTACTATCACGTATTTTCATCAAAGAGAAATTGAAGAAGGTGCAATATCTTGTTATTGCCCTTGTCATGGTCGGCATCATTCTTTTGGGAATTACTGATGAGATGTAATTATTCTTTATAAAAGTAGTCATACAAATCGTAATTTACAGCCTAAGGATATACGTGCTTTTCAAATAGAATAAATTTAATCACATTAAAACCCGGCGAGAGAATAATATCTCTCACCGGGTAATTATATATTTGAAATTATTGAATGAATTTCGTTTTTATTATTGGAGCAACCCGAGCCATTGCTCGCTGTATATCACTGCAAGTGCTACGACCACAACAAGAGCAGAAATGATAAAGCCATGAAGCATTGGTTTTATTCCGGATTTTTTCATGTCTTTGAAACTGGTATTCAAACCTATTGCAGCAAGTGCAGCAATCATCAAAAATTTACTGATTTCCTTCATAACCGAGGATACTGTTTCCGGAATAATACCGAAGCTGTTGATTACGGCGAGTGCAACAAATCCGACAATGAACCATGGAATTATTGATTTAATGTTATATTTGATTTTTTTATCACTTCCATTTACTTTTGCAGTTTGTGATAATTCTTTGCGCTTAATTCTCATGTTTATCAAAGTAAAGATAATAACTGTTGGAATTATCGAAAGTGTTCTTGTCAATTTAACCATTACCGCAAAATCTCCGGCTGCATCACTAAATGCATATCCTGCGGCGACAACGCTTGATGTGTCATTGACAGCTGTTCCGGCCCACAGACCGTAGGCCTCATTGCCCATGCCTAACGCCTTTCCCATAAATGGGAAAGCAATAATCATAAACATATCAAAAAGGAATGTTGCCGACATAGCATAAGCAATATCCCTATCTTCTGCGTCAATGGCTGGTGCGATTGCGGCAATTGCCGAACCACCACAGATACCTGTTCCGGCAGAGATTAGATTTGAAAGCTTCCAATTAAGCCCAAGTAAGCGTCCGCATATATATCCACCGCCGAAGCAGGTAAGAAGTGTGAATACCATAACTATAAGGGATACGCTGCCAACGTGCATGACCGTAGTTATATTAAGGCCTGCTCCGAGCAAAATAATTGCAAATTTCAGAAGTTTTTTCGAAGTGATTTTTATACCCGGTGAGAAGATATCTCCCGGTTTGTGAATTGCATTGATTATCATACCGATGAACAGTGCGACAACTGAAGCACTTATCAGATGGATGGGAAGGTTATCCGTAATTATCTTTGCAACAAACGCAATAGCCAAAGCGACGGCAATTCCCGGAATAAAGCTGAAATATTTTTTTGCAATCTCTTTCATTAAAACAAGCCCCTCTTTCAATTTATGACTTGATTATAATTTCAACGCATGATAATTTTTAATAATCAATTGCTATTGTATGATTACATATTTTTATTGAGGTGCCAAATGATCGATTATCGGGTTAATACATTTGTTATGCTATATGAAACAATGAACTATAGAGTTACAGCTGAACGACTAAATATGTCACAGCCTGCTGTAACTCAGCATATTCAATTGCTGGAGCATGAATATGGATGTAGATTTTTTAATTATGATAAACGAAAGTTGTCACGCACTCCTGAGGCTGATAAATTTGCCGTGTATTGCAGGGGTCTTTTATACAATGATGAAGAATTTCGTGCTGATATTTTCCGAACATCTCCGAGGATTTTGCGCATAGGAGCAACAAAAACAATTGGTGAGTTTGTTTTGACAAATACCATCGATAAGTATTTAAGCAACAAAAAACACTCACTTAAGTTGCTCGTTGATAACACAGAAACTCTTCTTGGAAAACTGGAAAACGGAGAGCTTGATTTCGCAATTGTAGAAGGAAACTTTGATAAAAACAAATACTCGTCACGTATATTACGTATGGAACCATTTGTTGGTGTATGTGCAAAAGATCATCCATTTGCAGGAAAAGAAATGAGTATTAATGATTTACTTGAAAGCACATTAATAGTTCGCGAGGAAGGTTCGGGAACGAGAGATGTACTTGAACATCTGCTTACAAATTTCGGTTACACAGTTTCTGCTTTTTCTCGAACTGTCTGTATTAGCAGCTTCAGAGTAATGTGTCGACTTATAGAAAAGAATATTGGAATATCATTTGTATATAAGTCCGTCGCAGAAAGTAGTGATGCATTGTCTATCTTTACAATCAACGGCTTGTCAGTTGCCCACGAGTTTTGCTATGTTTATCTTAAAAACACTGACGCCATTCAGCTTATCAATCAGTTTGAAGGCTAAAACGCCTGTACCGACGTATCATTCGAGTTTATATTGGACATCTTTAAATCTGAATTTGCGTAGGATACTATGACAATCATAGTAATCATGAAGAACATGATAATACTATCAAATGGAAACATCCAAAACATGCATGATACGGTTTTTAAGACGACCACAGGAAAAAAGCTGTTGCAGTCGATTTATTCATCGACAATTTAATTAGTAATTGTTTTCATATGCTTCTCGAAGCGGAAGAATCAGTACGTCATATTGACTGCTTGTAATTCGACCGGTTGCCAACAGTTCATCGGCCGCTGCTACGATAATATTGTATTCACCATCATACGGAAGCGCGTCCACAGGTGACGTAAAACTAGTGCTCCCCAAATTGAATAGGCAATCCGGAACATCAGTACAAACCCATGAACCATCTACATTCGCAAAAGTGAATGTGTCATCATACGTTTTTGTAGTAATCAACGATTCATCTTGAATCCGATTGCCAACTTCCTGTAAAATCTCGTCTTCGAGTGTTGTTTTTGCCGTACTCGATCCCGTTGATCCATTCATCACTAAATCAAGAACGTAGTTCTGTCCGATACTCTTCATTGATTCCATATCTGTAGCAATCAACTGAAATGATGTGCTCACATCCGGCATCGTAATAGTAACCGGAACAACATATGTTCCATCTGCTTGTATTGTCGCTGTGTTTGCCTGATAAGTCATACGAGCATAGGTTTGCGTGAATACAAAAGCCATATTGGCGTATTGCGAATTGGCAATATCATTTGGCACTACCCCAATAATCCCTGCGCTCTCATTAACATCGCCGCGTCGGAAGTATTCGAGATAAGAAGCTGCCCAATACTGGCACGTAGAGGCATCTTCTTGTTCCACCTCATTTGATGACGACGGTAGCGTAACTCCGTCCTGTGTTAACGATACCGAGATGGATTGCATATCATTATTTGTTTCTTCTTCGGAGGACGTCTTCTTTTTACATGCAGTTGGCATGACGAGCATAATGATACAAAGGCATACAGCAAACGCCTTTATGAATAAACGCTCCATTATCATGCTGTTTTCCTTCGTGGCTCTCATCATGAATAGATGAATTCCTTGCCGTCCGCACGAATAATCACTTCGTTCTCGGAGCCTTCCGGAAGAGCTTCTACATGACCAACAATTCTGGCTTCAACATTATATTTGTTTGCAATCTCAATGATACCGGAAGCAACACTTTCGTCGCAGTAGAATTCCATACGATGACCGCAATTAAATACTTGATACATTTCTTTTTGCGGAATTTCACCAGAATCAAAAATCGCTGCAAAGATTGGTGGGAACGGGAAAAGATTGTCCTTTACATAACGAATGTTCTTACCAAAATCACGGCATTTTGCTTGACCACCACCGGTACAATGAATGATACCCGAAATCTCGTTACGATATTGAGCCAAAACATCCTTTACTATCGGTAAATAGGTTCTTGTAGGCGAAAGAATCGCTTCTGCAACGGTTTGGTTGCTGTTTGGAAGCTTATCAGAAAGCATAAACTTTCCACAATAGACTTTATCTTCGGAAATAGTTTCGGATACTGATTCCGGATATTTTTTTAAGTATTCCTTGGAAAGAAGCATATGGCGAGCAGCAGTCAATCCGTTCGAAGAAATTCCGGAGTTGTATGAATCCTCGTACGTCGCCTGACCGAAAGAAGCCAAGCCAACAATGACATGTCCCGGCTTGATGTTTGCTGCTGAAATAACGTCTTTTCGAGCAACGCGCGTAACTAATGTAGAGTCAACAATGATTGTACGTACGAGATCACCTACATCGGCAGTCTCTCCACCAGACATCGTTATATCAACACCAAGATTTTGAAGCTTTTCGATGAATGCGTCATAACCCTTAATAACTTCGGCAATACATGCGCCGTTTACACGATGTGCATTACGTCCGATGGTATTGGATAATGACAAGTTCGAGGTTGCTCCTACGCAAGCCAAATCATCTGTATTCATAACCAGTGAATCTTGAGCAATTGAGAAGAACCAGCGAGTATCACCTGTCTCACGATATGCCAGGTACGCGGCGGAAGACTTCGTTCCCGCACCATCAGCATGAATCGCAGTGCAATAATCTTCATCGCCAGCAAGATCCTCAATCAATTTGCAAAACGCTCCGGGGAAAACACCCTTCGTTTGATTGGCAACGGCCTTCTTTACGTCATCTTTCGTAGGTGATACACCACGGCTCAAATAAGATTCTGCAGACATATTCTTTTCTCCTTTATTTATGTGTCTCCCATGAAAAGCATGTGAAGACGAATATACATAGATGTTTTCCAAGTTGAACCTATAAGCCGGGTTCTGTCTTAAATGATCATCTATCTAGGCAGATAGTCTCTTATCTGCTCAAGCCGCCTCCTCAAAGACTTTGCGGACCGCAAATAGCGTCTTTTCCACGGCGTTGCTCCGAGTGGGGTTTACAAGGCCAATTCGTTACCGAACTGCCGGTGAGCTCTTGCCTCACCTTTTCATCCTTACTCTTTCCGAAGAAAAAGCGGTTTTCTTTTCTGTTGCACTTTCCTTAAAGTTACCTTCACCGGGAACTACCCGGCACCCATGTCCTATGGAGCCCGGACTTTCCTCACGCACGGCCGTTGGGCCACTGTGCCCGCGATCATCCGGTCCAGCTTGGAAAACATTCCTATTATACACGGATGTTTGTCATTCATCTACCACTTTTTACCAATTGTGGCCGCGAAAAACCTCAACAGAAAGCTTCGGTAGCCGTTCTTTTAATATCTTTTGCAAATATGGCAAAACCACGCGCTCGGTAGACTCGTGGCCCGCAATAATGACACTTATTCCCGACTCTTCCAATTCGAGCATATGATGATGCTTCATCTCTCCTGTAACCACAACATCGACACGCGCCAGCTTCAGAATCGGAATAGCTGACTCATCAAAAGCACCGCCTTGTACGAAAGCACGACTTACAGAAGGATTTTGATCTGTATTCAAAATAATCCCCGAAGTACCAAGCTTCGATTTCACGATTTGTGTATAATCTCGAAGCAAAATATCATTGCCTAAGCTCCCGCAAACGCCAATTTCCGCGCCTTCAAGTGTCATCGGCATAAGAAGGCCAAGTTCACGAGCCAGTGCCGTATTGACACCGCCTTGCACCTTATCAAGATTCGAATGTGCGGCATACACATGAATCCCGTTCAATATGATATCTCGAATGTTCTTTCCCATAGGTTCTTGAAAATCGATGGTATGAATCGGTGCGAAGAGAAGCGGATGATGTGTCACGAGCATTGTTGCCCCTGCTGCTTTACATGCCTCGATGGCCTCATGATTTGCATCCAACGCGAGCATACATTTATCAATTTGTGCACTTGCATCTCCAATCATTAATCCGACATGATCCCACGACTCTGCCATATCAGCAGGCGCAAGCTCTTCCATGACCGATATTATGTCCTGTACCCGGTATTGATCATTCATACCCATTCATCCCAGGATGCCAAATATGGCACCCATTCCTTTCTTCCCCGTGATATTTTCTCTATTACTGATCGTTCGTGCGCCATAAATTCCTGATAGAACGGTGGTTTTTCCTTAAGAATATATGGTCCAAAAAAAGCCTCTTTTAAATCTATTTTGTAGGGGGTTCCACTATATGTCACCTCGATGACCGAGTAGAAACGTCCACGATCCTTCGTAATCGATTCGCATTCAATGGAAAAACCATTCTCTGCGAGAAAGAATCGAAGTTCTTCGAGTGATCTTTGCGGCTGTAACACAAAGCGCAAATCATCATATGCGAATAAATCTCTTTCTTTCATAACATCGGAAAGGATGTCACGAATTTCCAAACCTCCCATTCCGGCAATCACAACAGTCGTTCGTGGTTTTAGCTCGATTCCAGAGAGTCCGTCTGTACAAAACGTCTTCGATTGCTTCTCATATCCCATCGCCTTTAGGTAACTCTCTGTTCGAAGGGCCGGGGCCTTGTGAATATCTGTCGCTATAACAAATGGTGTTACATGATGATCTAAGCAATATGCAGACAGCTGTCCGTGATCCGAACCCACATCAATCACCAAGTCCGTCGGTGCAATGTGTTGAGCAACACATGTCAAACGAATCGAAAGAGAAGATTTTTCACTCATAAATCACCTCATCGATTTCATCTGTTCTTGCAAGTATTTCAAATAATTCATCGTATCCAGTAGACCTTTCTTGGTGGCTTCTTTATCCGGTCCGTTCGGCATCCCGTCCAGCTGTTCCGCGAGTCTCTTCTTCTGTCTCGTATAGACATCCATACGTACGCGATAAAGATAATCGAGAGCATATCGAAGAAGTGATTTCTCATCATGAGCACCTGTCGTCGTCATTAAGCATTCCGATATCACATCACGAGCCAATCGTTTATTGATTACATATTCATGAGTCGCTTCCAGCAAATGATTCGTATCACCTTCCGGCGTACCCAATAATGGCAAATATTCCTTCGCAATACTTCTCATCGTACCCATCGAAAAATCAGTTACCAATGGTTTATCGAAAAGATTCGAATATGACGAACCCATCATCGACAATAAAACCAACAGAATCAACTCATCATTCGTCGCCGTCTCACCAAGATTATGTGTTGATTTCACCTCGGTTTGCGTCCTAGTCTTTCTCTCCACAGAAATAACCTCAGACGCTTTTCGTTCTTTTCCGGCCAACGCCACTTGGTTCAAAATCGATTGCGTTGATACACCGAGAACCGACGAAACAAGATTTGCCGCACGTTCTCTGGAAATCAAATTCGTTTCCCACGAAAGATATTCACATACCAGCATCTGGTACGATTGTGCATCGAACTTTTTACCATTCGTGCATTGTAGCTTGGCGCTATCCATCAAATAGTCCATTACCGGCATCGCTGAATCGACCACTTCTTGAAAAGCACCGGCGCCGAATTCGCGAATAAACTCATCCGGATCTTTTCCATTCGGCACCTTCGCTACCGACACCTTCAAAGCAAGGCCAGATTGTTTCTGTTTGCGATGCATAATCATTTTTAAACCGCGGATAGCAGCATTTTGTCCGGCCTTATCAGAATCATAGAATAAAACGACTTCTTCGGTATATCGTCCCAACAAATCCAAATGTCTCTCTGTGAGTGCAGTACCTAAAGATGCCACGGCATTCTTCACGCCCGCTTGATGCATGGATATTACATCCATATATCCTTCGACGATAATCAACTGCTTCTTGCATGATGCCTTCGCAAAATTCAATGCATAAAGATTCTTCTGTTTCGAATACACAGGGGACTCCGGAGAGTTAATATACTTCGGTTGCCCATCACCCATAATACGTCCGCCGAAAGCAATAATCTCACCCATCGGGTTAAATATTGGAAACATTAATCTGCCGCGAAACAAATCAACCGGCTGTCCGCGCTTCCCCTTCGTGAAAAGACCACTTTCCAATAGCTCTTCATCACGATATCCTTTATCCTTTAAAAAATGGGATAAGCCTTCCCATTCATCGGGCGCATACCCTAATCCAAATCCACGCGCCATCTTCGTTGAAATCGCGCGTTTCTGCAAATAGCTACGCGCACCCTCGCCCCTAGGCGACATTAGATTCGCATAGAAATATCGTGCGGCCTCCAAAAGAGCACCCTTAATTCGTTTTCTCTTCTTCTCTTCTCGTTGATATTCTTCGTCATTGGATTCCGGAATCGTGACGCCAGATTGCTCGGCAAGAAGCTTAATCGCATCAACATAGCCGATGTTTTCAATCTCCATCAAAAAATGAATGACATTGCCGCCTTTATGACAACCGAAGCAATAGTAAATTTGTTTCGTCGTAGAAATGGAAAAAGACGGCGTATCTTCGGAATGGAAAGGACACAGACCGAATTGATTTTGTCCTGTACGCTTCGTAAATTGCACATATTTCCCAACCACAGACTCTATGCTATTTCGAGCGATAATTTCTTGGATTACATCTTCGGGAATACCACCGTAATGAGAAGCCACGCGTGCAGTTCCTTCCTTTCTTCTACGATTCAATTCATTACCGATTAGAGTAATTTCGTATCATTAATATACAATTCAAAAATTAAACCTAAATGCTCCGCCGCTCCACGGCAAAGCTTCATTCGCTCCAAAAAGATTTCAAAATAATCCATAACCGGACAAATGGACGTATCCGTCTCAAGAGCCAGTATCGCCTTTTTATCTGCGATCGTTAAAGAGGATAATGTTACCGCATAATTCACGCGATCATGAATATCAAAGGTCTCTGGTGTGCGATTTCTTACACGGCTGCGATGCACATCAGCCTTATCCGCCAAAATCAGGGCCGATGCCAGATTACTTACCGGAGCACCTTCACCCTCGTCATGATTCGCAATCGCCATCATGATAGCTGTCGCGTCTTCATATGACATGCCCTTTCGTATCAGCATGTCGTATGCAAGTAATGCGCCAGACATGGCATGATGATTGCGATTGACGGCATTACCAATATCATGAATGTATCCGGCAATTCGACCGAGCTCGACGACCTCTTCCGATTCGCCGATGGCTTCTAAAATCTCGCCGCATTTATTTGAAACAAGGCGGCAATGACGGTAACTGTGCTCAGTAAACCCTAATGAATCCATTTGACGAGCCGATGCTTCCAAAAGCACCTTCACTTCTTTACTCTTTTGGATATCCTTAATGGAAAGCGATGCCATAAGCTCTTCTCCTAATCATCATAGCTGAAATAATTGTACCACATGCCGTAGTAAAAAAACCAAAAGCAAACAATTGTTCACGATATTTCTTTATTTTTTCGTAAACCATATTTTTGATAAAGAAAAAGCGGTATGTTTCCATACCGCCTTGTAAACAATCTCGAAAAACGTAATTAGTCAGCGCTTTCTTTTTTCACAATCGTGCTGATGGCCGTCTTTTTAAAGGTGAGCATCGTATGTGCTACGCTCGTTGTAATAGTAATATTATCGTCTTGGATATTGGCTACTACACCAACCACACCACCGATTGTTACAATATTATCACCGACACACAAAGCAGAAACCTGTTTTTGCAATTCCTTATCACGCTTACGCTGAGGACGAATCAATACAAAATACATAACCAAGAAAGCGGCTGCGCAAAGGGCAACCATAATCAGGGTATCACCCATGGTCGCACCGCTGGCTGCAGTTGCTGTCGTCTCTGTCGCTTCTAAAAGAAAAATCATAGAATTACCTCCGCATCAAAAGACGAATACTCGCATTCATCTTCTGCTTTATTGCCATTTACCATTTGACATTTTAACATCGACAGAAATAAATCGCAAGCAATACGAGCAATCAATCAGCAAGAAGCTCTTTCATGGAGTATATCCCCGGTTCTTTATCACACATAAAACGTGCCGCAGAAATCGCACCGCGAGCAAAAACATCTCGTGTTTGTGCACTGTGCGAGATTGTCATGATCTCTTCACCGCCAATAAACATGACCTTATGCTCACCGACGATATTGCCACCACGAATCGAATGAATACCGATTTCGTTATTGGCACGTTTACGGCGTACCGATTGACGGTCATAGACGTAATCCATTTGATGATCCAAAGTCTCGTTAATCTCATCGGCAATCATTAATGCCGTTCCGGATGGGGCATCGAGTTTCCGATTATGGTGTTCTTCGACAATTTCAATCTCGAAGTCCGGATAGAGCTTCGCCGCGGCTTCATTGACTAAACGAATCAATACATTAATACCGAGCGACATATTACCGGAAAAGAACACACCGACCTGCTTCGACATATCGTCAAGCTTCGCCTTTTGTTCCTGAGAAAGACCTGTAGTACACATGACAATCGGTTTGTTCCTCGTTAACGACAAGTTGGTAACCGCTTCAAATGCGCTCACATGGGAAAAATCAATGATAACATCAAATTCTTCCTTCACGTCTTCTATACAGGAATAAACCGGAAAAGCGCCACTAAAATCATCTCGTACATCTCCGCCTGCAACAATCTCTATGTCTTGGTAATCATTGCACATCTCCACAATGACATGACCCATATGTCCCAAACATCCGTTTAGGAAAATACGTACATTACTCATGGAACTAACCGCCTCTCTTACGCCTTCGGGTGGAAGGATAAATCATATTGGGAAAGAGTGTTTCTTAAGAACTCCTTGTTCTCCGCGTTCATTTCGCAAAGCGGAAGTCGGCAATCGCCAATCTCCCAGCCCAACATATTCAAGGCTTCCTTAACGGGAATCGGATTCACATCACAGAACAACGCCTTCACAAGCGGGATAATATCGCATTGTAGCTGTCTTGCACGAACGATATCACCGTTTAAGTAAGCATGTACCATCTCACTCATGGTTTCTGGAACAACGTGGGATACAACGGAAATAACACCCTTACCGCCCATAGACAGCATTGGAACAACAAGTCCGTCTTCACCAGAATAAATATCCAGCCGATCACCACAAAGAGAAACCACCTCAGGTACCTGTCCAAGATTACATTCCTTAATCGCTGTAATATTGGAAATATCGCAAAGACGACGTAAAGTCTTCGGTGCAATATTCAAATTTGTTCTCGAAGGTACATTGTACAAAACAAGTGGCAAATCAGTTGCTTCAGCAGTGGCGGCAAAATGACGAACGATGCCCTCCTGAGAAGTCTTGTTGTAATATGGGGTAACAACAAGCAATGCATCTGCTCCGATGGCCGTAGCCTCCTTGGCCAGATGAACACCGTGTGCAGTATCATTACTTCCCGTTCCAGCAATGACAGGGATTCTTCCGTTTACATGCTCAACTACCGTCTTAATCGTAGCAAGATGTTCGGAATCCGGCATCGTTGAAGCCTCACCTGTAGTTCCGCATACAACAATTGCATCTGTCTTATGATTCAAATGGAAGTCGACAAGCTGGCAAAGCTTTTTTGAGTCAACACCTCCGTTCGAAAAAGGTGTGACGATGGCAACTCCTGCGCCTTCAAAAATTGGCTTTCTCATGTTTAGTCCTCCATTTCTTTACAAGATTTATTTCGAGTATTTCAGCAATATTTTGCCGAAAAAACTCTTCTAGAAATCATATCACCTACTGTACACAAACGTCAATTGAGAATATAATATCCACGATGAAAACAAGTGATTTCTTTTATGAATTACCCGAAGAACTTATCGCCCAACACCCTCTTTCGAACCGTTCAGGTTCGCGTCTCTTAACACTTGACGGAAGGACAGGCGATATTTCGCATATGCATTTTTCTGACATCACCACACTTCTTCATAAGGGTGATTGTCTGGTCATTAATAATACGAAGGTAATCCCAGCGCGACTCTTAGGTGTACGTACCGATACAGGAACCGCAATCGAGTTATTGCTTCTTAAAAGAATCGATGATAACCATTGGGAGACATTGGCGCGTCCCGGTAAAACAGTAAAGGAAGGACGTCACCTTACCTTTATTCCCGGGCGATTAGAGGCTGAGGTCGAGTCGGTTTTACCGGATGGTAACCGAATTGTGAGATTCGACTTTGAAGGTATTTGGGAAGAAATTCTCGATGAAGCCGGCATCATGCCTCTTCCACCCTATATTCATGAACAGCTCGAGGATAAGAATCGTTACCAGACGGTATACGCAAAAGAAGTCGGCTCCGCAGCCGCGCCGACAGCCGGACTTCACTTTACGCCGGAACTTCTTTCCTCCATTCGGAAAATGGGCGTAGAGATTGCCGAAGTCACGCTTCATGTAGGCTTAGGCACCTTCCGTCCCGTGAAGGTTACAAATATTGACGAGCATGTAATGCACAGCGAATGGTATGAGCTGAATCAAAAAGCATCTGACACCATTCGAAAAGCACGTCGTGAGAAGCATCGCGTCATCGCTGTAGGAACCACCTCATGCCGAACCTTAGAGACCGTTGCAAAGAATAATCCGAAGATGCTTCCTTGCTCCGGATGGACCGACATATTTATTTATCCGGGTGTAAAATTCAACGCCATCGACGCTCTCATTACGAATTTTCACTTACCCGAATCGACATTAATCATGTTAGTTTCTGCTTTTGCCGGAAAAGAACATGTCCTTTCGGCTTACGATATAGCCGTAAAAGAAAAGTACCGTTTCTTCTCATTTGGCGATGCCATGTTTGTGACTCCGCTTGTCGAAAGAGAGATTAGCCCGCTTGAGGAGGAATTATGAGCGATTTTCCCGTCTACTATGAGCATATCCATACCTGTGCGCAATCCGGCGCACGTTTAGGTCGCGTCCACACACCACATGGCAGTTTTATGACGCCGCAATTTATGCCTGTTGGCACACAGGCAACGATTAAAGGCATGTCACCAGAAGCTGTAGAAGATATGGGCGCTCGCATTATTTTGTCAAACACATATCATCTATGGATGCGACCGGGGAGTGAAATCGTTCGTGACGCAGGCGGCCTTCATAAGTTCATGAACTGGAAGCATTCCATCTTGACCGACAGTGGCGGTTTTCAGGTGTTTTCACTTGCCAAACCGAAGGATATCAAGGAAGAAGGCGTTCGTTTCAAATCTCATATTGATGGTTCTACTCATCTTCTCACGCCGGAAATATCCATCAACATTCAAAACAATCTTGGTGCCGATATAATTATGGCTTTCGACGAATGTACCCCATGGCCATGTGACAAGCAATACGCGAAGCGTTCCTTAGAACGTACCACGCGTTGGCTAGAGCGTTGTGTAAATTCACACAAAAAGCCTGACACGCAGGCACTTTTCGGCATTATCCAAGGCTCATGCTTTAAGGATTTGCGTAAACAAAGTGCACGCGAAATCACATCTTTTGATCTCCCTGGATATTCCATTGGTGGTCTTTCCGTGGGCGAACCTGGCGAACTCATGTATGAGATGTTAGAAGAAACCGTACCGATTATGCCCTTTGATAAACCGAGATATCTCATGGGTGTTGGTTCACCCGACTACTTAATAGAAGGTGCCATTCGCGGCATTGATATGTTTGATTGTGTACTTCCGACAAGAATTGGTCGAAACGGAACTGTATTTACAAGAGACGGCCGATTGATTGTCCGCGATGCCGCTTGTGCTACAGACTTCCGCCCCATAGAAGAGGACTGCGATTGCTATTGCTGCCGTAATTACAGTCGTGCATATGTACGTCATTTGTTAAAAGCGAAGGAAATGTTTGGTTTGACGCTTTGCTCATATCATAACTTGCATTTTCTCTTACACCTTATGGAGGATGTACGTACTGCCATCGCAGAAGATCGATTACTCTCCTTCCGCGATGACTTTTTCCGAAGATATTACGGAAAATAACGAGTAGCCTATCCCATAGATAACGAAAGAGCTTATTTCATATTTCGTGAAATAAGCTCTTTTGCAGTGTCCATTAGCAAATTGGTTTACAAAAATGCATTAATTAAATTGAATGGAATCTCGTAGAACATGGAATTGATCCACAATCGATTGTGGCATCGAAGCATCCATAAAAGCACAAACGCCGAGGTATTTTCCATCTTCTTCCAAAACAAAAGTAAAAAGCAGCATGGCATCATCATCGTAAGAAGTAGCATAGGCACGCACTTTGCAAATGTCATTTCCTCGCACGAATTCCGGATCAGTATATGTTTCAAAAGGGGCATTTGAGTCAACGGCTTCAAGTAAATCAAAGGCTTCATCCATCGTCGTTGCCGCTGAAAGGTCCACCGTTGCCACATAACCGATATTCTCGTCAATACCATTAATTGTTCCATACATACAAGTGAGACCACTCTCCGTCGTAACCTGTTGGAAGCTAGAGGTAATGCTCGAATCATATGCGAAAATATATCGCGGAGTATAATTGTATTTATAGAGCATATATGAATTGTTTCCACCGTACAATGTCGCGAATGTCTGTACAGCGCCAACAACAATCGAATCATTTGTTTCATAGTTCGGATCATTTCTGAACTGTGTGCACATGACAAAATGACAGCCAGCCCCGGTTTTCGCTTCCAGTGCCAATACAAGGCCATCGCAAGCTACGCCATTTGCATCATCCATATTGAAAGATACACCTTCATACGTATCACGTGACACTAACGTACCAGTGGAATGTTCGGAGAACACCACGTCTGTATAGCCTAATTCTTCCAAAAATTCATTAATCCATAAATCTCCATATGATGCAAAATCATTCAAGGAATAGGTTGGATATCCATATTGATAATATGAAAAGCCCGAAAATATTTTGCACTGACCATCTCCACTAGTAAATGAGTAGTATTCTGGTGTGCCCTCGAAAACATAATCACCGGGTACATCGATGGAATAGGCCTGTATTTCATTCGAATATCTCTTGGCTCCACCCGGACGATCTATGACAGTCGGTACATCATAGTCAACGACAGCCGTTGGCGCCGTTGTAAGAGACGCCGTCGTTTCTGTCTCCGAAGTCTCTGTTGTTTCCGTTGCTCTGGCCGTTCGTCTCGTACTCTTAGAAGAGCTCACAGTTTCTTCTGGAAAAACATAATTCCGGACTAAATAAATGGTCGGAATAGTAATAATGGTCACTAAAACAGCCGCCGCAATGATAACAAACACAGGAGATTTGAAGAAAGATTTCTTCGTCTTTTGCTTTGTTTCATCATTATTAAGCGGTGATGCTGATGATGAATCTTCTTGGAAAGCTACATTCTCAGGCTTTTCAGAAGTAATCGATATCATCGGTTTCTCTTGCGACGATTCAGGAATATCTGAATCCGGTGTGGAAAGCAAATCCTTATCGGAGCCCTCGGAAGAAAATGCGGCTGAGGCTTGGTTCGATGACAGCGTGTCATTGGTTTGAGCAATAGTAGCATTCACAACATCCGAAGCTATGGGTTCGGTAGAAATCGAAGATGTTTGATCCGAAGCTTGTGTTTCGGTCGCAGTTAATGGGGCTTGACCCGATGCTTGCGGCATCTCGCTTGATTCTGCAGACATATTTTGTTTATTCATTGCCGTCATAAAATCGTCCATACTCTGGAAACGGTCACTCATACGAACAGCAAGTGCTTTCATAATTGCATCATTCATGGAAGTTGGAATGGACGGCACGATTTGATTTATGGGGACAATCGTGTCTTCATGAATGCGTTCTATTGCATCTGGTGGCATCGTGCCGGTTATTGACATATACATCGTCGCTGCCAAGGCATATACATCTGTCCATGGGCCTTGATTTCCGTGAGTACGATATTGCTCTTCCGGCGCAAATCCATGCTTCAAGATGATGGATTTACTCTTGTCACTGTCAACGGCAAGTCTTGCCGCACCAAAATCAATGAGTCGTGTAGTTCCATTCTTCATCACAAGTATATTGTCTGGGCTGATATCACGGTGTAGTAGATTATGAGAATGAACCGAGCGAAGAGATTCCATAATCGGCATGAAAAGTGATTTCGCTTCGGTGGCATTCAATTTTCCGCCATGAGTGGTCACATATGTCTTTAGATTCACACCATCGATATAGTCCATGACAAAGTAAGCAGAATTATTTTCACGAAAATAGTCCTGCACAGTAACGATATTTGGTACATCACGTAATTTTGCCAGTGTACGAGCCTCATCAAGAAAGCGAGTCTCTCCTTTATGGTATTTATCCTCTTCTTCTGGGCTGGAAACGGCAAGGGTATAACGATCATTTACACGAACAGCAATACCGGAAGGCAAATATTCCTTTACGGCGACTACGATTTCCAATGTCAAATCGAAAGCAACATATGTGATACCAAATCCGCCAACGCCCAAGACGCGACCAGTAAGATATCTTCCATTTAATATCGTTCCAATTGGAAGTGCAATATATGGATGTGCATTCTTGCTCAAATCATATCCACAATGTGGACATGGTCCAACACCATCGTGCTCATCAAAGCAGCCGTAGCATATTTTGTTCGTGTCCATGTTTCCCCCTAGTGATGAATATATACCAATGCAGTTAGATTATCTCCCTGCAGATGCGATCTACGTACAATGCGCAATATCATGTGATCCAGCCATTGTTTGGCATCCTCGGATTTTGCTAAATCAATCAGCATTTCGGTCTCATAAATATTTTCCCAAAACCCATCCGTACATATTAATAAAGCATCATTCTGCTTAATTGTAAACCCTTTTTCTTCGTGGGGCTTTAGGGAATCTGTCTGACCCAAGCAAGAAAGCAACCCTGTTCTCTCTTGATTCTCGCGAATCGATTCATAATCGCCTTTTTCATGCATGACCGTCCGATATACGATTGAATCATCTTCAGTGACATGCATGAGTTTTCCATCCGAAAAGTGATATATACGAGTGTCGCCCACGTTAGCCCATGAAACCACTTGATGAACAATGGAAAAAGAACAAATCGTGGAGCCGGCATTTTTCAGCATGCAATCCACTTTTTGTTCTTTCGTTAATGCTTCATTCGCGGCCAATATCGCTTGATATGGATTTTTCCTGTGCTCCATAGCTTTGATAGCGGCATTCGCACAGATGGTGGCGGCTTGATCGCCTGTCGGCATACCATTCAAGCCGTCACAAAGGACACAAACCAGCGAACCGTCTACCAGCTTCGCCAGTAGTCGGTCGCAGTTCGGTGCATGTCCACCTTCATGTGTAAAAGCACAATAATCCATTATTCTCTGTCTACCTTAAACGTATTCGTTTTGTCAGCCAATCCGAAACCAGCGCCTGGAAGCAACGTTTCCGGAACGGATTGCGTTAATTTACGTCCGTCGTCTAAATATGTACCATATGTAGAACCATTATCAGTTAAGACAAAAGACTTCGTGCGTGCATCGTAGTAAATCGAACAGTGGTTGGAGCTGATGCCCGGTGTGTCATCCGGGAATAGAAGTGTGCAGGAATTTGAATCTCTGCCGATGGTCATTGTCTTTGCCGTTAACGGATATTTTTTCCCTGCGTATTGACCCGTAACACCAATCAAATATGCTTTCTTGCCATCGTCCTTTTCTCCTACGACTACCACCTTTTTCGTGCCTGTAAAACCGACAACCAGAAGGAGTGCCAAGGCTACGAGTGTGATTCCACCGTAAAGAACGAATTCCTTTTGTGCCTCATCAACTGCAGCATCCAATTTTTTCTTTGTTTTTTTGTTCTTTGCAGCAGCTTCATCTTCCAAATCATCGATATAATCTTCACTTAAAGTGTAGTCAATATCATTATCTTCGAGGATTTCACGAAGTTCATTGGAAAGGCTGGCAAAAGACATCGTATCGGTATCAACATGTGCCAAAGTATTGACGCCAATGGCAAATCCGTTTGTATCAATCAATGGTCCGCCAGAGTTACCGCCAGCGATGGAAACATCCATTTGGAAAGCATCAAAGCCAACACCCATTGGGTGCATGACTTTACCGATAACACCTTCTGTAACCGTTACACCATTTGTACTGAAATCCGTGTGATCTGTAACTTCAAAAGAAGTATGCGGAAAACCAAGTGCAAAGACATGTTCGCCAGCTTCTACGGTATCTGAATCACGAATAATCAGCGGATCACGTTTGTCTGTAGGCGAAGGAATCTTTAAAATGGCGATATCATTTTCTTCAGGAGCGGAGTAGAAAACGACTTCTGGAATAACGTAATCATTATCATCAAAATATAGTTGAATCTCGCCGTTCATCAGATACGCACCTTCTACCACGTGACCATTGGTAACGAAGTATTCCACGTCTTCACCCGGTGTTCCGATAGCCCAACCGGAGCCCCAAGCGCCACAAAGATAATCGCCTTCAATATACTCTTCATAAACATAAACGATACTGTTCTTGGCTTCATTGGCAGTAATACCGTATTCGGCAACCTCTTCCACCATACTATTTTTCTTATCTTTGGCATTTTGCCACGGTTCATATTTTGTTACGCAAAAGTAACCTGAGCCGATGACGGCAACAGCCAAAATGACCAACAATACCCTTCTAATCCATTTCCACATAAAACATCCTCCATTCAAATATTCTATATTGAATCACTTGTGGTTCAGTACAAATGAATCATTTCAAAAGCAATTGCCGTGTAATTATCTTGGTAAGAGAGATTCTTCTCATGAATCATCTTTTCCAAAATCTCACAACAGCGTTCCGTCCCAGCAAGCATTGCCTCGCGAAGCTCATCTCCTGAAAGAGAATCGCTGATGCCATCAGAACACATTAAGTACACATCGCCATTTCGAACCGGAAAGGGCACGTGTGAGTAGTCAGACACGACCTTTTCCGCACCCATAAAATGTACTAATGCCGGTGCATCTTCATCTTCCAATGCTACATCTATCGTAATCATGCATTTCGCGGCTTTTAACATCAGTGAATTCCCGTATTCTTGTCGTTCATTCATTGCATAGAGCCGTCCGTCACGAAGTAAAAACAAATCACTGTCACCGACGGAAGAGAAAACGAGCTTATCGTCATGAACATAACAAGTCACCATGGTTGCTCCGCCACGTGCAAGATACTGCTGATAAATCTTAGCTGTCATCTCTTCTAACTTCGTCGGTATTAATTTCGGATTCGTAAAAGCAGGTCGTGCATCATCAGCCAATGTAGCTGTCACCAACGAGTTGGCAATCACAGCACCTGAGTCTAGTCCACCCATACCGTCGCAAAGCACGGCAAAGAAGCCTTCTTTCTCCCAGGTTGTCATTGGAGAAAAACCGAACGCATCCTGCTGTTCTTGTCTTTTTCCGATGCCCTGACAATTGCTGATTTTGTATTCCGTTATTGCTTTTTTCTGCTTCTCATTCAGCTTTATTGATGCGCACTCCACTGAATCATTTGTTTGATCCAAGGAAGGAATTCCTTCTTTGGTCTTTCTCTCATGCAGAAAAGCAAAGCCATGCGTTAGACGACCTACGATCAACAATGCTATGCAAATGACAAGATATATGAACAATAGCCAAGTACTATCCCATAAATCCTGAAGATACGCATTATCGATTTGCAATATCGTATTTACCATCTAAATTTCTCTCCACATACCGGAATAAACATCAAATCGGTATCACCGAGAGAGATTCGATCATAAAGAGACAGCGCGGTCTCTTCATAAATTGGTTCTTCGTTAAGTCGAATAACTGTGCCTGCGTCTGTCGGTGTAATGCTGTATTTACAATCAAAACGGTCATAGGTAATAAATGCACATGGCATTTCTTCAACAATACCGTCTCTATTAAGTGAAATCTCGTTCTCCTTGCCTCTGCCAATCCGAGTTTTTTCGTTATAACAAGCATAGGATGCGCCAATCATCGGGCCGTCAATAGCAATCACGAAAGCATGAATTTCCAGCTGGGCACGATAACGTACACTTTTCTTCGGTGGTGTTGAAATGATGGATTGAATTAAAGCGGCAGTATTAACATCACCAAGCTCTTCATCTTTCTGTTCTTCATTAGCAGTTGCTGTTTCATCAAGTGGTTCATGCGATGTTTCTTCAAAAGAATCTTCCGCCGTATTACAGGGTTCTTCGCCCATTAATTCTATGCAGGGTTCCGTTTGTTTTATGGCATCGCCAGCCTCAGCTAGAACGGGAGCGTCCATCACGGCAGCTATGCCTTCAGCGGCAACAGGAGCAGCGACGGCAGCAATACCCTCCGCCACAACCGGTGCAGCAACATCGGCAACAATACCATCAGCTACAACAGGTTCGGTGACCTCTGAAGCAATCATCGAATCATTCTTGATCGGCAAATCACCTGCATTCGTATCATCCGGTACATTCGATGTAGCATCGACTGGTAAGCTCTCATCAACAGCTGATGCTTCCGGCAGATTGTCGGGATCGTGATCCAATGCCACTGTTTTATGTATATTGGATGGCTGTTCTTCCACATAAACCGCCACAGTGTGACCACATTTCACATTTACTGGTTCCATATCAATCGCTACCGTTTCACCGCATGCAGGTTTGGGAATCTCCATGCTCACAGGCGGAACAACGGGAGTGGCTACCGCTCGGGGAGTTTTCGAAATCTGGGAACAGTAGGGGCAATCCTGGAAGCGCTTTTCGTCAAAAAAATGGCCCTTGTCACATTGCTTCATGTAAATACCTCCTGACTTTGCATAAATATATTGTATTCGAAACAAATATAAATAACAAGTAAACAAGCGGTTTAGTTATGAATATGATGTGAACGAAAAAGCCCGTCCTTGCGGCTCATTTCGAGTGCAAAAACGGACTATTTTCATTGTTTATAGGAGAAACGTAATATTACATAAGATTACATATCCAAAATTGCATACGGATTGCCTTGCGTAGTTTTAGAAGCATAGTCGGAATGTCCACCATCGTACGGGCCTTTCACAATTCGCAATGTGTTATACGAATCTCTGAAGCATTCTTCGAGGTATGCATTCGGGATTTCAAACCACGAACCATAATATGGACTAAGTCTTTGGTAATATGACAAAGGGTGTAAGAATGCTTCCTCATGATCATATAGCCCGATGACCTGCGGATAGACAAGAATACCTTGCCCATTTCTCACATATGGGGTTTCGGTATAATAGACATGAATCGGCGTGGTTGCGGTTTTCATCTGGAGATATATACTGCTAGAATCTACGCTTCGCATGATGCAATAGGCATAACGATTCACGGCAACATTTGCCAAACGTACATCATCATAATGATCATCTTGCGGGATAGAACTCTGCAAATTTGCTTTTCCCGTGCTGGATATGTATATATAAAGTTCACCATAGTTGTATTCCCAAGAAATACCATTATTATAGTTCATCTTAACGATCTTTTTCTTGTATGTAAGTGTCGGGTCTTCAGGTGCTACATATCGTGTTGACAAAGTGAAATCTCGCTTTTCAAAACGCGAAACTAGATTAGCGGAGCATGACTTCACGAAATTCTTAACAGTAAGAATATCTATATACTTTGCATTCGCATAGAAATCTGTCGGGAACGTATTTGTTGCCGTATAAGTGCCACACAATCTGCCTTGTGCGTCAAAATAAACATTAACACGAGTGAATTTATCCGTTGTTTTTGCGGTCTCCGTCATGTCTATGCTATATGTTCTGGTGTTTGGATTATAAGGCATTCTACGAGTGTCAATATTGAAAGTGGTGTCACCCGTCAAGTTCGTAATCGTAAACGAGTAGGAGTTGTTACTTGTGCCGTTAACCTGAGAATTCACGGTTATGCCTGTTGTCCTTTGAATATTATGATCATATATCAAAGCGATGCATTCTTCCTCACAATATTCATATTGTACAAATGCTACATTACGCACGACCGTTGGGCTGGTGTTGGTGTTCATCTTTTGGATGTACATTTTCTTATACGCTTTAAACGCAAGGTTTGCATCTGTCGTATCAAAAATGCAAATAATACTTCCGTCCGATGGTGTATTATCAACCCAATAGCATTTCGTAGATGTAATTGCCATGGTGTTAAGCTGCGATTCACTGAAAACCGTAAATCTATAGTTTTTGAAGCATGGAGCAGAATTAGTGTACTTATCGTTGTAGTCAACATGCATCGTCATACCAGACGTATAGTAATTAATACTATAACCACTGCCAAATGATGCAAAAGCCGTCAGTGGCACCATGCTAACCAATAAAGCAACGGTAGCCAAAAGCGTGACGAGTTTTTTCGTCATGTTTCTCATAAAATGTCCTCCTCAATAATGTCAAATTATGTCATTTTGCAAACTCACGCTAGCTAATAATAACAATGAGGTAC
Source organism: Bacillota bacterium (assembly GCA_036782995.1). Lineage (GTDB taxonomy): Bacteria > Bacillota > Clostridia > Saccharofermentanales > Saccharofermentanaceae > DAIPXZ01. The sequence continues at coordinate 130,204 of DAIPXZ010000004.1, forward strand.
AAAAGTTTATATCACTATTTTGTTTGATTTTACAACTATTTTGTCTTTCCGCAAGAAATGAAAATTACTTCGTTTTTTTGACCAAATGAACTTGGATAATTAAAGTGTCGTTCTGTTCAATTTTTATGGTATTTCTTCGCATATTTTATTGTTTTTGCTCTTATTCTTATTGTTTTTGCAATTATTTTGTCGTCAAAAAATCATGTACACAATGAATATTTATCTCAATAAATTCATTTTACTTTTCTATCATTGGGAACATTCGACAAAAATCTGTAATTGAAATGCAGAAATAATATAGCATTTGCCTATATCAATTCTACAATTAACTCGTACACAGAATAATTTACTATTCTTGATTCGGATTGCTCTCGGTTATCGTTGAAACGTCGGAAGAATGATTCTCGTCGTCTTGTTCGAAATCATCAGATTCCTCATCAGTATCAATCGATAATTCAGCTTCATCCGATTCAGTATTGTCTTCTTCTGGGTCTTCATCAATGGCGATATAGCGATCGATTAACTCCCATGAAAAAAAAGTACCTAGATAATGTGAAAAAGAGAAAGCAAACACAAAATAGTAGAGAATTGCAATCGCATAACCAAAATATGTCGAAGTCATAAAGAGCAAGAACGGGACAATAAAAAGCAAAAGAATCTGTAATAGTACCATAGCAATCGCTGGGAATATCTTCATCAAAAGCATAAGAAGCGCATTTTTATAAAGCATTCTTAGCGGTAAATCAACGGATGCAATCAGAGGATAGATTATTTGCTGCAACGCTGCCCATAGAATCAAAATAACCACCCATATCGTAGCTATGGTGATATGGTATTTAAAGCTCGTTAGATTCGCATAGAATGCGATATTAAAGAGTAAAACAGCAGTAACGACACATGAAATAATCATGGCAACAAGAGATTTCTTCCAATTCTCTTTGGTTGATTGTTTGAAATCCGCCCAGAACATGGTGCCCTTCCCACGTGCATAATTTCTATAGATATAGGAAAGTCCGGTTTGTATCGGTCCATTACAAATAAACAGTATTCCGATAATACCCATCACCATAAATAGGCAAATAATATAGTAGAGCTGACTTGCGGCATCTGCGCCCGTATCATTTACTTCACCAGCAACAAGACCTATAGATTCTACAAATTGTGCGAAGTTCTCCGGAAGAAAAACTGAATTGAAATACGGGAGAAACGCAAGAATGAGAACAAACGCAAGAAGCATGCTGACAATATTCGTAATCAAGAAGAAAATATTCGCACAACAAAGTGATAAAAAATGAGTGCCGTAGGACACAAAAAAACGTACTACCGGTCCATGCTGCTCGTCGGGCGAAACACCGACACTATTTTCATTTTGAGAAAAGAGACCCATTTTGTGTCACCATCCTTGTTTTACTTATTATCCATATAATTATACGTGCATCGTTCCTGAAGAAGGTAGAGAATTTTACGGCAATTTTCGATTTCTTCAATCGCTCGATTGGCATAACAGAGATATTTCTCTTTCTTTCCCTTCACTCGATATCCGAGCGGCGCAATCACACCAAAATTCGCATTAATTGGGACGAAGTGCTTCAAACAGGAAGCCGATACATAGGAAGACATAGCTCCAATCATTGTATTGTCCGAAAAATTAATCTCCGACGCGTCGATATTATTTGCCTTCAATGCTGCATATATTCCGCAAAGGAAACCAGACCCGCATGATTCAATATATCCTTCAACACCAGTAATCTGACCTGCAAAGAAAATCCGATTGTCTTCACGAAGCTCATAGTGTGAGGTTAACAGCTTCGGAGATTCGAGATATGTATTGCGATGCATAACTCCATAGCGCGAAAATTCGGCATTTTGTAAACCCGGAATCATTGAGAAAACTCTCTTTTGCTCACCAAATTTCAACCGTGTTTGGAAACCAACGATGTTATACATCGACGCCATTTTATCGTCTTGACGAAGCTGAACACATGCATAAGGTTCTTTTCCGGTACGCGGATCAACTAGTCCTACCGGCTTCAAAGGTCCGTATCGCATGGTATCTATTCCACGTTTTGCCATCGTTTCGATTGGCATACAGCCTTCGAATACAGTTTCCTTATCAAAGCCATGTACATTTGCAAGCTCTGCGTTAACTAAGGCTTCATAGAAAGCATTGTATTCTTCGCGATTCATCGGGCAATTGAGATAATCATCGCCGCCCTTGCCATAACGTGACATGGCAAAAACGATATTGCGATCAATCGAAGATTCTGTGACAATCGGTGCCGCCGCGTCAAAAAAATGCAGATCGTTATTGCCAATTTTTTTCATTATATCTTCATAAAGAGGACCATCGGTTAACGGCCCAGTGGCCACGATGACTATTCCCTCATTTGGTATGGTATAGACTTCTTCATCTCGTATTTCAATATTCGAATTTGATTTAATCGCATCCGTAATATATGTAGAAAAAGATTCTCGATCAACAGCCAACGCCCCACCAGCCGGAACGGCTGTATGATCTGCCGACTCCATAATCAGCGAATTCATCATACGAAGCTCTTCTTTCAGAAGTCCGACACCATTTTCCAATTGATTGGAGCGTAAAGAATTGCTGCAAACCAATTCAGCAAAAGTGTCAGTTGTATGTGCGGGACTCTTTCTGACTTTTTTCATTTCATACAGAATGACTTTACATCCGAGTTTGGATGCTTGCCATGCCGCCTCAGCACCAGCGAGTCCAGCGCCGATAATCGTAATCTCTGGTTTTTTGTTATCGTTCAATGATGTATCCCCATTTCGTCGGTATCGAAAACTCAGCTTTCGACACGCTCTTCCTTATCGATGTCCTCATCCTTTGATTTTGTCTTTCTTGCGTTGGTCGGACAATCCTTGTTCGAGCATTTCGGATAGGTACGCCCGCGGAAACGTTTCCATACCATGTAGCTGTTACACGTTTCGCAAAGCTTATCCTCAACAGGCAAATCCCAACTGATGAACTTGCAATCTGCATCACTGCCCTTTTTATCACAGGTATAGAATACTCTGCCCTTATACTTTCGGGACGTATGAGATACCAGACCAGAACCGCAAAGCGGACATTTTCCGTTTGCCTTAATCTCAATATTCTTCGTAAACTTGCATGTCGGAAAGTTCGAACAGGCAATAAACTTACCATATCGACCTTCTTTAATCAGTAATTCACCATCTTCGCAATCTGGGCATTTCTCCCCGGTGTTTTCTGTCTTCATCTCGACCTTTTGGACATCAGAGGACGCTTTCACAATCAACTCATGGAAATCCGGATAGAAATCACCCAAGACCTTCACCCAGTTTTTCTTTCCTAATTCGATTTCGTCGAGCTGCTCTTCCATTTCTGCCGTAAAGGAGACATCAACAATCTCTTGAAAATGATTCGAAAGCATATCGGTTACAATATCACCGAGTTCAGTCGGTGCGAGGTACTTTGATTCCTTCGCCACATAGTTTCTTGCCAAAATTGTCGAAATAGTCGGCGCGTATGTTGAAGGACGTCCGATTCCTTTTTCTTCCAACGCCTTAATCAGCGTGGCTTCTGTATATCTCGGTGGTGGCAGGGTAAACTTCTGTTCCGGCGTCATCGATAATAAGTGTAATAACTGATTAAACTCTAGTTGCGGAAGCTTCGCCTTTGACGCCGCTTTTTCATCATCCGTAGCATCTTCCGTCATATCGGCGTATGCCGCCAAGAATCCTTGGAAACGAATGGTTTCACCAGTCGTACGAAATATAGAATGATTACAAAGTATATCCATCGATACGGTATCGACTTCAGCCGCAGCCATTTGCGAAGAAAGAAAACGATCCCAAATGAGCTTATATAGTCGATATTGTTCAGGTGAAAGAGAATCCTTAATCTCATCGGGAACCAATTCGAAATGTGCCGGACGAATAGCTTCATGTGCATCTTGAGCAGAATTCTTATTAGAGAATTTTCGCGGAGATGACGGTAAATACTTTTCGCCGAATTTCTCAGTGATAAGCTCTTTGGCATACCCGGCAGCCTCTTCGGATACGCGAACAGAGTCTGTACGGATATAGGAAACGAGAGCCATCTGGCCTTTACCTTGTATCTCGACACCTTCATACAATTGTTGGGCAACGCTCATCGTTCTTCGGGAAGTAAAGCTAAGTCGACGCGATGCTTCTTGTTGCAATGTACTCGTCGTAAATGGCGGAAATGGTTGACGCTGTTTGCTTCCCTTCTTGATTGTATCTACCGTAAACGGATGATCCTTGATTTCAGCAAGAACGTGATCTGTCTCTTCCTTATTTGTTAGTTTCACCTTTTCAATGTGATTATTGATTTTTTCACCGTGATAACGAGATTTAAACGGGAACTTCACATCCTCGGGAGTCAACTCCGCAGTAAGTAACCAATACTCTTCTTTTTGAAAAGCATTGATTTCTTTTTCACGATCAACGACCAATTTAGTCGCAACAGATTGAACACGACCGGCAGAAAGACCTTTGCGAATCTTTTGCCATAATAACGGACTTAGCTCATAACCGACTAATCGGTCCAATATTCTTCTGGCTTGTTGTGCATTCACTAAATCCACATCAATTTTTCGAGGCGCTTCAATGGCCTGTTGAACCGCTTTCTCCGTGATTTCATTAAACGAAATGCGGCAATTTTCTTCAAGATCGATGCCCAATATTTTTGCAATATGCCATGCAATTGCTTCTCCTTCGCGGTCAGGGTCAGTTGCGATATAGACGCGTTCGACATCGACTGCCATGTCCTTCAGCTCGCGAATAATCTTCTCCTTACCACGCATATTTATATATGTCGGTCGGAAGTCGTGCTTCACATCAACGCCCATGGTAGATGAAGGTAAATCTCGAATATGACCGACGGATGCGGTTATACGGTAATCTTTTCCCAGATATCTGCCTATGGTTTTTGCTTTGGCAGGAGACTCAACGATGACCAATTTCTTTCCCATGGTATTCTCTCTTTTCACAAAATAAGTCGATTATGCTCTTCACATAGTCTTTATATATATAATTCATTAAAAACGAAAAGTCAAAACATATCTTTCTTGATGTACTTCAATTTCGCGGTTCACTTCCATATTACTCAGACATCTTGCCACTTTTTTGTAAGGTAAACACGTCTCCGAAATAATCTCTTCCATTGTCATTTCTTGTTCAAACAATACGTGCAAAAGAACATCATGTATTTCATCCAAGGAAAGTGCCTCCGGATTCTCGGAAATCTTCTCCTTCAATGAATCGACAGACCACTCCTTATTGATGTTATCCAGCTTTCGAAAAAATGATGCATCCTTAATTCGTGCCAAAATATCTTCCGGTTCAGATAACAATGATGCCCCGTCCTTGATTAATTGCATATTACCCTTCCCCATCGGAGAGAATACAGAGCCCGGGACAACAAAAACATCTTTCCCTTGTGCTGCAGCAAAGTTCGCCGTATGCAACGTCCCACTCTTCTCACCCGCTTCCATAATAGCGATAGCATCCGATATACCGGACATAATGCGATTGCGCGCAGGAAAGTACTGCCGAAGTGCCTGCTGGCCAGGTGGCATCTCAGAAATAATCAATCCCTCATTTTCGATTGTATCCAATAGTCCTTTGTTCTCCGGCGGATAGATCAAATCAAGTCCGCATGGCATGACCGCTATGGTCTTACCATGCATAGCAATCGCCGCACGATGTGCGATTGTATCAATTCCTCTGGCAAGTCCACTTACGATGACCAGTTTTTCTGCTGCCAAGTTTTCCGTGAAATATCGAGTAACGCGTTCACCATATACACTCGGTTTTCGAGTACCGACAATCGCCACACGATAAAAGGATTCATTCATAAGGCTCTCATCTCCTCGCCAATACAGAATCATCGGCATCCCCGGAAGCTCACGCAAGCATTTCGGGTATTCGGGGTCTTCCTGCGAACATGATCGAATACGATAGGAAGATAACATTCGAAGTCTGTTTTCCATCTCTTTTTCCATATCCCGATGAAGTGCAATATATTCATTCCTCTTCTCGCTTCGCAAACCATCGAATATGGGTAACATTTCATTTATCGGGCGCAATAAAAAGTCGCGATGACTTTGAATTCGTCCATTGTGCATCATTTTTCTAATCTCTCCTCCGGAAAGAATCCTTCGAGTTTGCATTTCAGATACAAACATATCGGCGGCCAGTTTATCTTCTTCAGGTTTCATATCTGTTCCTCACTTATGCATAGGTAAACTCTTCGGTATTCATCCTATATTGCAAAGCCTCCATCACATGTTCTTCATTAACGTCCTGCTCTTCGTCCCAATCGGCAACCGTTCGAGCAACTCGAAGAATATGCTTCATTCCACGCGCAGAAACATTTAACTGATTCCCCGCATAGATGGCATAATCCATGGTTGCCTCATTAATGCGAAAGAGAGATGCCATATCAATCATCATGACCTCACCATTTCGCATCGGTTCCACTTGATTCTCCTTACATCGCTGATACTGTCTCTCCCACAGTTCCTTTATTCGACGACATATTGCCGGTGATTCGGCATGCCTTCCGGATACTAATGTTTCTTTTAATGTGTCCTTATTCATTGGTTTCATCTTTGTAACGATATCTATACGATCCAATATCGGTCCGCTGATTCGATTCTTATAATTACGTCTTGTCGATACTGAACACGTACATTCAGCAGGTGAATCCAATAGTTTCCCACAGCGACATGGATTCATCGCGCCAACGAGTAAAAAATCAGCGGGAAATGTCGAAACGCTACCGTTGCGCGAAATCACAATCTCCTTAGTTTCAAGTGGTTGTCTGAGCAAATCAAGTACGCGCGGATTAAACTCTGCCATTTCATCAAGAAATAAGACACCATGTAAGGCACGTGACAGTTCTCCCGGTATCGGTGGTCGTCCACCACCAGCCAAAGCAGATGCAGTACAGGTGTGATGAACATAGCGAAAAGGGCGTTCTCGTTCCATAATCATATTCGAATCCAAAAGAGATACTGTACTTTCTATACGCAACCAATCCAGCTTCTCTTCCAACGTCATTGGAGGTAGAATGCCGCGAATGATCCTTGCTGCCATTGTCTTTCCTGTACCCGGACTACCGATAAGTATCATGTTATGAAAACCGCATGCTGATAGTAATATGGCACGCGATGCGGCATCCTGTCCACGAAGACATGAGTAATCCAATACCTGTTCACTAGATATATCTTCATCACCAGACGAATCAATTCCGTTATCGGCCGTATCGGTTCCCGGTAGAACACATAGCGGCGGCATACAGGGAATCGGATTGTCTTTACCTATTGCATGAATTGCTTCCGAAAGACTTCGAACACATGAAACTCCGACCTCCAGCAATCTCGCCTGTTCAGATTCTTCGTTCGGAATTAAGCGCAGTCCTTCATGATAATCTTTAAGGGCCATTAATCGCGGAATACTCCCCGGGATGGTATGTATCTCTCCTTGCAAAGAGATTTCACCATATGCGATACATCGATTAGTAGCCTGATAAACCTGACCGGAAGCAATCAGAATGCCAAGTGCCATCGGTAAATCAAAAGAAGACCCTGACTTATGAAGATACGCAGGCGAAAGACTGATAATAATCCGTCCTTTCGGGAACTCATATCCGCAATGTCGAATCGCCGAACGCACCCTTTCCTTCGATTCACGAATCGATGAATCACATAATCCTACTACTTCAACATTCGGCAAACCGGGCAATATCGATATCTCTATCGTGGCAATGACACCATCCACACCTTGCAAAAAACAAGTATCAACACAAGCGTATTTTCTTCCCTTATTTTTCATCGTTCTCCCTCTTTCTGTAAACGATATTCATATACGTGCCGCCAGTGTAATAAAAATTCGAAAAGAATAGTTGGGTGAATTATCGACAATTTTCGACAGTTTTCGACAAAATGGATACTTATGATATTAAGACACTATATCTTGTACAGACCACCGAAAATAGCTCATTTGTATATACAAGTGATGTTTTTCTTGACGAGCCGACGAGAAAGAATGTACTTTAATAAGAAACAGGGATTGAGTTTTTCGTGAAAGAATATACGTTATTGCAGAACTGAACTCGACTGGCGAAAGTCAACATCGCGACAAATGAGAATTCAAGGAGAGATAAAATGGCAAAAGAAACGATTTCATTTGAATTATTTATTTCAACGGTTGCATCTGAACACCGTTCTTTTGTTCAGGAACTCAACAGAAAACTCATTGAACTGGGATGCGAAGCGGTCATCAAGGAAGCAAAAAGCGGATACACCGTCAGTTACCAGTATAAAAAGAAAACCATAATGAACTGGGTGTTCCGGAAATCTGGTATTTTGGCACGAATATACGGCGACCATGCCTACAGATACGAGGATACCATCGCTGCCCTGCCTCCGGAGATGCAAAAGAAGATGACAACCTCCCGCGACTGCAAACGATATATTGACCCGGCCGCCTGTAGTGATATGTGTGTGAAAGGCTTTGTATATACCTTGAATGGTATCACCTACAAAAAATGCAGAAATGACGGAATGTTTTTTCCTTTGACGTCCGAAAGCGCAGAGTATATTTCACGATTGGTTTGCGACGAGATTGCCGCACGACAATGAAAGACTTTAGTACAAATCAACAAAATAGCTTCCGATTTGCCGGTGCAAACATAGGTGGATATACCCTTTAGGGATGGGTATATCATAAAAGTGCGATGTGTTTTTGCATCTCTAAAAATGTCATTCATTAGCTGTGTCTTTTTACGCAAATAATTTTGACTTCAAAGTGTTTTGGTCTCATAATCAAAGTAAGACTACCGATGTAGAGATGAAGGAGATATTGCTACGAAAAAAAGTATACTGTTTGCTTTGGTTATTTGTTTTTGTTGCCTGATGTCGGCATGCTGTATGAATCATGACTGGGAAGATGCGACGTGCGATGAACCTGAGAAATGCTCGAAGTGTGGCGAGACGCGTGGAGAGGCACTTGGCCACGATTGGAAGGATGCCACCTGCACGGAGCCAAAGACCTGCTCCAGATGTGATGAAACGAAAGGAAAGGCACTTGGTCATGAGTTAACAGCAGCCACCTGTACAGAGAGCTCGGTATGTACCTTATGCGGCGAAACAGAGGGCGAGCCACTGGGTCACGACTGGATTGATGCAAGTTATCAGCAGCCAAAGACATGCTCCGTTTGTGGCGAGACGGAGGGTGAAGTGCTCACGCCAGACTATGTCACCTACGGACTTAACAGTAACATGGTACTTGGAGAAACCTATGACTACTCTACGTGTTGCTACAATGATGCTGACATTACAACAGTCGGAAAAGTAACAGTGACCTCCTATGAGACGATAGAGCCGGATGCCGAACATGAGGCAATCGATGGCTATGAATGGCGCAGAGTGTCGTTCGAAATACTTTTCAGCGATGATAACGCTTGGGAATATGGTTATTATGTGTTCCCAACCATCAATGACTATTATGATATCGAGGGATTTGACGATATTGCGGAATGGAATAATGATGATACAATGAACTTCACAATTAACACAAACGGTGAGTCATACGACCAATGCTTTTTGATTGAAGTATGGAATAGCGGTGAATGGAATAGTCAATCGCGTACGTGTACGTACACGGAATACATGGATATTCGAATACCTGTCGGCTACGACGGTATTGTACTGACCCTACTTGACGGACAGACGACTTGGGAGGATGGCATGTATATCTATGATGTTGCGAACGAGAATACCCTTTTCTTCCGACTTAGCTGATGTGTTTGAAGATTAAAGTGATACAAATCACAATCAAGAACGGCGGAAATCATTTCCGCCGTTTACTTTTTATCTTCGACAAAGAAAAAAAAACGGGATTTACACCTTGTGAACGTTATCGACGCCATAAGATTCCAAAAAATGTTTTTGCGAATGATCGACAGTTTTCGACAAATTCTTCAATTATGATATACTATGCGGGTGACTTAGGAATAACGGGTTTTTCTTCTTGTCAAAATCGATATCTGGCATCTTGATTGATCGCTCGAATTCCTCATGTTAAAATGTTTTTTTTGAAAAAGAATCGAGGTTTTTCATGAAACTTGGTATCGTAGGATTGCCGAATGTCGGTAAAAGTACTCTTTTTAACGCAATAACAAAAGCAGGTGCCGAATCTGCTAATTATCCTTTCTGCACAATCGAACCAAACGTCGGCGTTGTGTCCGTTCCAGATGCACGTCTCGATCGTTTGGCCGAAATGTATAACCCAGCAAAATACACACCGGCCGTTATTGAATTTGTTGATATAGCCGGATTAGTTCGCGGCGCGAGCAAGGGTGAAGGCCTTGGGAATAAATTCCTTGCCAATATCCGCGAGGTCGATGCCATCGTACATGTTGTCCGTTGCTTTGATGACAGTAATGTTGTACATGTCGATGGTGGTGCCAATCCAAAGCGTGACATCGAGACCATCGAGCTCGAGCTCATTCTTTCCGATATGGAGTATATGGAAAGAAGAATCGATAAGGTACGCAAGATGATGAAAGGCGGCGACAAGAAATTCGGTCCCGAGCTCGCTTTTTATGAGCGCATCCAAGAGACACTTGAAAAGGAAGAACCGGCACGTTCACTTACTTTTGATGAAGAAGAAAAAGAATTCATGAAGGATCTCGCTCTTCTCTCCTTGAAGCCCGTGCTTTATGTTGCCAATATCGCCGAATCGGATATCGGCTCAGCAGATTCCGATTATGTGAAAACTGTTCGTGAGATTGCCGCGAAGACTGATGCAGAATGTGTCGTTATTTCGGCAAAAATCGAAGAGGAAATCGCAATGCTCGATGCAGATGAAAAAGCCATGTTCCTTGAAGAACTTGGTCTTTCCGAAGCTGGCCTCGACAAAATGATTCAAGCAAGCTATAAGCTTCTTGGTTTGATTTCCTTCCTCACTGCCGGCCCGACAGAGGTTCGCGCTTGGACCATTCGTCAAGGCACAAAGGCCCCAGGTGCCGCAGGAAAGATTCACTCCGACTTCGAACGCGGCTTTATTCGTGCAGAAATCGTCGCCTTTGACGACTTAATGGAATGCGGTACATACGCAGCCGCTCGTGAAAAGGGACTTGTCCGTTCTGAAGGAAAAGAGTATGTAATGAAAGACGGCGATGTAACCTTGTTCCGCTTTAATGTGTAATCTCAAAATACACGTTAATATCCGGATGAATATCTCACCTGAATGAAAGAATAAAAGTATACAAGATGTATGAAACCGCGGGCGTTTTCTTCATCTTGTATTTTTTTCTGTAATAAGGACAAGGCGTTGCTTCTTTAGGAATACTGCGTAATCTACAATGACGATGATTGCGCATAACACCCATATCGTGGGCTCCAGCCAAATAACGGCATTATACTTGAATATCGGAGTGATAAGGATGACACATCCGACTTTGAGTACAAGCTCCAAAATACTACCACAAACAGGGACTATTTTATGTCCGATGGCCTGTAAACTACTTCTCAGGATTAAAAGAATCGACAGAACGAAAAAGAATGCAATATTTATCCGAACATAGCGTCCGGCAAGCGTGTAGACGACTTCATTTTCCGAAGATGTTAGTAAATGAATGATTTGTCGATGAAATAAGAGTACGACAGTAAGTGCAAATCCACTCCATGCGAACGACATGAGAATTGAGTTGCGGATTCCTTTTTTTACACGCTCCAGTTTCCCTGCACCGAAATTTTGGCCAACAAAGGTTGCGGCAGAAAGGCTCATTGTACCAAGAACCAGCATGAAAAGATCATCAACACGTCGTGCGGCCGTATGCGCGGCGACAGTCATAACGCCGAAGCCGTTTACTGCCTTTTGAAGAACGACCGTTCCGACATACACGACAGCAAGCATAAATCCCATTGATAAGCCTGTAGACGCCATTTCGAAGACCATAGCCTTATCCTTTGTCGGCAATTTTCGGTCAAAAAGCAAGGATTTGCATTTTTTCGCACAATACAACGTACACATAATAACCGAAAACAGTTGCGACAAGACTGTGGCATACGCCGCGCCGTTCACACCAAGATGGCAATACTTGACGAAAAGAACATCAAGAATCACATTAATCAAGGTTGACGCAATTAAGAAATAAAGTGGTGCGCGGCTGTTTCCAATTGCACGCAAAAGGCCAGCGAGCATGTTATAGAACATCGTAAATATTCCTAAAGAGAGCGTTATTTTCAGATAGTTTTCTGTCATCCCGATAATCTCTGTTGGCGTATCCAACGCAAGTAATATCGGATGCAAAAGAAGCAAGCTCACACACGTGAGTAGTAAAGACATGGCAAATGTCATCCAATACGAAAGATTGATGGCCTTTTTCATACCGTCTTGATCCTTCGCACCAAAAGCACGCGCCAAAACCACCGAGAAACCACTGGTAAAACCGTTCGCAAATCCGATAAATAAATGTGAAAATGGCGATGCCGCACCGATTGCAGAGTATCCTTTTTCTCCAACAATTTTACCGATTACCATGAGGTCCGCAATATTATAGAACTGTTGGAAAAGATTTCCGATGAAAATTGGAAGTGCAAAAAGCAGTAAGCACTTCCATATGTTTCCTTTTGTCATATCTTTTGATTGATTCATTTTATCCTCGATATATTCAATAACCTAATACTTGTTATCTTGATTCCTGTCTTCGTCCGAATTGTCCTCAGTCAACGGCTTGGGATTAGGGATTTTGGCCATCTCGTCAAACTTCCTCGACACCCAAAGAATATAGAAAAATGTAAACACATAGATACACGCCGCACCAATTTCCGAACAAACAATGTACACGAGCGGAACATTGTTTTTAACTAATAGAATAATCAGCAAAGTCAATGTAGCCGAAGGATACACCGCCGATGCGATACGTGCGAAAAAGCGGCATTGAGTATTTAGTTTGCGTAACCCAAAAAGGGACACCATCAGAATAATCACACTAATTACCACGCCTAGAATAGCAATAACCATCTTTATCGACAGCTGTGGAATAGAAAGTAAAAACAAGTCTTTCATATTCGAATACCTCTCTCAAGTAATTCTTTTTCCACATAGGCATCAAGGGATGATATAAGGTCTTCCTTTGTGCCGTCATTTTTGATGACAATATCGGCAAGGTTTTCGTATTCTTCTTTCGTCATTTGCATCCGAATGCGACGTAGCGCGTCTTCCTTATCCATACCTCTTCCAACAAGTCTTTTTACGCGAACATCATCCGAGCAACTAATCACCCAGACCTGATTACACTTATCCAGGAAGCCGTTCTGCACCGGAATCGGGACGTCCAGCACGACAAGCTTTGTCCCCTTCTCTGCTTCTTTATCAAGCTCGATAGCAATTTCTGAAAGCACATAACGATGAATGATTGCTGTCAATTTATCGAGTCGCGTGCGGTCGGAAAAAACCTTCTCCGCGACGTATCGACGATTGAGCGCGCCAGTGACGTCAACGGCTTTTGCTCCAAGAAATGATTCAATCTCCGGTATCGCTAAGCCATTCGCTTCAGTAACCTTTCGCGAAAGCTCATCCGCGTCGATACATACCACGCCACGCGTGCGAAAGTATTCCGTCGCAGTGCTTTTTCCGCTTCCAATTCCACCTGTAATTCCAATAACAAACATATTTCACCTCATTAATGTGCTTCAAACCAGCTTTTTGCCTGATGGACTTCGGCTGGAAGCTTTACCGCGAGATCAACCGCATTTTCCATCGCATCCTCAAGCAAAATAGCTGCCGTTGCAGCGTCTTTTTCACTGACTTCGACGATTAATTCGTCATGCACCTGTAAAATCAATTTTGCATCGATTTCTGCCGCTTGAAAAGAACGCGATGCGCGTACCATGGCAAGCTTAATGATATCTGCCGCTGTGCCTTGAATCGGCGTGTTCATGGCCGCACGTTCTCCGAAATTCCGTATGTTGCGATTCGCGGAAGATAGCTCATGAAGAATGCGTCGACGACCAAACATGGTGTCCACATAACCATTCTTTTTACCCGATTCAATAAAGCCCTTTAGACAAGGAGAGATTGCCGGATACTTCGCGTAATATTGTTCGATATATCGATGTGCTTCGGGAATCGAGATACCGAGGTCTTGCGAGAGACCAAAGTCACTAACGCCGTAAACGATACTGAAGTTAATTCTTTTGGCTGCTGCGCGCATGGAAGCATCAATCATTTCTTTCGGTAAACCAAATATTTTCATTGCAGTCATCGAGTGGATGTCTTCCCCGTCTTGAAAACCTTGAATCATATCGCTATCACCGGATATTGCGGCGAGCAATCGTAGTTCAATTTGCGAATAATCCGCGTCGAGAAGCACATAGCCCTCAGGTGCGACAAACGCCTTGCGAATCGTACCTCCCAAATCACTTCGAATCGGAATATTTTGTAGGTTCGGCTCCGAAGAAGATAATCGTCCCGTATTTGTCATTGCTTGACTGTATGTAGTATGAATACGTCCGTCAATCGGAGAAATATTCTTTTTTAAACCCATTACAAAGGTCGAATCGAGCTTTGCATATTGGCGATACTGCAGAATCAATGGCACAATCGGATGCATCGTTGAGAGTCTGTCGAGCTCGTCTGAATCGGTCGAATAACTACCTCCGTGATTCTTTCGCCCCGAGGGTAAACCGAGTTTTTCAAACAAGATACGTGATAATTGTTTCGGGGAAAGAATGGAAAACACTTCACCCGCCGCAAGATAGATTTCCTGCTCCAGGTCATGAATTTTCTCGTCAAAGGTGGTGTGTAACGAATCGAGCATCTCTTCATCAACATAGACTCCGCGGCGTTCCATGCGATACAACTCCAGAACAAGCGGCATCTCAATTTCGTAGATGAGCTTTTCTTGGTGATTTGCCTCAATATCTTTTACTTGAACGTCGTGAATCATACGCATAAAAAGCACGCGATATGCTCTCCTCACGATCTGATCATGGTACGCTTGTTCATCCAATGACAGCGTCCAGTTCTCACCTTCGGCTTCTTCCGGGGACGAATCGGCACCGCCCATTAAATCCTCAAGACTCATTTGCGTCTTGGTTTTTTTCTCCGTCTTCTCTTCATAATCAGGAAGAAATGGAAATGGAATCTTGGTACTATGCTCAAATAGCATCTCGAAGGGAGGCTCATTTCCGCTGACACGATTTTGCACGAGGCCGACGATTTCAACATCAAAACACGAAGTAAAGGGTAATAAGAACGGCATATTCTTTGCTGCATTTTTCAACGAACAGCAAACCGGTTCGATGTGGTATTCCTGCTCCCATTGAAATAACGTCTGCATTACATCAGTAATGACGTCAATATCGCTCCATACGCGAACATCATCCTTTTGCCACGCCATGGCAAGGCATGGATGCCCGTCAATAGCAAATATATCAATGGCATACGAAACGCCCTTTAAAACAACCAAGAGTGCCTTGGATAGAATCTCCGTTGAAGATTCGAGCGTTATTTGCGGTTCGGTTAACGAAGAATAATCCAAAATCCGTTGCATGTCATTTTTTTGTTTTTCCCTTGGTATCAAAGCCGAATCATCCGCGTCGTTGGGTGCCGTGATGCGGGCATTCCTCTGAGACTCCTCATCAATCCCCCACTTCTTGAGTTGGGAACGGAAGCCGTATCTCGTAAGTACGTCGGCAGCTTTTACCGTATCTGTATCTTGCATGGCTAAGTCACATAGCGGAAGTGTAACCGGGGCATCTAAAAGTATGGCGGATAGCTTATATGAGAGCCGCACCATATCTTCGGAATCGCGCATTTTTTGCTGAATGCCTTTCGGAAACTCATCCAAATGAGCATAGATATCATCGAGTGTCTTATACTTGGAAACCAAATTCATGGCACCCTTTTCACCAATACCGGCCGCTCCGGGAATATTGTCGCTATTGTCACCCATGATGGCCTTGGCCGTGACAAAATCTTGCGGCTCAATGCCGAATCTTTCATTAAATAGTGAAATATCATACCAATCAGTTGAGGTCTGGCCTGCCTTGGAAACAGGCATGACAACCACCGTCTGCTCATCGATTAACTGAAAATCGTCTTTGTCGCCGCTTAAGATGAAAACCTTGAACCCATCAGCAACAGCTAATGTTTTATAGGTACCAATTAAGTCGTCCGCCTCATATCCGGCAAGCTCATACCGCGGAAAAGAAAGCGCATCGAGCACTTCCTTTAATATTGGCATTTGCACGCGAAGATCGTCCGGCATAGATTTACGTTTTGCCTTATATCCGTCAAAGCTCAGATGACGGAAAGTCGGTTCCTTACGATCGAACAAGGTGAGCGTATGCGTCGGCTTCACTTCACTGATATAGCGGGCAAGTGTATTGAGATAGGTATTCACAGCAGCTGTCGGTGTGCCGTCCGGTGCAGAAAGCGGATTGCGTCCGGCCATGGCATAGAATGAGCGATTGATGATACTGTTTCCGTCAATCAGCAAAAGTCGTTTTTCGTCTGCCATTTCTTTCTCCTATCCTTACACGAGTTATTCCTTCTCGTTTGATTTCTCTTCCCTATATATGGCCGTGCTGACCATGAGCTTGATACGATTCAATTGATTTGCCTCGCTGGCACCCGGGTCATAGTCAATCGGAATAATATTTGAGTTCGGGTATTGTCGACGAAGCTCTTTAATCATTCCCTTACCGGTAACATGGTTTGGCAAGCAAGCAAAAGGTTGCGCACAAATGATATTCGGTACTCCGTTTTCAATCAATTCAATCATCTCCGCAGTCAGGAACCATCCCTCACCACAGGAGTTACCAATGGAAAGAACCGATTCTGCACTATTAGCCATATCACGGATAGAAGCCGGGAGGATAAATTTACCCGTTTCTGATAGTTTTTTCACAATATGCTTGCGATAATGCTCAATCAAGTCAATACCACGTTCACAGGCCCATGCGACCTTCGAGCTTCTGCCCAAATATTCCGCACGCCAAATCGGGTTATACGTACAGTACAGGAAAAAGTCCAACAAGCCCGGTACTACAGCCTCACAGCCTTCTCTTTCAATAACATCAATCGCGTGGTTATTCGCATCAGGTTGGAACTTTACCAATATCTCACCGACGATACCGACGCGCGGTTTTCTCTTGATATCGCGAAGTTGCAAAGCATCAAATGAGGCAATGGTATCGTCCGTAAGTCTCGTGAAAGAACGAACCTTGGCTTCTTCATCAGGAAGTCCAAGCTGAGTCAACGCGTCATGAACACGTGTTGCTTCCTCTGGCGTTAATGGATCATTTCCGCATGACTCATCCATGTTGTAAGTATCAGATAGGTCCGCATACTTATTCTTTGGATTAAAGAAAGCAACACCTTTCTTGTTCCAATATTGATAAAGCGCATTTGCCGAGCCTCTCTCCGCTTCATATGGACGTACACGCAAGAGTAATGTCGACAACATATCACCATAGCAAACTGCCTGCAAAGCCTGATTTAAGAATGGTAGTGTTATCTTCCATCCCGGATTCGCTTCAAAGCCCTGCGCCGATAATGCAACGACGGCAACCTTCGGGAACCCCGCCTCGCGTAATGCTTTTCTTAAGAATGCAACATAGTTTGTCGCACGGCAGCCTCCGCCGGTTTGTGTAATCATAACCGACGTGTTTTCCGGATCAACGTTCCCTGAAATAAATGCATTTACGATTTGACCGACAACAATTATCGTCGGGAAGCAAGCATCGTTGTTAACGAAGCGAAGTCCGCATTCGATGTCTTCCTGCGTAGCCTTTTTCAGCAACCGCAATTTGTATCCATTATTGCGGAAAACCGCCTCAATAAACTCGAATTGAATCGGTGCCATTTGCGGTGCGATAATTGTATGCATTTTCTTGTTTTCTTTGGTAAATGGTTCACGTACCAATGTATACGGATGATTCTCACTCTCATTTGTCGAAGAAATTTCACCAGTCACATTTCTGTTTGTGGCATTCTTTGAAGCATTGGCTTCACGTTCATCCATAGCTACCTTCAAAGAACGCATACGAATACGAGCCGCGCCGAGATTGCTTACCTCGTCAATCTTCAAAAGTGTATAAAGCTTGCCTTGCGACTCGAGAATTTCTTGCACTTGGTCGGAAGTAACCGCATCAAGTCCGCAACCGAAACTGGTAAGCTGTACCAATTCAAGCGCATCATTCGTTGCAACATATGCAGCCGCTTCATAAAGGCGCGTGTGATACATCCATTGATCCACAACACGAATCGGTCGTTGCAAACGCCCCGCCTCCGCAACACTGTCTTCGCTCAGTACTGCAAGGCCTAAGCTATTAATCATCTCTGGAATGCCGTGATGGATTTCCGGATCATTGTGATATGGACGACCTGAGAGCACAATGCCCTTCTTGCCGGTACGTTCCAAATCAGCGATGACTTCACGTCCTTTTTCCAAAATATCGAGCTTATATCGCTCATACTCTTTATTTCCGGCGCTTACTGCGCGGACACATTCATCCTCCGTTACTCCGAAACGCTTGAAGGTTACGCAAAGCTTTTCTGCCAACGCATCCATGTCATCAAGCGGCAGGAATGGACTGATGAAATCGATATTCTTATCTCGAATATTTTCAAGATTATTGCGAATCACTTCCGGATAAGAAGTAACAATCGGACAATTGTAATGGTTATTCGAGCCCTTATTCTCATTTCGCTCATATGGAACACTCGGATAGAAAATGCGAGTCACGCCACTTTCAATTAAGTTTTCGATATGTCCATGAACCAGTTTCGCCGGATAACAGACACTCTCGGACGGAATGGAGTCCATACCTTTTTCGAAAAGCTCATGGTTTGAACGAGGTGATAATTTCACCGAGAAGCCGAGCTCAGTAAGCACTGTAAACCAAAATGGATAGTTTTCGTACATATTGAGAACACGAGGAATACCCATCACGCCACGTGGTGCCTTATCCTTCGGAATCGGTTGGTAACGGAATGTACGTGAATACTTGTAGTTAATGAGGTTCGGCATCGAATCCTTGGTTTTCTCTTTACCCTCGCCTCTTTCGCATCGATTACCGGAGACAAATCGTTCCCCATTTGAAAATGTCGAAATCGTAAGCTTGCAATGGTTTGTACAAAGCGGACACGTCGTCATTTCCGTTTCCATGTCAAATGACGAAAGCGCCTGTAATGACATAAGCGATGAAATCTTCTGCCCTTGTGGCATACGATTCTTTGCAATAATTGCAGCACCAAAAGCGCCCATCAATCCGGCAACATTTGGTCGAATGACATCGCGTCCGGAAATTAATTCGAAGCAACGCAGGATGGCGTCATTCAAGAAGGTACCGCCCTGTACGACAATTTTTTTGCCGAGTTCACGGGTATCACGAATTTTTATGACCTTATAGAGTGCGTTACGAACGACAGAATAAGAAAGGCCAGCAGAAATATCGCCAACCGTTGCGCCTTCTTTTTGCGCTTGTTTTACCTTGGAATTCATGAAAACTGTGCATCTCGTGCCCAAATCGACTGGATTGGAAGCACGTAATGCCTCAACAGAAAAGGAATGTGCATCCATTTTCAAATTTTCGGCAAAGGTCTGAATAAATGAACCACAACCCGACGAACAGGCTTCATTCAACATAATGGAGTCGATGACGCCTTTGCGAATTTTCATGCACTTCATGTCCTGGCCGCCGATATCGATAATAAAATCGACATCCGGGCAAAAGAACTTAGCGGACTGGAAATGCGCCATCGTCTCGATTTCACCCATATCGACGCCGAGTGCGGCACGGATAATGTTCTCACCATATCCTGTCACGCAGCTGTTTGCGATATATGTATCCGGCGGCATCTCCTTGTATAACTGCGTAACAATAGAAACTGCACTCTTGACAGGATTACCTTTATTACCGGCATAGAAGGTATAAACCATCTCACCCTTGTCATTGATCAAAACAGCCTTTGTTGTCGTACTTCCAGCATCAATGCCGAGGTAGCACGGGCCTTTTTGTTGACTTAACGAAAAGAGCTCGACCGTCGCCTTCTCATGGCGTTTCGTAAATTCAGTTCTTTCTTTTTCACTTGCAAAAAGAGGTGCAATACGTGTGATATCTGGTGCGAATCCAGTACCCGTACGGAAAGCTTCCAACAATTCACTGATTTTCTTTATCTCACCCTTTGCGCCGAGAGCGGCTCCGAGAGCGACATAAATCTGTGCATTTTCCGGCATCCAAAACGATTTCACATCCGCCTCAAGTGTCCGTTCGAAAGCAAGTCTCAATTCAGAGTTAAAGAACAATGGTCCTCCGAGGAAAGCGATATGACCGCGAATTGGTCGTCCACATGCGAGGCCGGCAATTGTCTGGTTTACAACGGCTTGAAAAATCGATGCCGCAAGGTCGGACTTCGGCGCGCCTTCATTAATTAATGGTTGTAAATCGCTCTTGGCAAAGACACCGCAACGCGAAGCAATCGTGTAAATTGTTGAATAGGATTTGGCCATCTCATTTAAGCCGTCCGCATCCGTTTGCAAAAGAGTAGCCATTTGATCGATAAAGGCACCTGTACCACCGGCACATGTACCATTCATTCTTTGTTCAGGGACAGGATGCAAATAGGTAATCTTAGCATCTTCTCCGCCGAGCTCAATAATGACATCCGTCTCCTTGTGATACTTGGAAATCGCTTCTGTCTCAGCGATAACTTCTTGAACGAAATCTAAT
This sequence comes from Bacillota bacterium, assembly GCA_036782995.1. Taxonomy (GTDB): domain Bacteria; phylum Bacillota; class Clostridia; order Saccharofermentanales; family Saccharofermentanaceae; genus DAIPXZ01. Next base: position 150,969 of record DAIPXZ010000004.1, read on the forward strand.
CCGAGCCATTTTGCAACGGAAAGACCACCAGAGCCAGTCACATTTACTTGTGTTTGTAAGTCGGGATATTTCTGACTCAATTCCTCAAATGAGGCTTGGAGTTCCTTCTGTATATCGGAATGATGGCGTCGATACTGTTGATAAATTACCTTCTCATCTTGGAGTAAGACAATCTTAATCGTTGTGGAACCGATGTCGAGTCCCATCTGAAATGTTTGTTCTGGATGCATGGTTGATTCTTTCCTTTTCCTTATTCAGTTGAATTTTGTCGACTATTCCGGTAATTAATCGTCGCCGGTTGTTATTGTCTTCTTCGATGAAGACGTCTTTTTCGTTTTTTGTGTCGTTGCCTTTGTCGTTTTCGGCGCCGCTGACTTTGTTGCCTTCGGCGCCGCTGGCTTTGTTGCCTTCGGTGTCGCTGACTTTGACACCTCTAGCGCCTTTTCTGGTGAAGCTTTCGAAGTAGCTTTAATCGCTTTCTTTGCAGCCGCTTTCGTCGTTTTTGCTTTCTTTGCTTCAGCATCCCTTACCGATTGCGGAGCACCCTTACTCGAAGAAACCTTCGCTTGTGCTTTCGCGGTTGCAGGCTTTGCAACAGTAACGGATTCTGACACGGCTTTTTTCGTCTTTTTAGATGTTGGTTTTTTACCGCTTACGCTTGATGCTTCCGCCTTACCTTCTGACATTAAGCTCTCCGCCAACGCCTTCATTTTTTTCTTCTTTTCTTCTTCGTCAATAATAGCTCTAGACGATTCTTTCCATTGCTTCATCTTTAACTCGGCCGACTTCATCATTTGCTTTCTGAAATCATCTTCACCTGCTAAAGACAATCTGAAATCGCGCTGTAACGATACACAAAGAACCTCATCAGGTATTCCTTTTGTCAAATCAAAAGCATTTCCAAAAACATCCGCCGTCGTCAAATGCAAAGTCTCACAGGCCTTTACGACATTCTCCTCAAAATCAGAAAACTCACCCTTAATGCCGAGCGAAAACGGCAATCCAATAAAATTCACACGTACATAAGGCAAATTTCGCGAGAATAGAAGATGCAACGCAATCAGCTTAATATACGATTCAAGATTGATAAATTCCTGATCGCAAATCAATGAGACTGCCCCCTTCGGTGCCACATTCGCGATATCCGAATATTCATTTTCGAAACCATCTGACCACAAAAAATATAGCTCACGATAAACTGCTTGTTCAAATGATTCATACTGAATCGTGAGTGGTTTTGCCAAAATCTTCTTCCCGATTTTGAATATATACTCAATATACTGTTTTTCCATATGTGATGAAACGCCAACCCACTTGAAGTAAGCGGCAACATCTCGAGCATTGTAAAGATAATTCGTCATGTTTGCTCCTCACTGGCACAACTAGCCAATTAAGTATTATAACATAAAGTCCTGTTATATCGCGGATTATGCAAATAAAAAGCCCTCACGCAACTTCGTATTTCAGTTGCATGAGGGCGTCACATTTAAGGAAGAAAAGAAATAGATTAGATTTGATCTACTTCTTCCGCATTTCCGAAAAGATTCAATCTGAACAGCAAGGATTCATCTTCCGGATTCGAGCAATAGATTTTTGCACTTACGAGCATACCACCCTCAATCAACTTTACAAGACCTGTAATTTGACTGAGCTTGCTCTTCAAGTTAAAGCGGTCATTTTCTTCGGTAATGAGCATGACATCTCCTGTGCAAGAATCAAGAGCCTTCATGAATTCCTGAACATCAACATTGTGTAAACTAAAAGCTTTCATGTATATTACCTCCTACATTTGTCGTTGCATGACCTCATGCAATCTTCACTTTTATTTGTTTTCATTTGTGGTATCGCTGTTCTCAACCACAACTAAAGTATATTGCACGAAACGTTTCGCGTCAATAGCTCTTTTGTAAATGTTGCACATAGAACACGTCGCTTTATTGTGCACTTCGCACAATTTTCGAATCGTTATTGAAAACCATACGAAATAAAATGAAACTTGCTTCGTGCTTCAATTTGCGATACTTTCTTGCCATCACCTCCCTAACTTGTAGGGATGCCATCTTCCCAAACGGAAAATGTATTGCGCAGACTTATTTATTGCGGATATATTTTTCTACGTGAAAAGCCATACCGATAACCGAGTATTGCGTCGCCGTTCTCTCCTTCAAGCTCCATGCAGTATCATCACAAAGCTTTGGAAAATATGCGTCAGCAGCAAAAGAGTGATGGATGCGTGTCACAATGGCTTCGTCACAAAAATCGATGAGACCGCGATAAACCTCCGCTCCACCGATTACAAAAATCTCTTCGTCCGGATGTGCCTTCGAATATGCAAAAAGTGCTTCGTTGCTGTGTATGATTTCGGCACCTTCCTTTGCAAAAGAAGAATTGCGACTCATGATTAGATTTTTCCTGCGTGGCAAAAGCATCTGCTTCGGAAAGGTCTCCAGAGTTTTTCGCCCGAAAACCACCGTGTGATCCAGGGTATGAGCGCGAAAAACACCTTTTTGATCTTCAGGAATGGATACCAAAAGTTCTCCTTGATTTCCGATGGCCCAATTTTCATCGACGGCTACAATAGCTTTCATGATTTCCTCATTTCGTTCAATATGGGGCGCGCCCCTATAAGTAACACCGTTTACACGGCAACCGGAATCTTTTTTATGGTTTCACCGTGTTCGTAATTGATGAGACGAACGTTTTCCGTCGAGAATGCATAAAAATCCGTAACACCTTCATCGATTTGCAAAACTGGCGCATCATAAGTCGGACGCTCAATCAATTCTTTCACAATCGGAATATGGCGATCGTAAATATGCGCGTCAGCAATAACGTGTACAAGTTCACCGACCTCGAGACCCGTTGCTCGCGCAAAAAGATGAATAAGTACCGCGTATTGGCACACATTCCAACCATTGGCAACCAGCATATCTTGAGAGCGTTGATTCAAAATACCGTTTAACTTATTCCCAGTAACATTAAATGTCATCGAATATGCGCATGGATAAAGATTCATCTCGTGCAAATCCTGATGAACGTAGATATTCGTCATTATTCTGCGGCTCATGGGATTATTCTTCAAGTCATAAAGCACACGATCGACTTGGTCGAACTCGCCTTCTTTATACGCATGCTTCACACCCAATTGATAGCCGTATGCTTTACCAATCGAACCGGAAGCATCCGCCCACGCATCCCAAATATGACTGTTTAAGTCGTTCACATTATTGGACTTCTTTTGCCATATCCAAAGTAGCTCATCCACAGCCGCCTTGAAATTGATTGTTCTTTGCGTTAGCATCGGAAACTCTTTTGCCAAATTATATCGATTTACGATACAAAAGGACTTCATCGTATATGCAGATGTACCATCTTCCCATTTCGGGCGAACCTTCTCACACTCTGTCGAATAACCATTTTCCAGTATTTCCTTACAATTTCGGATAAAGCATTCATCAGCGTAACTCATCATTTCTCCTCCGGGACGTGAAATCTTTATTAGTATACAGGAATTAATACCGAATCAAAAGTGTGACTATCAAATCGACGCAAAGCACAGCAATAAGTGCTACAGAAACCACGTGCAATACACGCTTTGAAGAGCGGTCGACCATATGAGTCATAACCGGATCCATTAAATAAATCAGCATCAGTCCACCAATTCCGAAAGTGATAACAGAACGCAAACAGACATACCCTCCAATATTCATGAATAGTCCGTCATATGTCCACCAATCTCTTCCCCATATCGCATGAAGCACCCATCCGGTGATATATTCTAATACTCCCGTAAGAACCATTGCCGAGAAAAAGAACAGAATCGGATGCTTTTTCAGTGGCTTCAAAAGTAAAAGCATACATAACGCGCCAAAGCCGTATACTGGCAAATACGGTCCATATAGGAAGCCGCGGTTGCCCACAAAGCTTTCCGTGAAATAATAGAATATTTCTTCGTAAATCCATCCGATTAGGCAGCTAACCATGAAAAGCAATATCAAATAGTAGACGCTCTTGGGTTTGGATAGTTTGATTGGATTAGAGTTATAATCCTTCACTACTGAAAAAACAGACATGGCAGTCTCCTTCATCTATGGAATACGTATAGGTTAGCACAAAAAAAGTGCAACTCGAACATCATCACAGTATCGCTAAATTCGTCAGCGAGCGGATGCCTCGCCATCTTTCTCTGCTTGCTTTTTTCTTCTTTTCTCGACATATAGCTCATCATCACTTTGCCGCATCATTTCTTCGAGCGACATATGGGATATAGAAGTATTTCGATATGAGCCAACCGATGCACGAATCGGGTATTCTTTTCCGGATGTCTGATTGGCAATCTCGAGGTTTTCTCTAAATAATGAAACAAAATCAAATGGCTCATCACCCGCAACAGTAATCATTAATACTACAAATTCATCACCGCCGGTGCGCGCCGCTATCCCGCGATGACATAGAGTATGTTCGATTGTTTTTGCGACAGTTTTGATAGCAAAATCTCCTTGTTCATGACCATAGTTGTCATTGATGGATTTTAGTTTGTCCAGATCAATGGTAACCACTTCGACTGATTGCGAGATACTCGTGCTTTCTCCCAATGCTTTTGTCGAGTATATCTCAAATCCGCGACGGTTATATAGTCCGGTCAATGCATCGGTAACACTCATGACTTCGTTCTTATGAAGCGCTCGTTCAAGACGGATGTTTCCAACTACATCATTGAAAGCATTACTGATACTAATCGTCCACCCTTGGTAATTAAAGTCATATATGTCACCGTCTTCGAAGGATATGATGGTATATCCGAAACAAAGATCTCGATTATGGAGCAGAGTAAAAAAGAACGACTCCGGTTCTTTAAATTTCACCCAGTCCGGAAGGAGCTTAGATCGATAAAAAATCAATTCACTTTCTCTCTTTCGATCGAGATTCACTTTTTCTCCGTTTACGTACGCCATATCTGTAAATACATTTTGCGTGATGGCCCGTGAATATTTTGTGCTCGCGACATCCCTTTCTTCATCGATACATAGACAGGTGAAAAAATGCCTTACCCGTCCAAGACTCGGAACATCTTGTAATATAGCGTGGTTTAATTGCTCGAGGCTCTTTGCCGCCGAAATATCAATAGAGAAGTAATACTGGTCGATTTGTTCCTGATGTTGCTGTTCGTTATATATCAGCATCTCGTTTCGTATTTGCTGATACTTGATATCATTGGATGAGACACAGCCACAGCTTTCTCGATACACCGGTTCCGTTTCAATATATGTCGTACGATATATCGGTACATTGGAAAAATAATCACGAATCAACGCGACAACCGTACGACCATACTCTCGATTATCCACAAAAATTGTCGTCAAAGAAGGGCTACAGCATGTTGATTCGGAGATACTGTCAAAGCCCGTAATGATGACATCGTTTGGCACAGCAATTCCACGCTCTGTACATTCATAAATCAGTGAAACCGCCATGTAATCATTGGCACATATTATGGCATCCGGTAAATCATCCGGATTTGAAAAGAAAAAATCGATGGCCTCTTTGCGCTGGTTCGTCCAGAAGTTTCCATGGAAAATCGCATTTTCACGAATTGGTAATTGACGATTCATCATGACTTCTTTGTATGATTGCAATCGAACACGAGCATCATATTGTTCGAGCGGTCCGCCCATATAGCTAATTTTCGTCGCGTGGTGATAATCAATCACATGACAAATGATATCTTTAAATGCCTGATCCCCATGCGCCAAAACGGAATAACAACCTTCCAATGTCGTTCGCAAAGAGAATACCGGACAGTCTTTACTCTTTCTTCCAATTATCGAAGCTATCAAAAATTCACGTTGGCTTGCTATCATAAATGTATCCGGAAGAATGATAATCGCATCAAGATCTTCAATTGGGGCGAGATGAAACATATTCTGTTCCAATGGCTCATATTCATCTTTAGAGAAATTGTTGGCATACGTTTGAAAGAACAAAGCATGAAAACCTTCTTGTTTTGCTCGAATTGATATTTCACTACAAACTTCTTTTTGAAAAGCGTTATCAAACTGATTGATAAAGATTCCGATAATCTTGCGTTCATTAATAAACATAAGCATGCTCCTCACTTGTTCACATAGAACAGAAGAACCGAGAAATACTATCTCTATTGTCTCATGTTTTTTTATTCTTTTCAAACAAAAAAACGCCTTATCCGATAAGATAAGGCGCTTCTCGCGTGAATATTTGTTGAAGTTTTTGTGAATGAGTGCTTTGTGTTACTCGGCAGCCGTGATGGATATATTATCCAAGTAGACTTCACTCATGTCCGAAGATTCGAAATACAACTGTAAGAAGGTTAACGTCGACGGAACATCATAAGTGCCCTCGATGTAAATCCATTCTCCACTTGACGTATCGATTTCCGATAAATGCGGCCACTCACCATTGATATCTGCTGTAAAGCATGCTGATGGCGCTTCGGTCTTAATGGCAAAGGAAAATGAAATCGTTTGACCAAGGAATCGCGTCACGTCAATCGCATACCCGTCATAGCTTGCATCACCGCCCGCATTACACAAGCACTTTGCTCCCTCATAAGGAGAATCTCCTACGACAGTTTGCGTTGCACTATAACGTCCGCTACCGATGAATGTACCATCCTCGAAATCCTCGTAAATCGGGGTTAGATCTAAAACCACTTCAACATAATCGTCGGGAAGCGGAATTTCATCACCTGTAACAGCACAAACGACGCCTTCGAAAGCACTCTTTTTTTCAAGATTTCCACGGAAAAGTAGCGGTGTATCGGAAGACTTCCATGAGAAATCATCCGTTAATCCCCAAATAGTGACGCATTCGAGTGGTGTACCCGCATTTTTTGCCTCTATCAATGCCTCAAAGAAGCGCTTAAAGTATCGGCCTTGATCGTATTGTGGATTTTGAGTTGCCGGTGCCGAAATATCCAGCTCAGTAATATGGATACTCACGCCAAGCTCTTCCGCATATCGATTCATTGAATCAACAAACACGGAAGGAGTGAGACCTGTGTCAATATGGCATTGCATGCCCATACCGTCAATATTGCCTGCCTCGGCAATCGGTGTTAAGAACTCGATAATCGCATCCTGCTTTGACTCTTGATATTCGTTATAGTCATTATAGAAAAGCTGTACATCCGAATCGGCATACTTTCGTGCAAAAGCAAAAGCCTGTTCTACATAATCTTCACCAATTGTTTGCAGCCAATAGCAATCACGCATTGGTGTACCATCTCCAGCGGCTTCGTTAACGACATCCCACGCATAGAACAGACCAGGGTGATTCGTCTGATAGTATTCAAGAACCGTCTTGATATAGTTTTCCATGCGAGTCAGCATCAGCTCGCGACTGGCAAGATTTCCGTTAACATCATAGTTCTCATAGAAGAGCCATGACGGTGTTTGCGAATACCAAATCAAAGTGTGTCCGCGCATTGAGATACCGTTTTCTTCAGCATATGCAATGGTTTCTTCGGCTTGTGAGAAGTCAAAGGCTGGGCATTCGTTATATTGTTCGACGTTGGCAAGTGTTGTTGCGCTGTCGATTAGGTTTTCGGGCTTCATTTCATTTTCCATCGTTATACTGTTGAACTGATTGGAAACAAGATCTATGAAGGCCGAGTTCTCATTGGAAACAATGGATTTCGGAAGGGCTACACCCATCTTGAAATAATCTTGATAAAGCTCTTTCAATGAAGAATATTCAGATGTCGAAGCAATCTTTACGGATTTGATGGTCGACGGATCCACATAGTCACCAGAAACCGTTATGTCGACGGAATCCACGTAGATGTCTTTTACATCGTCTGCCTCAATAAAGACGGAAACGTTCGTCGCTTGATCCGGAATCTCGACGGTTCCTTCGCTGTAGCGATAAGAGTCGGCATTGGTTGACATGGACGCAATAGTCACATATGTCGTGTTTCCATACACATCGTACTGAAGAGATGTGCGGACCGTGGGATTACTACTCATTACTCGCACTTTTGTTGAGATAGTATTGCCAATGAACTCATTGCACGGAAATGCAATTCCCGCATTATTTGATCCACGACCGGAGATGAGAATTGACTTATTGTCTGTTTCGCCTGGAGTATCCACTACGGAGAGTGATACGGTCTCTTTTTCAATGTAATACTTTTTGTCTTCTCCAAATTTCTCACTGATGTAAGGTTTCCCGTTCGCGTCGGTCGGCAAAGTCGATTTTTTCTTACAGCCGGTCGCCGAAAACGAGAGCAACAACGTCAATGCAAGAAATACGGCACACGCCTTTTGTACATGTCTTTTCATTCTTGTTCTCCCTTTCTCTTCATGGTTATCTCGAAATTTCTTCCGAGCATACTTCTTTCAAAGATATTGTAAAGAATCAAGGAGTTTTTTTCGACGCAAAACCTTTACCGAAACAAGCAAATTTTTGAGAGTTAAGAATAATCCGCATAAAAAAAGCATAGATTCCTGAAAGGAAACTACGCTTTTGGTCGGAGTGGCGAGACTCGAACTCGCGGCCTCTTGGTCCCGAACCAAGCACTCTACCACCTGAGCCACACCCCGACGTTCAAAAAGAACTATTCAATATTACTTCCTGTTCCGAAAACTGTCAACGCCAAATTTGCCGAATTTTCGAGTTTTCACAAAGTCATCACACAATCCGTATGGATATGTATGACGCCATTTTTGCCATTTCATCCCTCGTCTGGAATGATGTCAATAATAACCAGCTCGGGCCGGTTAAAAACACGCGGAATGATGCTACTTGACTCTCTTGCCAAGCCACGACTAACAATCATCGTCGTATTCTCAAAGTCATACCTTCCGCCGGCATATTTCGGAAAAAGTCCTTGCGTAGGAACATAAAGACCATTCACAAGATACGGAATAATTACCTGCCCGCCGTGTGCATGTCCACAAACTATGAGATCAGAATCATAAGTTTTGTACGCGTCGGCACCATCTGGGCGATGCACCATAAGCACAGTAAACAAATCATGATTCGCTTCGTTTTCGAGTGTTTGATATATCTGCTCGTAAAGGTAATCTTCTCCTTTATACGCACTGTCATCCACACCGCATAAATTGATTGTCACCCCATTAAAAGTTGCGCATGCGCATTCTCCGGAAAGCACAATCACACCTTGTTCTTGTAGCCACGTCTTATACTCAGATGCTCTTCCGTCCCAATACTCATGATTACCGGTTACGTAATAGCAAGGGTATTGGTCAGCAAGCGCCGACACAATCGTCTTGGCATTATCTTCAGATAGTTTTCTGTCAAAAACATCACCGACAAGCAACACCACATCGGGCTCTTCGTCATCAACGGCGGACAAAAGAGTGCGCCCATCCGCCCCGTAATAGCACGAATGTAAATCCGCAACTATTGCGAGTCGAACCGGCGCAGTCACTTTATCGCTATAAATTGTATAATTTCGTGTGACAAGTCTCGCGTCACAGGCAATCAGTAGGAAAATAACGACGGCAATGATGATGACAGATTTAAGCAAACGCTTAATACGTTGCTTGGATGACATCTCTTTCCACTTCGTCATTCTTCTCATTTCTTCAATGTTCGTACTTCTTCTAACAGCATATTGGCAAGCGCATCGATAGGCATAGTGCCGAGATCACCATCAATACGAGAACGTACTGCAAGCTCACCTGCCTCCATCTCCTTATCACCGATAACAAGCATGTAACGAAGCTTATCCATCTGGGCATTTCTGATTTTCTTTCCGATTTTTTCTTCGCGGGCATCCACCTCTACACGAAGTCCAAGTGCCTGAAGCTTCTTCTTGACTTCGTACGCGCAATCAATGTGCTTTTCGGAAATCGGGAGAATTCTTGCCTGCTCGGCTGCCATCCAAAGCGGTAATACGCCGGCATACTTTTCAATCAACAAGGCAAGTGTTCTCTCATAGCATCCGATTGATGTTCTGTGGATAACATAAGGGAATTTCTTCTGACCATCGGCATCTGTATACTCCATATTGAATTTCTCGCCTTGCTGGAAATCAATTTGGATGGTTACCAAGGTATCTTCCTTACCGAAAACATTCTTAATCTGGATATCGAGCTTCGGCCCGTAGAATGCGGCTTCGCCGTCGACTTCTTCGAACGGAATTTCCAAGTGTTGGAGGATACGTCGCATCTCATCCTGTACCTTATTCCATTGCTCTTCGCTGCCTTCGTACTTCGCTCTGTCATTCGGATCCCACTTGGAGAAACGATAGGAAACATCGTCATTTAAGCCCACAGCATCAAGCATATACTTTGCTAGCTCTAAGCAACCCTTGAACTCGCTTTCAAGCTGTTCCGGAGTACACATCAAATGGCCTTCAGAAATGGTAAATTGACGAACTCGAATCAAGCCATGCATTTCACCTGATGCTTCATTGCGGAAAAGTGTTGATGTTTCGCCGTAGCGAAGTGGTAAATCACGATAGCTTCTGCCTTCGGAAAGATAGGCTTGGTATTGGAATGGGCATGTCATCGGACGAAGAGCATACATCTCAGATTCATCGCAAGGCTCACCACGCTTTTTCCTTGCAATCTCTTCCGGATCGCCCAAAATGAACATGTTATCAAGATAGTGATACCAATGGCCGGATTGCTTATAAAGATCTGATTTTGCCATGTATGGTGTTTTGGTAAGTAAATAACCACGTCTTGCCTCTTCATCTTCAACAAAACGAATTAATGTTTGCATAACCTTCGCGCCCTTTGGGAGCATGATCGGCAGACCCTGGCCAATTACATCTGCGGTAGTAAAATACTTCAGTTCTCGTCCGAGTTTATTATGGTCGCGCTTTTGTGCTTCCTCACGAGCAGTAAGATAAGCATGGAGTTGATCTTTATCTGGAAAGGAAGTTCCATAAATACGCTGGAGCATCTTATTCTTTTCACTTCCGCGCCAATATGCTCCGGCAGACGCAAGAAGCTTGAACGCGCGAATATCGCCTGTATTTTCCATATGCGGGCCGGCACAAAGGTCCGTAAAATCGCCCTGACGATAGAAAGAAAGAACCGCATCTTCCGGAAGATCGTTGATTAATTCGATTTTATAAGGCTCACCTTGCTTTTGCATAAGCTCGATTGCCTTGTCACGCGGTAATTCAAAACGCTCGACAGGGAGCTTCTCTTTTACAATTTTCTTCATCTCGTCTTCAATCTTCGATAAGTCTTCTAATGTAAAAGTACCTTCGTGATCAAAGTCATAGTAGAATCCATCTTCAATAGCAGGCCCGATTGCGAGCTTGGTATCCGGCCAGATTCTCTTGACCGCTTGAGCCATAATATGCGATGTCGTATGACGATATCGATTCTTTTCTTCTGCAATTGTGAAATCAATCATTTTCTTTTCCTCCATGTATTTAACAAGACTATGAGAAACAAAAATGCCCATGCTTCCCACTCCATATGGGATGCATGGACATGCACGGTTCCACCCAAATTGCGTCCGACAGCTTCCTGTCAAATCGCCACTCGTCTTACCCTGATAACGCTACGGTCTAGCGATTTCCATTACTTACAAAATGTGTTCACGGAAACAACTCCGAGGTGGTATCTCCTCTGCTCTATTGAAGAAGACTTTCAACCAAGGTCTTCTCTCTCTGACAAATCGAAACAAAAAAGCATTGTCCTCATCTGTGTCTTTACGAATATGCACCTAGAATAGCGCACAAAGATGCGAATTGCAAGCGCAATTCGTTTACTTAATTCTTCGTCATCCACAATTTCTCGAGGCTATATTGTTCTCTTTCTTCCGGATGGAAAACATGAACCACGATATCTTTGTAATCCAACAGCACCCATCGACCCGTCGAATGCCCTTCAATATGATCTGGGCTGATTTTATAATCTCTCTTCAGAACAAATTCAACTTCATCCGCCAACGACTTAATATGCGTGGTAGATGTACCCGAGCATATGATGAAATAATCCGCGAGAACGGTCTTTTCCGTTACCGGGAGCAATTCGATATCCAGCGCCTTTTTGTTGTCGAGAATGCCGACAATAATGTCAGCCAATTCTTTGATTTCCATGTTTTTCCTCCTTTATTCTTATTGCGAACGATTCGCCAATAAGTAAGCCAAAGATTTTTGTGTGTCCTCGTGAATGCATTTGCCCTTACGAGCAAAGCTCTCCTTGATGGCACAATAACACTCAATGAGTGCAGCATTTAGGTCTTTTTCTGCATAACTCCGAATAGTGGAAAGGTCATCGTAATCGCGTGATGGTTCGAGCTTATCCGCTAAGTATACGACCTTTTCAACAGGGGTCATGATTTCGCGTCCAACTGTATGATATTGTATCGCATCCAAAACGACCTTATCTTCCACTCCGAAATGCTCATGTGCATACTGCGCACCAGCCGGAGAATGAAGAATTTCTTTTCCGGGAATATATTCCGTAATTATTTTGGCAGAAAGTGCAATTTGCGTCTCCAATGGTAATTCTTTCGCACAGTCATGCAAGAGTCCCGCAATCGCACATTGATCCGGATTTACACCAAAACGTACGGCATATCGAGTCGCGACTATCGCAGTATTCATCGAATGCAAAAGTCGTTTTTCACTCAGTTCGTCAAAGAGACGAAAGCTTAACTCGATGAGTTTCGCATACATCGCGTCGGACACTCCGGAAAGTGGCGCATCGTGTGCATACAAATCGTGACGTCGAATAAATTTCGCGACTGACTCTGGTACATCATCTTCATAGTTCTCTTCGATGCGAATCTCGGAAGAAGCAACCTCCACACCCTTGATATCGAAGAAATGAATCTTCGTCGAAAATGTGCTCTCAATATGGGAAACTGCTTCTTTTACCTGATCATCAGGAATACCCGGTCGTTTTGCAACCAGAAGTGTCGCCTTCTCTAAGATGCTTTTAGGTTCATACCAAGAATCAAAATCAAAAAGAATATCTGTACCGCACATGAGATAGAGCTTATCCTTGGCGTGGACGATTTTCTTTTCACGTAATAGGTCCAAGGTGCGTACAGTATAACTAGGCTCTCCAAATACCTGTTCGATATCGGATACGGTACAATGCGGCTCGTCTTTGAGTGCATCGAGCGTCATATAGTATCGATACGGAGAAAGCGAAGCAGCGCGTGCCGGTTTGAAAGGCGGCATCCCTGTCGGAATGACAATCACCTGATCTACCGCACCCGATGCAATTGCACCGCGAATCATCGATAAATGACCCTTATGAAATGGGTCAAATGCCCCACCGTAAATTCCTACCTTCAAAGCTCGCTCTTAGTCCTTCCTATATCATTTCTGAAATGCATTTTTTCAAATGCAATCTTCTTTACGCCCTCGTAAGAGCCGTCAATGGCTTCATCCAATGTCGCGCCTTCATTATATACGCAAAGCACGCGTCCACCGCTCGTGACCGTTTTTCCTTCTTTTACCGCTGTTCCGGCTTCGAAAACGAGCTTTCCACAGGTGTCAATTCCTGTAATCTCGTATCCCTTGTCATACTTTTCCGGATATCCGCCGGAAGCCATGACAACGACACAAGAAAAGCCATCGCTAAATTGCAAATCGACTTGATCCAATGTGCCATCGATACAAGCGTCAACCAATTCCATCAAATCATTCTTCATACGTGGCAAAATGACTTGGCATTCCGGATCACCAAAACGTGCATTATACTCGATGACACGTGGGCCGTCCTTTGTAAGCATTAAGCCGTAATAAATTACGCCCTTGAATGGGCGGTTCTCCTTCGCCAAAGCAGCGATGGTCGGTGCAACAATAGAGTCGTAAATTCTCTTTTCTTGATCCTTTGTGAGATCGGCACCCGGAGCAATTGCCCCCATACCACCTGTATTCTTGCCCTCGTCATTATCATTGGCACGCTTGTGGTCACGGGAAGTGAGCATAGGAAGCACGGTTTTTCCGTCTGCAAATGCCAAGAGTGTCATCTCTGGGCCCTTCATACATTCTTCGATAACAATCGTATTGCCCGCAGAGCCAAATGCTTTGTCCGACATCATTGAAATGACGGCAGCCTTTGCTTCATCGAGAGTAGGGGCAATAATGACACCTTTTCCAAGTGCCAGTCCATCGGCTTTAATAACAATCGGCATGGATTGCGTATCCAAATAAGCAAGGGCATCGTCTTGATTCGTAAATGTACTGTATTTTGCTGTCGGGATACCATACTTCTTCATGAGTTCCTTGGAAAAAGCCTTCGAGCCCTCGATAATGGCAGCATTTGCACGCGGACCAAAAGCACGCACCCCGCGTGCCTCCATTGCATCCACCATGCCTGCGGCTAGCGGATCATCGGGCGCAACAAAAACGAGATCGAATTTTTCGCTTACCGCGTAATCGACCATTTTATCGATTTCCATGGCGCCAATCGGTACGCATGTCGCGATTTTGGCAATACCGCCGTTTCCCGGAGCGCAATAGAGCGAAGTAACCCTCGGGCTTTGTTTCAATTTCCAGCAAATCGCATGTTCGCGTCCACCACTTCCGATTACCAATACTTTCATAAAAAATCTCCTGTTTCTTTTCCAGTTACAAATGGCAACAATGCTCCTACTTCCATCATCGGAAGTAAGAGCATATGCCATGAATGATTAATGTCTAAAATGACGAACGCCTGTGAAGAGCATCGCGATACCATACTTATCACATGCTTCAATGCATTCCTGATCGCGGATTGAACCACCTGGCTGCACAACTGCTGTGATACCGTACTTATGAGCAACATCAACATTATCGGCAAATGGGAAGAATGCATCAGAACCGAGGATAGCACCCTTTGCTTTCTCACCGGCAAAGCTTAATGCGATTTCAGCAGCACCGACACGGTTTGTTTGTCCTGGGCCTACACCTAATGTTTGCTTGTTCTTTACAACGACGATACCATTCGACTTAACATGTTTTACAACCTTCATCGCAAAGAGCATATCATCGCGAAGTGCAGAATCAACAGGAGTCTTTGTAACACACTTCAGTGCCGATTCATCATAAATTCCGTGATCATGATCTTGTACAAGGAGGCCACCGTTTACGCGCTTGTAATTTAGCTCGTTATCCGGAATTGGCTCAGAAATGGAAGGTAAAATCAATACGCGAAGGTTTTTCTTTGCACAAAGAATGTCTAGAGCTTCCTGTGTATAAGAAGGTGCTACAACGACCTCGAGGAAGATTTTTGCCATCTCTGTCGCCGTCTTTCCGTCAATCTCGCGATTCGAAGCCACAATTCCGCCGTAGATGGAAATCTTATCGGCCTCAAATGCCTTCACCCATGCATCATAGATATTGTCCGCAGAACCTACGCCACAAGGATTGGCATGCTTTACAGCAACAATAGTCGGTTCGTCGAACTCCTTCAAACAATTAATCGTTGCATCCGTATCAGAAATGTTGTTGTAAGAAAGCTCCTTACCATTCACCTGCTTCGCTTCTGCCAAAGAACCCTTTACAGGCAAAGCATTTTGGAAGAATGTCGCCTTCTGATGCGGGTTTTCACCGTAACGCATCTCGTCGACCTTGTCGAAAGTAACGGTGTATTGCTTCGGTAATGTCTTATCCTCGGAAACGGACAAGAAATAATTCGCAATCAACGCATCATAAGCTGCAGTATGCTCGAAAACCTTCTTTGCAAGCATGAATCTGGTTTCGTATGTTGTGTCGCCGGTTTCTTTCATCTCCGTCAAAACACGCTCGTAGTCAGCAGGATCCGTAATAACAGTAACATCCTTGTGGTTTTTTGCTGCCGCACGAAGCATCGAAGGTCCGCCGATGTCGATATTCTCAACACATTCTTCAAAAGCCACGCCCGGCTTCTGAATCGTGGACTTAAATGGGTAAAGGTTAACGATAATCAAATCTATCAAGCCAATACCGAGCTCTTCTACGCGCTTCATATGGTCAGGATTGCCACGCATCGCCAAAATACCACCGTGAAGAAGCGGATGTAATGTCTTTACACGACCATCAAGGCATTCGGGGAAACCCGTGATTTCAGATACCTCTTTGCATGGGATGTTCTCAGCATTCAAAAGCTTCGCAGTTCCACCTGTGGAAAGAATCTCCACGCCTAATTCGGTCAATTTTCTTGCGAAATCCGCAATACCCGCCTTGTCCGATACACTGATAATTGCTCTTTTAATCATAATACAATCCTCCCCGATAGTTCAGTCGACTATCTTCGCCAAATTATTTTCTATAACAACTTTGTTGTCAGCCATACATTGAATTGCCTGCGGCAATATAACCTGTTCGCATTCTTTCATAATGCGCTTCTGTAAAGTCTCCGGTGTATCATTTGGAAGCACGTCGACTGCCTTTTGCAGAAGAATCGGGCCTTCGTCATAAAACTCGTTAACCAGATGCACAGTCGCACCGGAAACCTTCACCCCGCGGGCCAAAACCGCTTCGTGTGGGCGAATCCCGTACATTCCTTTTCCGCAAAATGACGGAATCAATGCGGGATGAATATTCAGAATGCGATTTGCATATTTTTGTACTACCTTCGGACCAAGTAACGATAAGAAACCAGCCATAACGACCAACTCTGCTCCGGATGACGTAATCGCTCCGAGCATTGCTTCATCATATGCTTCCATCGTCTCATAAGCCTTGCGTGTAATCACCAAAGAAGCAATGCCATGGTTCTTCGCTCTTTCCAGTGCAAAAGCATTTGCATTCGACGCAATTACCACTTCAATCGACACATTGGTCAAATGTCCATTGTCGATGGAATCGATGATTGCCTGGAGATTAGTTCCGCCGCCGGAAACTAAAACTGCAATCTTCATCACTCTATTTCTCCTTGCAAAGCAATGCGGTGGAGATTATCGTCTTTCTCACATGCCGTTGGTACACCGGCTGGGAATTTTCCGTCAAAGCAAGCCGAGCAATGTCCGCAAAAGCTACCTACAGTTGAAGACTTAAGTCCTTCGAGACTGACATACGCAAGAGAATCAGCGCCGATTTGCTTGCAAACCTCATCAACACTCATGGTGCGTGCCGGCAGCTCCGTCGAGTCTGAAGCGCTGACGCCATAGTAGCACGGGTATTTTACCGGCGGAGAAGCAACACGAAGATGAACTTCCTTAGCACCCTCTTCACGCAAGAAATTAATGATGTGACGTGTCGTCGTACCGCGAACGATTGAGTCATCAATAATGACAATTCTCTTATCCTTTACAGCAGTCTTCAATACCGAGAACTTAAGGCGCACAGCCATCTCACGAGCCGACTGCGTTCCCTGAATGAAGGTACGTCCGACATAACGGTTTTTCAAAAGTGCCTGACCGTATTGAAGACCGCTTTCTGCCGCATAACCCATTGCCGCCGCGATACCGGAATCCGGTGCAGCAACGACCAAATCAGCATCGCAAGGCGATTCTTTTGCCAAAGCACGGCCTGTATTCATTCTGGATTCAAAAACACTCGCCCCATCAATAAAGCTATCCGGTCGGGCAAAATAGACAAATTCGAAAATACAAAGCTTACCATCTTTATGAGCAGAGCATTGTGGGACTGTATAAATGGAAGAAAGACCAGCTTCGCTAATTGTAATGATTTCACCCGGAAGAATATCACGAATAGTCTCCGCTCCAATGGCATCAAATGCACAATTCTCCGAAGCGAGCAAATAACAGTCATCCTTCTTTCCGAGAATCAAAGGACGGATACCGAGCGGATCACGGGCACCGATAATCCGGTCATCACTCATTATGACCATAGAATAAGCGCCCTTTATTTCTTTCATCATGTTTTGAATAGCTTCTTCCAAGGAATCAGCCGAAATACGATTGCGTGCAATCAAGGAAAGCAACACTTCAAAGTCAGCCGTTGTCTGGAAAATAGCACCGACTTCCTTTAATTGATCACGGATTTCGGATGCATTGATGATTGCGCCATTTGTCGCAATCGCTAATGAGCCCGCGCGCGATTTAATTTGCATCGGTTGAATAACATCAAATCCAGATTCATTCGGAGAAGGAAAACGAACATGTCCAATGGCCGCATGTCCGGTCATCGTACCAAGATGTAGCTCATCGAATACTTCCACGACGAGGCCTTGTCCCTTATGTCCAAGAAATTGACCTTCGTGGTTCACTACGATACCGGCCGACTCCTGTCCGCGATGTTGCAGAGAAAAAATACCGTAATAAGTCGTTTTTGCGATATCCTGAAGCTTCTTTTTGGTATCGAATATACCAAATACGCCACACTCTTCTACGATTTCTCCATTGCTCATAAATTACTCTCCTATATGTGCTATTTTTTCCTGTAAACTCTCGTTACGTTTCTCGACAGACGCTGCCAAACCCGCTTTGTAATCTACCAGCTTCGTGGATAATGCATCATCCGACAGGGCGAGCATCTGCATCGCCAAAATTGCCGCATTTGATCCGCCGTCAATGGCGACCGTCGCTACCGGAATACCCGTCGGCATCTGTACCGTGGCATAAAGCGCATCCACGCCATGGAGTGCTCCGCCCTTGCACGGAACACCGATAACCGGCAATACCGTATGGGCGGCAAGAACGCCGGCCAAATGTGCCGCCAAGCCTGCCGCAGCAATAATCACCTGATACCCATCAGCCTTCGCCGAAGATGCAATCTTCGCCGCCAAATCCGGGGTACGGTGTGCCGAGCAAACGCGTGCATCAAAGGAAATATTGAACTTCTTTAATAAGGAAAAACAGCCTTCCATCACAGGAAAATCAGAATCACTTCCCATGACAACTAAAACCTTCGAACTCATTTTATATGCCTCCCATATCAAAATGACAACGTCTATTATAAACGAAAACAAGTGCGATTACCAAAGAAATACATATGAATTTCTTGTAATAGCACTTGATTTTTATTCGCTTTCTTCTGACCAATGCAATTTTTCCATGACACTTCTGTAACGTTCACTATCAACTTCGTATGCCACCGGACAATAATCATTTCCCGGAAATGTCGATGTCATCGAATACGGAATCACCGTTAATTCGTATCCGTAAGACCCGTCTTCCTTCTCCGTAAAACGACATTGCACAATGCACGTTTCCGGATCTGTCAAATTCGGTTGGCCGCCAAAGCAGAAATTAGAAAGACTATAAAGAATATAGTGACCATTATAGTATTCAATCGGTTGGAGTCGGTGCGGATGATGTCCAACATAAATATCCGCGCCGTAATCGATGATTTGATGTGCCAATGTCACCGCCGAAGCCTCAGGCTCATACATGCGTTCAACACCGGTATGACACGAGATAATGACGATGTCGCAACCTTCTTCGCGCAATTCATCAATCGCATCATAAATTGGCTGAGTCTGGTACGGGAAAAGGAAACCAGCCATACCAATCTTTACACCGTTCACCTCATAGGTAGAAAAATATGAACTATCCGACCACACAATCCCAGCGGCTTCCAATGTTTCTCTCGTATCCCGAAGTCCGGCATCATAATAATCATACGAGTGATTGTTAGCTAAATTTACCGCCTCGATGCTACCGTTTTGCAAAATCTGAACATACTCGAGCGGCCCTTTGAAAGTAAATTCTTTATCTCGATACGAATCCGATGTCGTCAAAGTGCCTTCAAAATTCGCAAGTGTCATATCATCCTGCCCTAAGACTTCTACGGCATTTTTGAAAGGATACTCATAATCCTCACCTACAACACTTTGGAAGCTATATGATGCCGGAGCGACACCGCGGTTCTGCCCGAGCGTTGTATCACCGATAAAGCTCACCAACACCGTTTTCGGTGTCGGTGTCGGTATCGGAGATGGAGTCGGTGTGTTTGTCGGTGTTGGTGTAGGTGTATCTTCCGGGCCAAGTGTCGTCGTTCCCGTAGTTAGTAAAGTCGGCTCCTTGGTCGTTTCGCCAATTGGCAAAGAACGGCATCCGGTCAGGGTTCCAATCATGATAACAATGATAACTGAAAATACAACAGCTCCGGCAAGTTTTACCTTCATCATTCTACCTATCAAAAGAACTTCTCCAATCTGTGGTTCGTTATTGCTTTACTTGCATCTCGTGGCGCAAATAGCCATGTAAACATGGTGTCATTTAAGATTCCGGGACCTCGAAAGGAACACCCAAAATCAAAGAGCGTACAAACAGACCCGAACGTGTGATGAACTTATCCGGCCAGTGACCGGCTTGCTTTTGCTCAACCGTCAGCATTTGCGAACTCAGCTTCAATGTGTTCGATGTTTCCGCGATAGTTGAACCAATCGACCAATTGCACCAGCTTAGATTATGCTCATTAATGAAATCCATCCATTCATAAGTCGCATCATAAGCAATATCACCGGAGCCAGATGAATTCGTCGTGCCCCATTCAGTAACGAAAATCGGAAGACCATTATTAAGCGCAGTGGTCGCCTTGTCGCGCAACTCCTGTCCGTGCGAGCCAGCATAGAAATGTAGTGTATACATTAAATTGGTGCCCTCAACCGGATTATTCGAAGCAATATCCACATCCTGACTCCACGTGGAAGAACCGATAATAATGATATTATCCGGGTCATTGGCGCGAATTGTCGAAACCAATTCTTCAGCGTATGGCTTTACATTATCTTCCCATGTAACCACTTGTTCCGGCGGATCTGCATGACCGTTATTCGGCTCATTGCAAATTTCGTAGAGAACATTCGGTACGTCCGCATATTTTTCGGAGATACGATTAAAGAAATCAATCGCCTCCGTCTTGTATTTCATTGGGTCACCGTCATTCAAAATATGCCAATCGACGATAACATAGATGCCTTGATCCACACAAAGATCAACACAACGGCATACTTCAGTAAAATACTTATCAGGAGCCTTGATGTAGTCATCTGAGTCACTCTCTGTATAAACCGCCAAGCGAATTACGGAACAACCCCAATCCTCAGCTAATGTCTTCACTACATCGGCATTTAAAAAGCTACCAATGTGATTCAAACCATGTGTACTCATACCTCTTAATTGATAAGGTGTTCCAGCGGAATCGCATAAATCCGTTCCAATAACCTGTAATTGACCATGGGTATCCACTACGCGTTCTGTAATAACAGCAACACTATTGGGTCCGATGCCTTCCTCTTCGGGTGCGGTTGTCTCCGTCGGAGCGGCGGATGATTCAGAGGATTCTGTCGTGTCATTTGTTGTCGTCTCAGTTGTCGTCGCAGAAGTATCGGAGGACTCTTTTTCATCCTTCGTGCATGCGGTCATCGCAAGCAACATCGCAACAGACAATACAATAGCGAGAAGTTTTTTCATAAAAATGTCACACACCTTTCTATCGTCAATGGTTTGGAAAAACTCGAATGGAAATGTGACGGAAAATGTCACAAAAAATCGAATCATTCACACACGAAAAAATTATATCACAAACCACTAGGAAAAGTTGTAATCTTTTATTTTCAAGGTATTGCAAAGTAAAGCAATTCATGTTTTTATTATAAAGAAAAGGTTCA